>JAPUFC010000065.1 GCA_027492275.1 Mesorhizobium sp. | reverse complement strand
CTCCAAGAAGGAGCAGCTAAACTGATTCCATCACATGATGGGACCAGACATCTAGCCTGCTCCGGGACATTCCATAGGAAGCGGTTCATTCCTGCGGCGCGACATGCGCCGCATCGATGGAGCGTGTCATGCGAATCGCCCGATCGAGGCAGCTCTGCCTCTCCTGCAACAAGACCCTGCCGCGCGCCGCGGCCCGCTGTCCCCGGTGCATCGCGTCAACCGTCGTCCCCGCCGCGTTCGCGGATCGGCGCGGATCGTGATCGCCGCCGAAGGAGCACCAGACCCGAGATGATGACCCCCTGCTACCTAATCGACAGGGCAAAGCTCCTGCGCAACATGGAGCGCATCGCCTATCTGCGGCGGCAATCCGGCGCGAAGGCCCTGCTCGCGCTGAAATGCTTCGCGGCATGGTCCGTCTTCGGCGACATGCGTCCCCATATGGACGGCACCACCTCGTCGTCCCTCAACGAGGTGAGGCTGGGCCGCACGCGCTTCGGCGGCGAGACCCACGCCTACAGCGTCGCCTGGGCCGATCACGAGATCGACGAGGCGATCGGCCACGCCGACAAGATCATCTTCAACTCGATCGGCCAGCTCGACCGTTTCGGCGCGCGGGCCGGCGGCATCGGACGCGGCCTGCGGCTCAATCCCGGGGTCAGCTCGTCCCATTTCGACCTCGCCGATCCGGCCCGTCCGTTCAGCCGCCTGGGCGAGTCCGACCCGGTCAGGATCGAATCCGTGCTCGACCGCATCGACGGCTTCATGATCCACAACAACTGCGAGAACGGCGACTTTGGCCTGTTCTCCGGCATGCTCGACCGGATCGAGGCCAGGTACGGCGCGCTTTTGCGCTATGCCGACTGGATCAGTCTTGGCGGCGGCATCCATTTCACCGCCGAGGACTACCCGATCGATGCGCTGTGCGAGCGCCTGCGCGTTTTCTCCGAACGGTTCGGGGCGCAGGTCTACCTCGAGCCGGGCGAGGCGGCGATCACCGGCTGCACGACCCTGGAAGTGACGGTGCTCGACACGCTGTTCAACGGCAGGGACCTGGCGGTCGTGGATTCCTCCGTCGAGGCGCACATGCTGGATCTCCTGATCTACCGCGAGGAGGCGAAGCTGGAGCCGAACGCCGGACCATATGAGTACATGGTGTGCGGCAAATCGTGCCTGGCGGGCGACATCTTCGGCAGCTTCCGCTTCGACAGGCCCCTGAAGGTCGGCGACCGCATCTCGATCCGCGACGCGGGCGGCTACACGATGGTCAAGAAGAACTGGTTCAACGGCGTGGCCATGCCCGCCATCGCCATTCGCGACCTCGACGGCTCCGTCCGGACCGTCCGCGCCTTCGGCTACGCGGACTACGAATCCAGCCTGTCCTGACGGTCACGCACCCCCCCTGAAGAAGGAGAACCTCCCCCGAAATGAAGAAGCACGTGCTCATCGTCGGCGCCGGCGGCGTCGCCCAGGTGGTCGCGCACAAATGCGCGCAGAACAACGACACGCTCGGCGACATTCACATCGCGTCGCGTACCCTTGCGAAATGCGAGGCCATCGTCGCCTCGGTGCGGGACAGGAACGCGCTGAGCATCGCCGGAAAGCTCGAGGCGCACCGGCTTGACGCGATGGATGTCGCCGCCACACGGGCGCTGATCGAGAAGATCGGGGCGCGGATCGTGATCAATGTCGGCTCGGCCTTCGTCAACATGCCGGTTCTGTCCGCCTGCATCGCGACGGGCGCGGCCTATATCGACACCGCCATTCACGAAGATCCGATGAAGGTATGCGAGACGCCGCCCTGGTACGCCAACTACGAATGGAAGCGGCGCGAGGAATGCGAAAGGGCGGGCGTCACCGCCATCCTCGGCGCGGGTTTCGACCCCGGCGTGGTCAACGCCTATGCGCGGCTGGCCAGCGACGAATATTTCGACAGCATAGAATCCATCGACATCGTCGACATCAACGCGGGCAGCCACGGAAGGTACTTCGCGACCAATTTCGATCCCGAGATCAATTTCCGCGAGTTCACCGGAAAGGTCTGGTCCTGGCAGGACGGCGGATGGGTTCAGAACCGCATGTTCGAGGTCGGCCGGGAATGGGATCTGCCGGTTGTCGGCCGCCAGCAGGCCTATCTGACCGGCCATGACGAGGTCCATTCGCTGTCGCAGAACCTCGGCGTGCCGACCGTTCGCTTCTGGATGGGCTTCGGCGACCGCTACATCACCGTCTTCAATGTCCTGAAGAACCTGGGCCTGCTCTCCGAGCAGCCGGTCACGACGGCCGAAGGCGTCGAGGTGGTGCCGCTGAAGGTGGTCAAGGCGGTGCTGCCCGACCCCTCGTCGCTCGCGCCCGGCTATACGGGCAAGACCTGCATCGGCGACCTGGTGAGGGGCGTCAGGGACGGCAGGGAGCGCGAGGTCTTCCTCTACAACGTCGCGGATCACGAGGACGCCTGGCGCGAGGTCGGCAGCCAGGGGATTTCCTACACCGCGGGCGTGCCTGCGGTCGCCGCGGCCATTCTGGTGGCCAGCGGCCTCTGGGACGTGCGGACGATGGCTAATGTGGAGGAGCTGCCGCCCCGTCCCTTCCTCGCGTTGCTTGGCCGGCTCGGCCTGCCGACGCACATTCGCGAGAACGGCGACGACCGGGCGCTTCTGTTTTCCTGATGTCGATGGCCGCGAGCAGGCCCTCGTCAGGGCACGTCGTCGCTCGCCACCAGGCCGCCTTCGCCCTCCAGGCGCGCGATCTGGCGGGCTTCGGCGGCGGTGAACTTCAGCCGCACACCGATGCCGCCGCCGTTTTCCCCGATGAAGACGGCGCCGAGACCTTCCAGCGCCTCCTGCAGCAGCCGGATGGCCGCGTCGTCCGGCTTGCCGAGCTTCCGCTCGAAATCGCGGATGACCGACTCGCCGACCCCGGAACGGTCGCTGAGCTTGCCTCGCGTGATTTCCACCAGCGCCCTCGCCGCACGGCACTGCGACCCTGAAATCATAAAAAATCCTCCCTGGCCGGGATACCGGTCCTTCGCGGCGGCCGCCTCTCGCCGCCGCCTAGGTTACCGGCTTGCGGGCTGGCCGCAAGGCGGCTCCGCCCGCGGATCGGATCGAAGGAGGCATGCGCCGGCATGCCTCCTTCGATCGCGCGTCAGCTGGTGAAGAAGCTCTGTGTTCCGTGAGCCTCGATGGCGTCGGCGAGGCGGCCGAGCGCATGGACATAGGCGGCCGTCCGCATCGTGACGCTTTTCTGCGACGCGACCTCCCAGATGGCGCGTCCTTCCCGCTCCATGATGGTCCGCAGACGGTCGTGGATTTCCTCGACGGGCCAGTAATACCCCTGCCGGTTCTGGACCCATTCGAAGTAGGAGACGGTGACGCCGCCGGCATTGGCCAGTATGTCGGGCAGCACGATGGTTCCGGCTTTCGCCAGGATGTCGTCGGCCTCCGGCGTGACGGGACCGTTGGCCAGCTCCAGCACCAGCCTGGCGCGCACCGAGGACGCGTTGTCGGCACGGATCATGTTCTCCAGCGCTGCCGGGACCAGGAGATCGCAATCGGTGGCGACGATGTCCCCTTTCAGCACCTCGTGCCCGCCGCGCCCCGCGGTGCTGACGACGGATCGCCCGGCCTGCTTGGCTTCGATCAGCAGATCGACGTGAAGCCCGTCCGGCGCGTGCACGGTCCCCTCCGAATCGGAAGCCGCGATCACCTTGTGCCCGTCGGCCGCGAGCAACTGCGCGATGTGCTGCCCGGCATTGCCGAAACCCTGGACCGCGACGCGCATCGTTTCGGCGAGGCCGAGATCGGCGGCCAGATGACGCACGAGATAATAGCCGCCGCGCGCGGTCGCATCGCCACGTCCCAGCGATCCGCCGAGCGCGATCGGCTTGCCGGTGATGACGGCCGGCATGTGCTGGCCGACGATCTGCGCGTATTCGTCGGCCATCCAGCCCATGATCATCGAGTTGGTGTAGACGTCGGGCGCCGGAATGTCGCGGTCGGGGCCGATGACCCCGGCGAAAGCCTGGATATAGGCGCGCGAGAGCCGCTCCAGCTCGGACTTCGAAAGCTTGCGCGGATCGACCTGCACCGCACCCTTGCCGCCGCCATAGGGCAGGTTCATCACGGCGCATTTGAACGTCATCCAGAAGGCGAGGGTCTCGACTTCGTCGACGGTGGAATCGGGGTGGAAGCGGATGCCGCCCTTGGTCGGGCCGCGCGTGTCGTCGTAGCGGCAGCGCCAGGCAAGGAACGATTTGCGCGATCCGTCATCCATCCGGATCATGAGGCGGACCTTCGTGGTCTCGCGCGCGAATTTCAGCTTCTCGATCACGTCGGGGTCGATGTCGAGATGGGCGGCGGCATCGTCGAGCCTGATCAGGGCGTCTTCAAGCATGGTGTGTTCGGTCATGGGGTCTCCTGGGTTTGGTGGGAAATGGCTGTTTCGAAGTCGGCGCCGCCGCCGCGCATCCTGGCCGTCGACGCGATGCCCGCGCATGCGGGAGCGCTTCCGGTCGCCGGGCACGGCCCGGCCGGATCGCCGCTCCGCCGCGGCTTCGTCATGCCGGCACTCCAGGTCACGGGAGCGCAGGTCCGGCGGCGTCGAAAAACAGGTCCTTCATCACGCATCTCCAGCGGGCGCGCAGAGCGAGCCCGGAAATCGGAACCGAACGTAGCTTGTTTGGATTTCCGTCACCCCGGTCGACGGCCTCGCGGCCGCGCCGGGCTAGATGGATGCGATAAGGCTTCCCGCGTGGTTCATGAAACGCACGCGGCTCCTCGATATGCCGTTGACTGTCGACTGCAGAAGGGACAAAGCGGCCTCATCCGGAGAATACGCGCTCTTTAGACCCTGTGTGACCGGACGGCAACGCCCACCGCCACAAACCGGCGTCGAATCCGACGCCGGAGCGGTCGCCTGGCACAAAATTGCCGACCCTGGGCCGTGGGACTGGCGTCCGTCAAAGCTTTGCCGTTTTCATTGCCTGTACATCGCGGCGCGAACGATTCGGCTGGGACCGGCGCGCGACTGTTCGAGGGGATGGGAATGAAGCGCCTTTTCACCGGGATCGCCGTCGCGATCGCTCTCTGGACGGGCGCGGCGGGCGCTTCGGAGCCCATCGTCGGCTACCGGCTCGACAACGGGCTGGATGTCGTCCTCGCGCCCGATCACCGGGCCCCCAAGGTGGTCATGAACCTGCGCTATCGGGTCGGCTCCATGAACGAGCCGGCCGGACGTTCCGGCTTCGCGCATCTGTTCGAGCACCTGATGTTCTCCGGCACCACCGCCTGGCCCAACGTGTTCGAGGCGCATTCGGCGCTCGGCAACACGATCAACGCGTGGACCATGGAGGACGGCACCGTCTATTACGTCGAGGGCCTGTCGGCGAACCTGCCGATGATCCTGTCGCTGGAAGCCGACCGCATGGCCAATCTCGGCGGCGAGGTCTCCCAGGCCGAGCTGGACCTGCAACGGTCCGTGGTCAAGAACGAGATGCGGCAGAACGTGCTCGACCAGGCCGGCGGCTCGGCCTGGCAGGCCTTCTGGTCGGGACTGTTCCCGAAGCCGCACCCCTACAGCCGCACGGTGATCGGCTCGGTGGCCGATCTCGACGCGGCCTCGCTGGCCGACGTGCGTGGCTTCTTCGACACCTACTACGTCCCGAACAACGCCGTGCTAGTGCTGACCGGCGACTTCGCCGTGGACGATGCCAGGGCGCTCGTCGCCGACACGTTCGGCCGCGTCGCACGCGGCGCCGACGTGCCGCCGCTGGCCGCGTCGGAGGCAAAACCGGCCCGCCTGCGGCTGGCGCTCCAGGACCGCATGCCCTCGCCGATCGTCCTGTTCGGCTACACCGGCCCGGCCGCCGCCTCGCTGGAAAACGCCCCGCTGGCGCTGGCCGCCGAGCTTCTCGGCAGCGCCGACACCGGCGCGTTGCGACGCCGGCTGGTGACCGAGAAGCGCGTCGCGACCGCCGCCTCGGCGAGCTGGACGCCCGGCCTGCTCGGCGGCCGCTTCGTCGTCGAGGCGAGCGCGGCACCCGGCGTTTCGGCCGAGACCCTGGAGACCGAGTTGCGCGCCGCCGTGCGCGACCTGATTTCGCAGCCGGTTACCTCCGACGATGTCGGGCGCGCCCGTCGCACCCTGCTGCTCGACGCGCGCCTGTCGGCCGAATCGCTCAAGGACCGCGCCGAGGCGCTGATCGAGCAGGTCGGCACCTTCGGCCGCGTGACCCATGGTCTGGACGACGACCCGGCCCTCGCGGGCGCGACGCCGCAGGAGACGCAGACGGCCCTGCGCGCGGTCGTGCAGCCTGAGCGCGAAAGCACGCTGGTGCTGACGCCCGGACCGCGCGGCGGCTACCCCGCTGTGCTGCTCGATTCGTCGGGCACGCCCGGCGGCTTCGCCGCCGCCCCGCGCCGCAACACCGACATCCCCAAATTGCCGCCGCGCCAGCCCGGCACCGCCGCCCTGCCGGCGCAACACACCGCGACGCTGTCCAACGGCATCCGCGTCGTGCACTACGAGATGCCGGAAGCGCCGGTGGAAAACCTCGCGATCGTGGCGTCCGGCGGCTGGTACAGCGCGCCGCCGGGGCGCGAGGGCCTGCTGGAGATGGCCGCCGCCATGGCGGTGCGCGGCGCGGGCGATCGCGCCCGAGACGCCTTCGCGCGCGCGGCCGGCGACATCGGCGCGCGCGTCGGCTCCCGCGCCGACACGATGACGACCGCGTTGACGCTGTCCGTTCCCGCCGACGCGCTGGACGCCGGCGTTGCCCTCTTGGCCGACGCCGTGCTCAGGCCGCGCTTCGATGCCGCCGAATGGACGGTCACCAAGGCGGAATATGCCGACTGGTTCGCCGGCCGCGAGGCCGACCTGCCCGACATCGCCCTGCGCGCCGGCCGCGATGTGCTGTTCCCCGGCGGCAACGGCATCGCCGGCCCGAACTGGACAGCGCAGTCCATCGCCCGCATCACCCTGGACGACGCCAAGGCCGCCTTCGCCGCGCTCTTCCAGCCGGCCGCCGTGACGATCTACAGCGTCGGCCCGCTGCCGCTGGATACGGTGCGGGCCAGCCTGGAGAAGACGTTCGGCGGCTGGGAGGGGAAGGGGCCCGGCCTTGGCGCCAAGCCGCACCCTGCGGCCGGCTTTCCGGCCGGAAGGACCGTGCTCCTCCTGCCGGAACCCGGCGCCAGCCAGTCCGCCCTGTTCGTCGCCCGGCCCGCGCCGGGCGTGACCGAACCCGGTCGCGGCGAGGCGGTCGCGGTGGCCAATCTTCTCGGCGGCGACTTCAACAGCCGCCTGAATTCGGTCATCCGCGAGGAAAAGGGCTACTCCTACGGCGTCGACGCCTATCTGTTCGACGACATCGCCGCCGGCTCGGCGCTGGCCGTCGCCACGACCGTGGAGCGAGACAACACCGGCCCGGCCGTCGCCGAGATCCTGAGGGGCTTCGACAGCCTGTCGGCAAAGCCCGTCGGCGACGACGAGGTCAACCGCACCGTGACCGCCTACCGCCAGGCCCTGGCCGGTGTCTCCGAGACCGCGTCCGGCCTGTTCGCCGCGCTGTTGACGGCGGTCGGCTCCGGCACCACCCTGGAGGAGAACCAGAAGCGCCGCGAGGAGCGCACCCGGCTGACGCGCGACGCAGTGGCCGACGAAGCGCTCAAGCTCGCCCCGCTCGCGCCGTCGCTGATCGTCGTCGCCGGCGACCCGCGGATCGTGCTGCCGCAACTAACCGCCATCGGCCTGACCGATGTCCGCCGGGTGGAGCGCGCGCAACCGGTCGTCCGCGACCGCGACGCGCCCTTGGCCGACGACGAGGCCACAGACTTCCCGCCCTGGATCGGAGCCGGCGAAGGACGCGGCTCGACCCGCACCATCCATCCCGGTTCCCGCACGCCCTAACCGGAATGCCGCCGGCCGGACGGTTTCGACCGGGGCGGCATCGGCCGGATACATTCGCGACGCAAACCGGCACGACGGCGCGGAGAGAAAGGTTGCGACCATGAGCGATATCGTGCGGGAAAGCACCTCAGTGTCCTGGCTGGGACGCCTGAAGCGCTCCCTCGGCGGTTTCGTCGCCGGGCTCGTGCTGGTTCTCGCCATGGTCGTCCTGCTGTTCTGGAACGAGGGCCGCGCCGTGACCACCGCGCGCTCCCTGACGGAGGGGGCGGGCATCGTCGTTTCGGTGGAGGCCGGCAGGGTCGAGCCCGCCAATGAAGGCGCGCTGATCCACGTCGCCGGCGACATGACGTCGGCCACGGTGCCGTCCGACGATGGGTTCGCCGTCTCGGCCCCCGGCATCCGGCTGGTCCGGACCGTGGAGATGTACCAGTGGAAAGAGACCGCCCGCTCCGAGACCAAGACCAGGCTGGGCGGCGGCGAGGAGACGGTGACGACCTATTCCTATGCGAAGGAATGGGACAGCCGACCGATCGAGTCCGGCGATTTCAGGCAGCCGGCGGGTCACGCCAACCCGCCGATGGAAATCTCCAGCCGCACCGTCCAGGTTCCGGAGGCTCGGCTCGGCGGCTTCGTGCTCGGCGCTCCCGTTCTGGATCGCGTCGGCGGCGCGGTGCCGCTGCCCGTTCCGGCCGAACGCCGCGACCCGATCGACGCGGCCTATGACGGCACGCAGCGCGTCTCCGTGGTCGACGGGCGCATCTATCTCGGCTGGAACCCGGCCTCGCCTTCGGTGGGCGACTATCGAATCTCCTACCAGGCCGTCCCGCTCGGCGCCGTCAGCATCGTCGGCCGTCAGACCGGCCACACGCTGGCGCCCTACCAGACCGAGGCGGGAAGCCGGCTGCTGATGGTCGAGCGCGGGAGCGTTCCACCGGCGCAGATGTTCGCGCAGGCGCAGAGCGCCAACGTGGCGGTCACCTGGGTGCTGCGGATCGCCGGGCTGGTCGTGCTGGCGATCGCCTTCGCGCTCGTACTCGGTCCGCTCGGGGTGCTCGCGGATGTGGTGCCGGTTTTTGGCAGCCTCGTGCGCCTCGGCACAGGTCTCGTCGGCACCGTGCTTGCCATCATGGTCGGAGCCACGGCCATCGCCCTCGCCTGGTTCTGGTACCGTCCGCTCTTATCCTTCGGCATCCTCGCGGGCGCCGCCTTGCTGACCATCCTTCTCACGCTCTATGGCCGCTCGCGCAAGGCCGGCCCGGAAAGCGCGCGGCCGGCTGCGACGGCAGGCACGTGAAGCCGACGCCGCGCTTTCACCCCAACGGCCGGACGTGCTAAGCGCCGGTCATGGCGCAGAAAAAAGCTTCCGAGGTCGAATCCTGGCTGCGAAAGCCGGACGGGCGCGTGTCCGTGATCCTGATCTACGGGCCGGACCGCGGGCTCGTCTCCGAACGCGCGCAGGCGTTCGCCCGCGGCTGCGGGCTTCCTCTCGACGATCCCTTCACCGTGATCCGGCTGGACGCCGGCGAGGCCGACCGCGAACCGGGCAGGCTGCTCGACGAGGCGCGCATGGTGCCGATGTTCTCGGCCAAGCGGCTGGTCTGGGTGCGCAACGCCGGCGCGCAGAAATCCCTGGCCGAGGACGTCAAGGCGCTGTGCGCCACGCCGCCGGCCGACGCGATCGTGCTGCTCGAGGCCGGCGACCTGCGCAAGGGAGCGCCGATCCGCAGCGCGGTGGAAGCGAGCGCGTCGGCGATCGCCCTGCCCTGCTTCGCCGACGAAGCGCGCGATCTCGACGCGGTCATCGACGACGAGCTGCGCAAGGCCGGCATGACCATGGGCCAGGAAGCCCGCCAGTTGCTCCGGCGAAACCTCGGCGGCGACCGCCTCGCCTCGCGCGGCGAGATCGTCAAGCTCGTGCTCTATGCGCAGGGAGAGGCCGAGATCGCCCCGCATCATGTCGAGGCGTCGGTGGGCGATGCCGCGGCGGCTGACACGGATGCGTTGCTGGACGCCATGCTCACAGGACAGCTCGCGGGCTTCGACATCCAGTTCTCGCGAACCGCGACCAGCCCCTCGCAGGCCGCCACGCTTCTGGGCGCGGCGCTGCGCCAGCTTCACACGGTCCAGTTGCTGCGCGCCGCCGTCGATGCCGGGGCGCGGCCGGGCGAGGCGGTGGCATCGGCGCGGCCGCCCATTTTCTTCTCCCGGCGAAGGGCGGTGGAAAGCGCGGTCTCGCGCTGGACCGGCGCGGCGATTCAGCGCGCGCTGGAGCGGCTGGGCTCGGCTTCCCTCTCCGCCCGCCGCCGCCCGGAACTGGCTCTCGCGATGGCGCGCCAGTGTCTCATGGCTATAACGGCCGATGCCGCACGCATGGCTAAATAAGACGATAGCCGGCTAATTTATCCGGCGGTTTGCAGACGCCGGCACAGATCGTCGAGTTGCTCGAGGGTCCGGTAGGCGATCCTGATCTCGCCGGCGTTTCCGCCCTGGCGATGCGCGATCGAAACCTTGAGGCCGGTGAAATCCGACAGCAGCTTTTCCAGCGCCAGCGTGTCGGCATCCTTGACCTGCACCGACGATCCGGCGGGCTTCGCCTCGGCCGCCGGAGCCTGCGACAGCGTTTCCGCCTGCCGGACGGAAAGGCCTTCGTCGACGATCCTGCGGGCCAGCCTTTCCGGGTCCTCGACGGTGATCAGCGTTCGCGCGTGCCCGGCGGTCAACTGCCCGTCCGCGACCATGGTCCGCACGGTTTCCGGCAGCTTCAGGAGACGCAGCGTGTTGGCGACATGGCTGCGGCTCTTGCCGATCACCTGCCCCAGATCGGCCTGCGTATAGCTGTGATCGTCGATCAATTGCTGATAGCCCGCTGCCTCTTCCAGAGGATTGAGGTCGGCACGCTGGACGTTCTCGATGATGGCAAGTTCCAGCGCCGTGCGATCATTGACCTCGCGGACGAGCACGGGAATGGCGGTCAGGCCGGCGCGCTGCGCCGCGCGCCAGCGTCGCTCGCCGGCGATAATCTCGTAGCGTCCCTTCTCCGCCCCGTTGCGCACGATCACCGGCTGCACGATCCCGTGCTCCCGGATTGACTGCGCGAGATCCGAGAGGTCCGCCTCGTCGAAATGGCGGCGCGGATTGCGCGGATTGGGCGAAACGAACTCGATGGGAACATTCAGATCGGCGGCGGGCTTCGTTTCCACGGCATCCGCCGAAGGAGCGCGATCGATCTCGCCGATCAGGGCGGCCAGGCCTCGTCCCAGACGTCTTTTCGAACTGTCTTCCATGTCGCTCCCGTCCCTAGGCCGCCTTCAGCCTGCGCTCCCGCCGGATCACCTCGGAGGCGAGTTGCAGATAGGCCTGGCTGCCGGCGCATTTGAGATCATACAGAATGGCCGGCTTGCCGTAGGAAGGCGCCTCCGAGACCCGCACGTTCCGCGGTATAATCGTTTCATACACCGCGTCGCCCATATAGGCCCGCACATCATCCACGACCTGGTTGGCCAGGTTGTTGCGGCCGTCATACATCGTCAGGACGATGCCCTGGATCGTCAGGGCGGGGTTGATCGTCTGCCGCACCTGATCCACCGTGTCGAGCAACTGGCTGAGACCCTCCAGCGCGAAGAATTCGCATTGCAGGGGCACCAGAACGGAATCGGCGGCCGCCATCGCGTTCAGCGTCAGCAGGTTGAGCGAGGGAGGGCAGTCTATCAGGACGTAGCCGAAGCCGCTGTTCCTGTCCTGCGCGCGACGGATTTCGTTGCGCAGCCTGAGGACACGATCCGGCTTTCCCGCGATTTCCATCTCCACGCCCAGAAGGTCCATGGTGGACGGGACGATGAACAGCCCCGGAACCGCCGTCTGCACGACAGCGCGCTCCAGCGGCTCCGCTCCCGTCAGCACGTCGTAGGACGAGATGGATCGTTCTTTCCGGTCGATTCCGAGACCCGTGCTCGCATTGCCTTGCGGGTCAAGGTCAACCACCAGCACCCGCTCGCCGATCGCGGCCAGGGCGGTTGCGAGGTTGATCGCCGTCGTGGTTTTGCCGACCCCGCCCTTCTGATTGGCAATTGTTATGATTCTCGGCGAAGACATGGCGCTAACACTTTGAAATCGAGATCAGTTTCCAAAAGCGTCCTAACGACGGCGAAGGTTCGAGATCTCCAGGATCATCCCCTGCGAATCCGTCTTGCTGGCATGTTCTATCAAATCGAAGCGCCAATGGTGAGCGCTATCTTCCAGCTCTCGGCGGTAATCCCGCCCTTTTGGAAAAAGACCTGTCGCCCCGTTTGAAATCCAGCGTTCCGTCATGCCAAGAAGATCGGGCAGGGATGCGAGCGCCCTGGCGGTGACTATGTCCGGCATTTCGGCAGGAACGAACGATTCGACCCGCATGCTGTTGATCCGCGCGGGCAGCAAAAACTGTCCGACCACCGTCCTGAGAAAAGCGGACTTCTTGAGGTTGCTTTCGACAAGATCGATGCGCGCTTCTGGCTGATCCGCAAGAAGAAATCCCAGAACAAGACCCGGAAACCCACCTCCAGAGCCGATATCCAGCCAACGTTTCGACAATCGCCCCAACGGAAAAAGCTGCGCGCTGTCGAGAATATGACGCGACCACAGCTCCTCACGGGTGGAGCCGGCGACCAGATTGATCGTGGACGACCATCGTTCGAACAGCGCTTGAAACTGCTTCAGGCGGTCGAATGTTTCACGTGAAACGCCTGGAACGATGTCCCGCAATGAGTTGAAGGGCTCAACCGTCACGCAGCCTTGTCCCTGTCGACCTCGAAAGCCTTCAATCGGGCGATCAAAATGGCGACGGCCGCCGGAGTCATACCTTCCATCCGCTGTACATCGGCAAGAGATCGCGGCCTCCTGGATATCAACTTCTGTTTTATCTCGTTCGAGAGGCCGGGGATCACAGACAGATCAAAATCCTCTGGGATCGGCCTGTTCTCTTCCTTGCGGGCCTGAGCGATTTCTTTCTCCTGCCGCTCAAGGTAGACGGCATAGCGCGCTTCCGTCTCGATCCGGTCACCAATGGCGTCGGAAATCTTGGCAAGCGACGGAAAACAATCCCGGAGACGGCCCAAACCGGTTGTCGACAGAAGATCATAAGCCGAACGCCGAACACCATCCATATTGACGTCGAAGCCAAGCCTTCGGGCTTCGTTGGGCGTCAGGCTGATTGACGTCAGCGTGTTTCGGGCGATTTCCAGGTCCACCTCCAAGCGACGGAACCTCGATATCCTCTCGACGGATGCGCAACCAAGTTTGATTGCCAATGGCGTGAGACGCTGATCGGCATTGTCGGCCCTGATCGACAGCCGGAACTCCGCGCGCGAGGTGAACATGCGATAGGGCTCGGTGACACCGCGCGAGACAAGATCGTCGACAAGAACACCAAGATAGGCTTCCGACCTCCTAACCGTCACCCCCGTCTGGCCGCCTGCGGAGCGCGCGGCATTCAGTCCTGCCAACAGTCCCTGCGCGCCCGCTTCTTCATAGCCCGTCGTGCCGTTGATCTGTCCGGCCAGAAACATCCCTTTCAACCGCTTCGATTCCAGCGTCGCCTCAAGTCCGCGCGGATCGATATAGTCATATTCGATCGCATACCCCGGTTGAAGCATGACTGCCTTCTCGAGGCCGGGGATCGACTTCAGGATCGCAAGCTGCACATCTTCCGGAAGCGATGTAGATATACCGTTCGGGTAGACCGTGGCATCTTCCAGACCCTCGGGCTCCAGAAAAATCTGATGCCCCTCCCGGTCGCCGAACCGAACGATCTTGTCCTCGATGGACGGGCAGTAGCGCGGGCCGATCCCGGAAATCGAGCCGGAATACATCGCCGAACGCCCAATATTGTCCCGTATGATCCGATGCGTCTCGGCCGTGGTTCTCGTGATCCCGCATTCGATCTGAGGGTTCGTGATCCGATCGGTCAGGAGGGAAAAAGGTTCCGGGTCCGAATCGGCTGCTTGTCGCTCTAGGCTGTCCCAGTCAATGGTGCGGCCGTCCAAGCGGGGCGGCGTACCAGTCTTGAGCCGGCCCAGCGCAAATCCGAGCTGTGACAGGGTCTCACCCAGCCGAATGGCTGGGGCTTCGTTCATGCGACCGGCCGGAATTGTGCGCTCACCGATATGAATCAGCCCGCGCAAAAAAGTCCCCGTGGTGAGAACAAGCGCACGGCAAACGAACTGCCGCCCGTCGGCCAGGACAATCCCGGTCACCGCATCCCCGGACGCGGAGATATCCGCGACCTCGCCTTCCAGGATGTGCAGGCCCGGCTGCTCCGCCAGGAGATTTTGCACAGCCGCGGCGTAGAGCTTTCTGTCGGCCTGGGTTCGCGGCCCTCTCACGGCCGCGCCCTTGCGGCGGTTCAGAAGCCGAAACTGGATGCCGCCCGCATCGGCCGCGCGCCCCATGATGCCGTCGAGCGCGTCGATCTCGCGAACCAGTTGGCCTTTGCCCAAGCCACCGATCGCGGGGTTGCAGGACATCGCGCCGATTTTGGACGCCTGCAACGTGATCAACGCCGTTTTCGCGCCCATACGCGCCGCAGCGCTGGCTGCCTCGCTGCCCGCGTGTCCGCCACCCACCACTATGACGTCAAAACTGTCCATCTATCGACTCGCCGGCCCCGGAACCGCCTTTATGCCACCATGGCGACCGTGTTTCACGTGAATCATTTGCCGATGCAGAACTGGGCGAATATCACGCCAAGCAGATCCTCGACATCGGTATGTCCGACAATCCGTCCCAGGCTGACCGCGGCGTGACGCAGATGCTCCGCGCGGAGTTCCAGATCGCCATGGGGATCGCTTGCGTCCCGTATGGACACCAGCGTGTCCCGAAGCAACCCCACATGCCTGGCGCGAGAGGGAAGCGCGAGATCGAAGGACGGAGCGGACGACGCCGCGGCATCGGACAATCGTTGCAGCAGCGCGCCGATGCCCTCACCGGTGCGGGCCGATATGGATGGTCCGTCGAAACCCGCGGGTTTCGGTAATAGGTCGACTTTTGCGTGGACCCGAAGCAGCTTCATCCCGTCGATGGAACCCGCCAACGCGTCCTCTTCCTGCTCGCCGGCCGACAGGAGAAGGACCAGATCGGCCTCGCCAGCCCGTTGGCGCGCGCGGTCGATACCGATCCGCTCCACGCCGTTTTCAGTTTCCCGCAGGCCTGCCGTGTCCGTGATCCTGACCTTGCGCCCATCCAGGTCGAGATTCACTTCGATCAGGTCGCGTGTCGTTCCCGCTTCGGGCGACACAATGGCCACATCCCTCTTCGCCAAGGCGTTGAGAAGCGTTGATTTTCCCACATTGGGAGGACCAATGATGACGACGTCGAATCCATTGCGGATCATTTCCGCCTGTCTGTAGGCCGCGATATGGGCTTCGATATCCTTTGCCAGTGCGGCGAGTTCCATCGTCACCCCGTCGGCAACGGAACCAGGCACATCCTGCTCGTCGGAAAAATCGAGCTCCGCTTCGATCATCGCCCTGGCATGAAGAAGCTTTTCGCGCCAGGACAGATAGAGGGCCGACTGCATTCCGCCGGCGTTCGAAAGCGCTAGCCGGCGCTGCGCTTCCGTTTCGGCGGCGATCAGATCGGCGAGACCCTCAGCCTGGGTCAGGTCGAGCTTGCCGTTGAGGAAGGCGCGCCTGGTAAATTCCCCCGCCTCCGCCATCCTGAATCCCCGCAGCGAAGACAGGCTTTCCAGAAGAAGCGCGACGACGGCGCGGCTGCCGTGAACATGGAACTCGGCGACGTCCTCGCCAGTGAAACTGGCGGGCGCGGGAAGGAACAGAAGCAGGCCTCGATCGATCGGCAGCCCTGCAGCCGTATGGAAAGCGCGATATGCGGCGTGACGGGCGGCCGGAATCGGACCGCTGATTGTTTCGATTCCGAATCGGACACCGGGACCACTGGCGCGGATGACCGCGACACCCGACGGCAGCGATCCGCTCGAAAGCGCGACGATCGTCTCTGCCGCGGGTGCCATCCAAGGTCGTGCCGGAACCGAATCGACCTCAGGTATTCATCGAATCGAAGAAATCGGCGTTGGTCTTCGTCTGCTTCAGTTTGTCGATGAGGAATTCGATCGCGTCCGTCGTGCCCATGGGGGCTAGGATTCGACGCAGGACGAAGATCTTCTGGAGATCGCTCCGCTGGATCAGGAGATCCTCCTTGCGCGTTCCCGACTTGAGGATGTCCATGGCCGGGTAGATGCGCTTGTCGGCGACCTTGCGGTCGAGCACGATTTCCGAGTTGCCCGTTCCCTTGAACTCCTCGAAGATCACCTCGTCCATGCGCGATCCGGTCTCGATCAGCGCCGTCGCGATGATGGTGAGCGATCCGCCTTCCTCGATGTTACGCGCGGCGCCGAAGAAACGCTTTGGACGTTGCAGCGCATTGGCGTCGACACCGCCCGTCAGCACCTTGCCGGAGGACGGCACCACCGTGTTGTAGGCGCGTCCCAGGCGGGTGATGGAATCGAGCAGGATCACCACGTCGCGGCCGTGCTCGACGAGGCGCTTCGCCTTTTCGATGACCATCTCGGCCACCTGGACGTGCCGCACCGCCGGCTCGTCGAAAGTCGAGGAGATGACCTCGCCCTTCACCGACCGCTGCATGTCCGTCACTTCCTCGGGACGCTCGTCGATGAGAAGCACGATCAGATAGCATTCGGGATGGTTGCTGGTGATCGAGTGCGCGATGTTCTGCAACAGCACGGTCTTGCCGGTTCGGGGCGGCGCCACGATGAGGCCGCGCTGGCCCTTGCCCAGCGGCGCGACGAGATCGATCACCCGCGAGGAGATGTCCTTGGTGGCCGGCTTCTCCACCTCCATCCGCAAGCGCGAGGTCGGATAGAGCGGCGTCAGATTGTCGAAATGGATCTTGTGTCGAATTTTCTCCGGATCGTCGAAATTGATCGAGTTGACCTTGAGAAGGGCGAAATAGCGCTCGCCTTCCTTCGGGCTGCGGATCGGCCCTTCGACCGTGTCCCCGGTCTTCAGGGAGAACCGACGAATTTGCGAGGGCGAGATGTAGATGTCGTCGGGCCCTGGCAGATAGTTTGCGTTGGCGGAGCGCAGGAAGCCGAAGCCGTCCTGGAGCACCTCGACCACGCCGTCGCCGATGATCTCGACATCCTGCGCCGCGAGCTTCTTCAGGATCGCGAACATGAGCTCCTGCTTGCGCATGACGCTCGCATTCTCGACCTCGAGCGATTCCGCGAAAGCGATCAGCTCCGGCGGCTTCTTGTTCTTGAATTCCTGGAGTTTCATTTCCTGCATGGGATACACGGATCCGGTCGAGGGATTGAGAAAGATATGGCTGAATGCGACTGCGGCCGGTGAAGACCCGACTCAACGACGTGTCAGGCGAGGCGCAAGGGAGGAGGACCGCCTTTTATCGGTCGCCCCAGTCTTGTGCAAGACGCTAATTCGGGAGCGGCGTCAAAACGGTTTGACCACCACCAGGATGACGATGCCGATCATCAGCAATGTGGGGATTTCGTTGACCATGCGCCAGTGGCGCGCCGGCTTGTCGTTGCGATCCTCCGCGAATCGCCGCACCGCCGCCGAGAGATAGCCGTGCACGCCGGACAGGAGAAACACCAGTGCGATCTTGGCGTGCAGCCAGCCGCCCTGGAACGCAAATACCTTCCACGCAAGCCAGAGACCCAGCACCCATGTGGCGGTCATGGCTGGATTGATGATGGCCCGCAGCAGGCGCCGCTCCATCACCTTGAAGGTTTCTGACTGGATCGAGCCGCGGTCGGCATCGGCGTGATAGACGAAAAGCCGAGGCAGATAGAGCATGCCGGCCATCCAGGCGATCACGGCGATGATGTGGAACGCCTTGACCCAGGGATAGGCGCTTTCGGGCAGATAGACGAAAAGGACGGCGGCGAGCACAGCCGTGACCGCCAGCGCGGCGATCGCCCTGCTGGCCGGCCTTGCGCCGCGACGTTCGCTCTCCTGCGTCACCGCGTCGCTCCCCTCACGCGCGCCACCATCGCCTCGACATGGGCCACGGGCGTGTCCGGCGTGATGCCGTGCCCGAGGTTGAAGACCAGCGGTCCCTTGCCCAACGCTTGCAGGATGGCATCGATTCCGTTTTCCAGCGCGCTGCCTCCGGCCAGGAGACGCTGGGGATCGAGATTGCCCTGGATGGCGCCTTCCGCCTGCACGGCCTGCGCCAGGCCGAACGGCACGGTCCAGTCCAGCCCGATCGCATTGGCGCCCGTCTCGGCCCGGAACGTTGCATAGCGCGCTCCCGCACCCCTCGGGAAGGCGATGACAGGCACGTCCGGATACAGCTCATGGACGCGTCTGACGATTCTTGCGATCGGTTCGACGCACCAGCGCCGGAACCCGTCCTGGTCGAGGACGCCGGCCCATGAATCGAATATCTGCACGGCATCCGCGCCGGCTTCGATCTGCCGGACGAGATACTCCGCCGAGCAGTCGGCGAGGGTGTCGATCAGACGACGCATCTCGTCGGGATGACGATGGGAGAACAGCCGGGCCGGCGATTGGTCCGGCGTGCCATGCCCGGCGATCATGTAGGTCGCCACCGTCCACGGGGCGCCGCAGAAGCCGATCAGCGTGGTGGATTGAGGAAGGTCCCGGCGCAGACGCCGGACGGTCTCGTAGACCGGCGCCAGATGCGCATGGAAGCCGGCCGCGGACAGCCCCGAGATCTCGCCGGGCTGGATGGGTGTCAGCAGCGGGCCCCTGCCCTCCTCGAAGCGGAGATCCCGGCCCAGCGCATGCGGGACCACGAGAATATCCGAAAAAAGGATCGCAGCGTCGAAGCCGAAGCGGCGGATGGGCTGCAGCGTGACCTCGGCGGCGAGCTCCGGGTTGTAGCAGAGATCGAGGAAGCTCCCTGCCTTGGCGCGGGTGGCCCTGTATTCGGGCAGATAGCGTCCCGCCTGCCGCATCATCCAGATGGGAGGCGGAAAGGCCGATGCCCCCCGCAGCACGTCCAGCACGGTTCGTCCGCTCGTCATCGGGCGTTCTCCCTGCCGGTTTTCAAACTAAAAAGAGTCATGAAAGATAATCTTCTGATTCTTAGACTCTGTTGGTAGCGAGGGTTCTCACCCGTCCCCAGGGCCGTCCCGGAAAACGCGCCCGTATGCCTTGCGCGAACAGCAGCCGAAAATGGGGAACATCGTGGAAAACCGGAAATTTTCTTTTCCTTTCCGTGGCTTGGCAGGAACGCCAAAAGTTGCCGTTTCGTTAACGGCGCGCCGGGCGCGGTTTCTCAACGCAATACTCCACAATCGGACCGAGAAGCAAACGCCGGCGTCAATTGTGGATGAACCGCCATCTGATACAGTCGCCGGCGCGCGCCTCGCGCCATATGCCGCGTTCTCCACAATCGCCCACAGGGGAGGCCACGTCCTGTGAATAAGCCGCAGCGCTTCTTTCACCTCCATCTGATTTCCGACGCGACCGGCGAGACGCTGCTGGCGGCGGGCCGTGCGGCGTCCGCGCAATACAAGGATTCGCGCGCCATCGAGCACATCTATCCGCTGATCCGCACCGAGAAGCAGTTGATGAGGGTGTTCGAGGAGATCGAGGAGGAGCCGGGCATCATCCTCTACACGGTGGTCGACCAGGCCCTGGCCGCCAGCATCGACCGGCGCTCCGCGGCGCTGGGCCTGCCCTGCGTGTCGGTGCTGGAGCCGGTGCTGACGGTCTTCCAGTCCTATCTCGGCACGCCGGCGGGACGCCGTGTCGGCGCCCAGCACGTCCTCGATGCCGACTATTTCCGCCGCATCGACGCGCTCAACTTCACCATGGATCACGACGACGGCCAGTTGCCCAACGACATCGATGAAGCCGACGTGATCCTGATCGGCATCTCGCGAACCTCCAAGACGCCCACGAGCATCTATCTCGCCAACCGCGGCATCAAGACGGCCAATGTGCCG
The DNA here is from genome assembly GCA_027492275.1 of Mesorhizobium sp. GTDB lineage: Bacteria > Pseudomonadota > Alphaproteobacteria > Rhizobiales > Rhizobiaceae > JAPUFC01. The sequence continues at coordinate 170,063 of JAPUFC010000065.1, read as the reverse complement.
ATCGTGCTCGGCGTGCCCATGCCCGAGAGCCTGGCGCTCGCCACCAAACCGCTGGTGGTGGGTCTCGTCGCGACGGCCGAGCGCATCTCCCATGTGCGCCAGAACCGCATCCTCGGCCAGTCCGGCTCCTACGATTCCGACGGCTATGTCGACCGGGCGGCGATCGCCGCCGAGCTCGCCTATGCCAGGCAGATCTGCGCGCGGCACGGCTGGCCGATGATCGATGTCAGCCGGCGCTCCATCGAGGAGACCGCCGCCGCCGTCGTTGCCCTGCGCTCAAGGACGCGTTAGGCCTTTGCCAGAAGGGATTTGGAGATGCAGCAACCGCTCATACTCGCCTCGGCGAGCCCGTTCCGCAGGAAGATGCTGACCGATGCGGGGCTGACGGTCGAGGCCGTGCCGGCGTCCATCGACGAGCGCGCCGTGGAAAAGACCGTCGAAGGCAGCGGCGTCTCGCCGGAGGACATCGCCGCCATCCTGGCCGAGGCCAAGGCGCTCGACGTCTCCGACACAAGGCCGGGGGCGCTGGTGCTCGGTTGCGACCAGACCCTGTCGCTGGGCGACGAAGTGCTGCACAAGCCGGCCGACATGGAAGCGGCGCGTCGGCGGCTTCTGGCCTTGTCGGGCCGCACCCATCATCTGAACAGCGCCGCGGTGCTGGCGCGGGACGGCGAGGTGCTGTGGCGGCATGTCGGCGTCGCCAGCCTGACCATGCGCCGGCTCGACCCCGCCTTCATCGGCCGCCATCTGGCGCGTGTCGGCGACAGGGCGCTGTCCAGCGTCGGCGCGTACCAGATCGAGGGGGAAGGCGTGCAGCTCTTCGAGCGGATCGAGGGCGATTTCTTCACCATCGTCGGCCTGCCGCTGCTGCCGCTGCTGGCCGCGCTGCGCGACCTCAAGGCCATCGACGGGTGAGGCGATGAGGAAGGCCTTCGTCTGCGGGCACCCCATCGCCCATTCACGCTCGCCGAAGATTCACGGCTACTGGCTGTCGCGCTACGGCATCGACGGAAGCTACGAGGCCGTCGACGTCGCGCCATCGGATTTCGCGGCCTTCGCGGCCGGCTTGGCGGAAAGGGGCTTCGCCGGCGGCAACGTCACCATCCCGCACAAGGAGGCCGCGTTCGCCGCCGTGTCGCGCCGCGACGAGGCGGCCGAGATGATCGGCGCGGTCAACACGCTGTGGTTCGAGGACGGGCGTCTTCACGGCGGCAACACCGATGCCAAGGGTTTCGCCGCCAATCTGGACGACCGCGCCGCCGGCTGGGACAGGGCAGGCTCGGCGCTGGTCATCGGGGCCGGCGGCGCGTCGCGGGCCGTGCTCCAGGCGCTGAGATCGCGCGGCTTCGGCGACATCCGCCTCGTCAACCGTACGGTGGAGCGCGCGCGCGAGCTTGCGGAACGCTTCGGCGCGGGCATATCGGCGCATGCGCTGGCGGCGACCGATGAACTGGCGGGCGATGTCGGCCTCGTCGTCAACACCACCTCGCTCGGCATGGACAGGGACCATGCCCTGCCGCTCGATCCGGATCGGATCGCCTCCGGCGCCCTGGTCACGGACATCGTCTACGTGCCGCTGGAGACGCCGTTGCTGGCGGCAGCCAGGGGCAGGGGACTGCGAACGGTGGACGGGCTCGGCATGCTCCTGCACCAGGCCGTGCCCGGCTTCGAGCGCTGGTTCGGCCGCAGGCCGGCGGTGACGCCCGAGCTGCGCCAGCTCATCGTCGCCGACATCGAGGGCCACGCATGATCGTCCTCGGCCTCACCGGGTCGATCGGCATGGGCAAGTCGACGACGGCGAAGCTGTTCGAGGAGGCGGGCGTGCCGGTCCACGATTCGGACGCCGCCGTCCATCGCCTCTACGCCGGCGCCGCCGTGCCGCTGGTGGAGGCGGCCTTTCCGGGCACCACGGCGGATGGAAAGGTCGACCGCGAGCGCCTTTCCAGGCGGGTGCTGGGCGACAAGGCGGCGCTGGCCCGTCTGGAATCCATCGTCCATCCGCTTGCCAAGGCCGATTCCGACGCATTCCTGGCCCGGCATCGCGCGGCCGGCGCGCCGCTGGTGGTGCTGGACGTCCCGCTGCTGTTCGAGACCGGCGGCCGCGGCCGCGTCGACAGGATCGTCGTGGTGACGGCGTCGCCGCAGATCCAGCGCGAGCGGGTGCTGGAGCGGCCGGGCATGACCGCCGACAAGCTCGAGGCCATCCTGTCGCGCCAGATCCCCGACGCGGACAAGCGCCGGCAGGCGGATTTCGTCATCGATACGGGGCTCGGTCTCGACCATGCCCGGCGCGAGGTGGCGAAGCTGATCGCCGCGCTGACCGGGGATAAGGCCGAAGCCGCGCCCCACCGGCCTTGAAGGCCGGTCGGCGAAGGACCATCCTCGGCGGCAGGAGAGCTTGATTCGATGCGTGAGATCGTCTTCGACACGGAAACGACCGGCCTAGATTCGCGCGAGGACCGCGTCATCGAGATCGGCGGCGTGGAGATGGTCAACCGTTTCCCGACCGGCCGCACCTTCCATCACTACATCAATCCGCAGGGGCGCGAGATCCACGCCGAGGCGCTGGCGGTGCACGGCATCGACGCCGCGCGGCTGGCCGACAAGCCGGCCTTTCCCCAGATCGCCGAAGACTTCCTCGCCTTCATCGAAGGCGCGGACCTCGTCGCCCACAATGCCGGCTTCGACATCGCCTTCATCAACGCCGAGCTGGCGCGCATCGGTTATCCGGCGATCGAGACGGCGCGCGTCGTCGACACGCTGGCGCTGGCGCGGCGCAAGCATCCGATGGGGCCGAACTCGCTCGACGCGCTGTGCCGCCGCTACGGCATCGACAACGGCCGGCGCACCAAGCACGGCGCCCTGCTCGACTCCGAGCTGCTGGCAGAGGTCTATGTCGAGCTGGTCGGCGGCAAGCAGGCGGCGCTGGGCTTCGAGGCCGTCGTCGCCAGCGTGACCGGCACGGAGGTGGAGGCGGTCATGATCGAGACCGTCATCGTGGCGCGGCCGTCTCCCCTGCCGCCGCGCCTCAGCGAGGCGGAGCTGGCCGCCCATGCCGGCCTCGTCGCCGGCCTCGGCGACAAGGCGATCTGGAAGAAGCTGCTTCAGCCGCAGGGCTGACGGCTCAGCTCACCTGGACGTTGGCGCGCGCCTGTTCCTCGGCCAGCTTCTGCTGGAACATCTGCGCGAAATCGATCGGATCGAGCATCAGCGGCGGGAAGCCGCCATTGCGCGTGGCGTCCGAGATGATCTGCCGCGCGAAGGGGAACAGCAGCCGGGGGCACTCGATGAACAGGATCGGCAGCATGTGCTCCTGCTGGAAACCGTCGATGTGGAACACGCCGCCATAGACCAGCTCGACGTTGAACAGCACGTCCTTGTCGAAGGAGGCCTTGGCCGACAGCGTCAGGTTGACGTCGTATTCCTTTTCCGAGAGCGGGTTGGCGTTGACGTTCACATTGATGTTGATGCTCGGGGCCTTGTCGCGGCCACGCAGCGAGGCCGGTGCGCCGGGGCTCTCGAAGGACAGGTCCTTCACATATTGCGCAAGCACGTTGAGCCTCGGGCGCGAAGCGTCGCCGTTCGCCGCTCCGGCGTTGTTGCTGGTCTCGGTGGCCATCAGCCGTCCTCTCGTCTCGGCCGCGCGCGGCCTATGAAATCGCGGCGTTGGCTATCATGGCAGCCATGTCAAGACAAGTTGGGGATCAGTCGTGGTCGATCTGCTTCCAGGGCGAGGGACCCCTGGGCTTGTCGCTGTTCGCATGCTCGCGGGAGAAGTCGTCCTCGTCCAGGTCGATGGTCCGGCCGCGCCGCGCCGCGCCGCCGGAGCCCGGCCTGAAGCCGCCGGCCACGAAGACGCGGCCCCGCAGCCGCCGCCAAGCGAGGTCGCGCACCGGCGGCAGGAACAGGAGCAGTCCGATGAGGTCGGTGAAGAAGCCCGGAATGATCAGCAGGATCGCGGCCACCACGATCATCGCGCCATGCGCGATCTGGCGGCCGGGATCGCCGTCCGCCTCGATCTCGGCCCGCGCGCGGGCGAGCGCGCCCAGCCCCTGCGCGCGCAGCAGCAGGACGCCGATCACGGCCGAGGCGAGAACCAGGCCGAGCGTCGGCAGCACGCCGATCGCCTTGCCGACCAGCACGAAGCCGGCGATCTCGATGAACGGCAGGAGAAGGAAAAAGAGGGGAAGAAGTCGCACGGGCGGCGTGATCCTTTCGGTCGGTTGGCCGTTCACGCTAATCTAAGAACGCAATGCTTTGATTTGAATGATGCGCGCCGGCGTTCTATATGCAAGTCGGAGGCGCCGCGTTCCGGTCGCTGCGAGGCTGCCGGAGACGGGTCAATTGGCGGAAGATATGGGTTTCTTCGACTTCGGCACGATATTTTTCCTGGTGGCGGCGGTGGTGATCTTCTACCAGCTCCGCAACGTGCTGGGCCGCCGGACCGGTCACGAGCGTCCGCCTTTCGATCCCTACACGGCCGGCCGCGCCCGCGACAAGGACGCGCAGGCGGGCAAGGCTTCCGACAATGTCGTGGCGCTGCCGCGCAGGAAGCCGGGCGAGGACGTCGCCGACGAGACCTATGCGGCGATCGATGCCGCCGCCAAGCCCGGCACCGACCTGAACAAGGGGATGCGCGCCATCAGGGACGCCGATCCGAGCTTCGATCCGAAGACCTTCGTCGACGGCGCCAAGATGGCCTACGAGATGATCGTGCTGGCCTATGCCGACGGCGACCGCAAGACGCTGAAAAACCTCCTGTCGCGCGAGGTGTTCGACGGCTTCGTCGCGGCGATCACGGAGCGCGAGGCCAAGTCCGAGAAGATTCAGTCCTCCTTTGTCGGCATCGACCGGGCCGAGATCGTCGGCGCCGAGATGAAGGGCGGCGAGGCGCATGTCACGCTGCGCATCGTCAGCGAGCTGATCTCCGCCACGAGAAACAAGGCCGGCGAGGTGATCGACGGCGATCCGGAGACGGTCGCCGAGGTCAAGGACGTGTGGACCTTCGCGCGCGACACCCGCTCGCGCGATCCGAACTGGAAGCTCGTCGCCACCGAGGAGGAAGAGTAGGTCTTTCTTCCCCGGCGCGGCCGACCCGCATGATGACGGCGCCGCATTTCAGGCCCATCGCTTTCGAGGCCGTTCCCGGCTGGGCCTCCGACGATCACCCGGCGGCTTACTCCACGTTTCGCCTGTCCGCCTTTCGTGCGCTGCAAAAGCCCTACCGCACCGGCGCGCTCGGCGTGGAGGCCTCCGCTTTCGAACCCGCTTTCAGCCATGCGCGGGAAAGCCCGCCCGAAGGCGGGAACGGCGCAAGAGCGTTCTTCGAGCACCATTTCCGGCCGTTTCTCGTGACGCCGGACAACGATGCGGAAGCCGGCTTCGTCACCGGCTTCTACGAGCCGGAGGTCGACGCCTCGCCGGTGCGGACCCGGCGCTTCGCCGTTCCGCTTCTGGCGCGTCCGGCCGACCTGGCCGATATCGACGATGCGAACAGGCCGGCCGGCCTCGACCCCTATCTGGCCTTCGCGCGGCGCGGCGCGTCCGGCGACCTTGCCGAATATCATGACCGGGCGGCGATCGAGCGCGGCGCCCTGGCCGGCCGGGGCCTCGAGATCGCCTGGCTGGAGGACAGGGTGGATGCTTTCTTCATCCACGTTCAGGGCGCGGCGCGCCTGCGCATGCCGGACGGTTCGGTGCGGCGCGTCACCTATGCCGCCAAGTCCGGCCAGCGCTTCACGGGCCCGGGCCGCGTCCTTGCCGAGCGTGGAGAAATCCCGCTGGCCGACGTGACGATGCAGTCCATCCGCGCCTGGCTCAAAAACAATCCCGCGCGGGTGGACGAGATCCTGTGGCGCAACCGGTCCTACATCTTCTTCCGCGAGGCGCCGGTGGACGACCCGGCGCTCGGGCCCGTCGCGGCCGCGAAGGTACCGCTCACGCCCGGCCGCTCGCTCGCGGTTGACCGCCTGCTGCACACCTTCGCGACGCCCTTCTTTATCGACGCGCCCACGCTGACCGCCTTCGACGGCAGGCCCTTCCGCCGGCTGATGATCGCGCAGGACACGGGCTCGGCGATCATCGGGCCGGCGCGGGGCGACCTGTTCTGCGGCTCCGGCGAAGCGGCCGGCGGGATCGCCGGCGTCGTCCGCCACGCGGCCCGCTTCTTCGCGCTCTTGCCCAAGCCGCTCGCCGGTGCCAATCCTGCCGCATGAGCAGGCCGGGAAAAAGGACGCTGGACGAGGAAGAGCGCGTGCTGTGGACGCTTGTCGCCCGCACCGCCACGCCCTTGCGCGGAAAGACCGCGCCCGAGCCGCCCTTGCAGAGCGCTCCGGCGGCTCCGGATCCTGCTCCCGCGAACCCGACGCCCGCGCCCGCCGTCGCAACCCCGGTCAGGCAGCAGCGCGTCGGCCACTCCCTCGATCGCCAGACGCTGACGAAGCTGACCCGCGAAAAACTGCCGATCGAGGGCCGCGTGGACCTGCACGGCATGACGCAGGGCGAGGCGCACGGGCTGCTGCTCTCCTTCCTCCAGCGCGCCCATGCCGGCGGCGTGCGCTATGTGCTGGTCATCACAGGAAAGGGCTCGGGCTCGGGCGGGGAGGGCATCCTGCGCCGCGCCGTGCCGGCCTGGCTGACGACGCCGCTCTTCCGTCCCTTCGTCTCGGGATACGATCACGCGGCGCGGGGCCACGGCGGCTCCGGGGCGCTGTACGTGCGGCTGCGCCGCAGGGATCGTCCGGCGTGACGCCCTTCGGCGAAAGGCTGCGGGCCCTGCGCGACCAGCGCGGTGTGACGCAGAAGGAGATGGCCGGGGCGCTGGGCGTCAGCGCGGCCTACCTCTCCGCGCTGGAGCATGGACGGCGCGGCGTGCCCAACTGGGCGATGCTGCAGAAGATCATCGGCTATTTCAACATCATCTGGGACGACGCGGAGGATCTGGTCCGGTTGGCCGGCGTCTCGCGGCCGCGGGCCGTCGTCGACACGTCCGGCCTGTCGCCGGCGGCGACGGAACTCGCCAACCTGCTGGCGGAGCGCATCGGCGAACTGGACGACAAGGAGATCGCGGCGCTGATCGCGCGGCTGCGCAAACGCCGCCACGCACGCAAGGCCAGCGCCCGCTAGAGCATTTCCAGCAAAAGTGCGAAGCGGTTTTGCGTCCGGAAATGCGGCTAAAACAAAGAGATAGAGCGGTTCTACTGATTCCGTGAAAACAAGAGCCGCTCTAGACTAGAACAGCGCCTCGAGCTCCGGCAGCTTGTCGTTGACCAGCCAGCCGTAATAATTCTCCTGCGGCAGGCGCTCGGGCTGGCCGCTTGCCCGCAACTTCTGGTTTTCCGCCTTCAGCGCCCGGGCCCGCGCCTCCGGGTTGCCGAGATTGTACAGGGTGGCCGTCACGCCGGGATTGCGCGAGATGTCGAAGCCCGCAATGTCGCGATAGGCCTCGATGGATTTCTTCAGCGTCGCCGCCACGTAGGCCAGCGTCAGGTCGGGGTCCATGATCGTCTCGTAGACGTCGTTGGGCCGCGCGGCGTCGAGCCGCGGCAGGCCCGAAACGTCGTGCACGATGTCGCCGACCTGCAGCGCCGTCAGCGGGTTGAGCTGCCCGAGCCCGAAGGTCTGGCCGGCATAGAGCGGCTGGAAGAACACCGCGCTGAACCGGTTGTCGGGGTAGCGCGCGCCGCCGACCGTCTGCCCCCGGAAATCCTTGTTCCAGACGGTCTCGCGGCAGGTCCATAGATCGTAGCTGTCGCGCATCGACGCGCAGGCGGAAAATTGCGGGCGTCTGACGAAATCCGACACGTCCTCGCCGTTGTAGCTGAAGGAGAGGCTGCTGCGCAGATAGGCGGCGGCCTTCACGTAATAGGTCTGAAGCCGGTCGTAGGCGTCGACATTGTAGGTGTGCTCCCCGACGATGGCGCCGACGATGTGCATCGGGTCGATGCCGTAGGCGCGCCCGGTCTCGCCGATCTTGCGCCGCAGCGCCGTGTCGTTCTTCAGCAGCGCGTAGACCTTGCGGTACTTCGCCTCGTAGGTCGTCCTCAGCGCCTGGGTGCGCCGCGACGAGGCTCCGGGCACGTCCGGCTGCTCGGCGGAGCGGTTGCCGGGCGGCACGGGCGTCTCGGCGCGGGAAGGCATCCCCGCCGAAAGGAACGCCGCGCATGCCACAATCAGGATGGATTTCAATCGCCGCCGCATCTGCCTGCAACCCCAGGCCGCACTAACTAGGCAAACTGCCTTGCCGAGTCGAGAAGCCCGCCGCCCGGCAGGGGAAGGAATGGCCGAACTGCTTCCTTTCGGCCACACCTTTCCGAGCCGTTTACCCGATACCGGACTAAAGGATGAATCGCGACAAATCTGTGTTCCGCGACAGATCGCCGACATGCTTCTGCACATAGGCCGCGTCGATCGTCACGGCCGTGCCGTTACGGTCGGGCGCATCGTAGGAGATGTCGTCCAGCACGCGCTCCATGACGGTCTGGAGCCGCCGCGCGCCGATGTTCTCCACCGTCGCGTTGAGGTCCACCGCGATCCCGGCCAGGGCGTCGATGGCGTCCGGCGTGAAATCCAGCGCCACGCCCTCGGTCCCCATCAGCGCGACATACTGCTTGATCAGGCTGGCCTCGGTTTCCGTCAGGATGCGGACGAAGTCCTCCTTTTCCAGCGCGCGCAGCTCGACGCGGATCGGCAGGCGGCCCTGCAGCTCGGGCAGCAGGTCGGACGGCTTGGCGACGTGGAACGCGCCCGATGCGATGAACAGGATGTGATCGGTCTTGATCGGCCCGTACTTCGTAGCCACGGTTGTGCCCTCGACCAGCGGCAGCAGATCGCGCTGCACGCCCTCGCGCGAGGGACCGCCCGAGATGCCGTCCTGGCGGACGGCCACCTTGTCGATCTCGTCGATGAAGACGATGCCGTCGTTCTCTGCCGATTCCAGCGCTTTGCGGACCACCTCGTCCTGGTCGAGCAGCTTGTCGGATTCGTCGTTGATCAGCAGCCCGTAGGACTCCTTGACGGTCGTCTTGCGCATCTTGGTGCGCTTGCCGCCCATCGCCTTCTGCATCATGTCCGACAGGTTGATCATGCCGACGCCGCCCGGCATGCCGGGGATCTCGAAGTTCGGCATGCCGCCCGAGCCGGTATCGGCGACTTCCACCTCGATCTCCTTGTCATCCAGCTCGCCGTCGCGCAGCTTCCTGCGGAAACTGTCCCGGGTCGCGGGAGACGCGGTCTTGCCCACCAGCGCCTCCAGCACGCGCTCCTCGGCGTTGAGATGCGCGCGCGCCTTGACGTCCTCGCGCATCTTCTCGCGCGTCAGGCCGATGGCGGCTTCGACCAGGTCGCGCACGATCTGCTCGACGTCGCGGCCGACATAGCCGACCTCGGTGAACTTCGTGGCTTCCACCTTGATGAAGGGCGCGCCGGCGAGCTTGGCCAGGCGGCGCGATATCTCGGTCTTGCCGACGCCGGTCGGCCCGATCATCAGGATGTTCTTCGGCATCACCTCCTCGCGCATGTCGCCTTCGAGCTGCTGGCGCCGCCAGCGGTTGCGCAGCGCGATGGCCACGGCGCGCTTGGCGTCCTTCTGGCCGATGATGTAGCGGTCGAGCTCGGAAACGATCTCGCGGGGGGAAAAGTTACTCATGACGACAACCCGTTTTGCCACTGCCTGATGAACTCGAACGGATGCAGCAGCATGATCACGTTGAGCGTCAGATTGTCCCGGATGAGGATGCCGGTCCCGATCTCGAAGACCAGCGCCAGGAGGATGATGATCCATATGGGAAGCCGGGCGGCCAAGAAAAAGCCCAGCGCCATCCACAGCGTGTCGGCGACGGAGTTGACGATGGAGTCGCCGAAATAGTCGAGCGAGATGGTGCTCTCGCGGTAGCGGTTGATGATGAAGTCGCTGTTCTCGACGATTTCCCATGCGCCCTCGACCAGCACGGCGAAGGCCAGCCGCCAGCCGAGCGAGACTTTCGGGAAAAGCAGCCAAGCCAGCAGGTAGAACAGGAAGCCGTGGATGACGTGCGACGGCGTGTACCAGTCCGACAGGTGTTGCGAGTTCTCCGGACTCACGACCACGCCGTGCCACAGCTTCACATACCCGCAGTCGCAGATCCAGATGCGGCCCATGAGGTGCAGCACGAGAGCCTGGACGGCGAGCAGGCCGACGGCGGCGGCCAGCCCCGCCGTCATGAATCCCGTTGTCCGGTCTCCGGCGGAAGTCCTTGGCGGCACGCTCATATATCGTCTTCTCCCCCCGGCGCATCGCTCGCCATCAGCAGCACATGCCCGTAGCGCGACCTGCGTTCGCCGAGCGGCAGGAGGCCGGCCTTCTCATAGGCGCGGACGGCGCGGACGTTGCGCGGATCGGGATCGGCCACGACGCGCGGGGCGCCTTCCTCGAAAAGCAGTTCGCAAAGCCGCCGCATCAGGGCCGGGCCATGGCCCTTCCCGACCAGCGCCGGCTCGCCGATGAACAGGTCGATGCCGAGCGTGCCGAAAGGCTGGTCGGCATAGGGATGATCATCCTCCAGATGCGGGTCGTAGTTCTGGATGTAGCCGATCGGTTTGCCGTCGAGCTCCGCGATCAGAGGTTCGACGGAATCGCTGTCGATATGGCCGGCGATCTCGGCGGCTCCCTTGTCGGGATCGTCCCACCATTCGCGCACATGCGGCTGCCTGAACCAGCGGTCCAGCAGCGGCAGGTCGCCCTCCGCCAGAGGACGGAACGCGTAGCGCGGGGCCTTCTCGCGCGTCACGGCGCGGGCTCAGGCGGCGTCGATGGTTTCAACCACGACGTTCTGGTTGGTGTAGACGCAGATGTCGCCGGCGATCCTCATCGCCGTGCGCGCGATTTCTTCGGCATCCTTGTCGGTGTCCATCAAGGCGCGCGCCGCCGCCAGCGCGTAGTTGCCGCCGGAGCCGATGGCCATGACGCCGTGTTCCGGCTCCAGCACGTCGCCGGTGCCGGTCAGCGCCAGCGAGACGTTCCTGTCCGCAACCAGCATCATGGCCTCGAGACGGCGCAGGTAGCGGTCGGTGCGCCAGTCTTTTGCCAGCTCGACGCAGGCGCGGGTGAGCTGGTCGGGATACTGCTCCAGCTTGGCCTCCAGCCGCTCCAGCAGGGTGAAGGCGTCGGCGGTGGCGCCGGCGAAGCCGGCGATGACGGTGCCGCCCTTGCCGATGCGGCGCACCTTCCTGGCGTTGCCCTTCATGACGGTCTGGCCGAGGCTGACCTGGCCGTCGCCGGCGATCACGACCTTGCCGCCCTTGCGCACCGTCACGATCGTCGTGGCGTGCATGGTCAGTTCGTTCGACATGTTCTTCTCCGATTGACGCGGGCCCCGGACGGCAGCCCGCGCTGACGAGGTTGGTTCGGCTCTATGTATGCGCCCGAAGGTGGTTTGCAAATCGGCGACCGTCCCGGCCATCGTGCAATTAATTGCACAGCCTTGCCCATGCTGTTAGAAGCGCCTCGTTTTTGAACGGCAGGATTTGCCATGGCCTCCGAAAGACGTTCCGCCGACGTGAGCCGCAAGACGAAGGAGACGGACATTTCCGTCTCGCTGACCGTCGACGGCGCCGGCCGCTCCGACATGTCGACCGGCATCGGCTTCTTCGACCACATGCTCGACCAGCTCTCGCGCCACTCGCTGATCGACATGACGGTGAAGGCCAGGGGCGACCTGCACATCGACGACCACCATACGGTGGAGGACACCGGCATCGCGCTCGGACAGGCCCTGTCCAGGGCGCTGGGCGAGCGGCGCGGCATCATGCGCTACGCCTCGCTCGACCTCGCCATGGACGAGACGCTGACCCGCGCCGCCATCGACGTGTCCGGCCGGCCCTTCCTCGTCTGGAACGTGGCCTTCACCGCGCCCAAGATCGGCACTTTCGACACCGAGCTGGTGCGCGAGTTCTTCCAGGCGTTTTCCCAGCACGCCGGCATCACGCTGCATGTGACCAACCTCTATGGCGCCAACAGCCACCATATCGCCGAAACCTGCTTCAAGGCGGTGGCGCGCGTGCTGCGCGTAGCGCTGGAGCGCGACCCTCGCCAGCCGGACGCCGTGCCCTCCACCAAGGGCAGCCTGAAAGGGTGAGCGATGGCCAGCTTCGTCGTCCTTGAACCGCGCGGCAGCGGACATGCTGAGCCCACGGCCGGCGCGGTCTTCGTCCGCGACGGGTTCCGCTTCTTCGGCTTTCTCCTGCCGCCGCTGTGGCTGCTGGCCAACCGGCTGTGGCTGGAAGCGCTGATCGTGTTCGCCCTTGGCCTCTGCCTCGCGGCGCTGGCCGAATCCCTCGGCCTCGGTCTTGTCGCGCCGGCCTTCTCGCTGCTGCTCGGCCTCTATGTCGGCCTGGAAGGTCCCGGCCTGAAGATCGCGGCGCTGCGCCGGCGCGGATGGGCCGAGCGAGGCGTGATCGAGGCCGACAATGCGGCGGAAGCGGAAATCCGCTACTATGCCGATGTCACGGGCGAGCAGGCTAGGCCGGGCGCGGCAGGCAGCCCATGGACGCCGCCCGCCTCGGCGCTCCGTCCCGGGCCGGGGCCCGGCCCGCGGCCCGTTCCGGCGCTCGGCCTCCTCGGCTATCCCGGAGGGCGCTGAGACGATGCGCGTCGCCATCATCGACTACGGCTCGGGCAACCTTCGCTCCGCGACGAAGGCTTTCGAGCGCGCCGCGCGCGAAGCCGGCATCGCGGCCGGGATCGACCTGACGGCCGATCCCGAACGCATCCGCACGGCCGACCGCGTCGTGCTGCCGGGCGTCGGCGCCTATGCCGACTGCGCAGCGGGCCTGCGGGCCGTTCCCGGCATGTGGGAAGCGGTCGAGGAGGCGGCCATCCACCGGGCCAGGCCCTTCCTCGGCATCTGCGTCGGCATGCAGCTGATGTCGGAACGCGGACTGGAGAAGACCGTGACGGACGGTTTCGGCTGGATCGCCGGCGACGTGAAGGAGATCGTTCCCGCCGATCCGGCGCTGAAGATTCCGCAGATCGGCTGGAACACGATTCACGTGAAACATTCGCATCCGCTGTTCGACCGAATCAGGACCGGCGAGGCGGGCCTGCACGCCTATTTTGTGCACTCCTATCACCTCGACGCGACGCGGCCGGAGGAGGTGCTGGCCGTGACCGACTATGGCGGCCCCGTGACCGCCGCCGTTTCGCGCGACAACCTCGCCGGAACGCAGTTCCACCCGGAAAAGAGCCAGGCGCTCGGCCTCGCCCTCATCGCCAATTTCTTGAGGTGGAAACCGTGATCCTCTTTCCCGCCATCGACTTGAAGGGCGGCCAGTGCGTGCGCCTCAAGCTCGGCGACATGGCGCAGGCCACCGTTTACAACGCCGATCCCGCCGCGCAGGCGAAAGCCTTCGAGGATCAGGGCTTCGAGTGGCTGCACGTGGTCGACCTCGACGGCGCCTTCGCCGGCGAGAGTCGCAACGGCTCGGCCGTCGAGGCGATCCTGAAGGCGACGAAGAACCCGGTCCAGCTCGGCGGCGGCATCCGCACGCTAGCGCATGTCGAAGCCTGGCTGGACAAGGGGCTGGCCCGCGTCATCCTCGGCACGGTCGCCGTGCGCGACCCCGGCCTCGTGAAGGAGGCATGCAAGAGATTTCCCGGCAGGATCGCGGTCGGCATCGACGCACGTGGCGGTAAGGTCGCGGTCGAGGGCTGGGCCGAAGCCTCCTCGCTCGGCGCGGTGGAGCTGGCGCAAAAGTTCGAAGGCGCCGGCGTGGCGGCGATCATCTACACCGACATCGATCGCGACGGCGTACTGGCCGGCATCAACTGGGAGGCGACCATCGCGCTGGCCGGCGCTGTGTCCATTCCGGTCATCGCCTCGGGCGGTCTGGCCTCGCTGGCCGACATCCGCCGCATGCGAGAGCCCGACGCGCGCAAGCTGGAAGGCGCGATCTCCGGCCGCGCGCTCTATGACGGCCGCATCGACCCGGCCGAAGCGCTGGAAATCCTGCGAGCCGCGGCATGACCCTGAAGTCGCGCGTCATTCCCTGCCTGGACGTCAAGGACGGCCGCGTCGTCAAGGGCGTCAACTTCGTCGATCTGATCGACGCGGGCGATCCGGTCGAGGCGGCCCGCGCCTATGACGCGGCCGGCGCGGATGAGCTCTGTTTCCTCGACATCACCGCTTCCTCCGACAACCGCGAGACGATCTTCGACGTGGTGGCGCGCACGGCCGAGCAATGCTTCATGCCGCTGACGGTGGGCGGCGGCGTGCGGCAGGTCGCCGATATCCGCAGGTTGCTCTTGGCCGGCGCGGACAAAGTATCGATCAACACCGCCGCGGTGAAGAATCCTGATTTCGTCGCCGAGGCCGCCGACAAGTTCGGCAACCAGTGCGTCGTCGTCGCCATCGATGCCAAGAAGGTGTCGTCCCCCGGAGAAGCCGATCGCTGGGAGATTTTCACCCATGGCGGCCGCGAGCGCACCGGCATCGACGCCGTCGACTTCGCGCGAAAGGTGGTCGATCTGGGCGCCGGCGAGATCCTGCTGACCTCGATGGATCGCGACGGCACCAAATCCGGCTACGACATCGCGCTGACCCGCACGATCGCCGACGCCGTTCGCGCGCCGGTGATCGCCTCGGGCGGCGTCGGCACGCTGGATCACATGGTCGAGGGCATCCGTGACGGCCACGCCACGGCCGTGCTCGCCGCCTCGATCTTCCATTTCGGCGTCTATTCTGTTGCGGAGGCCAAGGCCCATATGGCAAAAGCCGGCCTGTCGATGCGGCTGGACGCCGCGTGAGGGTTCGAGAAAAGCCGTGACCGCATTCTCCCTCGCCGAGCTGGAGGACATCGTCGCCAGGCGCGCCCGGTCGGGCGATCCCGATTCGTGGACGGCCAGGCTTTTCGCCGGCGGCCAGGAGCGGGCCGCCAAGAAGCTGGGCGAAGAAGCCGTGGAGACGGTGATCGCCGCCGTTTCCGGCGACCGCGGGGCTCTGGTGTCCGAAAGCGCCGACCTGCTCTATCACTGGCTGGTCGTTCTGGCCGTTGCCGGCATTCCGCTGTCGGAGGTTCTTGCCGAGCTCGAACGGCGCACCGCCCAGTCCGGCGTCGCCGAAAAGGCCGCGCGGAAAGGCTGAGGATTTCCCGGGTGCCGATGGACCAGCTCGCAAACCAGCTCAAATATTCGCCCTACCGCTTCTTCTCGGCGGGGGAATGGGGAGCCTTCCGCGCCGACACGCCGATGACGCTGAACCAGGACGAGGTGGCACGGCTGCGGTCGCTCGGCGACCCGATCGACCTGGAGGAGGTGGGGCGCATCTACCTGTCCCTGTCGCGGCTGCTGTCGGCGCATGTCGAATCGAGCCAGTTGCTGTTCGACCAGCGCAAGCGCTTCTTCAAGGCCCAGAACAGCACCAAGACGCCTTTCATCATCGGCATCGCCGGCTCGGTGGCGGTCGGCAAGTCGACCACGGCGCGCGTGCTCAAGGAACTGCTGGCGCGCTGGCCGTCGAGCCCGAAGGTCGATCTCGTCACCACGGACGGCTTTTTGCTGCCGAACGAGATCCTGCGTCGCGAGAACCTGATGGAGCGCAAGGGTTTCCCGGAATCCTATGATATCGGCGGATTGCTGCGCTTCCTGTCGGCCATCAAATCCGGCGCTCCCGATGTGCGCGCGCCGCTCTATTCGCATCTCACCTACGACGTGCTGCCGAACCGCTACGTCGCCATCGACCGGCCCGACATCCTCATCTTCGAGGGCCTCAACGTGCTGCAGACGCGCGATCTGCCGAAGGACGGCAAGATCGTGCCCTTCCTCTCCGACTTCTTCGACTTCTCGATCTACATCGATGCCGAGGTGGAGCTGATCCACAACTGGTACATTGAGCGGTTCATGCGCTTGCGGCAGACGGCCTTCCGCAATCCCGACTCCTTCTTCCATCGCTATTGCCAACTTTCCGAGGATTCCGCCCGCGCGGTGGCGGAAGGCCTGTGGCACAACATCAACCTGAAGAATCTGCGCGAGAACATCCAGCCGACGCGGCCCCGCGCCGACCTCATCCTGCGCAAGGGTTCGGACCATCTGGTCGAGGAAGTGGCGCTGAGGAAGCTTTGACGGCTTGATGGCCGGGCCGATGCAGGAAAGAATGGCCGCGCTTTCACGAGTGTCGAGGAGGATGCGATGAAGATTGACGGCGGCTGCCACTGCGGCGCGATTGCCTATGAGGCGGAGATCGACCCCGACAAGGTCTCGATCTGTCATTGCACCGATTGTCAGAAGATCACGGGCACCGCGTTTCGGGTGACGGTTTTTGCGCCCGAGAGCGATTTTCGCATCCTGCGTGGCCTCCCGAAGGAATACCTCAGGACGGCCGAAAGCGGCAATCGCCGCGCGAACGGCTTCTGCCCCGATTGCGGCTCGCAGCTCTACGCTACCTCGGTGGGCGGCGGGCCGAAAGTCTACGGTATCCGGCTCGGCACGTCCCGGCAATTCGCCGATCTGCCGCCGAAGCGGCAGACCTGGCACCGCTCCGCCATGCCCTGGCTGCCCGATTTCGATGGCATCGCGACGTCGGAAAAGCAATAGCTCCCGGCGTCAGCCGCCTTCGTCCACGACCCGCAGGCGCAGCCGGCCGCCTTCCTTGTCATCGGGCTTCTTCGGCGGCGCGAGACTGTCCGCGCCGCCGTCCTCGCTGAGGTCCATCGCCTCGATGGCGCGTCCGCGCCGCGCGACCTTGCCGGACGAGACGAGGATGTCGTCGATGTCGCGCGAGGCCTGGCCGAAATGCACCTGCAGCTTGCGCACGCGCTCGTCCAGCCGGCCGATATCCTCCATCAGGCGCAGCACCTCGCCCTGGATCAGATGCGCCTGCTCGCGCATGCGCGCATCCTTCAGCAGCGCCTGGACGACCTGGATCGACAGCATCAGCAGCGACGGCGAGACGATCACCACGCGGGCGCGATGCGCCTTCTGCACCACGGCCTCATGATTCTCGTGGATTTCGGCGAAGATCGATTCCGACGGCACGAACAGGAAGGCGGTGTCCTGCGTCTCGCCAACCAGCAGATATTTGTCGGCGATGGCGCGGATGTGGACGTCGACGTCGCGGCGAAAGGCGCGCACCGCCTCGCGCTGCGCGTCGGCGCCGCGCTCGGCGGCGTCGCGGATGGCATTCCACGCTTCCAGCGGGAACTTGGCGTCGATGGCGAGCGACGGCGCGTCGTTCGGCATGCGGATCAGGCAATCCGGCCGCGTTCCGTTCGAAAGCGTCGCCTGGAACTCGTAAGCGCCGTGCGGCAGTCCGTCGGCGACGATCGCCTCCATGCGCGACTGCCCGAAGGCGCCGCGCGTCTGCTTGTTGGACAGGATCGCCTGGAGCTGCACGACCTGGCCGGCCAGCGACTGGATATTCGTCTGCGCCGTGTCGATCACCGCCAGCCTTTCCTGGAGTTTGGCGAGGCTGTCATGCGTGGCGCGCGTCTGGTCGCTCATCGACTGTCCTATGCGGCCGGTCATGGCGTCGAGCCGCTGCGCCAGCGACTGGTTGAGCTCCGCCTGCCGCTGGCCGAACAGGTCGGCCACGGTGCCGAGCCGTCCCTGCATCTCCGCCTGCGCCTGGAGGATCCCGGCCATGCGCGCTTCCGCCTCGCGGGCGCGCTGGGCCGCCTCGACGGCGGCCGAGGCGCGGGCCTTGGAGGAACGCCACAGCGCGACCACGACGCACAGGAAGAGCAGGGCGAACAGGATCGCGCCCAGCCCCAGCGCCTGCCCCAGCGTCAGGGTCGCCGCGCCGAGGCGCGCGACGGGTGTCGAAAGCAGCAGGCCGAGATCGCTCATGCGGGCCAGCATAGACGATTCGCCGGGCGCGGACAGATCAAAACAGGAACACGTCGCAGATGCGGCTGTTGACGCCTCGCGCGGCGCGTCTTAGGTGAGGGCGCATGGCGATCCGTCCCCTCATCATCCTTCCGGACCCGGTGCTGCGCCAGGTGTCCAACCCTGTCGACCGCATCGACGGCGCGTTGAAGACCTTTGCCGACGACATGCTCGAGACCATGTACGACGCGCCGGGCATCGGGCTGGCGGCGATCCAGGTCGGCGAGCCGCTGCGCATGCTGGTCATCGATCTCGCCAAGGAGGGCGAGCCCAAGGCCCCGCAGGTCTTCATCAACCCCGAGATCCTCTCGAGCACCGACGCCCGCTCGACCTACGAGGAGGGCTGCCTGTCGATCCCCGACTATTACGCCGAGGTCGAACGGCCCGCCGGCGTCAGGGTCCGCTACGAGGACATCGAGGGCAAGCGCCACGAGATCGAGGCGGAGGGGCTGCTCGCCACCTGCCTTCAGCACGAGATCGATCACCTGAACGGCGTGCTGTTCATCGACCACATCTCGAAGCTGAAGCGCGACATGGTGGTGAAGAAGTTCCGCAAGCTCGCCAGGGACCGGGTCCCGCCGAAGCGGCTGGCCGGCTAGCCGCCTCCGGAGCGGCCGAAGAGAGACGCCATGACCATGCGCATCGTCTTCATGGGGACGCCGGATTTTTCCGTTCCGACATTGGCTGCGCTGGCCGAGGCCGGGCATGACGTGGTCGCCGTCTACACGCAGCCGCCGAGACCGGCCGGACGCCGCGGACTGGAGCTGACGCCATCGCCGGTGCAGCGCGAAGCGGAACGGCGCGGCTTTGCCGTCCGCAGCCCTTCCTCGCTTCGCGACGCCGCCGAACTGGCCGCGTTCCGGGCGCTGGGCGCGGATGTGGCGGTGGTGGTCGCCTATGGCCTGATCCTGCCGGAAACATACCTGCAGGCGATGCCGTATGGCGCGCTGAACGGCCATGCCTCGCTGCTGCCGCGCTGGCGGGGCGCCGCGCCCATCCAGCGCGCGATCATGGCCGGGGACCGCGAAACCGGCGTGATGATCATGCGGATGGAGAAGGGGCTCGACACCGGGCCGGTGGGCATGAGCCGGGCGGTCGCCATCGGCCCCGACGAGACGGCCGGCGCGCTGCACGACCGGCTGAGCGCCGTCACCGCCGCGCTGATGGTCGAGGCGGTGGCCGCGCTGGAGGCGGGAACGCTGCGCTTCACGCCGCAGCCGGCGGACGGCGTCACCTACGCGGCCAAGATCGACAAGGCCGAGACGCGGATCGGCTGGACCGCCGACGCGAAAACCGTGCATGACCAGATCCGCGGCCTCTCGCCCTTTCCGGGGGCTTGGTGCGAGATGGAGCTCGCGGGCCGTCCCGAGCGGGTGAAGATCCTGGAAAGCGGGATCGCCGATCGCGCCGGCCGTCCCGGCGAGGTTCTGGCCGGCGAGGTGGAGGACGGGCTGACCGTCGCCTGCGGGTCCGGGGCGCTGCGCCTGATGCGCCTGCAGCGCGCCGGCGGCCGTCCTGTCACGGCGGACGAGTTCCTGCGCGGCGCGTCCGTCAGCAAAGGGAGTATCCTGTCATGAGCATGGTTTCGATCAGGTCGGCGACGCCGAGGGATCGCGAGGCGATCCGCGCCGTGGAGGAGCATGCCTTCGGGCAGAAGGCGGAGGCCGGGCTGGTCGACGCGCTGGTGCGCGACGGCGAGGTCGTCGCCGAGCTGGTGGCCGTGGATGACGGCCAGATCGTCGGGCACATCCTGTTCTCGCGCCTGCATGTCGTCGAGGGCGGCCGCCGCTTCCCGGCCGTGGCGTTGGCGCCGCTGGCCGTCGAGCCGTCCTTCCACAAGTCGGGCATCGGCGGGGCGCTGGTGCGCGAGGGCCATCTGCGCCTGCGGCAAGCCGGGGAAACCTTGTCCGTCGTGCTCGGCGATCCCGCCTATTACGGGCGCTTCGGCTATTCCAGCCAGCGTGCGGACCGGTTCGAGAGCGAATGGCAGGGCCCCGCCTTGCAGGCGCTGGCCTGGGGCGACGCCCCCTCCGCCGGCCGGCTGGTCTACGCCAGAGCCTTCACGACCGACCTCGCGGCCTGACGGGATGTCGCGCTACCGGCTCGACATCGAATATGACGGCACGCCCTACGCCGGCTGGCAGCGTCAGGCCGGACAGCATTCCGTGCAGGCGGCGATCGAGCAGGCGATACTGGCCTTCAGCGGCGAGACGGTGACCCTCCGGGGGGCCGGCCGCACGGATGCCGGCGTTCACGCCACGGGTCAGGTCGCCCACATCGACCTGACGCGCGACTGGGCGGCCGAAAAAGTGCGCGACGCGGTCAACGCCCATCTGAAGCTCGCCGGCGAGACGGTGGCCGTGCTGGCCGCCACGGCGGTGGACCGCGACTTCGACGCCCGGTTCTCCGCCGTCGCGCGGCACTATCGTTATCGCATCCTGGCCCGCAAGGCGCCGCCGGCGCTGGAGAAGAACCGCGCCTGGTGGGTGCCGGTGGCGCTCGACGCGGCAGCGATGGACCGGGCGGCGAAGCAGCTTCTGGGCCGGCACGACTTCACCACGTTCCGCTCCAGCCAGTGCCAGGCCAACAGCCCGCTGCGCACGCTCGACCGGCTGGACGTCGTCCGCGCGGGCGAGGTGATCGAGGTCAGGACCTCGGCGCGCTCCTTCCTCCACAACCAGGTGCGCTCGATGGTGGGCACGCTGAAACGCGTCGGCGAGGGGGCGTGGACGGCGGCCGACATGCGCGCCGCGCTGGATGCGCGGGACCGCGCCGCCTGCGCGGCCATGGCGCCGCCACGGGGGCTGTATCTCGAACGGGTCGACTACCCGCCCTCGCCGGCGGATCAGGCCACCGAGAGCCCGAACATCTCCTGAAGGCCGAACAGCACCAGCAGCGAGGCGACGAACATGGCGACGAACACGGCGGTCCCGATCGGCGCGCCCTTGCCGACGGCAAGCGTCGTCACCCGCCAGGACAGCGCCATGTTGAGCACGAACAGCAGCAGTCCGAGGATGTCGAGGATCTCGCCGGCGACGAAGAGGCGCAGGATGGAAAGCGGCAGCATCAGCCAGATCAGCAGGGCGGACGCCCAGTTGGTGGCGACCACGTAGTGGACGAAACGGTCCGCGACGCCGGCCGGGCGGGCGACGAGCGCGAGGGCGGCGAGCGGCACCACCCAGGAGGCGAAATCCACGACGGCGAGGCGCAGGACGATGCCGATGCGGCCCGAGGTGTGGGCGGGATCCGGATCGATATCGAGCGCCAGCCCGACCCATCCGACCACCAGGGCCGGCACCGACACCACGATCGCGAAGAAGGAGTTCCAGAAGCCGTCGGCCGACAGGTCCATCAGGCGCAGCCCGTCGGCGCGGCCGAGCATCAGGCGCCAGGCGCCGAACAAATAGCGCTGGATCTCGTCGCCCGTCGGCATCAGCCGAACCAGTCGCTCAGGAAACGCTGGTAGATGGCGGTCAGCGTCTCCAGGTCGGCGACCGCGACCCGCTCGTCCACCATGTGCATGGTCTGGCCGACCAGTCCGAATTCGACGACGGGACAGAAATCCTTGATGTAGCGCGCATCCGACGTGCCGCCGGTGGTCGACAGCGCCGGCCTGCGGCCGGTCACCGCCGCGACGGAGCCGCTCAGCGCCTCGATCAGTTTTTCGTCGTGCGTCAGGAAAACCTCGCTCGGCCGATCACGCCAGACGAGGTCGAAGTCGACGGCGTCTGTCCTGCTTGCGCGATGCTTGTTGCGCCGCGCCGCGCGATCGAGCCTGTTGTGGATCTCGGCGGCCAGCGTCTCGGGCGTCCAAAGGTCGTTGAAGCGGATGTTGAAGGCCGCCGTCGCCTTGGCCGGGATGACGTTGGCGGACGGATTGCCGACGTCGACGGTGGTAATTTCGAGATTGCTCGGCTGGAAATTCTGGCTGCCTTCGTCCATTGCGGGAAGCAGCGCCTCAAGCAGCCCCAGAAGGCCTCGCACGGGATTGTCCGCCAGATGCGGATAGGCGACATGGCCCTGCCGGCCATGCACGGTGAGCAGGCCGGACAGCGAGCCGCGCCGGCCGATCTTGATCATGTCGCCCAGCGCTTCCGGATTGGTCGGCTCGCCCACCAGCGCGGCGTCCCAGCGCTCGCCGCGCTCCGCCGCCCAGCCGAGCAGCTTCGGCGTGCCGTTGACGGAAGGGCCTTCCTCGTCGCCGGTTATGAGCAGCGACAGCGAGCCGTTCAGCCTGCGTCCGCCGGCGAGGTGGCGCGACACCGCCGCGACGAAGCAGGCGATGCCGCCCTTCATGTCGACGGCGCCGCGCCCGTAGAGCATGCCGTTCGCCACCGCGGCGGCGAAGGGCGGGTGCGTCCAGGCTGCGGCGTCGCCCACGGGCACCACGTCGGTATGGCCGGCGAACATCAGATGCGGTCCGTTGGCGGACAGCCGCGCGTAAAGGTTCTCAACGTCCGGCGTGCCGGGCTCGGAGAAGGTCATGCGCTCGACGGCGAAGCCGAGCGGCTCCAGCATCGCCGCCAGCGCGCCGAGCGCGCCGCCCTCGGCCGGCGTCACGGACGGGCAACGCACCAGAATCTTTAGGTTTTCGAGCGGGTCGGCAGCGGCGGTCATCCTGGTTCCCGGATACTGCAAAGCGCGCACCATGTCACGCGCCATCGCCGGCCGTCCGGACACCGTCCCCGCAACACGCGGCCGGTCATCGGTCTTGACTTTAATCATACGATTGATTAAATCACGATCATGAAGACCTCTGGAAAACCGGGCGGACCGCCCTCCAATGCAGAGCAGACGCGCATGGCGCTGCTCCATGTGGGCCTGAAACTGTTCGGGCGCCAGGGCTTCGACGGAACGTCGACGCGCGAGATCGCGGCGGCGGCGAAGGCCAATATCGGCTCCATCGCCTACCATTTCGGCGGCAAGGAGGGGCTGCATCTGGCCTGCGCCGACTTCATCGTGGAGTCCATGCGGCGGGTGGCGGCCGACGCGCTGGCCGAGGAAGCCGTCGCGGAGCAGGGCGCGGACGCGTTGCGCCGGCGCTTGCACCGCATGGCGGCGCGCATGGTCGGCTTCTTTGTCGCCAGCCCGGAAGCCGGCGACATCGCGCAGTTCGTCATGCGCCAGCTCGCCGTGCCCGGCCCGGCGCTCGACCGCGTTTATTCCGGCGTGTTCGAGCCCATCCACCGTCGCCTCTGCGGCCTGTGGGAGGAGGCGACCGGCATGCCCGCCGAGGAGGAGGCGACGCGGCTGGCCGTGTTCACCCTGATCGGCCAGGTCGTCTACTTCCGCATCGCCCGCGAGGCCGTGCTGCGGCGCATGGGCTGGCACACGATCGGCCCGGAGGAGGCCGCCGCCATAACCGCCATCGTCAACCGCAACGTCGACGCCATGCTGGCGGCGCGCCGGGGCGAAGGGCGCGAAGACGACACCGGAGACGACGAATGAGCATGCTTTGCGCGGTTCCGCTTCTGTCCTCGCTGTTCTGCGCCGCGCCCGCGCCGCTGGCGGTGGGCTATGTCGAAGGCGACTATGTGCTGCTGGCGCCGCTGGAGCAGGCGCAGGTCGAGACGGTTTCGGTCCGGCGCGGCGACCGGGTCGAGCCGGGCCGTCAGATCGTCACGCTGGAGAACACCGACGCGGTGCTGGCCGTGTCGCAGGCCCAGGCCGCGCTGGCGCAGGCCGAGGCGGAGCTCGCGGACCTCAAGGTCGGCAAGCGGCCGGAGGAGATCGCCGTGCTGGAGGCCGCCGTCCGCTCCGCCAAGGCGCAGTCGCAGGAGGCGCAGCGCGTTCTGGACCGCACGCGCGACCTGTTCCGCCGCGGCATCGCCACGCAGGCGCAGCTCGATGAGGCGGCGACCGCCGTGGAGGTCGCCGAGGCGAGGATCGGCGAGGCGGACGCCAACCGCGCCGTCGCCGGCCTGCCGGCGCGGCCCGAGGCCATAAAGGCGGCCGAGAACCAGGTCCGTCAGGCGCAAACGAAGCTCGATCAGTCCAGATGGCTGCTGTCCAAGCGCTCGCTCGCCGCGCCGTCGCCCGGCCGCGTGGACGACGTCATCCGCAATCCCGGCGACATAGCCGGGCCGTCCGCGCCGGTCCTGTCGATCCTGCCGGACGGCGCGGTGAAGCTGACGCTCTACGTGCCGGAACCGGCCTTCGCCGCGCTGAAGGTGGGAACGGCGCTGGCCGTTCGCTGCGACGGCTGCCCGAACGACCTCGCCGCGCATGTCAGCTACATCTCGCCGGAGCCGGAATTCACGCCGCCAGTGATCTACTCGCTCGAGACGCGCCAGAAGCTCGTCTACCGCGTCGAGGCCCGCCCCGAGGGCGACGCCACGGCCTTGCAGCCGGGACAGATCGTGGATGTGGATCTGGCCAGCCGGCCGTCGAGCCGGCCATGAACGCCATCGACGTCCACGACCTGGTTAAGCGCTTCGGCGACAAGACCGTCGTCGACCATGTGTCGATGCAGGTGGCCGAGGGCGAGATCGTCGGCTTCCTCGGCCCGAACGGTTCCGGCAAGACGACGACGATCCGCATCATGTGCGGCCTGCTGACGCCCGACGAGGGCGAGGGCCGCGTCCTCGGCCACGACATCCGGCGCGAAGGGCTGAGGATCAAGCGCGAGGTCGGCTACATGACGCAGAAATTCTCCTTCTACGAGGACCTGACCATCGCCGAGAACCTGGAGTTCGTCGCCCGGCTTTATGGCTTGAAGCCGGTGGCGACGCATGTGGCCGATACCCTCGCGGACCTGGGGATGACCAGCCGCAAAAACCAGCTCGCCGGCACGCTGTCCGGCGGCTGGAAGCAGCGGCTGGCGCTCGCCGCCTGCATCATGCACAAGCCTAGATTGCTGCTGCTCGACGAGCCGACCGCCGGCGTCGATCCGAAGGCGCGGCGCGAGTTCTGGGACGAGATCCACCGCCTCGCCCATGGCGGCCTGACGGTGCTGGTGTCGACGCACTACATGGACGAGGCCGAGCGCTGCCACCGCATCAGCTACATCTCCTACGGCAGGATGCTGGCGACCGGCACGGTGGACCAGGTGATCGCCGATGCCGGCCTGACCACCTTCGTCGTCCACGGCGAGCGGCTGGACAGGATCGCCGACCGCCTGAAGGGCCGCGACGGCGTCGCGCAGGTCGCGCCCTTCGGCACGACGCTGCATGTCGTCGGCCCCGACCCGGAGCGGCTGAAGGCCGCGCTGGCCGACATCGCCGCGGAACCGGGCATAAGGGTCGAGCCCGGCCAGACCAGCCTGGAGGATGTCTTCATCCAGTTCATGTCCGGCTCGCGGGACAACATGGCATGAACGCGGTCTTTTCGTTTGCCCGGCTGGGCGCGCTGCTGATGAAGGAATTCATCCAGATGCGGCGCGACCGCATTACCTTCGCCATGATGCTCGGCGTGCCGCTGGTGCAGTTGCTGCTGTTCGGCTTCGCCATCAACAACGATCCGAAAAGCCTGCCGGCCGCGCTCGTCGCCGTCAGCCAGGACCGCTACACCCGCGCCATGGTTTCGGCGCTGGAGATGACCGGCTACTACCGCTTCGACCACATCGCGGCAAGCGCGGCGGAAGCCGAGGCGCTGATGGCGAGTGGCGCGGTCTCCTTCGTCGTCACCATCCCGTCCGATTTCGCCCGCCGGGTCGAGCGCGGCGACGGCCCCAAAATCCTCATCGAGGCCGACGCCACCGATCCTTCCGTCGCTTCGGGCGCCATCTCGACGCTCGGCACGGTGGCGAGCACCGCCCTGCTGCGCGAACAGGGCATGAGCCAGGCCGGCGCGGCATCCGCCGGCCAGCTCGAGGTCGTCGTGCATCGCCGCTACAACCCGGAAGGCGTGTCGCAGTACAACATCGTGCCGGGCCTGCTCGGCGTCATCCTGCAGATGACCATGACCATGATGACGGCGATGGCGCTGACCCGCGAGATCGAGCGCGGCACGATGGAGAACCTTCTGGCCATGCCGGCCTCGCCGGTCGAGATCATGCTGGGCAAGATCATCCCCTATCTGGTCGTGGGCGCGGTGCAGGTCGTGGTCGTGCTGACGGCGGCGAAGCTGCTGTTCCACGTGCCGTTCCTCGGCTCCCTGCCGCTGCTCGTCTCCGCCATCCTCCTCTTCGTCCTGTCGCTGGTCCTGTTCGGCTACGCCATCTCGACCATCGCCCGCACGCAGATGCAGGCCATGCAGCTCACCTTCTTCTACTTCCTGCCGTCGCTCCTGCTGTCGGGCTTCATGTTCCCGTTTCGCGGCATGCCGCAGTGGGCGCAATGGCTGGGCGAGATCTTTCCGCTGACGCATTTCCTGCGCATCGTGCGGGCGGTGATGCTGAAGGGCGCCGACCTCGCCGCCGTCGGCGCCGAACTGGCCACGCTCGGCCTGTTCGTGGCGCTGTTCGCGGCGCTCGCCCTGCTGCGGTTCCGCCGGACGCTCGACTGAGGTTGTCGCAAGTCCGGCTGACGAACTGTGTCGTGGTGATTCGAAACGTGAGCCGGCGTCACGGAACCGCCGGCCACGCGCCACATTTGGCGCCCCATTTCGTCTTTAACGGCGGGCCTCCGACCAATAGAGCTCCCCCAAAAGATGAAGTGTTCAGTCACCGCGCTACGCGCGGTTGCCCTTGCGGCTGGCTTGTTCGTAGCCTTTCCCGTCTCCTCCGCCCTCGCCCAGTGCGGCCATGCGTCCTGGTACGCGCTGACCTCCAAGACCGCGTCCGGCGAGCGCATGAACCCCGCCGCGATGACGGCGGCGCATCGTTCCCTCCCCTTCGGCACGCGATTGAAGGTCACCAACAGGAAGAACGGCAAGACCGTTCTCGTCCGCATCAACGATCGAGGCCCCTTCATCAAGGGCCGCGTCATCGACCTCTCCAAGGCGGCGGCGCGCGAGCTCGGCTTCGTCGGCGCCGGGGTCACCAACATCTGCCTCGAAAGACAGAGCTGACCTGAAGGGGTCTCCGGGCCGATTGGCAGAAGCGCGGCGCTCGCCTATACCGGCAGCCAGTCTTCCAAGCGGTCGCGCCCGCCAGCCCGGAGAGCCTGCATGCCCCTGAACGTCGCGGTCCAGATGGATCACATCTCGACCATCTCGATCGCCGGCGACACCAGCTTCGCGCTGTCGCTGGAAGCGCAGCGGCGCGGCCACCGGCTCTTCCACTACACGCCGGACCGCCTGTCGCTGCGCGACGGCAGGGTGTTCGCCCGCATCGAGGCGCTGGAGGTGCGCGACGAGCAGGGCCGGCACTTCGCGCTCGGCGAGCCGGTCCGCACCGACCTCTCCGAGATGGACGTGATCCTGCTGCGGCAGGACCCGCCCTTCGACATGAACTACATCACCACCACGCACATCCTGGAGCGCATCCACCCCGGGACCTTGGTGGTCAACGACCCCGCCTGGGTGCGCAACAGCCCCGAGAAGATCTTCGTCACCGAATTCGCCGACCTGATGCCGGAGACGCTGATCACCAAGGACCCGCAGGAGGTGATGGCCTTCCGCAAGGAATATGGCGACATCATCGTCAAGCCGCTCTACGGCAATGGCGGCGCCGGCATCTTCCACCTGCACGAGGCCGACCGCAATCTGGCGTCGCTGCTGGAGATGTTCTCTCAGCTCTTTCGCGAGCCCTTCATCGTCCAGCGCTACCTGAAGGACGTGCGCAAGGGCGACAAGCGCATCATCCTCATCGACGGCGAGCCGGTGGGGGGCGTCAACCGCGTCCCCGCCGAGCATGAATCCCGCTCCAACATGCACATAGGCGGGCGCGCCGAGAAGACGGCGCTGACCGGGCGCGAGCGCGAGATCTGCGCCCGCATCGGTCCGTCGCTTCGGGAGCGCGGCTTCATCCTCGTCGGCATCGACGTGATCGGCGACTACATGACCGAGATCAACGTCACCTCGCCCACCGGCGTGCGCGAGATCAGGCGCTTCGACGGCACGGACGCGGCGGCGCTGTTCTGGGACGCGGTGGAGAAGCGCCGCGCCTGACGGCGGTCCCCTTCCGTTCCCGTCTTGCCATCGGCCGCAACCGGCGCGCAACCTGAACGCGGGTTTGTTCCCTTATTGTTCTTGCCAGTCCGGCGGCGTGTGCTTTGCTGTCGGTGCCGTGTCCGGCGACATCGTGCGGACAAGGCATCGAAGCGGGGGCTGAGATGGTTTCGCGTGTACGCACTGTCGCCTTCCAGGGCATCGAGGCGGTGCCCGTCGACGTGCAGGTGATGGTCGCGCCGGGCAAGGTCGGCATGTCCATCGTCGGCCTGCCCGACAAGGCGGTCGCCGAAAGCCGCGAGCGGGTGCAGGCCGCGCTCCATGCCTCCGGCCTGTCCATGCCGGCCAGGAAGGTGACCATCAACCTGGCGCCCGCCGACCTGCCCAAGGAAGGCAGCCACTACGATCTGCCGATCGCGCTCGGCCTCATGGCCGCGTTGGGCGCGATACCCGGCGACGCGCTGGCCGGCTACGTGGTGCTGGGCGAACTGTCCCTTGACGGCACCATAACGGCGGTGAACGGCGTCCTGCCGGCGGCCATCGGCGCCAACGCGGACGGCAGGGGGCTGATCTGCCCCGCCGCCTGCGGCCCGGAGGCGGCGTGGGCCGGCGGCGACATCGATATTCTCGCGCCGCGAAGCCTGATCGCCGTCGCCAACCATTTTCGCGGCACGCAGGTCCTGTCCCGGCCGCAGCCCAGCATTCGCGAGGCGTCCGGGGAGATGCCGGACCTGGCCGACATCAGGGGCCAGGAAAGCGCCCGCCGCGCGCTGGAGGTGGCGGCAGCCGGCGGCCACAACCTTCTGATATTGTAGTCAATTAATCGGCGCTCTCGCATCTGCCAAGCCACTGTTGAGCGCCAAAAGCCATTCTCAAACAATTGGCTCCAGATGTCGCGTGTGGAGCCGACACCTGGCAGTCCGGTATTGGCGCCGACATTTGATTGCCTGCCGTTCGGAGGCGGCCTAGGCTCTTTGCTTGTGGTGGTTATCGACTTTCGAACGCAGTCAACGATCCCCGATGGAAGCGTTCAAAAACATCGATGGCATCGCTTTATGATTAAGCATTTTCAGAAGCCTACCGCTAGATGAAGCTTCAGCAACAGAGTTAGCCGCAGCAGATTGTAAGTCGCGCTTCGCAATCTCACTGGCGCAGTCCAAAGCGAGTTCCGCCTGTTGATCCGACGATTGCGCTCGATCAATCCGCACATATCGATCCGAGAGCATATGCTTCATCATGTCGTTAGCTAACGCTTGCTGCGACCCAATCATCACCTTCGGCAAGCGCTCCCGTTTAAGCCATCCGAATGATCCTAGCGCTTTTCCCGCCTGTGACGAGAAAGCAAACGCAGTGGTTGTAGTGCCTATGCTTAATACAGAGATATCTTCTTGTTTAATGCCAAGGAATCTCTCGGCCTCGTGCACCGCGATCAAATCCGGTGAATTAGCGAACAGACCACCATCGGCGTAAAGATCGTCTCCGATCTGGTGGAGTGGGAAATATGTTGGTGCAGCTGATGTCGCGAGGGCGACATCAGCGACCTTCAATTTCCAGTCGAGGACGAGTTTTGGGTGGTGTCCGGTCTTGAAGATTTTCGGACCACCTTTCGTTAGATTGACGGCGGGAATGACGGTCGGGCGGCGCAAATCCTGCATGAGGGTATTCTCGCCGACGATCCGCTCGATAATCACGCGAAGCCGATCCGGATTGTAACGTGACTTCGGAACACCCGTTACAAGTTTCCAAGCCGAAGCGATCACATTCTGCGGCGGCCGATCGCCGCTGAACACGTGATGGCCGTCTGCTATGAAGGCTTCTTTGATCTCACTTGCACTTCGACCTACGCTTAGGCCTAACGCGATGATGCCTCCAACAGAAGTGCCTGCAATCAGATCGAATGAGTCGATAATCGGTTTGCCGGTCTGCTCTTCGAGCTTGCTCAAAACCGACGCGGTGTAGAGGCCAAGAAAGCCACCTCCACTAAGACTCAGGATCTGAAATGTCATGAGTGGCACCTTCGACTCGTGTTCATTGTATGTTCTTTATCGCGATTCGGCTACAGTCGACTTCTGGGAGTGAGTCGGCTGAGTCTCTAAATCCTTGGAGTTGAGCGTCCATGGCGAATGTTGCGAAGCTACTGCATACTACCGTCGACCCCGAGACCTTCTTGGTCAATCTCACCCCAGAGGATACCCCTCTTAAAGACGCGCGTACCAAAATCCGGGAGCACCTTCGGGCTGCATTCGCGAGCGCTGGGACGGAAGTGTTTGGTGAGGCGATACGCCCTCGGTTCTTCACGCAGGGAAGTTCGGCCTACGGTACGCTCAATGAACCTGCATGGCCGCCGACGCAGCAAATGGATCTTGATGACGGCTGTTATCTTCCTCTTTCGTTTGTGAAGGGTGAGAAGCCGTCCAGCGCAGCCAAGTTGTTTTTCGAATTCGTTGATGCCGCGCTTAAAGTGTTAGCGGAGAGAGAAGGCTGGCGTCAGGAGTTCAAACCCACATGTTGTCGAGTGGTTATCGGACGCGATGCACACGTCGACATTCCCCTTTACGCCATCCCGGACCGGGAATTCGTGACCTTGCAAGACCGCATGGCGAAATCTGCAACGGCGTCACTCGACGCGAAATTTGGGGATTGGAGCGAACTGCCTTCAGACTCGGTTCTCCTGGCTCACCGGGACGAGGATTGGAAGATTTCTGATCCGCGGCAAATCCACAAATGGTTCGTTGACGCGGTGGATCTGTATGGCGAGAAGCTTCGTCGAGATTGCCGATATATGAAGGGTTGGCGGGACCATCACGAACTCGATGAATATAAAGTTTCGTCCATCCTCCTGATGGCCTGTATCTGGAATGCGTATGAGGCCATCCGCGGGCCGTTTCTGCCGGATCGAGAAGATGAACGCTTGCAGAGAGTGGTCGAATACCTGCCGCAGATGCTCAAAGGTCCGGTTTTCATCCCGGCCTGCGGAAATGAGGATCTCAACCGGATACCAAAGGAGCACAGGCAGAAAGTTGCAGACCTCGTTGAAGGCTTGGCTTCGCGGCTGCGCGATGTCGTCAGATACTGCGACGACCAACAAAACGCCGTTGAGGAAATGCGCGGCATGTTCGGTACCCGGATCCCATATCGAACGGATCTCGTGGCAATCTTGACACCCACTGCCGTTACCGTAACCAGCCAACCTAAAAAGGTAAACCCGGCTCCGGAAGTCGGTCGTTCCACAAGTGGTTGACCAGCACCACGTGAGTCGCCTGTTCGTGCATGACGCACTCGTTCAACGAAAGTTCGAACGACTGCTTGGATCTCGCTTTGACACCTATCGCGGATATCTGCCGATAAACCCCAAGCCCGTACCTGTCGAGATCATTGTTCCAGACTACGACTTCGTGCGGTACCCGGTGGTCCGCATCGTCGATGCATCAGTTTTCGACAATCGAAAGCTGCCGCACATTCTCGGCCCGGATGGCATTATTTGCTACTACGGTGCCGGATCAGCCATACTCGATAGGTACAATCCCGCAGGCACCATCTTGAGATGCCTCGTCAAGGCTGAGAAAGTCGTCGCCGACGCTCTCGGTGGTCGTCTTGACAGCGATTTCGCTGCCGAGTTCGCATCCTACTGGGGCAAAAGCTGGATGCTCTATGACCTGCCTCGTGACTTCAGCGGACTGGGAACTGTGGCCTATCCCGTATTGCGGGCGGACGGCGTGCCAACACCAGTGCTCACCGCCAAATCATCATGGGCAACGGACCGTGATCCTGCCTCAACGGCTTCCGCTGAAGACGCTCTTATCGTCACCATCAATAAGCCGCTGACCCTTGATCCGAATAGCAGTTGGCCACCGGAAAACCTCCTCCAAATGAAGCTTTGGCTACGTTGGATCGCACCGGGCCTGGAAGCAAAGCTTGATGAAGCGCTCGTCAAAAGCAGCCAAGCTGGCGCGATATTGGCGATCCGTGCAACAAACGGACTTTTCGCTCTGCGCCTGGAGGTACCGGCCCATCTAAAAAAGCCTGAGTTTCTGAAGCAGCGGCGGAGCAGCTTGCCCAAGGTCATGGATAAGACAGCAGCAAGTATTCAAGTGGAGCGCATCAGGGCCGATGCTGCCGACCCTGAGTACGTCTTCAGTCGCAACATCGGCTCACGCCCCAACCTTGGCGGAAAAGCGATCCTCCTTATCGGCTGCGGAACGATCGGCGGATTTCTCGCTCACCAACTTGCACAGTCTGGAGCGGGTACTGCGGGTGGACGGCTGGTGCTGGCCGACACCGACGATCTGCGTACGGCAAACTTGGGCCGGCATCTGTTGGGGATACCCTATCTTCATCGCAACAAGGCGGAAGCCACCACCACGTTCATCAAGACGATGCTTCCGGGCATCAGCGTGGAAGCCGAAAATTCGGACGGACTCACGATCGCGACAGATCGGTTTCACCTCGTTATCGATGTGACCGGTGAAGAAGCACTTTCGATCGCTCTCAATCAGAGGGCCATTGACCGTCGTCCAGACGCGCCGGCACATATCTTCGGGTGGCTGGCTGGAAACGGGGCTATTGCCCAAAGCATCTTAGTCGATTCGGATGCGAAAAAAGCTTGCTTCAAATGCCTGAAACCAGAGTTGGCGGGGCAACCGAGATTTCGGGCCATAAGGCCTGATGTTAACGTGGAAATCAGGTCGATCGCAGCTTGCGGCGATTCAGAGTTCATCCCATTCCCCGTGTCTCGTTCAGTTGCTGCAGCAGTTCAAGTTTGTGAGCTTGCGTTAGATTGGGTAAGTGGGAGCGCATCGCCGCGGTTCAGGTCGCAAACCCTCGACACCAAGCAGGCATTCCAAATCGCCGATGCAAATCCTCTAGCCCTTTCGACTTGTCCGGCATGCAAAAGCCCCCACTAGTGCTGACACTGGGCGATGGGCGGTTTGTCCTCGTGCACGATGAGGTTGTCGAGCTGATTAAAAGCCGAGTCGAACGAGGCCCAACTTCAAGGGAGACCGGCGGGATATTGCTCGGCTCGTACAGAGGGGATCATATCGAAGTTTCGGGCTACACAACGCCTTATCCACGGGACCGGCGTTCGTTTGCGTTATTTGACCGCATTGACCCCCTACATCAGTCAATCGCTATGAAAACGTGGCAACAAAGTGCAGGCACCGATACGTATATCGGAGAATGGCACACCCATCCCCAAGCATTGCCGACCCCATCGTGGCTAGACCGGCGCACTTGGAAAACTCTTATGAGGAAAGCGCACGCTCCGATGATTTTTGCGATTGGAGGATGGAGTGGTTTTTGGTGGGGTATTGCAAGCGCAGACGGGCTGGAACAGCTGTACGAACACGTCGACTAGGAAAGCCTTGTACGGGCGACCGCGTGCCTCCCCGCGCGACTGCACGGCCGCTTGATATAGGTCACAGCTCGCTCGGCGCATACCGGCGTCCGCCCGCGAAGACATCTGAGTGATGCTTGCTCAGCAGCGCAACGGCATCGACGTTCTCGCTCAACGACATGCATATGGCACTGTTGTAGGCCGACCCCCGATTTGCTTCGGCGAACTCGGAAATCATTGGCGGAATGAGACGAAACGACCATCCACTGACACGATAGAAGTCTCCATTGTTTTGGCGAGAGACCACGATGGCGCCGTCATGAATCGAAGCGTTTTGGCGTTGTGCGGCCTCGACAACGCGCAGGAAATTTTCGTCGAACGCATCGCCAAGTGGAGGCAGCGGAGCGCGCGCCATCGGCGCACAATATCTCGGGATCGATACTCCGCTTACAAAGCAGAGGATCAGCGGATGCGTCTGACCTATTCCGTTGTATAAAGTCCGCAATGTCTCAGCAGTTCTACGGTCAAGAACCCGCCTGTCATCCATGACACTCGAACGATTTTCCTTGCCGGTCATATTACTCCTCGCCGTCGCCGCGTGGGGGGCCACGCTTTACCTATCCGGCATTCCCCTTAGCTGGGATCACATCAAACCATACGGAATTACGCTTGCAGTGGTATCGGCCACACTAACGGCATTCGATAGAATCGGGTGGAAGTGGTGGCCGCTTCGACTCTGTAGCAAGATTCCCGACCTGAACGGCACGTGGTGCGTTGAGCTTCACTCCACCTATGAAATACCCGAAACGGGCAAGAGAGTCGCGCCAATCCAGGGCTTCGCATCAATCCGGCAAACCTACTCGAAGCTCAGTATCAGGCTAATGACAAAGGACTCGGATTCTTTTCTCATCGCCAGCAACATCCTACAGCGTGATGATAACACGATTGAGATTGCCGGCGTCTATCAGAGCGATCCGAAGGTCCATCTGCGTGGGAAAGAAAGCGAAATCCACTATGGCTCGTTTAAGGTGCGGCTAGTCGGCAATCCCGTCGCAGCAATGGACGGCCACTACTGGACAGACCGTCACACCAAAGGGACCGTCACTTATGGGTCGCGAGTCTCCGCGCTAGCTGACAACTTCGACGAAGCGTCGCGTCTTTTCGCTACGAACAGAAAATCGGCCTAACTGCTTATGGACCGCCCAGAATGACTGTGAATTGACAGCTATGGGGCGTTGATGGAGCAAGTTCCAGTCGACGGGTCATCATGACTCGGTTACCTAAACTATGACCAATTCGGCAAGGGGCGGTGGTGGACGCAACAGCAAAACGGGAAACGGAGCGCGTTCTGCCGACCGAACCAAGAGCTCAAGGCGACATCATTCGCATTGATCACACCAGCACCGAAGGAGGGCCGGTACTAGGTGTAATCATCAACGCCGATTGCGACCTAGTCAACGGGAAACTCGACGGGGTTCTTGCCTATCTGCCGATGTATCCCTTCAAGGAGTACGTCGCCAGATTCTGGGCCCCTGGCTACATCGCGGAAGTGCTAGCTTCGGCGACGAACAAGGTCATCGACATCATCGGTGACGACGGTGCCGCTGCCGAGAACCTGCACTCTTGGATCGTCACCGACGGGCCTGCGGCGGTGAGCGAAGCACTGACCGCTTCTACCAGGCTGAAGAAGGGCCAGGCTACCTCCATCTACCAAGAGGTCCGAAAGCTGGCGGTAGCGCTCGACAACAGGGTCGCCCCCTTCTCCCGGTTCTTGTCCCTCTGCCGGACGGAGCAAGACGCGTCGGCCTACGCGCGTAGGCAACTTGCGGCGGCGAGAAAAGCCATGGGCGATGGTCACTTTCAGATAAGCGACCTCGTCGAGCATCCGGGCATCGGATTCGTCATCCGGATGCGACGCATTTACACGATCCCCGAGGGAAATTGCTTCCCGTCTGTTTCGGAGCAGCTGGCGAGGAGTGGCGCAGCCGAGACCACCGCGGTGAGGATCGGCCGGCTTACGGAGATTTACCGCTTCAAGGTCGCGCAGCTCTTCGCGCAGCAGTTCTCCCGCATCGGACTGCCTGACGAAGTCACCGCCTTGGCCAGCCTCGCGATTGACGACATCGTGGCCGAGGTCGAGAAGGATTCGGAATGAAGGCCCTAGTTCTCACGCCCCGCGCGCTCTTCAAACTTTCTCAGTTCTCGATCGGGCCTGAGTGGTTCGCCCACTTTGGGCTGCCAGCCCAAAACTGCGGTCTGAAGCGCGTCGTCATCGACCAGATGGTCTATATCGTCGAAGCCGACCTGGAGACCGACGAGACACCCGTGATCGTGGTGAACGTCGCGGGCGAGGATGGCGTGCTGGCGGAAGCTGCAACTCGCTCCACCGTCTTGGAAAGGGTCATCACGGTTGGCCGGTCGATCTACACGGACAGCGTGAGCATTCCTACCGGATGGCGCAAGCATCAGGAGGGCAGCCTTTTTTCGATACAAGCCTCGAACCGCGAATGGCGGTGGCGGGTACACTTCGACATGCGTCCTCGGGATCGCAACGATCTCTACGTGTTCTCCCAGCTCGAGGACACTCGATCGTTCGACCGTCTTGAGCGGCATTTGGAGGTCTACGACGCCGCGAGATCGAACGTGGCCGACGCGGTCCTCACACAATTCGAGGAGCCTTCTTCCGCTTCGCGCGCCGGGATCACCCTCAGCCAACGCCTTCACCAAGGATTCGTGCAAGGCGCTACGCTGGAACAGTGGTACCGCTCCAAACTCACTAAGGAACAGCGGGATTTCGTTGACAAGCCGCACGACGGACCAGTGAGATTGAGGGGTGCCGCCGGAACCGGGAAGACACTATCCCTTGTGGTCAAGTTCCTACGCGACGCACTAGCCGCCGCCGAAACACCCGCCATTTCGGTCAAGATCGGATTTCTCACACACAGCTTTGCCTCTGTTGACCTTGTCAACGCGATTGGTGAAAGCCTCGACCCCAAGGGCCTGTTGTTCGGGGCGAGCCCGAATGTGAAGCTGGAGGTCCGGACGCTGTACGACCTTGCGCACAAGAACCTTAACTTCGAGTTGGATCAGCTCGAGCCGCTTTCACTCGACGGGCGCGAAGGCCGTCGACTTCAGGCAGAGCTGATCGCCACCATGCTCAAGGAGCTCGGGAGCTCCAGAATCGTCGGCGCGCAGTTCGCGGGTCTGAGCCCCGAGTTGAAGGAGCGCTGGGCTGCCGCCACCGCCGGCCGGGACACTAGACTTGTTGCAGAGATTATGAACGAGTTCGCCAGCGTCCTCGACGCGGAAGGGGTTCGCCATGGCGAAGAGCGGGGCGAGCGCTACGCCAAGGGAAGCTTCCCGCGACCAGCATGGCTGATGAACCTGTCGACCGAGCTAGACAGACGCTTCGTCCTCGAGGTTCATCGGCGATACCGTCGCCAGCTCGGCGAAATGAATACGCTGAGCGTCGACCAAATGATCGGCGACTTCAACTCGTTCCTCAATTCGAATCGGTGGGATCGCATCAGGCAGCGCGAAGGATACGATGCGCTGTTCATAGACGAGCTGCATTTGTTCACCTCAATTGAGCGCCAGACGCTGCACAAGCTTATCAGGCGCAACGCCGACGAGGACGGAAAACCGAGGCGTCCGCCCGTCTTCATGGCCTACGACCTCAAGCAGAGCCCGCGCGACACGTTCGTGCAATACGGCGAAGGGGACACGAGCCTGTTCGCCGCCTCGACGGGACTGCAGAACTCAGAACTCGTGAAGCTCGAAAAGGTTTTCAGGTACACCCCCCAGATCGCCGAGTTCCTGGCCGACCTCGACGCAACGTTTCCCGCCATTGACGTTCCTGGGGAGTGGGATGCTTATTCGGGGAAGGCGGAACTGGCGGACGGCGACACGCCGGAATTGACGGTGTTCATAGACGAAGCGAGCCTCTTCGCCAACGTTTTCGCGGAAGCTCAAAAAGTGGCGCGTGCTCACGAGGGGGGTGGCCGGCGTGTCGCTGTACTCTGCGCGAGTGACGAGCAATTCGATAAATACCTACCGATAGCCGCCGCACGGTATTCGCAGGGTCACTTGCCGATTGTCAGCCGCGAACCCTCCTCCGATCTTCGCCACGCAGGCAAACGGTTCGTCTTCAGCATGCCGGAATACGTCGCCGGCCTGCAATTCGAGACGGTCTTCCTGATCCACGTCGATGCGACGGAGGCGCCGATCGATGCCAGCGACGGCGTGCGTCGCCGCTTCATCTCAAATATCTACCTCGGTTCGAGCCGCGCCGAAAAAACCTTGAGGATCGCCGCGTGCCTGACCCGAGGGGGCAAGTCGGACGTCCTCGAAATGGCGCTTAATCGCCGAAGCCTCCTCGAGGTCGCTGCCCCGGCGAAGTCGGCAAGGCTTGCGACTAGGAAGTGACCGTCTTCAGCGACCGATCTGCCTGCCGTAAGCCCCGGAAGGGATTGACCAACCGGTATTGCAAATCGATCCCGCTGGATTGGCGCCGCTCACGTTTCAAAATTTGACACTTCAGCGTAGGAGCCGCGTGAACCTTCGAGTACAGTCCAGGCTATCGGCAGCTCTTGGGAAGGCGGGTTTGATTGCGGAACGGCAGAGATGGGGGCGCGAGGCAGTCACTCGCGCGGTTTCCGTGATTTGGACGAGAAACGAGCGGCAGATAGTTTAACGAAAAATGAGATGAGCGCCAAATGTAACGCCGAGAAAGACGGCAAGGGTACATACCAATGCCGCCGCCAATATGTTGGCGAGCCATCGTCTCCACCATGGCAGCGCCTGAAAAGCGGCTTTTTCAGCCTCCTCGTAGGCTCTGTGCGCCTGCTCACCCATATAAACTCACCTAACAAGAGGAGGCTAGCGTAGACGTTCTTTGATGGTTAAGCGAGGCTGCTATGAGCAGACCTTAACGAAGCAAAGCGCCTTCGCACCTCGGCTAACCGAATGTCTGGTGCCAAATGCCCATAGGTCCTGCTGACCGTATCGATGTTGCGATGCCCTAGCTGCTCGGCCACGACAATGAGCGGTGTGCCGTTCTGGATAAGCTGGCTGGCATAGGTGTGGCGCAAGCCGTGGAAGCAGAATTCTTCCGGTAGTTCAGCCTTACGGACAGCGCATTTGAAGCCGTGGCGATAGTTTGTGTACCAGCTCCTGCCGCTGGCACGGAGGAACAGATGTTCGTGCGGCTTCTTACCTTCAGCCATGGTGCGAAAGAAGGCTAGCCCCTCGTCTGGGAGCAGGACCACACGCGGGCGATAGGATTTGACAGGCGTGATATAGACTCCGGCTCCATCGCGACCGACATGCGTTGCCTGCATCCGCAACAGCTCGGTTACGCGGCATCCGGTATAGAGCGCGCCAAGAACCAGATTCCTGAGGTCTGGCTTGCAGTTATCCAAGAGGCGAAAACACTCTGGACGACTGAGGTGAAGGACGCGAGGCCGGTCGACATTATTGAGGCGGCGCAGGCAGCGCCATGGCCGATCGGAGTCGATCCGCCCATTCTCCCATGCCATCACTAAGGCCATTCGCAAGAGTCCTATCAGCGTGTTGACCGTCTTCTTGCGCCGACGAAGCTGGTCTTCGGTCATCTGATCGATCGGACGCCGCGCCTTGACCGGCTGGTTGCCGAGCTTCGGCGGTGTTTCGAGGATATCTTTCACGAAGAGCCTCAGGCGCTCCGTATTCATGTCGGCGGCGGGGAGGTTGAAGAGGCGGGGCAGGATGTGGAAGTTGATCAGAATGACCACGGTCAGGAAGTGCGACCGTGCTGCGACCAGCCGCTTCCACTCGACCAGTTCCGCAAGCGCATGGCCGATCGTGCAGATGTCGCCAATGGGCGAGGCCAGAAGATGCTCGTAGGAGCCGATCGGTCTGGCATCGCTGGCATGCTGTCGGAACGGCGTTGAGGAAAACCAGTCCTCAGCCGCTCTGCAAGCGGCCACGAAGGGGAGGCCATCGCTGACATCCTGATTGTCTTCGGTCACGCCGAGCCGATGCTGGCGATAGCTCTCGTCGCGCATGCGCATGCGGGCGACCCAGTAGCTGCGGCCTGTTGCATATTTCTGGTAGCCAACGGCTCGGCCATATTCCGTAACCTGCCAGTAGGGGGCAAACCTCGGTTTCAGGCATTGACGGCGTTCAATGTCTGACAGATCAAATCCACATGCGTTGTGTCGAGCCATAAGACCTTTCCTTCATTAGAATGGCCGACATGCCATCACGGAGTGATGCCGTGGCAAATCCGGTTAGTGAATTGCAGGCAGCGATACTGACGCAGCTGCGCAGCTCCGAAGCCTTTTCGGCAGGTGTGCAGGGTCGAATTCTCGATGCCGATCCGGCCGAGATTCCCTGCGCGTGGGTTGGTGTCACCGCAGACGAGAACGACCCGACTACAGTCAGTCTCTTGGCTACAGTGCACATCTGGAAGCGTTCGGGAGAGGCTGCTGTCGCGGCACTCATTGAGGAAGCGAAGGTGGCACTGGCCGAATCGCCGGAAATCGCGACCGCATCGATTCTGTCTTGGAAGCCGGTCTACTCCGAGGTTCGGCTTGATGAGCAGCAGTCTGCCTATCGCGGCTTGGTGAGGTTCTGGGCTATGGCGCGACAAGGAGAAGATAAACTGTCAGGGTGAGTCAGCACGTTTGTCCACGCCATGCTCTGTTCCGCGAAAATGCCTCTACCAAGCACAGGAGGCATTTATGAACCGCTTCGAAATCTCCCTCTTCGGCTTCCGCCTGACGGCGCGCGGCTACGCCGGCATCCTTGGTGCCATCGTGGTGACGGCGCTCCTGCTAGCCTATAGTATCGTAACTATTTGACAACCCGCACCGAAATCCCGGCGGGATCGATTATCGTTATCCGGCTCACTAAACCTTGGCTCTGTGAACCGGCCCGACGCGCCGCGTCGAGCGGTCCGCTGAAATCGGCCTGTACTTTGGACCGGAACCGTATACTGGCACCGCCCTATCGAACCGGAGGGGTGGATGCTGATCGGCTACGCGCGCACGTCGACACTGGATCAGGAGGCCGGGCTGGAAGCCCAGGTGGCCGAGCTGGAGAGGCTCGGCTGCGAGCGAATCTATAAAGAGCAGGTTTCGGCCCTCGGCCGTCGCGCGGCGCTGGAGGGCGCGCTGGAGTTCTCGCGCGAGGGAGACGTATTCGTCGTCACCAAGCTCGACCGCCTCGCCCGATCTGTCCGCGACATGTGGACGATCATCGAGACGTTACAGGCGAAGAACGTCGGCATCCGCATCCTGAACCTCGGCATCGACACCAGCACGCCGACCGGCAAGCTGATGCTGAACATCCTCGGCGGGGTGGCCGAGTTCGAGCGGGAGATGATGCTGGAGCGGCAGCGCGAGGGGATCGCCAAGGCGAAGGCGGACGGGAAGTACAAGGGGCGAAAGCCGACCGCGCGACTTCGGGCGGAGGAGGTCCGTGCGCTGCGCGCAGCCGGCATGAGCATGGCGAAGATTGCTGCCCAGCTAGGCTTGGGCAAAGCCTCGGTGGTGCGGATCGTGGCGGCAGGCAACACCGCGTCCGAAGAGACACCGGCGATCAGCTAAAAGGCAAAACCTTACAGGTCAGACCCTGCCGTTGGCATCGATCGCGATTCCTCGAACACATCGTCAGGTTCCACCAGCGCCACATGGCCGACCCCCAAGGCGGCTGCGATTTGCACCAGCGTCTCTATGCTGGGATTGCGGGTCCCGCGTTCAAGCCCACTCAAGTACTGCTGGCTAACGTTAGCCCGTGCCGCGACCTCTTCCTGAGTCAGACGCGCTTCGGCCCTGAGCCGCGCGAAATTCCGTCCGACGAGGGCGCGCACATCCATGCACCCACTAATCGACCGTGTTCACTATTTGGTTTATCAACTATAATGTGTTAGCAACAAGGTTGTTGGAGGGGTGGCATGCCGGACAGACACTATCTGCACGATCGAAGTTTCTATGGTCCGTTTCCAACCGACCGATGCGACGGGGAAGGTTGCCGGGAGGTTCGGGCTTGAGCGTGCCATACGACGAAGACGGCGTGATCATGATGTTCCTGATCCTGGCGGCGGGACTCTACTTCCTGCCTGCCATCGTCGGGTTCCTGCGCCGCCACCGCTATCGTTGGGTGATCCTCGTCCTGAACATCTGCGGGTTCACCGGTATCTTCTGGGTCGTCGCCTTCGCCTGGGCGGTGTTCCCGCGCGACCGCAGCTTTCTGGACCCGGTCCTCGGCAACGCTACCGGACGGGGCGAGCGGACGGCGGGCGACGTCGCAGGCGAGGCGGTGTTCGCCGCCCAACGGGCATACGCGTCCAAGCAGCGCGCGGAGCCGACGCTGGATGTGCCTGTCCGCATCCCGGAGCCATCGTCGGACAAGGCGGAACTGCTGGCGAGCATCAAGAAGCTGAGGGAAGCCGGCGTACTGACGCCGGAAGATGCTGATCGGCAGACCGAAAAGGTGCTTGGCAGATAGCCGCCATTCTCGACGGGCGACAACCAGCCTGGCGTCGAAAAGGGGCAAAAACCTCCAGTATGTCCAACGACCCGACCCCCATCGAGACGAGGACAACTCGGGACTAACAGGAGAGGGAAGAGGCTTCTTCTATAACAAGCGGGCGAGTTGTCCCCTCGCGCAGTCCGCTACGGCTGAGGCTCGACCACCTCCGCCAGCCAAGCCAGATCGTCGTCGTTTTCGTCATAGGGCCACGTCGAGGTTCTGCCGTAGATCTCATTCAGCGCCGCCCATCCGCCGTTCTCTCGGCGGCGCCGGGTCAGCGTCGACATCGCGCCGAGCGTTGCGACGTCAAGACGGTAGTAGATTACCTTCGTGCCGTTCTGCTTCACCCTGCGCGCCTTCGTCAGGCAAAGGCCTATCTTCCTGAGAAGGCGATTGAGCTGCTGGACCGGCTTCTTCCTTATGTCTTGCCGGACGTCTTCTTGGAGAAGGCTGGCTATGATGTCGCGCTTTTCCAGGCAAAACCCGGCAAACGCCGCGAGGTCGTCAGACTTGAATTCGGCATCGGGATCGAACGCGTTATCCCGAATCAGCGGCGTGCGCTCCAACAGGTCGACCAACAACGGCGCGGCCCAGAAAACATTGGGCAGAAAGCGGTTGCGCAATTCGGAAGCCGGAGAACCGCTGTGCGTCAATCCTTCAGCGCGCCGCTTAAGCTCCCCGGCAACGTCCTCATAAAGACGCGCTCGTTTGCGGTGCCTTCCACGATCGTCCAGCTTGATGAGGTCCATGTCGACCTGATGCCGATAAAACAGCTCGATGCCGGTTCTAGCCAGAGAGGCTCGTTGGTCATCTGCGATGTCTTTTCCGTCCTCCCGCAGCCGTTTCAGCCGCTCGAACTCGGATTCCGTCAACACACCCCCGGCAAGAACCCGCGACGCATAGGCGGCATCATCTAGTTCCCTTCCGATAGCGAAGATGTCGGAACCTGTGGCAGCTAGGCCGCTGTCCTTGCCGACGTGGACGATCTCGTATCCTTGCGCCTGCTTGTGCCGGACGAAGTGCGCCTTTATGCTATTCAACGAGGCGCGGCGCTGGCTGTCGATGATGGCAGCCATCTCGATGAGGGGATCATCGTTCTTGAAGACCCGTTTGCCTTCGGGGTCGAAGCCGATCAACACCTCTTTGTAAAGCCCTTTGCGAAGGATGTCGTCGCGAACGACGTCTTGGTTCGTCTCGTAGCTGCAAAGACGCGGCGAGACCCAGACTTTGATCTCTTTGGGGTGCCTGACACGGCCGAGTTGCTGATCGAAGTCGAAATGGGTGAGTGGCTCCGGATCGCAGAAGCCGAACACCACATCTACCACCTGCTCATTGTCGGGAAACGTGATGTCGATGCCGGTCCCCAACGATGGGGAGGCTAGCACGACGTCGTACTTCATCATCTCGCCCGCAGGATCGGCGATGAACTGCTCTACCGCTTCGCTGCCAGACGTATCCGAGGTTACCGCGAGTTGTCGGATCTCGGGCAGCATCTCGGTCATGGCCGCCGAGAGCCTTTCGACCCTACCTTTAGAGGTCGATGCCATCAGGCACTTCTTGCCAGTCTTCAGGGCTTCCTGAAGCTCACCGACAAGAGCCTGCTCGGAATCATAAATTTGAACGGTCTTGCCCGAACCTGGCAGGTCCTCGTTAAGCCATATCCGCCGCGTGGCAGCCGTGCCCTCCAAGCCCGCCCGCATCCTCGACAGGGTGTGGAAGGTGGCCCACCCCAGGTCAGCGTCAAGGGCGAT
Organism: Mesorhizobium sp.; assembly: GCA_027492275.1. Lineage (GTDB taxonomy): Bacteria > Pseudomonadota > Alphaproteobacteria > Rhizobiales > Rhizobiaceae > JAPUFC01. The sequence continues at coordinate 126,619 of JAPUFC010000065.1, read as the reverse complement.
GACGGAACGAGCGTTTCGAATGAGATGGGAAAAGAGCAGAAAGACGCGCTCTCGCGCCTTCAGCGTCTCAGAACGGAAGTGCTGAAGAACCTGTTCGACCTCGTCCAGCACGATCACGTCGTACTCTTTGTTGGCGGGCACGAGTTCCAGGCTGTCGACGCTTACCGCGAAACGGTCGAGCCGATCATCCCGCGCACCACGCCATGGCGGGAGGTTGCGATCGCGATAGCTGTTCAGCTCCAGCCGGCCCGAAATCTGCCTGTTGAGCAGGCGACGATGGCCGATCACGAGGATGCTGTCCTCATGGTGAGGCAAACGTTTCACGCCCTCGGTCTTGCCCGTCCCTTTCGGGCTTTTGATGAAGGTCAATCCGGGATCCAGCCGTTCCGGTGTCGCCTTCCCGGAAACGATGTCGATTTTCACGCCGCCCAGATCGCCGGTTCCGCCTCCAACCCTGTGGGCTTCTCGCACCGCCTGCTCGAAATGGTCGAAGCTGAACGAGATGTCGCCGGACGGCCAGTAGGTCTGGCCACAGGTCGAGCAGTGGATGCCCTTAACGCCGGCACGGCTCGTCACCACAAAAGCGCTGGGCCTACGGTCGGCATGGTAGGGGCAATAAGCCGACGGTCTTCCGACAACATCCTGCAAGGGGAGGACTTGATCGTCCGCAAGGCGGACTGCGACGTTCGCGGCGACGATCAAGGACGAATTGCGGCTGTCGAGCTGCCGCTTGCCCTTCGCGATCTTTCCCTGCGCGATCAACTCTGCCACAAGAACCTCCCCGAGCTGCCGGCCGATCATGATGCTCTCCACGCCACGATGACCGAAAAACAGGTGGGCAGCATCGGTAACTGCCGAATCGCCCATGAGACGCAGTGCTAAACTCCGGGAGATGGCCTCCATCTCATTGGGATCGGTAATGGTTCTGGGGGTGACGAAGACGATGCGGAACTTGGGGTCGGCGTCGGTGTGGCTGGACGTGGGGTAGAGGAGGGCGGCGCTGTCCCTCACCAGTGGGTTTGCCAAGGCCTCCTCGATCGTCATGCCGTGGTCGACGTCCACGGACACGATGTCGGAGGCCAGGAAGTTCCTGCTTTCCCTTCTTCCTTTGAGCTGCGCGCAGTAGGCATGGCCCTGTCCGGCAACCGCCTCCGCAAACTCGGCGATCGTTAGTTCGACGTTCTCCCAGCCGTCGACGTAAAGGCTGTTATCTGGAACAGTCTTGTTGACGATGCCAGCATTGATCGAGAGCCGAAGCTTCCGAGTAGTCGCTAGGCTGCATGCGGCCGACAGCGCAGGTTCTTCTCCCTCGGAAGAACGGTCCATATGAAGCCGTTCGTCCACTTTCTCAGTGGCTCTGCATGGCAGAGAACTGTACCAGCCGGCTCCCATGGGACGAAATGCCAACGGATTGAATGGGGTTAGACTTGTGTGCTTGCGAATTCATGATACGGACCGGCTTCTTCGGTGCGCTCAGTGATGTCCAGGTAACCTGAATGTATACGAAGCGCTGCTGTGCCGTTAGATATGTAACGGTTTGGGATTTACAATGCCGCGTTATGGTGTTCCTTCGTTGGAATTCACTCCTGCTGAAATAGCAGCGGTCACCGGGGTTTCGGCCGGCCTTCAGCGAGAGTGGCGGTACCGAAATATCCTTCCTAGAAGAGACGATGCCGGATGGACTCGCGTCGACCTCGACGAAGTGGTTCGCATTTACATATTGAAGAAGCTGGGTAACGCAGGGCTTCCATTGAAACAGGCGCAGAAAGCCTCTGCCGCTGCAGTCGAGCCTGTGATGGATCACCTTAAGGAGCGGATTTCCCCCGAATTCCTGCCTCAGGTTTCGGTCGCCGCTCAACCTCAGAGTCCGTTCGATGAAACCACCGGCGCTTCTTCCTCCGAGCCCGCGTCGGATACTCCGAGTCCTGACTTGTTGATCTTCTGGCCGGAACCGGACAGGCGGGTCGACGTGGTGCAGGTGAAATCGGTGAATACTCTGTCCGAAATCCCGCAGAACCTCGTCACGTGGACTGCACTTGATACCCGGCTCGCCGCCGACCACATCGCCAAGGCGATTACCGAACTCCGTAATGTCGGCGGAGAGAAGGATTGAATCGTTCGCCTACCGTGTCGCGACAGAAGGACCTGGAGACTGGGATTACGACAAGCCTTTTGAACTGAAGGTTTTCGACTTCAGAAAAGCCTCCGGGAGGCCGTCTGCCTCCATACGAATAAATTCCTGCTGCGAGCCGTAGATTTGTCTTTCCGCCACAAGAGGATCGCTTGCCCCCGGATGCACAATCCGCAAACTTCCATCTTTAAAACTCACCGAGAAATACCGATGGGCAGCACGCATGGACGTGGCGTCAGTTTGAAGAGCGGCCTGAACCCTTACCGATCCAACATCCTCCCCGCCAGAATCCGCGAGTTCTCTGATCGCTTTTTCAATAAGTGGCCGTTGTCCCGCTGTTGCCACGGTAACCGACGTAACAAGAGCCTTCAGTCGTGCTGCCACCTGCGCGCGGAGGCGGTATACGTCCTCTTGGCTTCCATGCCGTAGCCGTTGGATGAGACCTTTAATCTGTTCTTTGCTATCGTAGACGCGAAGAGCGTTCGCTGCGAACTCGCGCCGTTCCGACTCAAGTTGGGTCAGGCGGTCGGTGGCAGCCGCCAATTCCCGTTCGCATCTGATCAGCTCCTGCTTAAGGTAGTCCGATACGACCTCTTCCTCCATTAGCAGCGTATACGTTCGCTCCCGCTGTCGCTGCAACTGAGATATCTGTCCAGAGAGCGCTTGTAAGGCCTGATCGACTTTCCTCCTTTCGTCAGCATCATGTTCACTGCGAACGAGCGGCTCCAAGTCAAGCTCCTCTACGAAAGCAAGGAAAGACGTCTCGAAGTCGTCATAGCGCCAGCTAGTTCTCTCGCATCCAAGGCCCCGGTTCGCTGTATCGCAGACCAGATACGTGCCGCCTTTGGGTCCGTGCCCCTTGTTCAGAAGGTGCATCGGTCCACGACAGTATGCGCATCTAGCGAGACCTGAGAACAGATTGGTTATCAGGTAGCCCTTTCGCCCGGTGCCGGAGATCCGGCGTTGCGTCCGCCCTGCTTGCGCCCGCAAGAACAACTCCTCGGACACTACCTGCGGAAAATAACCGGGGATGGCAGTGCCTTCAGGCATTCGCCGTCCTTCAAAGAGACGATGGGGTTGGAACTCGCCTAGAACAGCCCGATTGGTCAAAATCTTGTTGATGTATGATATCTGCCATCCCTGCGAGCGGCCAAACGGCTGCACACCGGCTTTGTTGAGACGGCGGGCAATCGAATAATTTCCAATGCCGGAGGCAGATTCCTCGAAAATCCGTTGGACGATGGCGGCACGGTCTTCAAGAACGATGAAGCTCTCTTTGTCAGCCGTAAGGCTAAGCCAAGCCGGACATTGAGCGGTGAGTTTCCGCCGGCTGACATTCCTTCGCTTGCTTGTCCACGCCTCGCTCAGCCGATAGCTCTTGGTGCGCGATTCCTCGTGGGCACGGCTCATGATCGCCAGCGACAGAACTAGCTGGCTGAAGTCTGTCTGGCCGGCCGCGTAGGTCTGCCTGTCCGCCAAGGTGACGATGTTGACGCCGCTCTTGATGATCTCGGTAAACAGCGAGAGCGACGAGAAGACGTCCTGCCTGCTGAGTCGATCAAGCGACTCCACAAGCAGATAGGACCCCGTAGGGATCTTTCCACCGCGGATTGCCTGCAAGAATGCTCCCAAGGCGCTTCCTGCCGCGAGGTTAGCCCCCTTGAAGGCCGATATTCCGATGTCCTCCAACTGGAAGTCCGCGACAAGTTCGAGACCGTTTTCACGTGCGTATTGCTCGGAAAGCTCCAACTGCCGCCTGCGGCTGTCGCCCTTAAGCTGAAGGTTCGTAGACATGCGGATGTAGGAATAGGCCGCTGGCCGGGAGAGGGCAGTGTCTTGCATGAGGTCATCTATTGCGACCTTGCAAATATGTCAAATTAATTGGTTACATTATCTGATGGTCGGGCCGCCGGGGTCCGGCAAGTCCATGCTGGCGCAGCGCCTGCCGTCCATCCTGCCGCCGCTGCTGCCGAAGGAGCTGCTCGAGGTCTCGATGATCGCCTCGATCGCGGGCGAGCTGGCCGGCGGCAAGCTCACCGACCGCCGGCCGTTTCGCGCCCCGCACCATTCGGCCTCCATGGCCGCGCTCGTCGGGCGGCGGCGTGCGCGTGCGCCCCGGCGAGGTTTCGCTGGCGCATGGCGGCGTGCTGTTCCTCGACGAACTGCCCGAATTCTCGCCGCAGGCGCTCGACGCGCTGCGCCAGCCGCTGGAATCGGGCGAGTGCGTCGTCGCCCGGGCCAACAGCTGCGTCACCTACCCGGCCCGCATCCAGCTGGTCGCCGCCATGAATCCGTGCCGTTGCGGCATGGCCGGCGAGCCGGGCTTCCGCTGCGCGCGGGGCGACCGCTGCCGCACCGAATACCAGGCGCGGCTGTCGGGTCCGCTGCTCGACCGCATCGACCTGCGCATCGACGTGCCCGCCGTCTCGGCGGCCGACCTGGTCAGGCCGGGCCGCGCCGAGTCGAGCGCGGCGGTCGCCGCCCGGGTGGCGCGCGCCCGCCAGGCGCAGGCCGCGCGCTACGAGCGGCTCGGAGCCGGGACCGCCGCCACCAACGCCCATTGCGCCACCGCGATCCTGGAAAGGGTATCCATGCCCGACGCGGCCGGACAGGCCCTTCTGCGCGATGCCGGGGAAAAGCTCGGCCTGTCGGCGCGCGCCTATCACCGGGTGCTGCGGGTGGCGCGCACGCTGGCCGACCTGGACGGTTCGGAGACGGTCGGCCGCATCCACCTTGCCGAGGCGATCTCCTACCGCCTGCCGCCGGAGCGGATGGCGCAGGCGGCCTGATCGCGGCGACCGGTTGATTCGCCGGCGGCTTGGCCTATAGGTGGGCGCAAAGAGGCTTCCATGGCGGTCATCCCGAAAATCCTCGTCTTCGCCGGCTCCATCCGCACCGGCTCCTACAGCGGCAGGGTCGCCGACGCGGCCATGAAGGAACTGGTCCTGCAGGGCGCCGACGTGACGCGCATCTCGCTCGCCGACCATCCCCTGCCGATAATGGATCAGGACCTGGAGAAGGAGAGCGGCGTGCCGCGGAACGCGCTGGCGCTGGCCCGCTTCTTCGCCGGGCACGATGCGGTGCTGATCGCAACGCCGGAATACAACGGTTCGATACCGCCTCTGCTCAAGAACGCCATCGACTGGGTGAGCCGGGTGCGGACGGACGGCAACGTCGCGCTCCGGCCATTCCCCGGCAAGGTCGTCGGCATCTGCTCCTCCTCCGACGGCCACTTCGCCGGCATCCGCAGCGCGACCCATCTGCGCGCGGTCCTGTCGCATATCCAGATGGAGGTGATCGCCCCGCAGGTCTCGGTGCCCAACGCCGCCGAGGCCTTCGACGAGGCGGGCGATTTCAGGGACGAGCGCCTGCGCAAGGGCATGACGCGCCTCTGCCGCACGCTGATCGAGCGCGCCGCCATGCTGTCGGACAGGGTGGAGGCATGAGCGGGACAGTGAAGGACCGGCTGATCGTCGGGCTCGACGTGCCGACCATCGACGAGGCGCGCGCGGTCGTGCGCGATCTCGGCGAGACGGTCTCCTTCTACAAGATCGGCTACCAGCTCGTCTTCGCCGGCGGTCTGGACTTCGCCCGCGAACTGGCAGGCGAGGGCAGGCGCATCTTCCTCGACATGAAGCTGCTCGACATCGACAACACCGTGGCCAAGGGCGTCGAGAACATCGCCCGCATGGGCGTCTCCATGCTGACCCTGCATGCCTATCCGAAGGCGATGCGCGCCGCCGTGGCGGCCGCCCGCGGCTCAGGCCTCACTTTGCTCGGCGTCACGGTGCTGACCTCGATGGACGAGCGCGACCTGGCGGAAGCCGGCTACGCCTGGGACCCGCAGACCCTCGTTGCCCGCCGCGCCCGGCAGGCCCTCGACGCGGGCATGGGCGGCATCGTGTGCTCGGCCGCCGAGGCCGCCGCCGTGCGCGAGATCGTCGGCCCGGACATGGCGGTCGTCACGCCCGGCATCCGCCCCGCCGGCGCCGATCGCGGCGACCAGAAGCGCGTCGTGACGCCGGCCGCCGCCATCCGGGCGGGGGCCAGCCATCTGGTCGTCGCGCGCCCGATCGTCAACGCCGCCGACCGAAAGGGCGCCGCGCAGGCGATCCTGTCGGAAATGGCGCAAGCCTGAGACTGGAGGAAGGATGCCCAAGGGATACTGGATCGCCAGGGTCGATGTGCGCGACCCGGAAGGCTACAAGGACTATGTCGCCGCCGCCAGGCCCGCCTTCGAGAAGTACGGGGCGCGCATCCTGGCGCGCGGCGGCGCCTACGAGACGCTGGAAGGACCTGACCACGCGCGCAACGTGGTGATGGAATTCGCCTCGCTGAAGGCCGCGCACGACTGCTATCACTCGCCCGAATACGCGGCCGCGCGGGCCATCCGGCAGAAATTCGCCACGGCCGAGATGGTGCTCGTCGAAGGGCTGTGAGCCGAAGGAAGCCCGATACCTGCCTGTTTCCCGCCGCTCCGGCTCTCGCTGCAACTGCTCACTTCCCTATTGCGTTGCAGCGTGGTCGTATTACCTTGAGGGGTCGAAAGGGCAACCGTTGCCCCTGCGGGCGGCGGAAGGGAAACAAATGTTCTATCAGCTCTATGAACTGAACCATGCGGCTATGCAGCCGTTCCGCTCCTATGCGGACGCGCTGCGGCTTCTCTACACCAGCCCGTTGAACCCTGCCTCGCAGACGCAGTGGGGCCGCTCCGTGGCCGCCGCGGCGGAGCTCTTCGAGCGCACCACGCGCCGCTACGGCAAGCCGAGCTTCGGTCTCGACCGCACCCGCATCGGCTTCCAGGACGTTTCGGTCTCCGAGCAGGTGGTCTGGTCGCGCCCGTTCTGCGACCTGATCCATTTCCAGCGCGGCGCATCCGGCCGGCGCAACGACCCGAAGCTGCTGATCGTGGCGCCCATGTCGGGTCACTATGCGACGCTGCTGCGCGGCACGGTCGAGGCGATGCTGCCGCATTGCGAGGTCTACGTGACCGACTGGGCCGATGCGCGCATGGTGCCGGTGGGCGAGGGCCGCTTCGACCTGGACGACTACATCGACTACGTGGTGGCCATGCTCCACCATCTCGGCGAGGGCACGCATGTGATGGCGGTGTGCCAGCCTTCCGTCCCGGTGCTCGCGGCCGTCGCGCTGATGGAGGCGAAGGGCGATCCGCTCATCCCGGCGACCATGACGCTGATGGGCGGGCCGATCGACACGCGGCGCAACCCCACGGCCGTGAACACGCTGGCCGAGGAGCGCGGCATCGACTGGTTCCGCGACAATGTCATCATGCCCGTGCCGTGGCCGGCGCCGGGCTTCATGCGCAGCGTCTATCCCGGCTTCCTGCAACTGTCGGGCTTCATGAGCATGAATCTCGACCGCCATATCATGGCGCACAAGGACTTCTTCCTGCATCTCGTGAAGAACGACGGCGACGGCGCGGAGAAGCATCGCGAGTTCTATGACGAGTATCTCGCGGTCATGGACCTCACCGCCGAATTCTATCTCCAGACGGTCGAGACCGTCTTCGTCCGCCACGCCCTGCCGAAGGGCGAGATGACCCATCGCGGGACGCCGGTCGTGCCTTCGGCCATCCGCAATACGGCGCTGCTGACGATCGAGGGCGAGAAGGACGACATTTCCGGGCTCGGCCAGACGGAAGCCGCCCACGACCTGTGCACCGGCATTCCGGCCGATCGCAAGATGCACTATGTCCAGCCGGTGGTCGGCCATTACGGCGTCTTCAACGGCTCCCGCTTCCGCGCCGAGATTGTGCCGCGCATCGTCGATTTCATCCACAGCTTCCGCCATGCGGCCCCGGCCAGGAAGGCGAGAGGCGGAGACGCCAAGCGGCAGATGTGACGGGCGTGTTGCAGAATCGCCGCTTCGCTCCCATGCCGGTAACCATTTCCGAAACCGGGGCTTTCGCCGAATTGACAGGTGCGCGCAAACCCAATTAACGTTTCTTTAATGAAAAGAGGCGGGGCCGGGTTGATGCGTTGCTTGGAGTGGTCGCGGTCCGCACGCCTGCTCGCTCTCTCGGCTGTCGCGGCGGCGGCTCTCGCCGCGCCGGCGGCCGCGGCCGAAGCCATGAAGCTCGGCGGTCTGACCTCGCAGCCGATAGGGCATTACGAGTTCTGCAAGGACAATCCGGGCGAATGCTCCATTCGTCCCCGCGACCTTGGGCCGGAACAAATGACCGGCGCGCTCTGGTCGCAGCTCGTCTCGGTCAACCGCGCCGTGAACGCGGCCGTGCGGCCGATGAACGATTTCGACATCTACGGCAAGGACGAGGTCTGGGCCTATCCGGTCAACGGCGTCGGCGACTGCGAGGACTATGTGCTCGAGAAGCGGCGCGATCTGTACCAGATGGGGCTTTCCCTGGCCAATCTGCTCATCACGGTCGTGCGCAAGCCCGACGGCGAGGGGCACGCGGTGCTCACGGTGCGCACCACCAAGGGCGACATGATCCTCGACAATCTGCGCGACGACGTGCTGCTGTGGAAGGATACCGAATATCGCTACCTCAAGCGGCAGGCCAGCACGCACACCGGCCAGTGGGTGACGATCCGCGAGGAAGCCGCGCCGCTCGTCAGCTCGGTCGAGTAGCGGCCGGCCCTCCCTTCAGATCATGTCGAGCGGCTGCTTGCCGGCGGGCGGCGGATAGAGCGCGTCGATCTCCGCCAGGTCGTCCTCGGTCAGCGTGATGTCCAGAGCGGCGCGGTTGTCGCGGACGTGCTGCGGGCGGACCGCCTTGGGAATGGCGACGACGCCATCATCGCGCAGCACCCAGGCGAGGGCGACCTGAGCGGCGGTCGCGCCATGCCGGCGGCCGATCGCGGCCAGCGCGTCGCTGCCGGCGAGATCACCCTGTCCGACCGGCGAATAGGCCATCAAAGGCAGCCCGGCCTTCCGGCTCGCCGGCAGAAGATCGAACTCCACGCCGCGGCTTTGCAGATTGTAGAGCACCTGGTTGGTCTGCGCGGCGTCGCCGCCCCGCAGCCGGCCGAGTTCCTCCATGTCGTCGGCGTCGAAATTGCTGACGCCCCAGTCGCCGATCTTTCCCGCCGCCTTGAGCGTATCGAACCCCTCGATGGTCTCGGCCAGCGGAATACGCCCGCGCCAGTGCAGCAGGTAGAGGTCGATCCGTTCGGTGCCGAGCCGCTTCAGGCTGGCCTCGCAGGCGCGCACCGTGCCCGTCCGGGACGCGTTGGACGGCAGCACCTTGGAGACCAGGAAGACGCTGTCGCGGCGTCCGGCGATCGCCTCGCGCACCACCTCTTCCGCGCCGCCGGAGGCGTACATCTCGGCGGTGTCGATAAGCGTCATGCCGAGATCGAGCCCGAGCCGCAGCGCATCCGCCTCCTCCGCCCGGCGGCCGCCGCCCTCGCCCATCTTCCAGGTGCCGAGACCGAGCACCGGAAGCGCTGCGCCGGAAGGAAGGCGTGTGGTGCGAACGGCGCAACGCATGGACTATCCTCTCAGAACACCGCCGGTCTGCTTCTTCACGTTCTCGACGATCCTGCCCGCCAGCGCCTCGAAATCCTCGTCCGTCAGCGTCTTCTCGACCGGCTGGATCGACACCTCGATGGCGACGGATTTCTTTCCTTCGCCGAGCGAAGCACCCTCGAAGACGTCGAACACCGAAACGGTCGTGATCAGCCTTCGATCCGCGGCGGCGGCGGCGCGCAGCAGCGTCCCGGCTTCCACCGCCCGGTCGACGACGAAGGCGAAATCGCGCTTCACCGCCTGGAACGCGGAAAGATCGAGCCTTGGCTTGGTGCGCGTGGCCTTCGCCTTGGCTTCGGGAACGGCGTCGATGAAGACCTCGAAGCCGCAAAGCGGCCCGGAGACGTCGAGCGCCGCCAGCGTCTTCGGGTGGAAGACGCCGAACGTCCCCAGAACCGTCTTCGGCCCGAGCTTGATGATGCCGGAGCGGCCGGGATGGTACCAGCCGGGCGCGCCGGCCTCGATCTGCAGCCGGTCTACCGGCGCGCCCGCCGCCTCCAGCGCCGCGAGCGCGTCGGCCTTGGCGTCGAACACGTCGACCGGGGCGGCATTGCCGGACCAGTGGCGGCCGGCTCCCTCGGCGCGTGCCGTGCCGCGCCGCACGCCCGCCGCGACGCGGCGCTGCCTGTCGGGCGCGTCGCCCTCATAGGTGCCGGAAACCTCGAACAGCGCCACGTCGCCGAGGCCCCGGTCGGCATTGCGCTGCGCGGCGGCGATCAGGCCGGGCAGCAGCGAGGGCCGCATGTCGGACATGTCGGCGGCGATGGGATTGGAGAGCTTGAGCGCGGGCTGTCCGCCGCCGAACAGCCTGGCATGCGCTTCTGGGATGAAGGACCAGGTGACCGCCTCCATCATGCCGCGCACGGCGAGCGCGCGCCGCGTCGCGCGGGTGCGGATCTGCAGGCCGGTCAGGATGCGCCCGTTGACGGCGTCGTGGCCGCCGAGCGGCGCAGGCGCGATGGCGTCGACCCCGCGCATGCGCATCACTTCCTCCACCAAGTCGGCCTTGCCGTCGATGTCCGGCCGCCACGAGGGCACGGCGACGTCGACCACTGCGCCCATTCCCTCGGGCCGGAAACCCAGCCGCGACAGGATCGCGAGGCTGTCCTCGGCCGGCACGTCCAGTCCGGTCAGGCGGCGCACCTCGGCCACCGGGAAGGCGACGATCTTCGGCTGATGCTCGGCATGGCCGGCGATCTCGGTCTCCGTCGGCGTCCCGCCGCAGAGATCGAGCACCATGCGCGTGGCGAGCTCCAGCCCCGGCGCCATGAACGCCGGATCGACGCCGCGCTCGAAGCGGTAGCGCGCATCGGTGATGATGCCGAGCGACCGCCCGGTGCGCGCGACGTTCAGCGGCTCCCACAGCGCCGACTCGATCAGCACGTCGGTGGTGGCCTCGTCGCAGCCCGAATGCTCGCCGCCCATGATGCCGGCGATGGACTCGACCCCGTTGCCGTCGGCGATGACGCACATGTCCGGCGTCAGCGCGTAGCTCCGGCCGTCGAGCGCCAGCACCGTCTCGCCGGCCTCGGCGCGGCGCACCACGAGATCGCCCTTTACCTTGGCGGCGTCGAAGACGTGCAGCGGTCGCCCGCGGTCGAAGGTGATGTAGTTGGTGATGTCGACCAGCGCGTTGATCGGCCGCAGGCCGATCGCCTTCAGCCGGCGCTGGAGCCATTTCGGCGACGGCCCGTTGGTGACGCCGCGCACCAGCCGCAGCGCGAAGCCGGGGCAGAGGTCCGGCGCATCGATCCTGACCTTCACCGGGCACGCGCCGCCGGCGGCCACCGGCTCCACCGGGCCGGTCTTCAGCGTGCCGAGGCCGCTGGCGGCAAGGTCGCGCGCGATGCCGTGGACGCCGGTCGCGTCCGGCCGGTTCGGCGTCAGGTTGATCTCGATCAGCGGGTCGGCGAGCCCGGCCCACTCGGCGTAGCTCACGCCCACGGGCGCGTCGGCCGGCAGGTCGATGATGCCGTCATGGTCTTCCGACAGCTCCAGCTCGCGCTCCGAGCACATCATGCCCCAGCTTTCGACGCCCCTGATCTTGCCGACCCCGAGCGTGATGCCGGTTCCCGGAATGAAGGTGCCGGGCCCGGCGAAGGCGCCGACGAGGCCCGCGCGCGCATTCGGCGCGCCGCAGACCACCTGGACCGGCCGGCCGTCGCCCGCGTCGACGGTCAGCACCCGCAGCTTGTCGGCGTCGGGGTGCTTTTCGGCCGTCAACACCCTGGCGATGACGAAAGGCTCAAGCCGCGCCTTGTCGTCCACCGATTCCACCTCCAGCCCGATCGCCGTCAGCCGCTCCACGATCGTGTCGAGCGAGGCGTCGGTGTCGAGATGATCCTTCAGCCAGGAAAGGGTGAATTTCATTGTCTTGCCCTTGATATGACGGCCGGAACGCCGGCCTTCACTTGATGTTCTCACATTTGCCGATCTCGGCCAGGCCGTCGCCGTCCAGCCTGACGTAGTTCACGCCATGCGCCGAATCGTCGAGCTTGACGACCAACGACCCGTGCTCCGCCATGGCCAGGACGGTTCCCCATCCGGCGCCCTTGCCGCGCACGATCTGAAGCTTGCCCGCGCCGGTGATCGCCGCCGCGCTACCGTCGGTCCGCTGCACATAGTCGCCGGTCGCCGTGTCGAAAGAGAAGCTGACGCGGCCGTGCGTGTCGCCGTCGCCGCGCCAGTCCTCCAGCACGGCGCCGTCATAGCCGAGCCGGACACGCGCCACGCAGTGATACGTCGCCGCCAGCGCATCCGACGCCGTGAGGCTCGCCGCCACGATGAGCGCGCCGCGGACCATCGCGGCCTCTAGCTGCTCAGCCCGCCGAACAGCGTCGGCATGTCGAGCGGGCGGAAGCCGTAGTGCTCAAGCCAGCGAACGTCGGCGTCGAAGAAGGCGCGCAGGTCCGGCATGCCGTATTTCAGCATGGCGATGCGGTCGATGCCCATGCCCCAGGCGAAACCCTGGTACTCGTCGGGATCGAGCCCGCCATGGCGCAGCACGTTGGGATGCACCATGCCGCAGCCCAGAATCTCCATCCAGTCGCTGCCCTCGCCGAAGCGCACCTCGCCCGGCCGCGAGCGGTCGCACTGGATGTCGACTTCCAGCGACGGCTCGGTGAAGGGGAAGAAGGACGGGCGGAAGCGCATCTTCACCGCCGGCACCTCGAAGAAGGCCTTGCAGAACTCCTCCAGCACCCACTTCATATTGGCGACGTTGGCCGTGCGGTCGATCACCAGCCCCTCGACCTGATGGAACATCGGCGAATGGGTGGCGTCCGAATCCTGCCTGTAGGTCTTTCCCGGGATGACGATGCGGATCGGCGGCTTCTTCGCCTCCATGGTGCGGATCTGCACCGGCGAGGTATGGGTGCGCAGGAGCTTGCGCGTTCCGTCCGGGCCCGGGTTGAAGAAGAACGTGTCGTGCATCTCCCGCGCCGGATGGCCTTCGGGGAAATTCAGCGCGGTGAAGTTGTAGTAGTCCGTCTCGATGTCCGGCCCCTCGGCGATCTGGAAGCCGAGATCGCCGAAGATCGCGGTGATCTCGTCGATCACCTGGCTGATCGGGTGGATGCGGCCCTGGCTGGCGGGGCTGGGGCGCACTGGCAGCGTCACGTCCACCGTCTCTGCCGCGAGCCGCGCCTCGATCGCCGCGTCGCGCAGCGTGGCGCGGCGTTCCGCCAGCGCCTCGGCGACGCGGTTCTTCAGCCCGTTGATCGCCGGGCCCTTCGCCTGCCGGTCCTCGGGGCTCATGGAGCCGAGCGTCTTGAGCAGTTCCGAGACGGAGCCCTTCTTGCCCAGCGCGGCGAGGCGCACGGCCTCGACCGACGTCTCGTCGGCGGCCGAGGCGATCTCGGCCATCAGCATGGTTTCAAGGGCGGCGATGTCGGTCATGTCGGTCTCGATTGCTCAAGAAAAAACCCGCGCCGGTTCTGCCAGCGCGGGTTTCCCAAATCAGGTTTCTACGGGCTTGGGAAGCGCTGGCCTCAGGCGACAGCGCTCTCAAACGCGTTCGGGGTGGTGTCCTTCAGATATTCGAGCGCAACCTTGGCCTTGGCCACCAGCGCGGCGAAGGCCGCCGGCTCGTGGATGGCGAGATCGGACAGCACCTTGCGGTCGACCTCGATGCCGGCCTTGTTCAGCCCGTCGATGAAGCGGCCGTAGGTCAGCCCGTGCTCGCGCACGGCGGCGTTGATGCGCTGCACCCAGAGAGCGCGGAAATTGCGCTTGCGCACCTTGCGGTCGCGATAGGCATATTGCAGCGATTTCTCAACCGCCTGCTTGGCGATGCGGATGGTGTTCTTGCGGCGGCCGTAAAAACCCTTGGCGGCTTTCAGGACCTTCTTGTGCTTGGCGTGGGCGGTGACGCCCCTCTTCACGCGTGCCATGTCATGATCTCCTTAATTCGTTCCGACGCCGGGGTCTCAGAGGCCGTTCGGCAGAAAATTCTTGATGACCTTCTTGCCGTCAGGTTCAGCCAGAACCATCGTGCCGCGGGCATCGCGAATGAACTTGTTGGAACGCTTGATCATGCCGTGGCGCTTGCCGGCGGCGGCCGACAGGACCTTGCCCGTGGCCGTGATCTTGAACCGCTTCTTGGCGGCCGATTTGGTCTTCATCTTGGGCATTTTGCTCTTTCCTTCGGTGTGGCTCATGATCGAGCCGTTTTTTTGCTCCGGGCGACCAGATGCCCGGAAAGCATTACGAACCGCCACGGCATGCCCTGCCGGACGGTTCTGGACGCGCGCTCTTATCAGCAAGCCTCCGGCGGCGCAACCCCGGCGGCCCGCCGCCTCACCAGAAGCGAAACAGCACCGGGACGAACCCGGCCTGCTGCGCCGCGCCGATCAGCCCGAAGAACGGGATCGCGGCCAGGAGCAGGACGCCGTCGCGCAGCGTGCGCCGGAGAATCCGCGGATCCACGCAAAGCGTGTCCGGGTCGCGGTAGAGGGACGGGTTGGGCCAGAAGCGCGGCACGCGGTGCATGTAGTCGCGATAGGCCTCGCCGAGCTCGCCGATCAGGTAGTTCTCCTCGAAGCGGATCACGAACTGGAAGGCGAGCGCGCACAGCAGGCCCGCCAGCAGCGCCGCCGTGACGCTTCCGGCCTGCGCGCCGATGCCCGCCGCGGCGACGGTCGACGAGACGTAGAGCGGATTGCGGGTGATGGAATAGGGGCCGGTCTGCACCACTTCCAGCGACTTGCGCCCGCCGATATGGACGATCGACCACAGCCGCCCGACGATACCGGCGGCGATCAGCGCCACGCCGCCGATCCGCAGCCCTTGCTGCGCGGAAAGGCCGAGCAGCGGGCCGCCGAACGCCAGCAGGCCCGCCAGGGCGACGAACAGCAGGGTCATGACGATCCTGCGGATGGCCTGGAAGTCGGCCATCGAGAATTCGTCCGGCTGGCTGAGGCTGTCCGGGACGAGAAGACGACGCAACGCGAGAAGCCGCGCCGTCGGCCCCGCCGTCATGTCCGGCCCGTCATGCCCGCTTCGTCATCTCGGAGCGAGGACCATCATCATCTGGCGGCCTTCGAGCTTCGGCTCGGCCTCCACCTTGGCGATGGTCGCGGTCTCCTCGCGCACCTTGTTCAGAAGCTCCATGCCGAGCTCCATATGCGCCATCTCGCGGCCGCGGAAGCGCAGCGTCAGCTTGACCTTGTCGCCTTCCTCGAAGAAGCGCCGCACGGCTTTCATCTTGGTCTCGTAGTCGTGCGTGTCGATGTTCGGGCGCATCTTGATCTCCTTGATCTCGATGACCTTCTGGTGCTTGCGCGCCTCGGCGGCCTTCTTCTGGTTGGCGTATTTCAGCTTGCCGAGATCGAGGATCTTGACGACGGGCGGCGTCGCGTTGGGCGAAATCTCGACGAGATCGAGCCCGGCCTCCTCGGCCGCGAGCAGTGCGTCGTTTATGGAGACGTCGCCCTGGTTCTGCCCCTGGGCGTCTATGAGTTGCACCCGGGGAACCCGGATGTCGCGGTTTGAGCGTGGGCCGTCCTTCGTGGGGGCGGCGGCCTTGAACGGTCTGCGAATGGTCGTCTTCTCCTGTTGCCGTTTCGCATGGATTTTGTCTTCGTGCGCCTCAATTGGCACCGAAGCGGAGGCTGTCAATAGCACAGCGCGGTGAAGAAATCACCTTCAACCGTTTCCCGCCGCCATGTTTCCGTCTGGTCGCATCGCCGGCCGCCGCTGCCATCTTCCGGTCCCCGGCTTCCCATGCCAAAAGCGTCTCCGAGGAGACGGGCGCATGGCGGAACCGGAATTCATCGAGGTCGGCGGCGAAAGGATCGCCCTGCGTCGCCAGCCGGGCAGGGAGCCCGGCGTCGTCTGGCTCGGCGGCTACAAATCCGACATGCTGGGAACGAAGGCCGAGGCGCTGGCCGCATGGGCGGCGGGCGAAGACCGCGCCTTCCTGCGGCACGACTATTCGGGCCATGGCGAATCCGGCGGCGCCTTCCGCGACGGCACGATCTCGCGCTGGCTGGCCGAAAGCCTCGCCGTCTTCCGCGCCTTCTCGGGCGGCGCGCAGGTGCTGGTCGGCTCCTCCATGGGCGCGTGGATCGCGCTTCGTATGGTGCAGGAACTGCGCAAGGCCGGCGAGGGCGGGCGGGTGAAAGGGCTGGTGCTCATCGCCCCCGCGCCGGACTTCACCGTCGAGCTTGTCGAGCCGAAGCTGAAGAAGGCCGACCGCAAGGCATTGGAGGAGAAAGGCTTCTTCGAGCGCCCCTCCGACTACGGACCCGAGCCCTACATCTACACCCGCGCGCTGATCGAGGATGGTCGGATGAACCGCGTCCTGTCCGGCCCGATCGATACCCATTGCCCGGTCCATGTCCTGCAGGGGCTGGCCGATGCCGACGTGCCCTACGCCCACGCACTGAAACTGGTCAGCCTGCTGCCCGCCGACGACGTCACGGTCTCGCTCATCCCGGACGGCGACCACCGCCTGTCGCGGCCGCAGGACCTGGCGATGCTGGTCAAGGCGGTCGAGGCGATTGTGGACAGGGCGGGCTAGGCGGATGTCCTCGGCGAGCGACATAGATCGCGCCCCCTTTGGCGCTTCGGGCCACCTCCCCCGTGAACGGGGGAGGATCGAGGTCGCGGCCGGCATATCCTCCCCTGCGAAGCGGGTGAGGTGGCCCGAAGCGCCAAAGGGGGCGCGGAACCCACCATGCCGCGCGTGACCCGGATGCGGCTCTCCATTCCCGTCTCGGCCTTCGTCGCGGCGGTCGTCGGCTTCGGCGGCACGCTGGCGCTGGTCATCGCCGCGGCCGAGGCCGTGGGCGCCACGCAGGCGCAGACGGCCAGCGGCGTCACCGCGCTCTGCCTCGCCATGGCGGTGGAAAGTCTTTTTCTCTCCTGGCGCACGAAGATGCCGGTCATATCCGCATGGTCGACACCCGGCGCGGCGCTGGTCGGCGCATCCAGCGGCTTCGCCGTCGGCGACGCGGTCGGCGCGTTCATCATCGCCGCGCTCCTTTTGGTCGCCACCGGCCTGATACGGCCGCTGACCCGGCTGATCGCGAAAATTCCCGCGAGCGTCGCCTCCGCCATGCTGGCCGGCATCGTCGTCAGCTTCGTCGTCAACGCCTTCAAGGCGGTGGCTGTGGACCCGGTCCTGGTGCTGCCGCTGATCGTCGCCTTCTTCGTCATCCGGCTGTTCAGCCCGGCCTTCTCGGTGCTCGCCGTGCTGGCCGGCGGCGGCGCGCTGGCTTTCCTGACGGGCCGCGTCGGCGCCTTGCCCGCGCCGGAACTGTCGACGCTGACGCTGATCGCGCCGACCTTCTCGCTGTCGGCCGCCATCGGCATGGCGCTGCCGCTCTATCTCGTCACCATGGCCTCGCAGAATCTGTCCGGCCTCGCCGTGCTGCGCGCCGCGGGCTACGAACCCGCCCCCGGACCGCTGATCTCCTTCACCGGGCTGGTGTCCCTGCTGATCGCGCCGCTCGGCGGCCTGACGACCAATCTCGCCGCCATCTCCGCCGCCATCTGCACCGGGCCGGATGCGCATCCGGACCCGGCCGAGCGCTGGAAGACCGGGCCGTTCTACGCGCTCGCCTACCTGATCTTCGCGATCTTCGGCGCGTCGCTGGTGGCGCTTTTCGCCGTGCTGCCGCAAAGCCTCATCGTGCTGGTCGCCGGGCTGGCGCTGATCGGCGCGCTGGCCAACGCGCTGACCAGCGCGCTCAGGGAGGAGGGCGAGCGCATGGCGGCCGTCGCCGCCTTCGCCGTCACCGCCTCCGGCTTGACGGTGCTCGGCGTCGGCGCCGCCTTCTGGGGCCTGGCCGCGGGCCTGGCCGTCATGGCGCTGGAGGCCGCAAAGCGCCGGCTGGAGAAAAATCGCTAGACCGGGCGGCATCAGCGTTCAAATTTGGCCGCCGTGTCTTGAACCGCCATTTTCCGTTTCCCATGTGCAATCCAAGCAGCCCTTTCGGCTGCCTTGAACGGAAGGAACTGGAGAAAGATGAACACGACTGCATTGATCCGTCCGGCATGGACGCCGGCGACCATTGCGCTGATGGTCATCGGCTTCGTGGTGTTCTGGCCGCTCGGCCTCGCCATGCTGGCCTACATCATCTGGGGCGACCGGCTCGACGGCTTCAAGCGTGACGTCAACAGGGCGACCGACGGCCTTTTCGCCGGCTGCCGTCGCGGTGCAGACCGTGCCGAGCGCTGGGGCAAGCGCTCGAACATCTACGGTCGCACCGGCAACGTCGCCTTCGACGACTGGCGTGAAAAGGAACTGGAGCGCCTGGCAGAGGAACGCCGCAGGCTGGACGAGACGCTGGCCGAGTTCGACGAGTATGCGCGCGAGCTTCGCCGCGCCAAGGATCAGGACGACTTCGACCGCTTCATGGCGAACCGCAGCCGCAA
This sequence comes from Mesorhizobium sp., assembly GCA_027492275.1. Classification (GTDB taxonomy): domain Bacteria; phylum Pseudomonadota; class Alphaproteobacteria; order Rhizobiales; family Rhizobiaceae; genus JAPUFC01. The sequence goes on along the minus strand of JAPUFC010000065.1, from coordinate 108,099 downwards.
CACGCCGGCCCGCACCGACGACGTAAAGCCGACCAAGGGCGACAAGGACACGCTGCTGGACGATTGAGGTCCGGCAGGCGCGCCCCGGCCTCCGCGTCGGGTGGAAAGGACGGCGCTGCGAAAAGCGGCGCCGTTTCTTTTTTGTGAATGGGAACAAACCACGAATCACTTATCGTCACGCCATGTCGCTCGCACTCTTCCGTTCGCGAAAAACGCAGCCCCCGGTGCCGCATGAGCGCGAGCACGAAGTCGCCGGCCGCACCCTGCCGCTGCGCATCGTCGAGAACGACCGGGCGCGCCGGCTGACGCTCCGGATCGATGCGGGCGGACGCGGCCTGCGCGTCACCATCCCGCCCGGACTGGCGCGCGGCGAGGTGGAGCGGTTCCTGGAGCGCCACCGGGGCTGGCTGGAGCAGCGGCTGGCCAAGGTGCCGGTGCAGCCGCGCGTGCGGCCGGGCATCAAGATTCCCCTGCGCGGCGTGCCGCATCTCGTGATCCACGAACCCGGCGCGCGCGGCACGGTGGCGGTCGGCGAGGTCGACGGCCAGCCGGCGCTCTTCGTCCACGGCGAACGCACCCATCTGCCGCGCCGTGTCGCCGATTTCCTCAAGCGCGAGGCGAAGCGGGACATTTTGGCCCTGGTGGCGAAGCACGCAGCCGCCGCCGGCCGCAAGGCGAAGGCGGTGCGCTTCAAGGACACGTCGAGCCGCTGGGGCTCCTGCGCGTCGGACGGGACGCTGTCCTTCTCCTGGCGCATCATGATGGCGCCCCCTGCCGTCATCGACTATCTCGTCGCGCATGAGGTCGCGCATCTGCGGGAGATGAACCACGGCCCGAAGTTCTGGGCGCTGTGCCGCGCGCTCTGCCCAGGCACCGACCGCTGCAAGGACTGGCTGAAGCGCAACGGCAACGCGCTCCAGGCGATCGATTTTGGGTGAATGGTGAATGGTAAAATGGACGATGCGGCACTGCGGGGCCGCTTCTTCCATCTTCCCTTTCCATTCACCATTCACTATTCACCATTCATCATGTCCCTCGACATCAAGATCTGCGGCCTGAAGACCGACGAGGCGCTCGCTGCCGCGCTGGACGGCGGCGCGACCCATGCCGGCTTCATCTTCTTCGCCAGAAGCCCGCGCAACGTCTCGCCGCGGGAAGCCGGCCGCCTGCGGCAGGCCGCGCGCGGCAGGGCGCTCGCCGTCGCCGTCACCGTGGATGCCGACGATGCGGCGCTGGCGGAGATCGTCGCCGCCATGCAGCCCGACATGCTGCAGCTTCACGGCCATGAAAGCCCCCTGCGCGTGGCGGAGGTGCGGGAAGGCTTCGGCCTGCCTGTCATCAAGGCGCTGTCGGTGCGCGAGGCCGCCGACCTCGACGCGGTCGGCGCCTATCTCGGCATCGCCGACCGCCTGCTTCTTGACGCCAAGCCGCCGGCCGGCGCGGTTCTGCCCGGCGGCAACGGCGTCAGCTTCGACTGGACGCTGCTGGCTGAGCTTCCGTCGGGCACGGACTATTTCCTGTCCGGCGGTCTCGATGCCGGCAACGTCGCCGAGGCGATCCGCATCGCCGCTCCGAACGGCGTCGACGTCTCGTCGGGCGTGGAAAGCGCGCCCGGCGTCAAGGACCCGGCGCTGATCAGCGCCTTCCTCGCTGCTGCAAGGGCCGCCGCCGCGTAGGCCGGTTTGCTTTTCGCGCCGAAAAAGGCTTAAGCGTTGGGCTTCGCCTTCGCGCCATGGAATGTCCGATGAACCAGCCAGCCACGCCGAATTCCTTCCGCACCGGACCCGACGAGCAGGGCATGTTCGGCATCTTCGGCGGCCGTTTCGTCGCCGAGACGCTGATGCCGCTGATCCTCGAGCTCGAGCGGCACTGGAACGAAGCCAGGACCGACGCGGCGTTCCAGGCCGAGCTCAAGGCGCTGTCGACCTTCTATGCCGGCCGCCCGTCGAAGCTCTATTTCGCCGAGGGGCTCACGAAACATCTCGGCGGCGCGAAGATCTATTTCAAGCGCGAGGACCTGAACCACACCGGCTCGCACAAGATCAACAACTGCCTCGGCCAGATCCTCTTGGCCAAGCGCATGGGCAAGACGCGCATCATCGCCGAGACGGGAGCCGGACAGCACGGCGTCGCCTCGGCCACGGTCTCGGCGCGCTTCGGCTTTCCCTGCGTGGTCTATATGGGCGCCACCGACGTCGAGCGCCAGAAACCCAACGTCTTCCGCATGAAGCTGCTGGGCGCCGAGGTGAAGCCCGTCAGCGCCGGCCACGGCACGCTGAAGGACGCCATGAACGAAGCTTTGCGGGATTGGGTGACGAACGTCCACGACACCTATTACCTGATCGGCACGGCGGCCGGCCCGCACCCCTATCCGGAGCTGGTGCGCGAGTTCCAGTCGGTCATCGGCATCGAGGCGCGCCAGCAGATCCTGGAGCAGGAAGGCCGCCTGCCGGACGCCATCGTCGCCGCGGTCGGCGGCGGCTCCAACGCCATCGGTCTGTTCCATCCCTTCCTCGACGATGCCTCGGTCCGCATCATCGGCATCGAGGCCGGCGGGCATGGGCTGGACGGCCAGGAGCACTGCGCCTCCATGAACGCCGGCCGGCCGGGCGTCCTGCACGGCAACCGCACCTATCTTCTGCAGAACGCGGACGGCCAGATCCTTGACGGCCATTCCATCTCGGCCGGTCTCGATTATCCGGGCGTCGGCCCCGAACATTCGTGGCTGCGCGACAGCGGCCGGGTCGAATATGTTCCGATTCTGGACGATGAGGCGCTCGACGCCTTCCAGCTCACGACGAAGGTCGAGGGCATCATCCCGGCGCTGGAGTCCGCCCACGCCATCGCCCACGCGGTAAAACTCGCCCCGACCATGGGCAAGGACCAGATCGTCATCGTCAACCTGTCCGGTCGCGGCGACAAGGACGTCCATACCGTCGCCAGGATGATGGGCATGGAGATCTAGCGTGACGGACGCCCGCCGGCGCTTGCTCGCGGAGTTTCTCGACGCGGTGTGGTCGCGTGGGGAAATCGACCGCTCGGGAGAGTTCGTCGCCGCGAACTATGCCATCCTGCACGATCCCGGCGATCCCTGGGAGGGCCGGACGCTGGACCTGCCCGGCTTCAAGGAGCGCGTCCGGCTCTCGCGAGCGCCGTTTCCGGATCAGCGCTTCGATGTGCAGCAGATGTTCGACAGCGAGGATGGTGTTGCGGTGACCTGGCTGTGGTCCGGGACGCATTTGGGCGACGTTCCCGGGTTTCCGGCAACAGGCAGACGGATCACCATGTCGGGCGCGACGGCCTATCGCTTCGATGACGCTGGGCGCTTGTCCGGTCATTGGCAGGTCACCGACCGGCTCGGCGTGTTCCGGCAGCTCCAAGCGCGGTGACGGGAGAAAAAGCGCCCGTGGCTGGTCCCTTTGTCGACGTCTGGGTGAACTGTCCCGACCGCGCCGTCGCCGAGCGCATCGCGGACGCCTGTGTGGCCAAGCGTCTGGCGGCCTGCGCCAACATTTTTTCGCCGGTGTCCAGCCTCTATCGCTGGAAGGGTGCGGTCGAGCGCGCCGAGGAGGTGCCGCTGCTGCTGAAGACGCGCGCCGCCCTGTTCGACGCCCTGTGCGCCGTGATAAAGCCCTTGCATCCCCATGAGACGCCGAGCATCGTCGCCACCGCGATCGTCCACGCCGACAAGACCTATTGCGACTGGCTCGACCAGGAAACGAGAGACCCCGCCCCAAGATGACGACCCGAATCGACCGCTGCATGGCGAAGCTCAAGGCAGAGGGCCGCCCGGCGCTCGTCACCTATTTCATGGGCGGCGACCCGGACTACGCCACCTCGCTGTCGATCATGAAGGCGCTGCCGAAGGCGGGCAGCGACATCATCGAGCTCGGCGTGCCCTTCTCCGATCCGATGGCGGACGGGCCGGCCATCCAGGCGGCGGGGCTGCGCGCGCTGAAGGCGGGGCAGACGCTGTCCGGCACGCTCGACATGGCGCGCGCCTTCCGCCAGGATGACGACGACACGCCGATAGTTTTGATGGGCTACTACAACCCGATCTACATCTACGGCGTCGAGCGTTTCCTGCGGGATGCCGTCGCGGCCGGCGTCGACGGGCTGATCGTGGTCGACCTGCCGCCCGAGATGGACGACGAGCTCTGCATCCCGGCGCTGAAGGCCGGCATCAACTTCATCCGGCTGGCGACGCCGACCACCGACGACCGCCGCCTGCCGACCGTGCTGAGGAATACGTCCGGCTTCGTCTACTACGTGTCGATGACCGGCATCACCGGTTCGGCCCTGGCAGACACCACCCGCGTGGCCGAGGCCGTTCGCCACATCAAGGCGCACACGGACCTGCCGGTCTGCGTCGGCTTCGGCGTCAAGACCGCCGAGCAGGCCAGGGCGATCGGCGCGTCGGCCGACGGCGTCGTGGTCGGCACGGCGATCGTCAACGCGGTCGCCAACGTCATCGACGGCAAGGGCGGCGTGACGGCGGACCCGGCCGAGGCGGTGGCGACGCTGGTCAGCGGCCTCGCCCAGGGCGTGCGCCAGGCGCGCCTTGCTGCCGCCGGATAGTTCTGCCAGAAAAACAAGCTTGAAAACCGCTCGAAGGAGCGCGCCATGAACTGGATCACCAATTACGTCCGCCCCCGGATCAATTCGATGCTCGGCCGCCGCGAGGTGCCCGAGAATCTCTGGGTTAAGGACCCGGAATCGGGCGAGATGGTCTTCCACAAGGAGCTGGAGGAGAACCAGTACGTCATCCCGTCCTCCGGCTACCACATGAAGATCGCCGCGAAGGAGCGGCTGAAATTCTTCTTCGACGACGGTCGATACGAACTGCTGGAAAGCCCGAAGGTCGCCGTCGACCCGCTGAAGTTCCGTGACGAGAAGCGCTACACGGACCGGCTGCGCGAGGCGAAGACGAAGACGGGTCTCGACGACGCCGTGGTGGCGGGCAGCGGCAGGATCGACGGGCTGGAGATCATGGCCGTCGTGCAGGATTTCAACTTCATCGGCGGCTCGCTGGGCACGGCGGCGGGCGAGGCCATCATCCACGCGCTCGACGTGGCGCGGCAGCGCCGCCTGCCGGTGGTGCTGTTCGCCGCCTCCGGCGGCGCGCGCATGCAGGAGGGCATCCTGTCGCTGATGCAGCTCCCGCGCACCATCGTCGCGGTCGAGCGGCTGAAGGAGGCCGGCCTTCCCTATGTCGTCGTGCTGACCAATCCCACCACCGGCGGCGTCACCGCTTCCTATGCGATGCTCGGCGACATCCACGTGGCCGAGCCCGGCGCCCTGATCGGCTTCGCCGGACAGCGCGTCATCGAGCAGACGATCCGGGAAAAGCTGCCGGAAGGCTTCCAGCGCGCCGAATATCTGATGGAGCACGGCATGGTCGACATGGTCGTGTCGCGCCTCGAGATGAAGGAGACGCTGGCCCGCCTGCTGAAGATATTGCTGAAGGAACCCGTCGTGGAGGTCGCTCCCGAGAGCGAGATCGCGCCGCCGGTTCCCGTTCCCGCCAGCGCCCCGCAGCCGCACGCGTGACGCAGCCGCTTGCGTTGAGCATGCTTTCCGGCGCGCCCAGGGTATCGTCATGACGACGCTTCTCGCCGACGAGGAGATCGAGCGCCTGATGGCGCTGCATCCCAAGGGCTACGACCTGTCGCTCGGCCGCATCGCGCGGCTGCTCGAACGGCTCGGCGATCCGCAGGACAGGCTGCCGCCGGTGATCCATGTCGCCGGCACCAACGGCAAGGGCTCGGCCACGGCCTTCGCCCGCGCGCTGCTGGAGGCCGCGGGCCACCGCGTGCATGTCCACACCTCGCCGCATCTGGTGCACTGGCACGAGCGTTACCGGCTGGCCGCTCCCGGCGGCGGGCAGCTCGTCGACGACGCGGTGCTCGCCCGCGCCGTCCGGCGCGTCGCCGAGGCCAATGGCGGCGAAGAGATCACCGTCTTCGAGATCCTGACGGCGGTCGCCTTCCTGCTGTTCTCGGAGCATCCGGCCGATGCCGTGATCCTGGAAGTCGGGCTCGGCGGCCGCTTCGACGCCACGAACGTGATAAAGCGCCCGGCCGTCTCGCTCATCATGCCGATCTCGATGGACCACGAAGCCTATCTCGGCGACCGCGTCGAACTGATCGCGGCGGAAAAGGCCGGCATCGTCAAGCCCGGCTGTCCGGTGGTCGTCGGCGCCCAGGAAACGGATGCCGCCCGCCAGGTGCTGGTCGACACTGCCGAGCGGCTGGACTGCCCGCTTTCCGTCTACGGGCAGGACTTCCTGGCCTTCACCGAGAACGGGCGCATGGTCTATCAGGACGAGGACGGGCTGTTCGACCTGCCGCCGCCGCGCCTGCCCGGCCGCTTCCAGCTCGCCAACGCCGCCGCGGCGATCGCGGCGGTAAAGGCCGCCGGCTTCGCCATCGGCGCGCGCGCCGCCGAGACGGCGATGCGCAGCGTCGAATGGCCGGCGCGCATGCAGCGCCTGACGCAGGGGCGGCTGGTGGAGCTCGCGCCTCCCGGCGCGGACATCTGGCTGGATGGCGGGCACAATCCCGGCGCCGGCGCCGTGGTCGCCGAGGCGCTGGCCGGCGAGGAGGAGAGGAAGCCGCGACCGCTGCTCCTGATCTGCGGCATGATCAACACCAAGGACCAGACGGGCTATTTCCGCAACTTCGTCGGCATGGCGCGGCATGTCTATTGCGTGCCGGTCTCGGCGAGCGACGCGGGCGTCCCGAACGGCGAACTCGCCGCGCGGGCCATGGAGGCCGGTCTGTCGGCCGAACCGGTCGCCTCGGTCGCCAACGCGCTGATGCTGCTGCGCGACACCTGGCCGGAGGGCGAAACCGCGCCGCGCATCCTGATCGGCGGATCGCTCTACCTGGCGGGCGCGGTGCTGGCCGACAACGGCACGCCGCCGGCCTGAAAACCCGCCGCACGACAGGCGACGGCGTCATGCCGCAAGGATGACGGCGACGCCGGCGAGCCTTCCCGGACCGGTCGTCGGCTCCCGGCGATCATGCGCGTCGCGCGCATCGGGCTGCGACGGAGCAACCCGGACGTGCCGGGCCTTTCGCTTCGTCGCGGCGGGACGTCTATTCCGCCGCCTCGCGCATGGCCGGCGCGGCGCCGAGCACGCTCGAATCGACATGGCTTTCGAACTGCTCGAAATTGTCGATGAACATGCCGACGAGCTTGCCCGCCTGGCGGTCGTAGGCCTCCTTGTCGGCCCATGTCGAGCGCGGGTCGAGGATGGCGGGATCGACGCCGTCGACCGCCACCGGCACCGCGAAGCCGAAATTCGGATCGGTGCGGAATTTCGCATGGGCCAGCGAGCCGTTCAGCGCGCCGGTGAGAAGCGTGCGCGTGACCTTGATCGGCATGCGCGTGCCGACGCCGTACGGACCGCCGGTCCAGCCGGTGTTGACCAGCCAGCAGTCGACGTCGTGCCTGGCGATCAGCTCGCGCAGCAGGTTGCCGTATTCGGCCGGGTGGCGGGTCAAAAAGGGCGAGCCGAAGCAGGCCGAGAATTCCGGCGTCGGCTCGGTGACGCCGCGCTCCGTGCCGGCGACCTTGGCCGTGTAGCCGGACAGGAAGTGGTACATCGCCTGCGCGGGGGTGAGCTTGGCGATCGGCGGCATGACGCCGAAGGCGTCGGCCGCCAGCATGACGAGGTTCTTCGGCATGCCCGCGCGGCCGGTGCGCGACGCGTTGGGGATGAAGTCCAGCGGATAGGCCGAGCGCGTGTTCTCGGTGAAGGCCTGGTCGTCGAAATCCGGCGTGCCGTGATCGCTGAGCACGACGTTCTCCAGCACGGTGCCGAAGCGGAGCGAGGCGGCGTGGATCTGCGGCTCGGCCTCGGCCGACAGCTTGATGCACTTGGCGTAGCAGCCGCCCTCGAAGTTGAACACGCCCTGCTCGCTCCAGCCGTGCTCGTCGTCGCCGATCAGCGTGCGGTTCGGGTCGGCCGACAGCGTCGTCTTGCCGGTGCCGGACAGGCCGAAGAAGATCGCCGTGTCGCCGTCCGGCCCGACATTGGCCGAGCAGTGCATGGGCATGACGCGCCGCGCCGGAAGCGTATGGTTGAGCGCGGTGAAGACGGATTTCTTCATCTCGCCGGCATAGTTGGTGCCGCCGATCAGCACCAGCATGCGTGTCAGGTCGACGGCCACCACGGTGCCGGACCTGGTGCCGTGGCGGGCCGGATCGGCCTTGAAGGACGGCACGTCGATGATCGTCATCTTCGGCACGAAGCCGGCGAGCGATGAGGTCTCGGGCCGGATCAGCAGGTTGCGGATGAACAGCGAGTGCCAAGCATATTCGGTGACGACCCGCACGGGAAGGCTCTCCGCGACCTCGGCGCCGCCGACCAGATCCTGGACGAACAGGTCGAGCTTGGCGGCATGGGCGAGGAAATCCGCGTGCAGCGCCTCGAAATGCGCCGGGCTCATGGCCGCGCTGTTCTCCCACCACACGGTGCCGGCGGTGTCGGCGTCCCTGACGACGAACTTGTCCTTGGCCGAGCGGCCCGTGTACTGGCCGGTGTAGGCGACGAGCGCGCCGCCGTCGCTGAGGACGGACTCGCCCCGCTTCAGCGATTCCGCATAGAGCTTCGCGGGAGGGAGGTTGTAGTAGACGTTCCCGGTCGTCTTCAGGCCGAGTTTGTCGATCCCGAACGCGGGATTGCGAATGCCGGTCTCCGTCATGAACCCTCTCTGGATACTGCCGCACCTTACCCCTCTCGCAGGGGCTTGGCTGGTCAAGACCAGAAAAGGCGAACGATTTCAAATCAATAATCGATTTAAGAATTTTGAAAAACTTTTAAATCGTTTAATGTCCAATTTTTTTCCAGGCGGGCCCAAAGCTTCTGCGATTTGCGATCGTCCCATGGGCGTCGGTCGAAACGAGGGGTGCGGCGAAAGGAAACCGTCCCGGCTGTGACATCGACGGGGAAGTGTGCCACAATTTGTACCCAATTTGTCCCACACAAGCCGCTTTTGCAGCTTTGAAGGGGACGCCCGCTCATGAGGGAGCCGCTGGAAATGGCAACGATCGCGCTTGTCGACGACGACCGCAACATCCTCACCTCGGTCTCGATCGCGCTGGAATCGGAAGGTTACCGCGTGGAGACCTACACGGACGGCGCCTCGGCGCTGGAGGGGCTCGGCGCCCGTCCGCCGAACCTCGCCATCCTCGACATCAAGATGCCGCGCATGGACGGCATGGAGCTTCTGCGCCGGCTGCGCCAGAAGACCGACCTGCCGGTGATCTTCCTGACCTCCAAGGACGACGAGATCGACGAGCTGTTCGGGCTCAAGATGGGCGCCGACGACTTCATCCGCAAACCCTTCTCGCAGCGCCTGCTGGTCGAGCGCGTCAAGGCGGTGCTGCGCCGCGCCAGCGCCCGCGAGGCGGCGGCGAAATCGCCCAACCAGCAGTCGCGCTCGCTGGAGCGCGGCCAGCTCGTGATGGACCAGGAGCGCCACACCTGCACCTGGAAGGGCGAGCCGGTGACGCTCACCGTCACCGAGTTCCTGATCCTGCATGCGCTGGCGCAGCGCCCGGGCGTGGTGAAAAGCCGCGATGCGCTGATGGATTCGGCGTATGACGAGCAGGTCTATGTCGACGACCGGACGATCGACAGCCACATCAAGCGGCTGCGCAAGAAGTTCAAGCAGGTCGACGACGATTTCGAGATGATCGAGACCCTCTACGGCGTCGGCTACCGGTTCCGGGAGGCGTGAGGGAGGCCGCGGGCGCATGGCGGTGGATGTCGAGCCGGGCAAGCCGGCGGCCGCCCGGCGGTCGCGGCGCGGGCTCATGCCGACTTTTATCAGCCGCTTCCGCATCCGCCTGCAGCGCTTCCTCGGCCACTACATCTTCTCCAGCCTCACGCGGCGCATCCTCTTCCTCAACCTCGCGGCGCTCTGCGTGCTGGTGGTGGGCATCCTCTACCTCAACCAGTTCCGCGACGGTCTGATCGAGGCGCGGGTGGAGAGCCTGATGACGCAGGGCGAGATCATCGCCGGCGCCATCGCCGCCTCCGCCACGGTCGAGACGGATTCGATCAGCATCGACCCGGAAAAGCTGCTTGAATTGCAGGCCGGCGAAAGCCTCGCGCCCGGCAACGACCAGCTCGACAGCCTGGACTTCCCGATCAATCCCGAGCGCGTCGCGCCGGTGTTGCGACGGCTGATCTCGCCGACCCGCACCAGGGCGCGCATCTACGACCGCGACGCCAATCTGCTGCTCGATTCGCGCCATCTCTACTCGCGCGGGCAGATCCTGCGCTACGACCTGCCGCCGGTCGAGCAGGAGGAGATGGACTTCCTCGACCGGGTGCAGAAATTCGTCGCCGAGTTCTTCCGCCGCACCGACCTGCCCATCTATCGCGAGCAGCCGGGCGGCAACGGCGCGGCCTATCCCGAGGTGATGAACGCGCTGACCGGCGTGCCCTCCACCGTCGTCCGCATCAGCGAGCAGGGCGAGCAGATCGTCTCGGTGGCCGTGCCCGTGCAGCGCTTCCGCGCCGTGCTCGGCGTGCTGATGCTGTCGACGCAGGGCGGCGACATCGACAAGATCGTGGCGGCCGAGCGCAAGGCGATCCTGCGCGTCTTCGGCGCCGCGGCGCTGGTCAACGTGCTTCTGTCGATCATGCTCGCCTCGACCATCGCCAACCCGCTGCGCAGGCTCGCGGCGGCGGCGGTGCGCGTGCGGCGCGGCGTCAAGAGCCGCGAGGAGATCCCCGACTTTTCCGAGCGGCAGGACGAGATCGGCAACCTGTCGGTGGCGCTGCGCGACATGACCAACGCGCTCTACGCGCGCATCGAGGCGATCGAGAGCTTCGCCGCCGACGTCAGCCACGAGCTGAAGAACCCTTTGACCTCGCTGCGCAGCGCGGTGGAGACGCTGCCCATCGCCAGGACGGAGACCAGCCGCGAGCGGCTGCTGGAGGTGATCCAGCACGATGTGCGCCGCCTCGACCGGCTGATCACCGACATTTCCGACGCCTCGCGCCTCGACGCCGAGCTGGCGCGGGAGGTGGCGGACCGGATCGACGTGAAGAAGCTGCTGACCGACCTGGTCGCCGCCGCCCGCGAGACCGGCAAGCTGCGCAAGGCGGTCGAGATCGAGCTGAAGACCGCCAAGCCGCAGCAGGGCGCCAGGGCCTTCACCGTTCTCGGCCACGACCTCAGGCTCGGCCAGGTGGTGACCAACCTGATCGAGAACGCCCGCTCCTTCGTGCCGGACACGGGCGGGCGGATCGCGATCGCGCTGGCCCGCGCCGGAAAGCACGTCGTCGTGACCGTGGACGACAACGGTCCGGGAATCCGCGCCGACAACATCGAGCGCATCTTCGAGCGCTTCTACACCGACCGGCCGGCGGGCGAGGCCTTCGGCCAGAACTCCGGCCTCGGCCTGTCGATCAGCCGCCAGATCGTCGAGGCGCATGGCGGCACGCTGACGGCCGAGAACATCCCCGGCGGCAAGCCGGGCGAGATCCGCGGCGCGCGCTTCACCGTGACCCTTCCGGCGGATGGCTGACGGCGGGGCGCGCATCGCCGAGCCGGCGAATGTCCATGCCACGGGCGTCATCCTCGGCGACCGCGCCGTTCTCTTGCTCGGCGAATCGGGCTCCGGCAAGACGGGGCTCGCCTTCGCGCTGCTCGCGCATGCCGCGCGGCACGGCCGGTTCGCGCGCCTGGTCGGCGACGACCAGCTTTTCCTGTCCGTCGCGGCGGGTCGCCTCATCCTGCGGGCGCCGGCCGCCATCGTCGGGCAGGCGGAGGTGCGCGGGCTCGGGCCCCGCGCGCTGCCATGCGAGGTCCGGGCGGTTGCCGACCTCGCCGTCAGGCTGGTCGAGCCGGCCGCGGCGGCGCGCTATCCCGAAACGCATGTCGAGACGTTCCATGGCGTCGGGCTGCCCTGCCTGACGCTGGCCGCCGGCGACCGCCAGGGCGCGCTTTTCGCCGTCGCGGCGCATCTCGGCCTGCCGCCTTTCACCTCGACGGGCTGATCCGCCGGGTCCCGCTCCTGCCCGATATCGATGGTGCAGTGCGTCAAAATGGCCGTGCCCGCCTATTTTTAGGGCTTGTCAACGCTTCCCCGGTGGACAAGATAGCGCTCCCGCCAAACGGGAATAGCCTTCGCGGGAGGCAGCCGGCTGGAAGGCGATGACGGGAGCAAGGCTGGAATGATCGGACTCGTGCTGGTGACGCACGGCCGTCTGGCGGAAGAGTTCCGCAACGCCGTCGAGCACGTCGTCGGCCCGCAGGACGATTTCGAGACGATCTGCATCGGCCCCGACGACGACATGGAACAACGTCGCGCCGACATTCTCGGCGCCGTCGCGCGGGCCGAAAAGGGCACCGGCGTCATCGTGCTGACCGACATGTTCGGCGGCACGCCGTCCAACCTCGCCATCTCGGTCATGCAGCCGGGCAAGGTCGAGGTCATCGCCGGCATGAACCTGCCCATGCTCATCAAGCTGTCGTCGATCCGCAAGGGCGACGACATCGCGGTGGCCGTGGACGAGGCGCAGGCGGCCGGGCGCAAATACATCAACGTCGCCAGCAAGCTGCTGACCTCCAAATGACCGGATTGATCTATTCGCAGAAGGACGGCGAGGTCGCGCGCGACCTGAGGATCGTCAACCAGCGCGGTCTGCATGCGCGCGCCTCGGCCAAGTTCGTCCAGCTCGCCGGCTCCTTCGACGCCAGCGTCACGGTGGAAAAGGACGGCACGCAGGTCGGTGGCACCTCGATCATGGGGCTGATGATGCTGGCGGCCAGCCCCGGCTGCTCCATCCGCGTCACCGCGCGCGGACCGGAGGCGGCCAAGGTGCTGGCGGCCATCGAGGACCTCGTCGCCGCGCGCTTCGGCGAGGACTGCTGAGCGGTCTGCGAGGTTGCAAAGCATATGCACGAATAAAGATTTCTTTATATCCCATTGTCCGGTTTTTCGCGATCTGGTAGGCAGGCGGCCACGCTCGCGCGCCCGTTTCGAACGCGGCGCGCGCCTGAACCGACCGACCACTGGAGCACCGCATGGCTGACTACATCGTTGCCGATCTCGGCCTGGCCGACTGGGGCCGCAAGGAGATCGAGATCGCCGAGACCGAGATGCCGGGCCTGATGGCCACGCGCGAGGAGTACGGCGCGTCGAAGCCGCTGAAGGGCGCGCGCATCACCGGCTCGCTGCACATGACCATCCAGACGGCGGTGCTGATCGAGACGTTGCAGGCGCTGGGCGCCGAGGTCCGCTGGGCGTCGTGCAACATCTTCTCGACCCAGGACCACGCCGCCGCGGCCATCGCCGCAGCCGGCACCGCCGTCTTCGCCGTCAAGGGCGAGACGCTGGAGGACTACTGGCGCTACACCGACCGGATCTTCCAGTGGCCGGACGGCCAGCCCTCCAACATGATCCTCGACGATGGTGGCGACGCCACCATGTACATCCTGATCGGCGCCCGCGCCGAGGCCGGCGAGGACGTGCTGTCCGACCCCGGCAGCGAGGAGGAGGAAATCCTGTTCGCGCAGATCAGGAAACGGATGGCGGAGACGCCCGGCTTCTTCACCCGGCAGCGCGCCGCCATCAAGGGCGTGTCGGAGGAGACCACGACCGGCGTCAACCGCCTGTACCAGTTGCAGAAGAAGGGCCTGCTGCCCTTTCCGGCGATCAACGTCAACGACAGCGTCACCAAGTCGAAGTTCGACAACAAGTACGGCTGCAAGGAATCGCTCGTCGACGGCATCCGCCGCGGCACCGACGTGATGATGGCCGGCAAGGTCGCCGTGGTCTGCGGCTACGGCGACGTCGGCAAGGGCTCGGCCGCCTCGCTCGCCGGCGCCGGCGCGCGCGTCAAGGTCACCGAGGTCGATCCGATCTGCGCGCTCCAGGCGGCGATGGACGGTTTCGAGGTCGTCACGCTCGACGACGCCGCCCCCACCGCCGACATCGTCATCACCACGACCGGCAACAAGGACGTCGTGACGCTCGACCACATGCGCAAGCTGAAGGACATGGCGATCGTCGGCAATATCGGTCATTTCGACAACGAGATTCAGGTCGTCGCGCTGCGCAACCTGAAATGGACCAACGTCAAGCCGCAGGTCGACCTGATCACCTTCCCCGACGGCAAGCGCATGATCCTGTTGTCGGAAGGCCGCCTGCTGAACCTCGGCAACGCCACCGGCCATCCGAGTTTCGTGATGAGCGCATCCTTCACCAACCAGGTGCTGGCGCAGATCGAGCTCTACACCAGGGGCGAGCAGTACCAGAACCAGGTCTACGTGCTGCCCAAGCATCTCGACGAGAAGGTGGCGCGCCTCCACCTGAAGAAGCTGAACGCCACGCTGACCCGGTTGTCGGACGAGCAGGCCGCCTATATCGGCGTGACGCCGAAGGGCCCGTTCAAGCCTGAACACTATCGCTATTAAGTCTACGCAGACTAGACACAATATATTGAGGTCCGGCGGGATGTTTTCCGCCGGGCCTGTTTTTTGCGCGCACGCCGCCTTCCCGTCGATTCGACCAAATTGTATTGTGGTGATTCGGGGAGCCAGCCTTGTCGAGATGAAGCCGGATCGCGTCTTCCGGCGGGCGGATGGCACCATTTGGCGGCGGAGAGGAAGGCATGCCGGGGGAAGACCCGTGCCGGAGGGCGCAAGCCGCGTCCGGCGGCGATAAGGATTCCGGCGGCAAGCGCGGCCGGACACCCTTGCGGCACGCCCGGCGGCTGGCGCTTTCGGCGGCGGCCCTGCCTGCGTTACTTCTTTCCGGACCGGCTCTCGCGCAGAACCTGCTAGGACGGACGCTCGGCGCGCCGGAAGTCATCCAGGCGGCTATCTTCGTCGGGCTGACGGGCACGGCGATGTTGGCGGCGATCTTCATGATCCGCGAGCGGAGCAAGACCGCCAGCGAGAACGTGTCGCTGCGGGGCCGGCTGGCCGATCTCAACGCCTCGCTGCAACGCTCGGAGGCGCTGCTCAACCTGCGCGACCAGCGTATGCTGGTGTGGTCCGACGAGAAGGCCAGGCCCGAGCTGGTCGGCAGCCTGCCCGCCGATTGCGGCGCGCCGGAAGGTCGGCCGGAGTTCCTGGCCTTCGGGCGCTGGCTGACGCCGCAGGCGGCCGCCTCGCTGGAGCGCGCGATGGAAGGTCTGCGGCAGCGCGGCGCGGGTTTCGACCTGACGGTGGAGACGAAGACGGGGACGCCGCTCGAGGTCGCCGGCCGCAAGAGCGCCGCGCATTCGATCGTGCGCTTCCTGTCGCTGTCGGAAACGCGGCGCGCGCTCGCCCGCCTCAAGCTGGAGAACCAGCAGCTCGCCGGCGAACGCGATCTCATGCGCGGCCTGTTGGACGCGCTGGACATGCCCGCCTGGCTGAGGGAGCCCGACGGCCGCCTGGCGTGGGTCAACCGCGCCTTCGCCGCCGCCGTGGAGGCACCTTCGCAGGAGGTCGTGCTCGGCGAAGCGCGCGAGCTTCTCGGCACGCAGGCGCGCGAAGCGGTCGCGGCCGCGCATCGCGGCGACGCGGTCTTCCGCCAGGACCTTTCCACGGTCATCGCCGGCGACCGCCGCATCCTGCGGGTCACCGACTATGCCGGCGCGGCGGGATTCTGCGGGCTCGCCCTCGACAGGAGCGAGATGGACGCGATCCGCGCCGAATATGAAAGCACGGTGCGCAGCCACGCGGACACGCTGGACCAGCTCACCACCGCCGTCGCCACCTTCGACGCCGGCGAGAAGCTGCGCTTCCACAACCAGGCCTTTCAGAAACTGTGGGGGCTGGACGCCGGCTTCCTGGCCAGCGCGCCCGACAATGCGCTGGTCATCGACAGGCTGCGCAGCGAAGGCAGGATCGCGGAGCAGCCGGAATGGCGGCGCTGGAAGGAGAACCTGCTCTCTGCCTATCGCGCCGTCTCGCCGCAGGAGCAGCTCTGGCACCTGCCGGACGGCCGCACGCTGCGCGTCATCGCGAATCCGCAGCCGAAGGGCGGCGTCACCTGGGTGTTCGAGAACCTGACCGAGAAGATCGACCTCGAAAGCCGCTACGCCACCGCCGTGCGCGTACAGGGCGAGACGCTGGACAGCCTGGCCGAGGGCGTCGCCGTGTTCGGCCCCGACGGGCGCATCCGGCTGTCCAACCCGGCCTTCGGCGCGCTGTGGGGCTTCGGCACGGACATCGTCGCCGCCAAGACCCATATCACGGCGATCAGCGCCGAGTGCGAGCGCTTCGTGCAGTTCAACAACCCGTGGCCGGGCTTCGTCGCCGCTGTCACCGGCTTCGACGAGGAGCGCCGCGACCGGCAGGGGCAGACCGAGCTCGTCACCGGCTCGGTGCTGCGCCACGCCCTGATCCACCTGCCGAACGGCCAGGTCATGCTCACCTTCGTCGACGTGACGGACCGCGTGAACGTCGAGCGGGCGCTGAAGGAGAAGAACGAGGCGCTGCAGAGGGCCGACCAGCTCAAGAACGATTTCGTGCAGCACGTGTCCTACGAGCTGCGCTCGCCGCTGACCAACATCATCGGATTCGCCGAGCTCCTGTCGCTTCCGTCGACCGGCCCGCTGGAGCCCCGGCAGCGCGAATATCTGGAGCACATCGCGACCTCGTCCTCGGTGCTGCTGACCATCGTCAACGACATCCTGGACCTCGCCACGGTCGACGCCGGCATCATGGAGCTGGACATCGCCGAGGTGCAGGTGGAGCGCACGCTGAACGCCGCCGCCGAACTGGTGGCCGACCGGCTGCACGAGCACGGCATCGCGCTGACCATCGACGCCGGGGCCGCGCCGCGCATCTTCCACGGCGACGAGACGCGCGTGCGCCAGATCCT
Source organism: Mesorhizobium sp. (assembly GCA_027492275.1). GTDB lineage: Bacteria > Pseudomonadota > Alphaproteobacteria > Rhizobiales > Rhizobiaceae > JAPUFC01. The sequence goes on along the minus strand of JAPUFC010000065.1, from coordinate 91,254 downwards.
CTACAATCTCCTGTCAAACGCGGTGAACTATGCGCCGGACGGCGGCACCATCACGCTCACCTGTCGGCAGGTGAGCGAGGGCGTGGAATTCGCGGTGCATGACGACGGCCCGGGCATGCCGCCCGAGATCCTCGACATCGTGTTCCGCCGCTTCGAGCCGCGCGTCAACGGCGGACGCCGGCGCGGCGCGGGCCTCGGCCTGTCGATCGTCAAGAGCTTCGTCGAGCTGCACGGCGGCACGGTGAAGATCGACACGGCCGCCGGACAGGGCACCACCGTCACCTGTTTCTTCCCGACCGCGCCGGAGCGCATGCGCGCCGCCGCCGAATGACGCTTTCCCCGGCGACGCACGGCGTGATCGAGCGCGTGCTGGCGGACGAGGCGGAGACCGCGCGGCTGGGAGCCGATCTCGCGCCGGCCTTGCGGGCGGGCGACGTGCTGGCGCTTTCCGGCGATCTCGGCGCGGGCAAGAGCACGCTCGCCCGGGCGCTGGTCCGGGCCCTGGCGCAAGACGACGCGCTCGACGTGCCGAGCCCGACCTTCACGCTGGTGCAAAGCTACGCCACGCAGCCGCCTATCCACCATCTCGACCTCTACCGCCTCTCCGGCGGCGACGAGCTGGACGAGCTGGGGCTGGACGAGATGCTGTCCGATGGCGCGGCGCTCATCGAGTGGCCCGAACGCGCCGGCGACCGCCTGCCCGGCGCGACGGTGCAGGTCGCCCTGTCCCAGCGCGGCGACGGCCGGTTGGCGATCATCACGGGCGGCGGACCGGTCTTCCGGCGCATCGCCCATTCGCTCGCCATGCGCGATCTGCTGCGGCAGGCGGGATGGGGCGCGGCGACGCGCCGGCCGCTGTCCGGCGACGCATCGGCGCGCGGCTACGAGGTGGTCACGCTCGCCGGACACGCGCCGCGCCTCCTGATGGATTCGCCGCCGCTGGTGCTCGGCCCGCCCGTCCGCGACGGGAAAGCTTATGCGGAGATCGCGCATACGGCGCGGAACGTCTCGGCCTTCGTCGCCATCGACCGCCTGCTGGCCGAGGCCGGCTTCGCCGTGCCGGACATTTGTGCCCGGGACCTGGATCGCGGTTTTTTGCTCATCGGCCATCTCGGCGATGGGCATTTCCTGGAGGACGGGCGGCCCGTCGCCGAGCGCTACGCGGCGGCGGCCGCGCTGCTGGCCGACCTGCACCGCCACGACTGGCCGCGCCGGGCCGAAGCCGCGCCGGGCGTCGTGCATGAGATTCCGCCATTCGACCGCGACGCCATGCTGATCGAGGCGGAGCTGCTGCTCGACTGGTACACCCCCTACGCCACCGGCGCGGCGGCATCGCAGCCCATGCGCGGGGAATTCCGCAGTCTCTGGAACGACGCGCTGGATCGCATCGCGGGCGCGGAGCAAAGCTTGGTGCTGCGCGACTTCCATTCGCCCAACATCATCTGGCGGCCGGAGCGCACCGGGCCGGACCGCATGGGCCTGATCGACTTCCAGGACGCGCTGATCGGCCCCGCCGCCTATGACCTCGCCTCGCTGGCGATGGACGCCCGCGTCACCATCCCGCCGGAGGTCGAGCATGCGACCGTCGACGCCTATGTCGCCGCCCGCGAAAGCGCGGGGTCCTTTGACGCGGAAGCACTGGCGCTGGCCTATGCGACGATGGCGGCGCAGCGCAACACCAAGATTCTCGGCATCTTCGTGCGGCTGAACGAGCGCGACGGCAAACCCGCCTATCTGAAGCACATGCCGCGCATCCGCGACTATCTTTCGCGCGCCCTGTCGCATCCGGCGCTGGAGGCGATGCGGCGATTCTATATGGCGCACCGGATCGTGGAGGAGCAGCGATGAGCGCCGTGCCGGAAAAAGCCATGGTCCTGGCGGCCGGCCTCGGCACGCGCATGCGTCCGATCACCGACACCATGCCGAAACCGCTGGTGAAGGTGGCCGGCAAGACCCTGCTCGACTGGGGGCTGGACAGCCTCTACGCGGCGGGCGTGACGCATGCGGTCGTCAACGTCCATTACCTGCCCGACCAGATCATCGCCCATGTGGCCGGCCGACCGGCTCCCCGGGTGACGATCTCCGACGAGCGGGACCGGCTGCTGGATTCGGCCGGCGGCATCGTCAAGGCGCTGCCGCTGCTCGGCGACAGGCCGTTCCTGCTGCTCAACGCCGACACGTTCTGGATCGACAGCGGGAAACCCGATCTCGAACGCCTCGCCCTTGAATGGGACGAGACGCGGATGGATATTCTGCTGATGCTCGCGGACCTCTCCAGCGCCACCGGCCATGGCGGCGGCACCGACTTCCTGCTCGCCGCGGACGGACGGCTGGCGCGCGCCCGGCGCGATCCGGCCGGGCTGATCTATGCCGGCGCGGCGATCCTTCATCCGCGCGTCTTCGCGGGCGCGGCGGTGGAGCCGGCCTCGCTCAACCGCTGTTTCGACGCCGCCATCGCCGCCGGGCGGCTTCACGGCATGCGCATGAACGGCCACTGGATCACCGTCGGCACGCCCGACGCCATCCCGCTGGCGGAGGCGGCGATCGCGCGGCTTCGCGCCGGAACGCGATGACCGCTGCGGCGGCCGGGCGCGCGCCGCGCCTCTTCACCATCGCGCCCGGCGCGCCCTTCGCCGATACGCTGGCGATGAGCCTGCGCGAGGGGCTGATCGTGCCGGGGTTTCCCGCCGCCGGCGACCCGCTCGCCCTGGCGAGCGCGACGATCTACGTGCCGACCCGTCGTCTGGCGCGGGCGCTGCGCGCCACGTTCGCGTCGATGTCGCCGCATGGCTCGGCGATCCTGCCCTCGGTGCGCCCGCTGGGCGAGGTGGACGAGAACGAGGGCGTGTTCGAGGGCGCCGGCGCGGACGACCTGGCGATCGATCCCCCCATCGCGGCGACCGACCGGCTGCTGCATCTCGCGACGCTCGTGCGCGCCTGGAAGCGCCGCCTGCCGGCGCATGTGGCCGCGCGCTTCGGCGAGGAGGTCGTGGTGCCGGCCTCCGCCGCCGACGCCCTGTGGCTCGCCCGCGACCTCGCCGCGCTGATGGACGAGATGACCACCGAAGGGGCGGATTTTTCGAGGCTGCCCGGCCTCGCCCCGGACGGGCTGGCGGGGTGGTGGCAGATCACGCTGGAATTCCTGGGCATCGTCACCGAGCACTGGCCGCAATTCCTTGCAAGCCGCGGACAGAGCGATCCGGCCGCGCATGGCGACCGGCTGCTCAGGCTCGAAGCCGAGCGGCTGCGGCGGTCGCCCCCCACGGGGCCGGTCATCGCGGCGGGATCGACGGGGTCGCGGCCGGCGACGGCGGAACTGCTGAAAATCATCGCGCATCTGCCGAACGGCGCCGTCGTCCTGCCGGGGCTGGACAGGATGCTCGACGAGCGCTCCTGGCAGGCGCTGACGGCGGACGTGCCGAGGCCGGCGCTTCTCGGCCACCCGCAATTCGGCCTGGCCAAGCTGCTGCGCACCATGGGCGGGCAGCGCGCCGACGTGGAAGCGCTCGGAACGATTCCGGCCGCGCTCGCGCTGCGCGAAAGGCTGCTTTCCGACGCCATGCGTCCGGCCGAATCCACCGACGAATGGTCGACGCTGCGCTCCGCCCTGTCCGACGCGGACCTTGATGCGGCGCTGTCCGGCGTGACGCTGGTCGAGGCGGCGCGCGAGCGCGACGAGGCGGCGGCGATCGCGGTGGCGCTGCGGCGGGCGGTGATCGATCCGGGCAAAAGGGCCGCGCTCGTCACCGGCGACCGCGAGCTCGCCCGGCGCGTCTCGGCCGAACTGTCGCGCTTCGGCATTCAGGCGGACGATTCGGGCGGCGCGCCGCTGACTGCCAGTGCGCCGGCCGCCCTGCTGCGGCTTCTTGCGGAAGCGGTGTTCCGACCTGGCGACCCGGTGCCTGTGCTCGCTTTGCTAAAAAGCCCGTTGCTGCGGCTCGGCCTGAGCGTGGCGGAGACGCGGCGCGCAGCCGAGACGATCGAGCTGGTGGCGCTGCGCGGCGGCACCGGCCGTCCCGACATCGCCGCCCTGCCCGCTTTGTTCGAGACGAGGCTGGAGGCGCTGGTCGCCGCCAGCCGCCAGCCGTTCTGGCTGGCGCGGCTGGACGAGGAATGGATGGCCGCCGCGCGCGATCTGGCAGGGCGGCTGGCCGGGGCCGTCGCGCCGCTGGCGGCGCTGCGCAACTGGCCGTCGGTCGAGTTCGCCGATATCCTGCGCGCCAGCGTCGTCGCCTTCGAGGCGCTCGGCCGTGCCGAGGACGGCGGCCTGGCCGGTCTCTATGCCGGCGACGCCGGCGAAAAGCTCGCCGAAGTGCTGCGCGGGCTGGTCGGAGCCGTCGCGCCCTTCCCGCTCGCGCCGTCGGAATGGCCCGACGTGCTAATGGCGCTGGCCGCCGGCACGATGGTCAAGCCCGCGCCCGGGGCGGAACGGCGCATCGCCATCTGGGGCTCGCTGGAGGCGCGCCTGCAACGGGTCGACACGCTGGTCGTCGGCGGGCTCAACGAGGGGGCGTGGCCGCGCAAGCCCGAATCCGACCGCTTCCTGTCGCGCCTCATGAAAAGCGGCCTCGGGCTGGAGCCGCCGGAGCGGCGCATCGGCCAATCCGCGCATGACTTCACCATGGCGATGGGCGCGCCGGAGGTGGTGCTGACGCGCTCCGCCCGCGACGGCGAGGCGCCCTCGGTCGCATCGCGCCTGCTGCAAAGGCTGCTCGCCTTCGCCGGTCCCGCCGCCACGGCCGCCATGCGCGCGCGCGGCACGGAGCTGACCGGGTTGGCCGCCACGCTCGACGCCGCGCCCAAGGAGGATTTCGCCCCGCGCCCGAATCCGAAGCCGCCCGTCGCGTCGCGGCCGACGCATTTTTCGGTGACCGAGATCGAGACGCTGCGCCGCGACCCCTATGCGGTCTATGCCCGGCGCCTTCTGCAGCTGTCGCCGCTCGAGCCGCTGCTGCGCGACCCCGGCGCGGCGGAGCGCGGAACGCTGTTCCACGAGATCCTGCACCGCTTCGCCGCGTCCGGCGTCGACTCCAGGGACGACGCGGCGCACGCCGCGCTGCTGGCCATGGCCGGCGACTGCTTCGCGGAGGCGATGCTGCCTGCCGACGTGCAGGCCATCTGGTGGCCGCGTTTCGTTCAGCTCGCCGCCGGCATCCTCGACTGGGAGCGGACGCGCGCGGCGCATGTCGCCGCCCGCCATGCCGAAGCCCGCGCGGAGAAGACGCTGGTGGGGCGCTCGGGCGTGACGCTGTCCGGCTATGCCGACCGGGTCGATTTGCTGCCGGCCGGCATGGCCGACATTCTCGACTACAAGACAGGCGCATCCCCGTCCAAGGGCCAGGCCCATACGCTCCTGTCGCCGCAGCTCGCGCTGGAGGCGGCGCTGCTGCGGCGCGGCGCCTTCCGCGACCTCGGAAAACAGGAGCCGGCGGAGCTGGCTTTCGTGCGCCTGAAACCGAGCGGCGTCGTGCTCCAGGAGTCGATCCTGGAGCATGCAAGGACCATCCGCAGCGCGCCGGACCTCGCCGAAGACGCCTGGGCGCGGCTGGAGCGCCTGCTGCTTCACTACCAGAACCCGGATGCCGGCTATCTGTCGCGCGCGCTGCCGTTCCGCGAGGGCGACACCGACGGCGACTACGATCATCTGGCGCGCGTGCTCGAATGGTCGGCGGGCGCGGACGGCGACAGCGGCGAGGTCTTGCCGTGAGCGCGCCCCGCTATCCGGTTCCGGGCGAGACGCTGCGCTTGCAGGGGCTGGCCTCCGATCCCGGCCATTCGGCCTGGGTGTCGGCCAATGCCGGCTCCGGCAAGACGCATGTGCTGGCGCAGCGCGTCATCCGGCTGCTGCTCGACGGCACCGATCCCTCGAAGATCCTGTGCCTGACCTATACGCGCGCCGCGGCGGCCAACATGTCGGCGCGGGTGTTCTCGACGCTATCCGCCTGGACGATGCTCGGGGACGAAGCCCTGTCGGCCGAAATCCTCGCCATCGAGGGCAGCGCGCCCGGCCGTCAGAAGCTCTCGCGCGCGCGAAAACTCTTCGCCGAGGCGCTGGAGACGCCGGGCGGGCTGAAGATCCACACCATCCATGCCTTCTGCGAAGCGGTTCTGCACCAGTTCCCGCTGGAGGCGAACATCGTGGCGCATTTCCAGATGCTCGACGCGCGCATGGAGGAGGCGCTGTTCGCCGAGGCGCGGCGCGAGCTGGTCACCGGCGCGACGGCCGCGAACCCTTCCCTGGGCGAGGCCTTCGCCACCGTGCTGGAGCGCGCCGGCGAGTTCGGCCTCGACGCCCTGCTGAAGGAGATCGTCGCTAGGCGCGACGGCCTGCGCGCCTTCATCACCGCGCTGGGCGGCGACACGGGGCGGTATGCGCTGCTGTTCGAGGCGTTCGGCTTCCCGGCGGACGCCTCGGCGGAGGGGGTGGCCGGCGCGGTCTGGCCGCTGCCGTCCTTCCCGCCGGCCTATTTCTCCCGCTTCGCGGCGGAAGCCGAGGCGACCGATGCGCGCAGCGTGCTCAACAACATCCTGCCCGACGCCGCGCCGGCCTTCGCCGAGACGGACCCGGTGCGGCGGCTGGCGCTGCTGGCCTCCGGCTTCCTCAAGAGCGACGGCGAGCCCTATGCCGCGAGCGCGTTCAAGAAGGCGCTGTGTGCGCGCCTGCCCGACCTGCCCGAGCGCTACGCGCAGGCGGCGTCGGCCATCGCGGAGGCCGCCGGGCGGCTGGCGCTGCTCCGGATGCTGGAGGGCACCCGCGCGGCGCTGACCGTCGCGGACTGGCTGATCGGACGCTACGAGCAGCTCAAGGCCGGACGCGGCTTCCTCGACTTCAACGACCTGATCACGCGCACGGTGAACCTTTTGGCGCGCGACGGGGCGGGCGCGTGGGTCCAGTACAAGCTCGACCAGGGCATCGACCACATCCTCTTGGACGAGGCGCAGGACACCAGCCCGTCGCAATGGAGCGTGGTGCGCCGGCTGGCCGAGGAGTTCTTCGCCGGCATGGGCGCGCGCAACGGCGTCCGCCGCACCGTGTTCGCCGTCGGCGACGAGAAGCAGTCGATCTACTCCTTCCAGGGCGCGGTGCCCGAGGCCTTCGCCGAGACGGGCTCCGATTTCTCCGCCCGGGTGCGCGCCGCCGAGGCGGGGTTCGAGCATGTCCGGCTCCAGCTCTCCTTCCGCTCGACGCGCGACGTGCTGGGCGCGGTGGACCGCGTCTTCGCCACGGAATCCGCGCGGCGCGGCCTGTCGTCCCTGGGGGTGAGGCACAGCGCGATCCGCTACGACGCGCCGGGCTATGTCGAGCTGTGGCCTTCGGTGGGCGCCGAGACGATCACCGAGCCGGAGGATTGGGCCGATCCGGTCGATCACGCCAGTGCGCCGGCGGTCCGCGTCGCCGAGACGGTGGCCGCGACGATCCGGCATTGGCTCGATATCGGCGAGAGGATCGACGGCCAGGGCAGGCGGCTGGCGCCCGGCGACATCATGGTGCTGGTGCGCAAGCGCGACAGCTTCGTGCACGCCCTGTCGCGCAGCCTGAAGAACAAGGGCGTGCCGGTCGCGGGCGCCGACCGCCTGCTGCTGGCGGGTCATATCGCGGTCAAGGACATGATCGCGCTCGGCCGCTTCCTGCTCCAGCCCGGCGACGACCTGTCGCTGGCTGCGCTGCTGCGCAGCCCCGTCTTTTCCGTATCGGAGGAAGCGCTTTATAGGCTGGCGGCGGGCCGCCCGGTGACCATGTCGCTCGGCGCGTCGCTGCGCCTCCACGCGCGCGAGGACGGCGAACTCGCCGGCATCGCCGCCAGGCTCGACGCATGGGGCGCGGAAGCCGCGTTCAGCCCGGTGTTCGAGTTCTATTCTTCGGTGCTGGCGCGGGGCGGCGTGCGCAGGCGCATGATCGCGCGGCTCGGGCCCGAGGCCGGCGACATCCTCGACGAGTTCCTGAGCTTCTGCCTGGCCGAGGAACGCGCCGGCCTGCCGGGGCTGGAAGCGTTCCTGGCGACGCTGGAATCGGCCGGGCCCGAGATCAAGCGCGAGATGGACCAGGGCCGCGACGAGGTCCGCATCATGACCGTGCACGCGGCCAAAGGACTGGAGGCGCCCGTCGTGTTCTTAGTCGACAGCGGCTCGGCGCCGTTCAGCGACCAGCATCTGCCCCGCCTCATGCCGTTCGACATGAAGCATCCCGACTGCATCGGCACCGGCTACCTGTGGCGATCGGGCTCGGACGTGGCCAATGCCTTCTCGCGTCAGGCCATCCTGCGGGCAAGGGACCGCGCCGACGACGAGTACCGCCGGCTTCTCTATGTCGGCATGACGCGGGCGGAAGACCGGCTGATCGTCTGCGGCTATCACGGCCGCCAGCCGCGCCGGCCCACGACATGGCATGCGCTGGTCGAGCAGGCGCTGGCCGGCGCGGCCGAAAGCCGGCAGGCTCTTCATCCGCTGACCGGCGAGCCGGTGCTGCGCTTCTGCCTCGACGGCAAGGCGCGTCCCGCCGGGCAGCCGGACGAGAGGCAGGCCGGCATCGCGGCGCGGAGCTGGACGCAGCCGCCCTGGTTCGGCGAGACGCTGGCGGCGGAGGACGATTTTCCCAAGCCGCTGTCGCCGTCCGGCGCGTCGCTGCTGGTGGACGAACCGGTCGAGCCTGTCGCCTCGACCCTGTCGCCCGTGCTCGACGCGGCGCTGAAGCCGGCCTTCGCCATCGAGCGCGGTCTGGTCATGCACAGGCTGCTCCAGCTATTGCCCGACCACCCGCCGGAGGGGCGGAGCGAAAAAGCGCTCGCCTATCTCGCCCGGGCCGTGCCGGACTGGAGCGACGCCGACCGCCGCTCCGCCTTCGCACAGGCGGAGGCGGTGCTGTCGTCGCCCGGCCTGTCGGCCTTCTTCGCGCCCGGCTCGCGCGCGGAGGTGTCCGTCGCCGGGCGGATCATGGTGCGCGGGCGCGAGCGGACCGTCGCCGGCACGATCGACCGGCTCGCGGTGACGGACGGGGACGTGCTGGTCCTCGACTACAAGACCAACCGCGCGGTGCCGGCGGACATGGATGCCCTGCCGCAATCCTACGTCCTCCAGGTCGCGCTCTACCGCGCCGTGCTCGCCCCGCTCTATCCGGGCCGGCGCATCCGGGCCGCGCTGCTGTTCACCGCCGGCCCGCGCCTGTTCGAGCTGCCGCCGGCCCGTCTCGACGCCGCGCTGGCGAAGCTCGGCGCGGCGTGAGGACGCGTTCAATATACGCTTGACCCGTGCCGTCCGGCACACCACATATAGCGCGACGTCAATTCCGAAAGGCTGAACTCCATGGCTACCGTCAAGGTCGACAAGAACAATTTCAAGTCCGACGTTCTGGAGGCCAGCGGCCCCGTCGTCGTCGACTTCTGGGCCGAGTGGTGCGGCCCCTGCAAGATGATCGGCCCCTCGCTGGAGGAGCTTTCGACGGAGCTCGACGGCAAGGTGAAGATCGCCAAGCTCAACATCGACGAGAACCCCGAGCTGGCGGCGCAGTTCGGCGTGCGCTCGATCCCCACGCTGATGGTCTTCAAGGGCGGCGAGGTGGCGGACGTGAAGGTCGGCGCGCTGCCCAAGACCGCGCTGTCGCACTGGATCAGCGGCAACATGGCCTGAACCGGCCGTTCCCGACTTCAAGAGCCCGGCCTTCGCGCCGGGCCTTTTCTTTTTGCGCGCTTGTGCTTTCTCTGGAACCAGGCGGAGATGGCGGACAGATGCCGGAACGGATCGACATACGCCCCGGCGTGTTCATCGACGAGGACGATCTCGAGGAGAATTTCATCCGCTCTTCGGGACCGGGCGGGCAGAACGTCAACAAGGTCGCGACCGCCGTCCAGCTGCGCTTCGACGCCGCCCGCGCGCAGGGCCTGCCGGAGCCCGTGCGCGAGCGCCTGCTGAAGCTGGCCGGCCAGCGCGCCACCAAGGACGGCGTCATCGTCATCGAGGCCGGGCGCTACCGCACGCAGGAGCAGAATCGCGCCGACGCCCGTGGCCGTTTGACGGAGCTGGTGTCGAAGGCCGCCGAACCGCCGCCGCCGCCGCGCCGCAAGACCAGGCCGACCAAGGGCTCGGTCGAGCGCCGGCTGAAGGGCAAGGCGGGCCGCTCCACGGTCAAGAGGCTGCGCGGCAAGGTCGATTCGGATTGACCGCGGCCTCTTCCATTTCCGCGCGCGCGGTGCATTAATCCCGCCCGAAGGGCCAGCCTAAAAGGAGAATCGACGATGGGCATGTTCGATTTCGTGAAGAATGTCGGCAAGAAGCTCGGCTTCGGCGACGACGAGGAGCCGAAGGCGGAAGCGGTCAAGAAGGATCTCGATTCCTACAAGCTCGGCACCGACAAGGTCGAGGTCGTCGTCCAGGGCGACAAGGCGATCCTCAAGGGCGTGGTCAAGGACCAGTCGGCCTTCGAGAAGGCGGTCATCGCCGTCGGCAACACACTGGGCATCTCGAAGGTCGAGGCGGAGGAGCTCAAGGTCGTCGCGCCCGAATCCAGCGTGAAGCTCGACGGCAATGTCGACATGACGGAGCTGGTCAAGGCCTCGACGCCGGCGAAGCAGCCGGTGTTCTACACGGTCAAGAAGGGCGACAACCTGTCGAAGATCGCCGAAGCCCAGTACGGCAAGGGCAAGGCGTCGAAATACACGGTCATCTTCGAGGCGAACAAGCCGATGCTGACCCATCCCGACAAGATCTATCCGGGCCAGGTCCTGCGCATCCCCGACATCGAGACCGCCTGAGGTCGCGCGCCCGCGTCAGCCGGCTTGGCCGGCCGGCGCGGCAAATCCTCGACGAGGATCATGCGCTTTGGCTCCCTGCCGATCGCGTGGCGGGTTGCGGTCGCGCCGTCACGGCGGCGGCCTCACCCGCCGGGCGTCATCCTCCGGGCGCCGGCGGCCATCGCCGCGCCGCCGCACGGCCCCTCCGCCCACGGTGCGTAGCCATCGCCCTCGCCGCGGCCGCACAGGGTCAGCGGGTCGCCGGCGAAGAGCGGCTTCCGGCCCCGGAAGGAGAAATCCGCCAGCCGTCCCGGCACGTGCAAGATCGCGTGGGCCGCACGGGCGGCGATGCCGGCAAGGCGTGCCGGCCAAGGCATGCGGCGATCGCCAAGGCGCTTCGGGCTGGCGCCGCTTGGAACATGTCAGCCGGCCGAAGGCGATTTTCGATTGCGGCCGGCCGCTATCGGCGCGATATGGGCTGCGATGAAAGGCAGCACATGACCTCCCGCGGACCGGACAGCCGCCGGGTGACCCCCGTCCGTCGCGGCCTGCCCGGTCGCGAGACTGCCGCCGCGACAGGCGGGATGGCGGCTGGCCACTGATCCCGACGATGCCGAAGGAATGCGCATGACCGCCCTGACGAAGCCGACCGCCGCCTGGTTGCGCGATCTCGACCCGCCGCTCGCCATGCCGGAGGATTTCGGTAGGCCCGTCGAGGTCGTGGAAGGGATTTTCTGGGCCCGGCTGGCCTTGCCCATGCGTCTCAACCACGTCAACGTGTGGCTGCTGGCGGATGACGACGGCTGGACCGTGATCGACTGCGGCCTGCAGTCCCCCGACTTCGTGGCCTTCTGGGAGGGGATCGCGCGCGACTGGCTTGGCGGCAAGCCAGTGAAGCGGCTCTTCGCCACCCATGGCCACCTCGATCATATCGGCCTTTCGGGCTGGTTCGTCGACCGTTTCGGCGCCGACTTCGCGGTGACGAAAACCGAGTTCGAGGCGGCGCGGCGCCGCTCCGCCTTCGACGATGACGACGAGGTGGTCGCCTTCTTCCGCCGGCACGGAATGGCCGGGGACGTCGCCCGCGAAACCCTGGCGACGCGCAACGACCTGAAGGAGCTGTTCGGCGCGATGCCGCGCACCGCCTCGATCGTCGCCGACGGCGACCGGCTCGTCATCGGCGCCCGCACCTGGCTGGTGCGCACCTTCGGCGGCCATGCCGCCGAGCATGCCATGGCCTATTGCGCCGAGGCCGGCGTCCTCATCGCCGGCGACCAGATCCTGCCCCAGATCACGCCCGCCATCGCCGTCTTCCCCGACCAGCAGGGCGGCGATCCGCTCAAGGACTATCTCGAATCGCTGGACTGGCTGGAAACCCTGCCCGGGGACACGCTGGTGCTGCCCTCGCACGGGCTGCCGTTTCGCGGGCTGCGCGACCGCGTCGCCTACATGCGGGCGCATCACATGGCCAGGCTCGACGAGTTCGAGAGCCACATGGGGCGGGAGAAGACGGCCTACGAACTGGCCGGACTGGTCTTCGCCCACGCCATGAGCGGCGGTCACGCCTGGATCGCCGTCGGCGAGACGCTGGCGCATCTGCACTATCTGGTGACGGCCGGGCGCGCGCGCCGGAGCGTGGATCCCTCCGGCGTCGAGCGATACGCCGTCGTGCCCTGACGGCGGGCCGTGCGCTGACGGCGGGGATCGCGGCGGCGCCACGAAGAACCCCTTGCTCCCGCCGCAAAACCTGCTTCTATTCGCACAGACGGCAAGGAGGACGGACGATGGCGAAAGGTCAGCTTCGCAGCAACAAGGAAGCGCGCAAGCCCAAGAAGGACGCCAAGGCGAAAACCGCCCCGGCGGCCAAGGCGCCGCCCGTTGCCGCGATCAAGATCAAGGACAAGAAATAGCCACGGCCAAAAGGCCGCATCCCTGAGGGATGCGGCCTTTTGTATCCGGTTGGCCTGAAAGCCTTACCGCCGGCCGGTACGGGCCTTGCGGGCGGCGTAGCGCGCGTCGCGCTTGGCCTTGCGGGAAGCCTCGTCGGCCAGAAGCTGCGCGATGCGCGTCGTCTCCTCGGCCTCGCGGCGCTTCGCATCCTCGCGGGCCAGCTCCTCGGCAGCCAGGCGGGCCGCCTCTTCCTCGGCCTCGCGCTTGGCGCGCTCGACGGCCTCGCGGGCGAGGCGCTCCTGCCTCAGCTTTTCCTTCTCGGCCTCGCGCTCGGCGCGCGCCTTGAGAATCGCCTGCCGCTCGGCCTGCCGCGCCTGCACCGCAGGATCGTCGGGCCCCGGCCGGGCCTTGAAGCGTTCCAACAATGCCTTCTTCGCTTCGTTCGCCGCGCTACGGCGTTCGAAGATGTCCTTTTCCCTATATACAGCCAATGGTTGTTCCCTGAAGTCGGTCAGCGGAGCCCAGAACGATTCATTGGGGTCCGACGCGCTCTAAATACGCATCGGCGCGCCGAGTTCAAGGCTGAATCGCAGGTTTCTGGGCCTTGACCGGCCCTGTTGTCGCCGCGCAACGGGGAAAGACGGACCGTTCACCGCCCTCGCGGCTGGCGCCAGCGCCCCGTCGATCCTAAGTCACAGGCGTCATCAAGCGGGAATGCGAACCATGGAACTCGGCCTCCACACCTTCGGCGATGTCTCGCTGACCCAGGGTCCCGGCGAGGTCGGCTGGCACCAGCGCCTTCGCAACCTGGTCGAGGAGATCGCCCTGGCCGATCAGGTCGGGCTCGACGTGTTCGGCGTCGGCGAGCACCACCGTCCGGACTACGCCGTGTCCGCGCCGGCCGTGGTGCTGGCCGCCGCGGCGGAGCGCACCAGGCGCATCCGCCTGACCAGCGCGGTGACGGTGCTGTCGTCGGACGATCCGGTGCGCGTCTTCCAGCAGTTCGCGACGCTCGACCAGCTCTCCTCCGGCCGGGCCGAGATCATGGCCGGGCGCGGCTCCTTCATCGAATCCTTCCCGCTCTTCGGCCAGAGGCTGGAGGATTATGACGAGCTCTTCGCCGAGAAGCTCGACCTCCTGCTGGCGCTGCGCGAGGAGACGAAAGTGAACTGGGAAGGAAAATTCCGCCCCTCGATCCACGGGCGCGGCGTCTATCCGCGCCCCTATCAGGAGAAGCTGCCGGTCTGGCTGGCGATCGGCGGCACGCCGGAATCGGCAGCGCGCGCTGGCGTGCTCGGCCTGCCGCTGGCGCTCGCCATCATCGGCGGCGAGCCGGCGCGCTTCACGCCCTTCTTCGACTACTATCGCGAGAGCGCCCGCCGCGCCGGACACGATCCGGCGACGCTCGCCACCAGCCTAAACGTGCACGGCTTCGTCGCCGAGACCTCGGAGCAGGCGGCGGACGATTTCTACGGCCCGCAGGCCGAGGTGATGAACCGGATCGGCCGCGAGCGCGGCTGGGGGCCGACCAGCCGCGCCCATTTCGATCAGGCGCGGGGTCCCCGCGGTGCGCTGTTCGTCGGCAGCCCGGAGGTGGTTGCAGAAAAAATCGTCGCCCAGTGGAAGCTGTTCCGCAACGACCGCTTCCTGATCCAGATGGCGATCGGGCCAATGCCGCATGCCAAGCTGATGAAGGCGATCGAGCTGTTCGGCACCCGGGTCGCGCCGCTGGTGCGCAAGGAGGTGGCGGCGCTGAAGGCGGAGCCCGCCCCTGCCGCCTGAGCGCGAAGCGCTTGGCGATCGCGTTCGCCGCACCCATATTGGCGGTTCCGAAGCAGACGATCCGAACCAGACAAGCGGAATCTCCATGGCCGTACTCTCCGTGCTCGATCTCTCCCCCGTGGTGGAAGGCGGCGACGTCGGCCAGGCGCTCGCCAGCACGCTCGACCTCGCCCGCCATGCCGAACGGCTCGGCTTCCACCGCTACTGGCTCGCCGAGCATCATAATTTTCCGGGCATCGCCAGCGCCGCCACGTCGGTGGTGATCCAGCATGTCGCGGCCGGCACCTCGACAATCCGCGTCGGGGCCGGCGGCATCATGCTGCCGAACCATGCGCCCATCGTCATCGCCGAGCAGTTCGGCACGCTGGCGGCGCTGCATCCCGGCCGCATCGACCTCGGCCTCGGCCGTGCGCCGGGCACCGACATGCTGACGGCGCGGGCGCTGCGGCGCAATCTCGACGCCGGCGTCGACACGTTTCCGCAGGACGTCGTCGAGCTCATGCGCTATTTCGAGCCGGCCGAGCCCAACCAGCAGATACGCGCCATTCCGGGCGAGGGCCAGGACGTGGAGGTCTGGATCCTCGGCTCCAGCACCTATGGCGCGCAGCTCGCCGCCATGCTCGGCCTGCCCTATGCCTTCGCCTCGCATTTCGCGCCGGACGAGCTGGAGAACGCCACCGCCATCTATCGCTCCCGCTTCCAGCCGTCCGACAGGCTGGCGAAGCCGCATCTGATGCTCGGCGTCAGCGTCATAGCCGCGCCCACCGACGAGGAGGCGCGCCTCCTCTTTTCCTCGCAGCAGCAGGCCTTCGTGGCGATCCGCACGGGCCGGCGCGGCAAGCTGCCGCCGCCGCTCGCCGGCTACGAGGAGAATCTCGACCCGCAGGCGAAGTCCATGCTGCGCCACACTTTGTCCTGCGCCATCGTCGGCTCGCCCGATACGGTGAGGGCGGGCCTTAAAGCCTTCGTCGAGCGGACCGGCGCGGACGAGCTGATGGTGACGGCGCAGATCTTCGACCACGCGGCGCGCAAGCGCTCCTACGAGATACTGGCCGGCGTGAAGGACGAGATCGCGGCGGCCGCCTAACGCAACGCCTTCACGATGCCGGCATCGGGGAAGCAGCTGGCGGGAAGCCCCTTCTTCGCCTGCCACTCGCCGATGGAGCGCCGCGTCCTGAAGCCCGGCAGCCCGTCCGCGCCGCCGACATCGTAGCCGAGCTTTTCCAGCCCGCGCTGCATGGCGGCCACGTCCGAGCGGTAGAGCCCGCCGACGGGCCCCCAGGCGCCGGAAAAGCGGCGGTCGCCGCCGGAGATGCGGTCTGCGGCATGGCCCACGAACAGCGCATAGAGGTCGCTCTCGTTGTATTCCTTGAGCACGTAGAAGTTCGGCGTGACGATGAAGGCCGGGCCGTTCCGGCCGGCCGGCATCAGCAGAAAACCCTCCTTGCCGAGTTCGCCGGCCGGAAAAGTTCGCCCCGACACGCGGGAAACGCCCATCGCCGCCCAGTCGGAAATCCGCTTGCCCCGATCCGGTCCTTCCAGCGCGCAGGACACCTTTTCCGGCACCGTCACCTCGAACCCCCAGTCACGGCCGCGCTGCCAGCCGTAATGGGCGAGATAATTGGCGATGGAGGCCAGCGTGTCCGGCGTCGAACGCCAGATGTCGGCGCGCCCGTCGCCGTCGCCGTCGGCGGCATGCTTGAGGAAGGAGGTCGGCAGGAATTGCGGCTGGCCGAGCGCTCCGGCCCAGGAGGACTTCATCGCCGCGCGGCTGACGAGTCCTTTCTCCAGCATGACCAGCCCGGCCAGAACCTCCGAACGGAACATGTCCTTGCGCGTCGCCAGCCAGGCCTTGGTGCCCAGAACCTCGAAGGCGTCATAGGGCATCCTGGCCGCGCCGAAGCCGGATTCGCGGCCCCAGATCGCCAGCACGACGCCGCCCGGCACGCCGTAGCGCTTCTCCAGCGCCGCCAGCGTGGCGGCATGCTGTCCGGCGCGGACGCGCCCGCCCGCCGTCACCGCCCCGATCGTCTTCTCGGCGAAGTAAGTGCCTGGCGAGCCGAACTCGGCCTGGTGCTGCGTCTTCGGCGTCTCGGGTTTCTCGCCCGGCAGCATGAGGTCTGGCAGCTTGAGGTTCGGTTTCACGCCGGCGAAGGCGGCGTCGAAAGTCTTTTTCGAGACGCCCTGCTTCTGTGCGGAAGGCCAGAGGTCGTTCGCAAGCCAGGCCTGGAACTGTCGGTCGATGGTCTGGGCGGATGCGGGCGCGGCGAAGAGCAGGCACGCCAGAAGGAGGAACAGGGCGAGGGCGGCGCCCCCTCCGGCCCTTCGGGCCACCTCCCCCGCTTCGCAGGGGAGGATTTGCGATGCGGACGCCCGCGACCTCGATCCTCCCCCGTTTAAGGGGGAGGTGGCCCGAAGGGCCAGAGGGGGCGCAGTGCGGATCGGACTCATCCCCTCTCCCTGTATCGGAAATACGTCAGAAAGCGGTCCGCGACTTCAGCGCGGCGGCAAGCGTTCCCTCGTCCAGATAGTCCAGCTCGCCGCCCACGGGCACGCCATGCGCCAGCCGCGTGACCTTGACGTCGAGCCCGGCGAGCTGGTCCGTGAGGTAGTGGGCGGTCGTCTGCCCCTCCACCGTGGCATTGACGGCCAGGATCACCTCGCCGACCTCGCCGCCCGACAGCCGCTCGATCAGCGAGCGGATGTTGAGCTGGTCCGGGCCGATCCCGTCCAGCGGCGAGAGCGTTCCGCCGAGCACGTGGAAGCGCGCGTTCATCGCGCCCGCCCGCTCGAGCGCCCACAGGTCCGACACGTCCTCCACCACGATCACCGTCGCCGGGTCGCGGCGCGGGTCGGTGCAGATCATGCAGGGATCGGCGGTGTCGACATTGCCGCAGGTCGAGCACACGCGCACCTTGTCCACCGCTTCGCCCATGGCCGCCGCCAGCGGCGCCAGAAGCTGCTCCTTCTTCTTGATCAGGTGCAGCGCCGCGCGGCGCGCCGAGCGCGGCCCCAGCCCCGGCAGCTTCGCCAGGAGCTGGATCAGGCGTTCGATCTCGGGGCCGGCGATTCGTTTCATGACGGTGAATGGTGAATGGAAAAACGGTGGATGGAAAAGAGGCAAAAGCGCTGGCTGTGAAGGCGTGCGAACTTCTGCGGCCATTCACTATTCACCATTCACTAAAAAGGCAGTTTCATGCCCGGCGGGATCGGCAGGCCGGCGGTCAGCTCGCGCGTCTTCTCCTGCATGGCGGCCTCGACCTTGGCCTTGGCGTCGTTGTGGGCGGCAAGGATCAGGTCTTCCAGGATCTCGACCTCCTCCTCCTTGAACAGCGAGGGATCGACCTTCAACGCCGTCATCTCGAACTTGCCGGTGAGCGTCACCGAAACCAGTCCGCCGCCGGCCTGTCCCGTCGCGGTCAGCCCGGCGATCTCCTCCTGCAAAGCCTGGAACTTGGCCTGCATCTCCTTCGCCTTGCCCATCAGGCCGAGCAGATCCTTCATCGCGTCTCTCCGTCAGAAATCCAAATCGTCGTCGTCCGGCGCCGGCTCGGGCAGCTCCGCGTCGCCCGCCGCCTGCTCCGGCGCGACCGGCAGGCGCACGTCGATGATGCGCGCGCCGGGAAAGCGCGACAGCAGCGCGGCGACCGCCGGGTCGCTGCGCGCGTCCGATATGGCGGTCTCGCGCCGGCTGGTCTCCGCCTCGGCCAGCGTCTCGCCGCCCGCCTCGCGCGACAGCGAGACGATCCAGCGCCGGCCCGTCCAGCGCTCCATGCGCGTCGTCAGGTCGCCGAGCAGCGTCTTGGGCGCATCGTCGGTGAGGCTCACCTCCAGCCGGCCCGGCTCGATCCGCACCGGCCGCACGCAGCGCTTGACCAGGACTTTGAAGGCGAGGTCGCGGTTGGCGTCGGCCAGGGCCGCTATGTCGGCGAGCGATTTGACCGGCACGGAGGGCGCCGGCGGTTCCATGACGGGTGCGGGAGCCGTCACGGGTTTCGCCGGGCTCGGCGCGGCCTCGACCAGGCGCATCGCAGCCCCGCCCGGCCCGCCGGAGGAAACAGTCGGCATGGCGACCTGGGAAACGGCCGATCCGCCGCCGCTGCCCATGCCGTTCGGGGTCGAAGGCGCGCGCGCAACGGGCCTGTCGCCGCCGCCGTTCTCCGAAAAGGACTTCAGCGCCTCGTCCAGCGTCGGCAGATCGGCGGCATGGGCGATTCGGATCAGCACCATCTCGGCGGCGCTGACCGGGCGCGGCGAGCCCTGCACCTCGGGAATGCCCTTGATGAGCATCTGCCAGGTGCGCGACAGCACGCGCACCGACAGCTTGCCGGCGAGCTCCGCGCCGCGCCGGCGCTCCTCCTCCGACAGTGACCTGTCCTCCGCCGCGCCGGGCACGAAGCGCAGCCGCGTGACGAGATGGTTGAACTCGGCGAGGTCGGTCAGCACGGCGACCGGATCGGCCCCGACATCGTATTGCGCGCGAAACCCGTCCAGCGCCTTCGCCACCTCGCCCGACATGAGCTGCTCGAACAAATCGATGACGCGGCCGCGGTCGGCGAGCCCCAGCATGGCGCGCACCTGCTGCGCGGTGATGGAGGGACCGCCCTCGACGCCCGCATGCGCGATGGCCTGGTCGAGGATGGAGAGCGAATCGCGCACTGAGCCTTCCGCGGCGCGCGCGATCATGGCCAGCGCCTCGTCCTCCACCGCGATCGCCTCTAGCCCGGCGATGCGGGCGAGATGGGCGGTCAGCGCGCCGGCGTCGACGCGCCGCAGGTCGAAGCGCTGGCAGCGCGACAGCACGGTGATCGGCACCTTGCGGATCTCGGTGGTGGCGAAGATGAACTTCACATGCGGCGGCGGCTCCTCCAGCGTCTTCAGCAGGCCGTTGAAGGCCTGCGTGGACAACATATGCACCTCGTCGATGATGAACACCTTGTAGCGCGCCGAGACGGGCGCATAGCGCACCTGCTCGATGATCTCGCGGATGTCGTCGATGCCGGTATGGGAAGCGGCGTCCATCTCGGTGACGTCGACATGGCGGCCTTCCATGATCGCCTGGCAATGTTCTCCGGGCGCCGAGAGGTCCACGGTCGGCCGGTCGATCTCGCTTGTCCTGTAGTTCAGCGCCCGCGCCAGGATTCGTGCCGTCGTCGTCTTGCCGACGCCGCGCACGCCGGTCAGCATCCAGGCCTGCGCGATGCGGCCGGAGGCGAAGGCGTTGGTGAGGGTGCGCACCATCGGCTCCTGGCCGATGAGGGCGGAGAAGTCGGCGGGACGGTACTTGCGCGCCAGCACGCGATAGCCGGCGCCGGCGTTTTTCTCCGCCTGGGGGAAAAGCTCGTTGCCGGCCTCGCTCATCCGCCTTTCGCAGTGCTCCTCGTCGCGTCGGTTCCGGGCGAAAGCGTCGCCCGCACGGGCCGCGCCGGCCGGTTCCGGGACACGGCGGGCGGGCGGAAGGCGGGAGGCTGGAACGATGACCCGTCCCGAGCTCGTTAGGGCTGCTTCCTTCCGGACCTGACCCGGTTGGCGAGTGGTTCGTCCACCACCAGCCTCCCGGCTTCCATATCGGCGTTTCGGAGGGCGATTGCAAGCCGTCGCCGGCTGCCGATAAAATGTGCAGCCGCCGCTTGCGGGGTGCGGCCTCTGCTTCTAGCTTCGCTGGGTGACAGGTTGAGGGGAAACGCCATGCTGCCGAGCCTGAAGGGCGGATTCGTGCTCGATTCGCGGCTCGACGCCGACAGCGAGCATGTGATCTGGCTCGGCTTGTGCGAGCTCAGGCTGATGGACGACCGCCGCTGGCCGTGGGTGCTGCTGGTGCCGCAGCGGCCCGGCATCGAGGAGGTCCATGACCTCACGCCGCTCGACCAGGCCATGCTCACCTTCGAGACCAACATGGTCGCGCAGGCGCTGAAGCGCGTCACCGGCTGCACCAAGATCAACACCGGCGCGCTGGGCAACATGGTCCGGCAGCTTCACGTCCACGTCGTCGCGCGCAGCGAGGGCGATCCGAACTGGCCCGGCCCGGTCTGGGGCCATGGGTTGCGCGAGAGCTACTCGCGCGAAGCGCTGCACCGGTTTGCCGAAACGCTCAAGGCGGCGCTATAAGCGGCCGTCCTCCAGTCCGATCCCCAGAGCAGCCCCCAGAGCAGCCGATGCCCTTCGCCCTTTTCGACGCGCCCGAAACGGAAGCCAGCCGCTTCGTCGCCTTCGCCGGCAACACGCTCGAGCGCGAATCCGAGAAGCGCGCCGACGATTCGGTCGCCGTGGCGCTGCGCGACCCTGCCGTCCGCCTGCTGCTGATCGGCGGCGGCCGCCTGCTGATGAAGGCGTCCGGCGACAGGCTGGAGCCCTATTTCGGGCCGGGAGAGGCCGGCGCGCTCGGCCTCGACCCGCAGGCGGCCATCCTGCTCGGCCGCTCGCCGGAGGGCCCAGTTCTAGCTTTGGCGCAGGCCCTGGAGCCGGAGGCGCTGCCCGCCTCCATCAAGGCCGTCGACCACCGCTCCCTGTTCATCCAGAACCTGCTGGCGCCGGACGGTCTCGGCCAGGTGGCGCAGGGCGCGGCGCTGCTGACCTGGCATGCGACGCATCGCTTCTGCGGCCGCTGCGGCCACGAGACCGGCATGCGCGCCGGCGGCTATCGCCGCCATTGCGAGGGGTGCGGGGCCGACCATTTCCCGCGCACCGACCCGGTCGTCATCATGCTGACCGTGCTCGGCGAAAAATGCCTGCTCGGGCGCAGCCGGCACTTCGCGCCGGGCATGTATTCGACGCTCGCCGGCTTCGTTGAGCCCGGCGAGACGATCGAGGACGCGGTGCGCCGCGAGACGCTGGAGGAATCCGGCATCAGGCTCGGCCGCGTCGTCTACCACGCCTCGCAGCCCTGGCCGTTCCCGCATTCCCTGATGATCGGCTGCTTCGGCGAGGCGCTGGGCGACGCCATCGCCTTCGACGCCGCCGAACTGGAGGATTGCCGCTGGTTCTCGCGCGACGAGGTCCGGGCGATGCTCGCCGGCACGCATCCGGAAGGGCTGAAGACGCCGATGCCCGGCGCCATCGCGCACCATCTCGTCCGCGCCTGGGTGGAGAGAAGCTGAAGGCTCAGTCGGGCGCGTTCCACTCCTCGCGCGACAGGCTGGCCGGGTAGACGCCGAGGATGCGGACCTCGCGCGAGAAGAACCGCAATTCGTCCAGCGCCAGCTTGACGTTGGGGTCCTCGGGATGGCCCTCGATGTCGGCATAGAACTGCGTCGCCGTGAAGGCGCCGAGCTGGTAGCTTTCCAGTTTGGTCATGTTGACGCCGTTGGTGGCGAAGCCGCCCATCGCCTTGTACAGCGCCGCCGGCACGTTGCGGACGCGGAAGATGAAGGTCGTCATCATCCGGGCGTCGGGGGCCGGCCGCTCTGCCCACGCCTTGCTGCGGGTCAAAACGACGAAGCGCGTGACGTTGCTGTCGGTGTCCTCGACGTTCTCCTCCAGGATGTCCATGCCGTAGAGGCTGGCGGCCAGCCGCGGCGCCAGCGCCGCCATGTCGCGCTCGCCGGTCTCCGCCACCAGCTTGGCCGCGCCGGCGGTGTCGCCCGCCACCACGCCCTTCCAGCCGTTCCTGCGGATGTACTTGCGGCATTGGCCGAGCGCATGGATGTGGCTGTGGACGGTCCTGATCTCGTCGCGCCCGACCCCCGGCAGCACCATGAGCTGGAAATGGATCGGCAGGAAATACTCGCCGATGATGTGCAGCTTCGATTCCGGCAGGATGTGGTGGATGTCGGCGACGCGGCCGGCGATCGTGTTCTCGATCGGGATCATGGCGAGGTCCGCCTTGCCGGTCTCCACCGCCGCGAAGGCGTCCTCGAAGGTGGCGCAGGGAAGCGGCTCCATCGCCGGAAAGACGTTGCGGCACGCCGTGTCCGAATTGGCGCCGGGCTCGCCCTGGAACGCGATGCGGTTGGTTTTTTCGGGAGCCATGTGTCTTGCTTTCAGCGGTGGTTCAGAAGGGCGCGGGCGCGCTCGAGGTCCTCGGGCGTGTCGACGCCGAGCGGCACGGTGCGGATGATCTCCGCGTCGATGCGCATGCCGGCTTCCAGCGCGCGAAGCTGCTCCAGCCGCTCGCGCTGTTCCAGCGGCGAGGGGGGCAGCGCCACGAAGCGCGACAGCGCTGACCGGCGATAGGCGTAGAGGCCGACATGATGATAGAGCGGGCCCTCGCCCCAGGGCGCGGTGGCGCGGGTGAAATAGAGCGCCCGCAAGCGCTGCGCGGCGACCGGCGAGCCGACGATCTTGACCACGTTGGGGCTGGCCTTCTCCTCCTCGCGCTCGATCTCGACGCCGAGCGTGGCGATGTCGACGGCGGGATCGGCGAAGGGCCGCAGCACGGCGCGGATCGCGGCGGGATCGATGGTCGGCAGGTCGCCCTGCACGTTGACGACGGTCTCGACGCTGCCCTTTGGGTCGACCGCCCGCAGCGCCTCGAAGATGCGGTCCGAGCCGGACGGATGGTCCGCCCTGGTCATTACCGCCTCGAACCCGTCCGCGCGCACCGCCTCGGCGACGGCGGCCGTGTCGGTGGCGACCACCACGCGGCCGAGCCCGCTTTCCGCCGCGCGCGCCGCGACATGCGCGATCATCGGCCGCCCCGCTATGTCGGCCAGCGGCTTGCCGGGCAGTCGCGTCGAGGCCATGCGGGCGGGGATGAGGATGAGCAGGGACATGGGGAGCGGAAGCGGGCGACGGGGGTCTCGAAAGTGGCAAAACGTCTCACCGGACGCCGCCCTTATAGGTGTTGCAACGGTCCGACAAAAGACCTAGTTTCCGCGCGAATTTTCCGGTACCGCCGGAACGTGCCGATCTGTCTTGCGCGGGCTTGCCTTGCGTCGGCAATGTCGACACCCGGCAAGGGAGCATGGGGCATATGGACTCCTTCGAATTCAACAAGCTGATCGGCGCGTTCCTCGGCGTCGTGTTCGTCGTCTTCTCGGTGGGAATCCTGTCGGACGGCATCTTCGCGGCCCCGGTGCCGGAGAAGTCGGGCTTCCATATCGAGGCGGTCGAGGCGGAAGCCGCAGGCGGAGCCCCCGCCGCCGACGCGGTCGAGCCGATCGCCGTTCGCCTCGCCTCCGCCGACGTCAACGCCGGCATGGCGGTCGAGAAGAAGTGCTCGGCCTGCCACACGATCGACAAGGGCGGCGCCAACAAGGTCGGTCCGAACCTCTACGGCGTCGTCACCCGCCCGGTTGCCTCGCATGAGGGCTTCGCCTATTCGGGCGCCATGAAGGAGTTCTCGCAGGGCGGCTCCGTCGTCTGGGACTACGATCATCTCGACCATTTCCTGCTGTCGCCCAAAGGTCTGGTGAAGGGCACGGCCATGGGCTTCGCCGGGTTGAAGAACCCGAAGGAGCGCGCCGACCTGATCGCCTATTTGCGCACGCTGGCCGACAGCCCCGCGCCGCTTCCCGAGGTGCCGGCCGCTCCCGCGCCGGAGAACGCGTCGTCGCCGGCCGAGACGCCGCCGGCGCAGCCCGCCGCTCCTGCCGAGGCTGCTCCGGCCGCGCCGGCTGAAAGTGCGCCTGCGGCCCCTGCGCCTGCCGCCCCGGCGGAAAACGCTCCGGCCGCGCCGGCCCCCGCGCAATGACGAAATTGTAATCCGCACGACCATGAAAAAGCCGGGTTGACCCCGGCTTTTTTTGTTACACAGGCCGGGTGGCGCGGAAATTCTACCGGTTCGCCGCGCGGGTCGTGACGAGGTGCGGATGATTGTTCTGGACAGGCGGTTGGTGCTCAAGGCCGGTATGGCCGCCGCGGGCCTCTCGATGCTGCCCGGACGCCTGGCGGCCCAGGCGCCGGCCCAGACGCCGACCAAGGGCGGAACCGCCGGGGAATGGCACGCCAGCTCCTCCCTGATCGGCGAATCCCGCTACGGTTCCGACTTCCGGCGCTACGACCACGTCAATCCGCAGGCGCCGAAGGGCGGCACGCTGAACGCCACGGTGATCGGCACCTTCGATTCCTTCAACGCCTATATCGTGCAGGGCACGGGCGCCGCCGGCTTCGCGGCCTTCGGCGGCGGCCTGCTCTACGACACGCTGATGGAGCAGTCGATCGACGAGCCGGGCGTCAGCCACGCCCTCGTCGCCGACGCCTACAAGCATCCCGATGACTATTCGTCGGCCACCTACCGCCTCGACCCGCGCGGCCGCTGGCATGACGGTCAGCCGATCACCGTCGAGGACGTCATCTGGTCCTTCACCGTGCTGAAGGCCAACAGCCCGATGTACAACCGCTACTACGAGAACGTCACCGAGGCGGTGGCCGTCGGCGAGCGCGAGATCGAGTTCCGCTTCGACCAGAAGGGCAACCGCGAATTGCCCAAGATCATCGGCGACCTCGCCGTCCTGCCGAAGCACTGGTGGGAGGGCACCGACGCCAGGGGCAACAGGCGCGACATCACGCGCCCGACGCTGGAGACGCCGCTGGGTTCGGCCGCCTACAAGGTCCAGAGCTTCCGTCCCGGCAGCGAGATCGTCTGGACGCGCGTGCCCGACTACTGGGGCGCCTCCCTGCCGGTGAAGGTCGGCCGCGAGAACTTCGACCGCCGCCGCTATGTCTATTTCCAGGACGACAACGCCGCCTGGCAGGCCTTCACCAAGGGCGGCTTCGAGGACATCCAGGTCGAGATGAGCTCGCGCCGCTGGGCGACCTACTACACCTTCCCCGCCTTCACCGTCGGCGACGTGGTCAAGAAGGAGTTCCCCGCCACCTCGCGCGCCAGCATGCAGGGTTTCGCCATGAACATGCGCCGCGCGAAATTCCAGGACGTGCGCGTGCGCCGGGCGCTGACCTGGGCCTATGATTTCGAGACCGCGAACCGCACCACCTTCTTCGGCTTCAACACGCGCGTGCAGAGCTTCTTCGTCGGCAGCGAGCTGGCGTCGAGCGGCCTGCCGGAAGGCAAGGAGCTGGAGATCCTCGACCGGTACAGGGACCAGCTTCCCGCCGAGGTTTTCACCAGGCCCTACACGCTGCCGGTCTACGAACAGCCCGCGCCCAGGGAAGGCGACCGGCCGCAGCCGGCGCCGGCGACCCCGCCGCAGCCGGAGCGAACGCATCTGCGCGAGGTGGTGCGCCTGTTCGGCGAGGCCGGCTGGGCGATCCGCGACGGCAGGATGACCAACGGGAAGACCGGCGAGGTCTTCACGATCGAGTTCCTCGGCCGCAGCGAGACCGACGAGATCATCTGCAACCCCTACATCAACATGCTGCGCAAGGTCGGCATCGCCGCGACGCTGCGCATCGTCGACGCCAACCAGTACGTCAACCGCGTCAACAATTTCGACTTCGACATGCTGACCACCGTGCCGGCGCAGTCCGATTCGCCCGGCAACGAGCAGCGCGATTTCTGGTCCGGCAAGGCAGCCGACACGCCCGGCTCCCGCAACCTGTCGGGCATCAGGAACCCCGTGGTCGACGCGCTGGTGAAGCGCGTCATCTTCGCCACCGACCGCGACGATCTCGTCGCCGCCACCCGCGCGCTGGACCGTGTCCTGCTGTGGAACTTCTACCTCGTTCCCCAATACACGCGGCCGGTCGTCTGGCTCGCCTACTGGAACAAGTTCGGCGTGCCCGACACGCAGCCCGACTATATCGGCCCCGACGTCGAATCCTGGTGGATCGACCCGCAGAAGGAAGCGGCGCTGGCCGCGAAATACCGCTGAGGTCGCGGACGAGGGCGGGCGAGGGGGAAGGCTCATGATCAGCCGGCGCGCGTTCCTGGCCTCCGCCGCGGCGACAGCCCTCCTGCCCGGCAGGGCCTTCGCCGACAGCGCCACCGGCGTGCCGCTGCACGGGCTCTCGGCCTTCGGCGAGCTGAAATATCCGCCCGGCTTCAGCCATTTCGCCTATGTGAACGCCGACGCGCCGAAGGGCGGCGTCTTCAACTTTTCGCCGCCGAACTGGTTCTTCAACCAGAGCGTGCTCACCTTCAATACGCTGAACAGCTTCGTCGCCCGCGGCGAGGCGCCGCCGCGCATGGAGATGTGCTTCGATTCGCTGATGGAGGAGGCGCTGGACGAGCCGGACGCAGTCTACGGTCTGCTGGCCGAGAGCGTCACGATCGCGTCGGACCGCAACAGCTTCACCTTCAGGCTGCGGCCGGAGGCGCGCTTCCACGACGGCTCGCCGCTGACGGCCGGGGACGCGGCCTTCACCTACACCCTGTTCAAGAAGGACGGCCATCCGAGCTTTTACCTGCCGCTCGTCCAGATGGTGGAGGCCGTCGCCCTGTCCGACGCCGAGCTGCGGCTGACCTTTTCCGGAAAGCAGTCGGCGCGCACCATCCTGAACGTCGCCACCTTCCCGATCCTGTCCAGAAAATTCTTCGAGGCGAACCCGTTCGATTCCTCGCAAATCAGGCCGGTGCCCGGCTCCGGGCCCTACAGGGTCGGTCGGTTCTCCGCCGGCCAGTTCATCGAATATGAGCGCGTCGCCGACTATTGGGGGCGCGACCTTCCCGTCAATCGCGGCCTCTACAATTTCGACCGGCTGCGCATCGAGTTCTACCAGGACCGGCAGGCGGCGTTCGAGGCCTTCAAGAAGGGCGAGATCCTCTACCGGCAGGAATTCACCGCGCGCGTCTGGGCGACCGGCTACGATTTTCCCGCGCTGCGCGACGGCCGCGTCGTCAGGCGCGAGTTCCCGAGCGAGCGGCGGCCCGCCATGCAGGCCATGGCGCTCAACCAGCGGCGGGAAAAATTCCGCGACCCGCGCGTGCGCCGCGCCATCGGCCTGTGCTTCGACTTCGAATGGACGCGCCGCAACCTCTTCTACGATTCCTACGAGCGCTCGCAGTCCTGTTTCGAGCGCTCCGACTACCGCGCCGACGGCCTGCCCTCGCCGGCCGAACTGGCGCTGCTGGAGCCGTGGCGCGGCAGGATTCCCGACGAGACGTTCGGCGAGGCCGTGCTGCAACCGGTGTCGAACGGCTCCGGCCGCGACCGCAGGCTTCTGGGCGAGGCGTCCGCCCTGCTGGCCGAGGCGGGATGGACGCGGTCGGGCGGCAGCCTGGCCAATGACAGGGGCCAGCGCCTCTCGGTGGAACTGCTGGTGGACGACGACACCTTCGTGCGGCTCTGCTCGCCCTGGGTCGAGACCATGAAGGCCATCGGCATCGACGCCGCCATCCGGCTTGTCGATTCGACGCAGTACGAGGCGCGGCAGAAGATCTTCGACTTCGACCTCGTCATGATGGCGCTGTCCTTCACGGCGACGCCGACCGTGGACGACATGTTCAACCTTTTCCATTCCAGCGCCGTCGGCGTGCAGGGCTCGCGCAACTATCCCGGCACCGCCGACCCGGCCGTGGACGCGCTGGTGGAGGCCGTCGGCCCGGCGCATGACCGCGAAAGCCTCGTCACCGCCATGCGCGCGCTCGACCGGCTCTTGCGCGCGCGCCACGACTGGATTCCATGTTGGTATGCCGCGAATCACCGCGCCGCCTTCTGGGACATGTTCGGCTTCGTCGAGCCGAAGCCGGACTACGGCTTTCCGGTCGAGGCGATGTGGTGGCTGGACAGGGACAGGGCGAAGGCGATTGGCAAGGGATAGCGCAGGCATCGCGATGGACAACGCTCCCGGGAGCGCCGCCTGATGGGCGCCTATATCCTCCGCCGCATCCTTCTGATGATCCCGACGCTGTTCGGCATCATGGCGATCTCCTTCGCCGTCATCCAGTTCGCGCCCGGCGGTCCCGTCGAGCAGGTCATCGCCAAGCTCACCGGCCAGACCAACGACCGCCTGTCCGGTGGCGGCGCGGAAATCCCTCCCGCCGGCATGGAGCAGGGCGGCGAAGGCTCGTCGCGCTATCGCGGCGCGCAGGGGCTGGACCCGGAATTCATCGCCAAGCTGGAAAAACAGTTTGGTTTCGACAGGCCGCCGCTCGAGCGCTTCGGCCTGATGCTGTGGAACTATGCCCGCTTCGATTTCGGCCAGAGCTATTTCCGCGACATCTCGGTGCTCGACCTCATCCTGGAAAAGATGCCGGTGTCGATCTCGCTCGGCCTGTGGATCACGCTGCTCTCCTACCTGATCTCCATTCCGCTCGGCATCCGCAAGGCGGTCAAGGACGGCTCGGCCTTCGACGTGTGGACCAGCGGCGTCGTCATCGTCGGCTATGCGATTCCGGGCTTCCTCTTCGCCATCCTGCTGATGGTGCTGTTCGCCGGCGGCTCCTTCTTCGACTGGTTCCCGCTGCGCGGCCTCACTTCCGAGGGCTGGTCGCAGATGTCGTGGCCGGAGCGCATCCTCGACTATTTCTGGCACCTGGCGCTGCCGCTGACGGCCATGGTCCTGTCGGCCTTCGCCACCACCACGCTGCTGACCAAGAATTCCTTCCTCGAGGAAATCCGCAAGCAGTACGTCGTCACCGCCCGCGCCAAGGGTCTTTCGGAAAGACAGGTGCTCTACGGCCACGTCTTCCGCAATGCGATGCTGATCGTCATCGCCGGCTTTCCGGGCGCCTTCATCTCGGCCTTCTTCACCGGCTCGCTGCTGATCGAGAACATCTTCTCGCTCGACGGGCTGGGCCTTCTCGGCTTCCGCTCGGTGCTCGACCGCGACTATCCGGTCGTCTTCGCCAACCTCTACATCTTCTCGCTCATCGGCCTGTTCGTCAGCCTGATCTCGGACCTGACCTACACCTGGATCGACCCGCGCATCGACTTCGAGCGGAGGGACGTCTGATGGACGCCGCCGCGACCGTCGCAACGCCCGTGAAGCGACCGTGGCTCTCGCCGCTCAACCGGCGCAGGCTGGAGAACTTCAAGGCCAACCGGCGCGGCCTGTGGTCGTTCTGGATCTTCATGGTCCTGTTCGTCCTATCGCTCGGCGCGGAGTTCATCGCCAACGACAAGCCCGTCCTCGCCTCCTATAGGGGCGAGATCCTGGTGCCGGTCCTGATCGACTACCCGGAGGAGAAATTCGGCGGCTTTCTGGCCGTCACCGACTATCGCGACCCGGTCATCCAGGACGAGATCGAGGCGAACGGCTGGCTGATCTGGCCGCCGGTCCGCTACTCCTACCGGACGGTCAACAACGCCATTCCAGAGGCCGCGCCGGCCAAGCCGTCCTGGGCCTATGACCGGCAAACCCGCTGCCAGCGCTACCCGCAGGGCGCGGACGATCCCAACTGCACGGTCGGCACATGGAACTGGCTGGGCACCGACGACCAGGCGCGCGACGTGCTGGCCCGCGTCATCTACGGCTTCCGCATCTCCGTGCTGTTCGGCCTGATCCTCACGATCGGCTCGGCGATTCTCGGCGTGTCGGCCGGCGCGGTGCAGGGCTATTTCGGCGGCACCACCGACCTCCTGTTCCAGCGCTTCATTGAGATCTGGTCGTCGATTCCGGTGCTCTACCTGCTGCTGATCGTCGCCGCCGTGCTGCCGCCGGGCTTCTTCATCCTGCTCGGCCTGATGCTGCTGTTCTCGTGGACGGCCTTCGTCGGCGTCGTGCGGGCGGAATTCCTGCGCGCGCGCAACTTCGAATACGTCAACGCCGCGCGGGCTCTGGGCGTGCCCAACCGCACCATCATGCTCCGCCACCTGCTGCCCAACGCCATGGTGGCGACGCTGACCTTCCTGCCCTTCATCCTCAACGGCTCGATCACCACGCTGACCTCGCTCGATTTCCTCGGCTTCGGCCTGCCGCCCGGCTCGCCGTCGCTCGGCGAACTGCTGCGGCAGGGCCAGCGCAACCTCAACGCGCCGTGGCTCGGCATCTCCGGCTTCGTCGTCATCTCCATCATGCTGTCGCTGCTGATCTTCATCGGCGAGGCGACGCGCGACGCCTTCGATCCGCGCAAGACTTTCAGATGAAATCGATGAATGGTATAAAATTCCGGATTTTTCTACCACGGAGCGGCTAGATGGGCCTCAACATCAAGAGTGAGAAAGCTCACGAACTTGCACGCGCGCTGGCGCGCGAGACCGGGTTGAGCATGACCGCAGCCGTGGAAAAGGCGCTGGAAGATCAGTTGACGCGAATACACAGACACGCCGAACGCGAGTATCGCTTTCAACGGATCAAGGCGATCGTATCGAAATTGCCGCCATCGCCGCCGGATATCACGAGTGATCATTCCGACCTGTATGATGACGATGGTTTGCCGGCGTGATCGTCGATGCTTCCGCATTGCTGGCGATCATTCTGGACGAGCCGGACGCCGACCGCTTCAACCGTGCGATCTCGGACGAATTGGAGGACCTGTTGATCTCGTCAGTCAACTTCGTTGAGGCTGCCATCAAGGCGGACAAGAAGGGAATTCAAACCTCGGCAGCCCTCGACGAGATCATGCGCGTCAGCGGAATAAGGATACTGCCACCGACCATCCGTCAGACACGCCTTGCCCGCGACGCCTACGCTCGCTTCGGGAAGGGCAACCATGCGGCAAAACTGAACCTCGGCGACTGCTTCGCCTACGCGCTTTCCAGGGCGCGGGGCGAGCCGCTGCTGTTCAAGGGCGACGACTTTCGGCTGACCGACGTCGAGGCCGCGCTTTGAGCGACCCGCTCCTCTCCGTCCGCGATCTGTCCGTCGCCTTCAGCCAGGGCGGCCGGGTGTCGACCGCCGTCGACCACGTCTCCTTCGATATCGCGAAGGGGGAAACGGTCGCGCTGGTCGGCGAATCCGGGTCCGGCAAGTCGGTCTCGGCGCTGTCGGTCCTGAAGCTCCTGCCCTATCCGCCGGCGAGCCACCCGTCGGGAAAAATCCTGTTCGGCGGCCAGGACCTTCTGGCCATGGACGAGAATGCGTTGCGCAAGGTGCGCGGCAACAGGATCACCATGATCTTCCAGGAGCCGATGACCTCGCTCAACCCGCTTCACACGATCGAGCGGCAGATCACCGAGGTGCTGTCGCTCCACCAGGGCATGCGCGAGAAGCAGGGTCGCGAGCGCACGCTGGAGCTGCTGCGCGAGGTCGGCATCCGCGAGCCGGAGAAGCGGCTCGATGCCTATCCGCACCAGCTTTCGGGCGGCCAGCGCCAGCGCGTCATGATCGCCATGGCGCTGGCCAACGAGCCGGAGCTGCTGATCGCCGACGAGCCCACGACGGCGCTCGACGTCACCGTGCAGGCCCAGATTCTCGAACTCCTCGACCGCCTGAAGCGGAAGAACGGCATGTCGATGCTGTTCATCACCCACGATCTCGGCATCGTGCGCAGGATCGCCGACCGCGTCTGCGTCATGACCAGGGGCAGGATCGTGGAGACCGGGCCGACCGCCGATATCTTCGCCGACCCGCAGCACGACTACACCCGCCACCTGCTCGCCGCCGAGCCCAAGGGCAGGCCGCCGGCGGCAAATGACGCTGCGAAGGTCGTCATGGCCGGGTCGGACGTGAAGGTCTGGTTCCCGATCAAGAAGGGCTTCTTCCGCAAGACGGTCGGCCATGTGAAGGCGGTGGACGGCATCGACGTCACCGTGCGCGCCGGCCAGACGCTGGGCGTCGTCGGCGAATCCGGTTCCGGCAAGACGACGCTCGGCCTCGCGCTCGCCCGCATGATCTCGTCCAAGGGAAAAATCCGTTTCGAGGGACGCGACATCGATGCCCTGTCCTTCGAGGACATGCGGCCTCTGCGGCGCGAATTGCAGATCGTCTTCCAGGACCCGTTCGGCTCGCTCAGCCCGCGCATGTCGGTGGCCGAGATCATCGAGGAGGGGCTGAAGATCCACGAGCCGAAACTGTCGCCCGACGAACGCGACCGGCGCGTGGTCGACGTGCTGGGCGAGGTCGGGCTCGATCCCGAGACGCGCTTCCGCTATCCGCACGAATTCTCCGGCGGCCAGCGCCAGCGCATCGCCATCGCCCGCGCCATGGTGCTGAAGCCGAAATTCGTCATGCTCGACGAGCCGACCTCGGCGCTCGACATGAGCGTGCAGGCGCAGGTGGTCGACCTGCTGCGTTCGCTCCAGCAGAAGCACGAGCTCGCCTATCTTTTCATCAGCCACGACCTCAAGGTGGTGCGCGCCTTGGCCAACCACGTCATCGTCATGCGCAACGGCGAGATCGTCGAGGCGGGCCCCGCCGAAGAAATCTTCGCCCGGCCGAAGACGGACTACACCAGGGCGCTGATCTCGGCCGCGTTCCGCATCGAGACCGCCAAGGCCGGCGCGGTTTCCGAATAGCGCGGCGTCGGAGGGTCCTGGTCGCATGAAAAAGGGAAAGATCCTGCTGGCCGTCACCGGCTTCCAGCCGCAGCGCTGGTACGAGCTGCTGTCGGCCGGGCGCGAGGTGGTGCTGGAGCCGGACGGGCCGGGCGATCCATCGATCGACTACGCGGTGGTATGGAAGCAGAAGCCTGGGCTCCTGTCGCGCCTGCCCAATCTGCGCGCCATCTTCTCGCTCGGCGCCGGCGTCGACCACGTGCTGGCCGATCCCGGCCTGCCCGATGTCCCGATCGTGCGCGTGGTGGCCGACAACCTCACCCAGCACATGGTCGACTACGTGCTGTGGCGCGTCCTCGACCATCACCGGCAGGGCGCCGCCTACCGCGCGCAGCAGGCCAGGCGCATCTGGCGGGAGCTTCCGCAGCCGGCCGCCGGCGAGGCGACGGTGGGGATCATGGGCTTCGGCGAGCTCGGCCGGGAGGTCGCGCGACGGCTGCTGGCCGTCGGCTTCCGGGTCAATGGCTGGTCGCGTCGCGAGCGGCGGATGGAGGGCGTCGCGACCTTCCACGGCAAGGAGGGGCTCGGTCCCTTCCTCGCCGCGACGGACATGCTGGTCGTGCTGCTGCCGCTGACGCAGGCGACCCGTGGCATCGTCGACTACCGCCTGCTGCGGCAGTTGCGCCGGTCCGGCGGCCGGGGCGCGGTGCTCGTCAATGCCGGCCGCGGCGGGTTGCAGAAGGATGCCGACATCCTGCGCGCGCTGGAGGACGGGACCTTGCGCGAGGCGAGTCTCGACGTCTTCGAGATGGAGCCCTTGCCCCGGACCAGCGCGCTGTGGGCGCATCCCGGGGTCTGTGTGACACCGCACGCCGCCGCCAGCTCCGATCCAGAGCATCTGGTGGAGCCCATGCTGGCGCAGATGGACGCATTCGAGCGCGGCGAACCGCTGCGCGACCTCGTCGACCGCGACGCCGGCTACTGAGGGTTCACGGCCGCCGGAAACCCGTCGGTTCGCCGTGGAACGGCCGGATGCGCCGCACGGCGTCGGACAGGCGCTCGACCGCCACCGACATGGTGTAGCCGTTGGCGTGGATCATGGCGTCCGCGCCGGTCATGATGCCGACATGGCCCTTCCAGAAGACGAGGTCGCCGCGCTTCAGGTCGGAAAGATCGGGAGCCGGCGTCAGCGGCGCGCCGAGCGCGCGCGCCTGCATGTCGGAATCGCGCAGCACGGTCCGTCCCGCCATGCCGAGCGAGAGCTGCACCAGCCCGGAGCAGTCGATGCCGAAGGCGCTCGCCCCGCCCCACAGATAGGGCGTGTGGAGGAGCGTCTCTGCCACCGTCACATAGTCGGCCGCGTGCTCGTCGGTCGGAAGGAGATGGGCCGCGACCAGCGCGCGGCCGTCCGGCAGCAGCAGATAGCGCGTGCCGCGCGTCTCGGCTTCGCCGGTCACGGCGACGCGGGAGCCAAGCGACAGCGCGCCGGCGCGCTGCAGCTTCATGTCGGGGCCGGGATAGAGGAAGGTGCGCGGCGCGCGCACGACATGCGTCGCCGGCGGTCCGGCCGGACCAAGCGAATCCGCCCGCATGTAGCCGACGTAGAAGTCGCGCCCGGCCTGCACCCAGGCCCATCCGTCCCGCTCCTCGAACACGCGGACCATGTCGCCGAGCAGCGCTTGCGTGTCGAGCCCGGCCTCCGCGGCGGGACGCCCGCGCAGGTCGGCCACCGGCACGATCACCTCAGCCGCTTTTCCCTCCACGAGGTGCTCGGCCTCGACCTGTCCCTTCAGGCGGATATCGGCGAGGTCCGAGCGGAAGGCGTTCAGCCGCCTGTCGAGCGTGGTCACGACGCGAGCTCCGCGGCTTTCTTCACCACCACGTCGCCGAAGCGCTCGACATAGAGCGAGCCCTCGACGGTGCGCCGGACCAGCACGTTGCGCCGGTCGGCGTCGTCGCGCCGGCGCGCGACCAGCTTCAGCCGGCCCATCGTGTCGAGCGCGCGGGTGACGACGGGCTTGGTCACGGCGAGCCGCGCCGCCAGCGCGCGCACCGTGTGCGGCGGCGGTTCCAGATAGACGGTGAGCAGGATGGCCATCTGCCGGAACGTCAGGTCCGGCTCGGCGTCGCGCACTTCCGACAGCACGGTCTCGTGCAGGAGATGCAGGGCCTGGCTGGGGCGCAGAACGATGGACATGCGCCCAGTCTGGCCGAAATTCGTTTCGCTTCCGTTTTCAAGGGCATCACCCGAAGCGCGAGGCGATCACGCGCTCCAGCGCGCGGATGCCCTGCGCCTCGCCGCCGGCCGGGCCGTGGGCGCGGTCGGCCGGGTTCCAGGCGAAGATGTCGAGATGCGCCCAGTCTTTCGTTTTCTCCACGAAGCGGCGCAGGAACAGCGCCGCCGTGACCGAGCCGGCAAAGCCATCGGAGGCGGTGTTGTTCATGTCGGCGATCTTCGACGACAGCTTCTGGTCGTAGGGACTCCACAGCGGCATGCGCCACAGCGGGTCGTCCTCGGCGGCGGCCGCTGCCGCGATCTCGGCGGCCAGCGCGTCGTCGTCGGTGTAGAAGGGCGGCAGGTCGGGGCCGAGCGCCACGCGCGCCGCGCCCGTCAGCGTCGCCATGTCGATGAGCAGCTGCGGCTCGTCCTCCTCGGCCAGCGTCAGCGCGTCGGCCAGAACCAGCCGGCCTTCCGCGTCGGTGTTGCCGATCTCGACGGTCAGGCCCTTGCGGCTCCTCAGCACGTCGCCGGGCCGGAAGGCGTTGCCGGCGATGGCGTTCTCGACCGCCGGGATGAGCACGCGCAGCCGGATCCTGCGCCCCGCCGCCATCAGCATCGAGGCCAGCGCCAGCACGTTGGCCGCGCCGCCCATATCCTTCTTCATCAGGAGCATGCCCGAGGCCGGCTTGATGTCCAGCCCGCCCGTGTCGAAGCACACGCCCTTGCCGACCAGCGTCACCCGGGGCGCGGCCGGATCGCCCCATTGCAGGTCGATGAGGCGCGGCGCTTCGGCCGAGGCGCGCCCCACCGCGTGGATCATCGGGAAATTGTGCTCAAGCAGCGCCTCGCCGGCGATGACGCCCACCGACGCGCCATGGCGTTCGCCGAGCCGCCGCGCGGCGGCCTCCAGCGCGTCGGGGCCGAGATCGTTGGTCGGCGTGTTGACGAGGTCGCGCGCCAGGAACACGGCTTCGGCCGTCCGCTCCACCGCGCCCGCGTCGACGCCTTCGGGCGCGGCCAGCCGCAGCGCCCGGCCGGGCTTTTTGCCGTAGGCGGTGAAGGAATAGCCGGCCAGCACCATGCCGAGCGCCGCCAGCCGGCCGCGCTCCGGCGCCATCGGCGCGGCGAAATGCCAGTCGCCCTCAGGCAGCGACCGGGTCAGCGCGCCCAGCGCCAGCCCGTCGGCATTGTCCTTGCCGGTGCCGAACAGCGCGCCGGCGATGCCGCCGCCGCTGCCCGGCAGCAGCAGCGTCCGGCCCGTCTCGCCGGAAAAATCGTTGGCCTTGGCCCAGGCGAGCGCCGCCGCGTCCAGCCCTGCTTCCTCCAGCCCGCCGAGCGCCACGGGATGGATCGGCCGCGAGTTTTTGGATGCGGCGGGAACGAGGGTCACGGGCATGCGGGGGTCTCCGGCGGGCGCTTCTTAACCATCCGTTAGGGTTAACGGAATATTTCTGGCCCCGACCTTTGGACGCTTTCGCGTCGATCCGCCGGGGAGTTGCCGATGTTGACCAGACGCTCGACGAACGCAATGGGCAAGCGGTGTCTTGGCGCCGCGGCCGTCTTGGCGCTGGCGCTGGCGCTGGCCGGCTGCGGCACCTCGAAGATGACGACCGGCTCGGTCGATCGTTCCTCCGGCAAGCCCGTCGAGCAGATGACGGCGGCGGAGCTGCACGGCGCCGCCAGCCATCTCGGCAACGCCTATGCGCGGAACCCGAGGGATTTGCAGACCGCGATGCGCTACTCGACGGTGCTGCAGATGAACGGGCAGAACGACCAGTCGCTGGCGGTCATGCGCAAGCTGGCCATCACCTATCCGAAGGACCGCTCCGTGCTCGCCGCCTACGGCAAGGCGCTGGCCGGCGCCGGCCAGTTCGACCCGGCGCTCGACGCCATCCGCCGCGCGCAGACGCCCGAATATCCGGACTGGAAGCTGTTTTCCGCCGAGGGCGCGATCCTCGACCAGCTCGGCAAGGCGCAGGAAGCGCGCGACGCCTATCGCAAGGCGCTGGACATCAAGCCCAACGATCCCAGCGTTCTGTCCAATCTCGGCATGTCCTACGTGCTGGAAGGCGACCTGAAGACGGCCGAGACCTATCTGCGCTCGGCCGCCGGCCAGCCCGGCGCGGACAGCCGCGTGCGCCAGAACCTCGCTTTGGTCGTCGGCCTGCAGGGCCGCTTCGAGGAGGCCGAGAAGATCGCTGGCCAGGAGCTGTCGCCGGACCAGGCGCAGGCCAACGTCGCCTATCTGCGCGGGATGCTGTCGCAGCAGAACGCCTGGAGCCAGATCAAGAAGGACAAGGCGAAGAACTGAAGGTTCGGTTCGACCTCACGCAGGCCGGCGCAGCGCGCTGCGCGCCTCCTCCAGCCGCACCGGCTGGTCGGGGATGGTGACGGCGAAGACCGTGCGCCCGCCGGTGCTTTCCACCAGCTCCAGCGTGCCGCCATGCGCCCGCGCCAGCTCGTGCGCGACCGCGAGGCCTAGGCCCGTGCCGCCGCTGCGCGCCGAGCCGCGAAACGCCGCGAACAGGTTCTCGCGCGCCTTCTGCGGCAGGCCGGGACCCGTATCCGCGACCAGGATGCGGCTGACGCTGCCGTTGCGCTCGGCCGAGATGGCCAGGCGGCGCACCACCGCGCTCCCGGTATCGGACGACATCGCCTGAACGGCGTTGCGCGACAGGTTGGTGAGGATGCGGAAGAGCTGCTCGGAATCGGCGTCGATCTCGAAGCCGGGATCGACCTCGTTGACGAATTCGATGCCGCCGGCCGCGTCTATGCCCAGCAGTTCCTGCACCTCGTCGACCAGCAGCCGCAGCCGCAGCCGCAGCCGCGACGGGTGTGGCTCCTGCGTGCGGCCATAGGCGAGCACGCCCTCGGAATAGGCGACGGCGCGGTCGAGCGCGCGCACCAGCTTCGGGGCGAACGCCTGCACGCTGGGGTCGCGCACCTCCTGCAGCCGGTCGGAAAGCAGCTGCGCCGAGGCCAGCATGTTGCGCATGTCGTGGTTGATCTTGGAGACCGCGAGCCCCAGATCGGCGAGATGCTTCTGCTCGGCCAGCATGGTCTGCAGGCTCGACTGCATGTCGGCGAGCTCGCGCTCGGCGATGCCGATCTCGTCGGCGCGGTCCTCCGGCGTCACGATGCGCGCCGGATCGTCGGGCGCCCGCGAGAAGGCCAGCATGGAGTTCGTCATCGCCTTGATCGGCCGGATCATGATCCGGCTGATCGCGGTGTAGACCAGCGCCGCCGTGAACAGCGAGATCAGCAGCGAGAAGAAGAAGACGTTGCGCGAGTAGGCGAGCATGGCGGCGCGCAGGCGCTGGTCGGGAATGACCAGCTCGAACTCCTTGTCGCTGTCGCCGACCTTGCCGAATACGCGCAGCATGCGGTCTCCGCCGGAGAACAGCGTGTCCAGCGCATCCGCCACGGCGTCGAGCGGGCCGATCGCCGCGAGGTCGATGTGCTCGTCGACCGCCGGCGGCATCTCGGCCACGACCAGCAGGCGAGAGGTGCCCTCGTCGCGCACCGCGATGGCCTTGGCGCCGATCGCCATCAGCACCTGGTCCTGGACGGCCCGCGGCAGGTCGATCGGCTCGCTGTCGACCAGCACGACGGACACGGCGGCGGCGGTGCCCAGCCGTTCCTCCAGCCAGTTCAGCCGGAAATTGGCGATCGATGGCAGGAAGATCAGCACCTCGGCGAGCAGCACGAAGAGAATGGTGAGCAGCAGGAGCTTGGTCGACAGGCCGCGCCCGAACGGCACGGACCGCCGCGAGCGCTGCGCGGTCGCGGCGCCCGCCGCGTCTTCCGCGGGCGTTTCCGCGTCCGATCGGCCCTGCAATATGGTGGTCAAACGGCGTTCCTCTCGGCCGGCGTGGTCGGACTGTTACGATCCGTCGGGCGTCGCCGGTTCACTGCCGCCCGAAAATAGGGCATTCCACGCGGCATGCCAAATGCGCGCGCGCCGCATGGTTGCCGGCGCGGTCCGGTTCCGCTCTCCTGATTGACTCGCGCGCGCCCGCTCCCTATAAGCCCGCCACGCTCGGACCGCGATCCGGCGCGGCTTTGCCGTGCCCCGAGGCCGGCGCAAAAAAGCTCCTGTCGCACAGCGCCAGAAACAAGAAGGGCCGCACGCCGCGGTATTCAATAAATGAAGCGTACCTATCAGCCGTCCAAGCTCGTCCGCAAGCGCCGCCACGGATTCCGCGCCCGCATGGCCACCAAGGGTGGACGCGGCGTCGTCGCCGCCCGCCGCAACCGTGGACGCAAGCGTCTTTCCGCCTGAGCGGGAGGCGATGAGCCGAACCGAGGCACCGCGCCCTGCCGCCGGCATGGCACCGGGGCCTGTCCCGAGGCTTCGCAAGCGCAAGGAATTCCTGGCGGTCCGGGGCGGCGAGAAACGCCGCGGGCCGCTTTTCCTGCTGGAAACGCGCCCCCGCGGCGACGAGGGACCGGCGCGCGTCGGCTTCACGGTCACCAGGAAGGTCGGCAACGCCGTGGTGCGAAACCGCATCAGGCGGCGGCTGAAAGAGGCCGTCCGCACATCGGCCGCAGGTGACATGGCGGCCGGCAGCGACTATGTGATCGTCGGGCGCGTGGACCTGTTGTCCGCGCGCTTCGAGGACATCTGCGCCGAACTGGCGCGCCGCATCCGGCGACGCCGCTGAGCGGCAGCCGGTTTCGCCGAGCATCTCGCCCCGAAACGGGCCAGAGTGGGTTCCATAAGGGTTCCGATGGAAAACAACCGCAACTTCTTCATCACCATCGCCCTGTCGGTGCTGATCCTGACCCTCTGGCAGGTCTTCTACATGAACCCGAAGCTCGAGACCGAGCGGGAGGCGGCGCGCATCGCCGCCGAGCGGGTCGAGGCGGAGAAGGCGGCGCAGCCCCGGAATCCGGCGAGCCCGGCGAGTCCCGGCGACATCCAGTCGCCCCCGCAGGGCTCGATTCCCGGCGGCGGTGGCGCGGTGGCCGCGCCGACGCGCGAGGCCGCGCTGGCGGCGGGCGCGCGCGTGCCCATCGACACGCCGAGCCTGTTCGGCTCCATCAACCTGACGGGCGGGCGAATCGACGACCTGCATCTCAGGCACTACCGGGTGACGGTCGACGAGGGTTCTCCCAACATCGACCTGCTCAATCCCTCCGGCCTGCCGAACGGCTTCTTCGCCGAGATCGGCTTCGTCGGCGGCGGCGACACGGGCGCCGTGCCCTCGGCGGACACGCAGTGGACGCTGGCCGAGGGCGCGACGCTGACGCCCGCCACCCCCGTCGTCCTCGCCTACACCAACGATCGCGGCCTGACCTTCCGCCGCACCGTCACGGTGGACGAGAACTACATGTTCACCATCTCCGACGCCGTGCAGAACGGCGGCGGCGCGCCGGTCGCGCTGTCGAGCTACGGGCGCGTCACGCGCTTCGACAAGCCGACGCATGCCAGCATCTACGTCCTGCACGAGGGTCTGATCGGCGTCACCGGCGAGGAGGGGCTCCAGGAGATCAAATATTCCAAGCTGGAGGACGACAAGCAGGTCAAGCCGGGCAAGTCGTCCGACGGCTGGCTGGGCATCACCGACAAATACTGGGCCGTGGCGCTGGTGCCGCCGTCCGGGCAGTCCTTCCAGCCGCGCTTCTCCTATTTCGACAATGAGCGCGCGCGCTATCAGGCCGACTTCCAGACCGATCCGGTGTCCATCGCGCCGGGCCAGTCGACGACGCTGGAAAGCAAGGTCTTCGCGGGCGCCAAGGAGGTGGCCAAGATCCAGGCCTACGAGACCGGCCAAAACATCCGCCAGTTCGACCTGCTGATCGACTGGGGCTGGTTCTATTTCATCACCAAGCCGATGTTCCATCTCATCGACTTCCTGTACCGGATGCTCGGCAATTTCGGCCTCGCCATCCTGGCGACGACCGTGATCGTGAAAGCCATTTTCTTCCCGCTCGCCAACAAGTCCTACAAGTCGATGGCGCGCATGAAGGTGGTGCAGCCCAAGCTTCTGGAGCTGCGCGAGAAATACGCCGACGACCGCATGAAGCAGCAGCAGGCGATGATGGAGCTCTACAAGACCGAGAAGATCAATCCGATCGCCGGTTGCTGGCCGGTGCTGATCCAGATCCCGGTCTTCTTCGCGCTCTACAAGGTGCTCTATGTCACCATCGAGATGCGGCACGCGCCGTTCTTCGGCTGGATACGCGACCTTGCAGCGCCGGACCCGACCTCGGTCTTCAACCTGTTCGGCCTGCTGCCCTTCGATCCGTCCGCCGTGCCGGTGTTCGGCCATTTCCTGAT
The DNA here is from genome assembly GCA_027492275.1 of Mesorhizobium sp. GTDB lineage: Bacteria > Pseudomonadota > Alphaproteobacteria > Rhizobiales > Rhizobiaceae > JAPUFC01. The sequence continues at coordinate 50,199 of JAPUFC010000065.1, read as the reverse complement.
GCTCGGCGTGTGGCCGCTGATCATGGGCGTGACCATGTTCCTGCAGATGCGCATGAACCCGACGCCGCCCGACCCGACCCAGGCGATGATCTTCACCTGGATGCCGGTGCTGTTCACCTTCATGCTGGCCTCCTTCCCGGCCGGGCTGGTCATCTACTGGGCGTGGAACAACACGCTGTCGATCATCCAGCAAGGCGTGATCATGAAGCGCTCGAGCGCCAAGATCGAGCTGTGGGATAACCTCGCCGGCCTCTGGAAGCGAAAGCCCAAGCCCGCCGAATAAGGCGGCGCGCCGTCGCGGCTTGAAGCGCGGCGGCGCGGCCCCTATCTGGCGTCGTGATCGGTCGGGAGACGGACGGCATGTCGGGAATCGCGCGTTTTCTGGGCGACAGCCCCCTGCGGGTGCTTCTGAAGCTGCTGGTGATCTCCTTCCTCGTCGGGGTGGTGATGAACGCCTTCGGCTGGTCGCCCTTCGACGTGTTCTACCGCCTTCAGGACTTCGTCCTCGACATCTGGAACATGGGCTTTTCCGCCATCGAGCGCGTGGCGGGCTACGTGCTCCTGGGCGCGGCGATCGTCATCCCGGCCTTCCTCGTCCTGCGGCTCCTGAGCTACCGGCGATAGACATTCGCGCCCGGGCTGCGCGGCCGGCTCCGCCGCGTGGCCAACTGGCTTTCGCATCCCTGAAATGCTAGCTCCCGAAGTCCTTGCACGCTTCGGCGTGCGCCTGACAGGCGGGAGAATCGTTGACCACCGGGCATGCCCATGCCGAGCTGATCGCCGTGCTCGCCGCCGTGACCGGGGGCGAGCCGCGCGTGATGACCGTGAGCGCCGGCGACAGGCTGCCGTCCGGGCCGTTCGAGCTGGGCCACAGGAGCCTGCAGGCCGGCCTGCGCGAATGGGTGCGCGAGCAGACCGGCCATCCGCTCGGCTATCTCGAGCAGCTCTACACCTTCGCCGACCGGGACCGCGCCCATGCCGGCGGCGGCCAGGCGGGGCGCACCATCTCCATCAGCTATCTCGGCCTCGTGCACGAGCAGGCGCGTCCCGGCTCCGGCACGCCGGGCTGGCATGGATGGTACGAGTATTTCCCGTGGGAGGATCTGCGCGGCGGCCGCACCTCCGTGCTGGACGAGGTCGCGACGCGGATGCGGCGCTGGGCCGATGCCGGTCTCGACCCGGCCGGCGACCGGCGGCGGCGCGTCGACTTCGCCTTCGGCTTCGGCGGGGCGGGCTGGAACGAGGATCTGGCGCTGCACCGCTACGAGCTCCTCTACGAGGCCGGCCTCGTAGAGGAGGCGGGCGGGTCGATGTCGCCTTCGCCCCTGCTGTTCGGCAGGCCGATGGCGGCCGACCATCGCCGCATCCTCGCCACCGGCATCGCCCGCCTGCGCGCCAAGATCAAATACCGCCCCGTCGTCTTCGAGCTGATGCCGGAAACCTTCACGCTGCTCCAGCTCCAGCGGACCGTGGAGGCACTCGCCGGCCTGACCCTCCACAAGCCCAACTTCCGCCGCCTGATCGACCAGCAGGCCCTGATCGAGGAGACGGGGGAGGTCGCCACCGAAACGGGCGGCCGCCCGGCCAAGCTGTTCCGCTACCGGCACGCGGTGGTCGAGGAACGCGCGCTGTCCGGCTCACGGCTGCCTCTCTCGCGGGGCTGAGCACCACCGCTTGACATAAACTCACAGTGAGAATAATAACGCGGCGTCGATATACTCATACTGAGTATAAAGGAGTCGCCGATGAACAAGCCGGTTTCCGCCGCCTCGCTCTACGACCGCGTCAGCCGCGTCATGCCAAAAGCCGAATGGATGAGCCACGAGGCCGACATCGACGCGATCCTCGACCTGAAGCGCCGGCGCAACGCCGTCATCCTCGCCCACAACTACCAGACGCCGGAAATCTTCCACGGCGTCGCCGACATCGTCGGCGACAGCCTGGCGCTGGCCCGCGAGGCGATCGAGGTCGACGCCGACATCATCGTGCTGGCCGGCGTGCATTTCATGGCCGAGACGGCCAAGCTGCTGAATCCGGACAAGACCGTGCTGATTCCCGACATGGCGGCCGGCTGCTCGCTGGCCGATTCGATCACGCCCGGCGACATCGCGCTGCTGCGGCAGGCGCATCCCGGCGTGCCCGTCGTCACCTATGTCAACACGTCGGCGGCGGTGAAGGCCGTTTCCGATATCTGCTGCACCTCCGGCAACGCCCGGAAGGTGGTCGAATCGCTCGGCGTGCCGAAGGTGCTGATGCTGCCCGACGAGTATCTGGCGCAAAACGTCGCCCGCGAGACCGATGTCGAGATCGTCGCCTGGCGCGGCCATTGCGAGGTGCACGAGCTGTTCACCGCCGGCGACGTGCGCGAGCTGCGCGAGGCGCATCCCGGCGTCGTGGTGCTGGCGCATCCGGAATGCCCGCCGGAGGTGGTCGCGGAGGCGGATTTCGCCGGCTCGACCGCCGTCATGGCCGACTATGTGGCGCGGAAGAAGCCGGCGCGCGTCGTGCTGCTCACCGAATGCTCGATGGCCGACAACGTCGCCGTCCATCACCCCTCGGTGGATTTCGTGCGGCCCTGCAACCTCTGCCCGCACATGAAGCGCATCACGCTGGCCAACATCCGCCGGGCGCTGGAGGAGAACCGCCACGAGGTGACGATCGATCCGGCGATCGCGGCCGCAGCCCGCTGCGCCGTCGAAAGGATGCTGGCGGTATGAACGCCGACTTTTCCCAGCTTGCCGGCCGCACGCTCGTCGTCGGCAGCGGGCTGGCGGGGCTGGTGACGGCGCTGTCCCTCGCGCCGAAGCCGGTCGTGCTGATCACCCGCGCCGGGCTGGGGGCGGAAACCGCCAGCGCGCGGGCGCAGGGCGGCATCGCCGCCAGCCTCGGGGCGGATGACGACGCGGCGCTGCATCTGCGGGACACGCTGGCGGCCGGCGGCGGGCTCTGCGACGCTGATGCGGCGGCGGCGATCACCGGCGGCGCGGCCGACGCCGTGCGCGAACTGGAAAGGCACGGCGTGCGCTTCGACCGCGACGCTGGCGGCGCGCTGGCCTTCGGCCTGGAAGCGGCGCATTCCCGCCGCCGCATCCTGCATGTCGACGGCGACGGCTCCGGCGCGGGGATGGTTCGCGTGCTCGCCGAGGCGGTCCGCGCGACGCCGTCGATCACGGTTCTGGAGGACATCGCGGTGCGCCGGCTGCTCGCCGACGACCACGGCGTCGCCGGCTTGATCTGCGCCGGCCCGGCGGGCGCGGCGATTCTGCCCGGCCGGCAGGCCGTGCTCGCCACCGGCGGGCTGGGCGGGCTCTACGACGCCACCACCAACCCGACCGGCAGTTTCGGGCAGGGCATCGCGCTCGCCGCCCGCGCCGGCGCGGCGCTTGCCGACATGGAGTTCGTGCAGTTTCACCCGACGGCGCTGGACGTCCCGTTCAGGCCGCTGCCGCTGGTCAGCGAGGCCGTGCGCGGCGAGGGCGCGGTGCTGGTGAACGGACGCGGCGAGCGCTTCCTCGCCGCCGTACCGGGCGCGGAACTCGCCCCGCGCGATGTGGTGGCGCGCGCCGTCAGCGCCGAGATCGCGGCCGGCGGAAAGGTCTTCCTCGATGCCCGAAGCGCGCTGGGAAACCGCTTCGCCAGCCGTTTTCCGCTGATCGACGCGCTCTGCCGCCGTGCCGGCATCGACCCCGCGAAGCAGCCGATCCCGGTGCGCCCGGCCGCGCATTATCACATGGGCGGCGTGGCGACGGACCTTTCCGGCCGCAGCACGGTGCCCGGCCTGTGGGTCGTCGGCGAATCCGCCTGCACCGGCCTGCACGGCGCCAACAGGCTGGCCAGCAATTCGCTGCTGGAAGCGGTCGTGATGGGCATGCAGGCCGCGCGCGACATCCTCGGCGCGCCGGTACCCGCGCTTTCGGTGATCCCGCAGGTGGCGGATATGCCCGACGCGCCCGACCTGTCCGCCATCCGCCCGCTCGTCTCGCGTCATCTCGGCGTGCTGCGCAACGCGGCCTCGCTGCAGGCCGCCATGGCGGCGCTGCTGCCGCTGGCCGAAGGACGCGGCGCGGCGTCGGACCCGGCCGTCGTGGCGCTGCTGATCGCCGTCTTCGCGGCGGCGCGCAACGAATCGCGCGGCGCGCATGCCCGCACGGATTTTCCCCTGACGCTCGCGCGGGGCGAGCGCCGCGTCATGGACCTCGCCGGAGCGCTCGCCAACGCCCGCGAGGCCGCCCGTCCCATCGCCAGAAGCGCCTGACCAGAAGCGCCTGAAAGGAACACCTTCATGACCCTTTCGCCCTTGCCGCGCATGATCGTCGAACCGATCATGCGCGCCGCCCTCCTGGAGGATATCGGCCTTGCCGGCGACATCACGTCCATGGCCGTGGTGCCGGCGGAGCATCGCTCGACGGTCGTGATGGCGGTCCGCAAGGACGGCGTCGTCGCCGGGCTGGACGCGGCGGCGCTCGCCTTCGAGCTGGTCAACCCCGCCATCGCCATGACCCGGCATGTGGCGGACGGCGCGGCGGTGAGAGCAGGCGACGTCATCGCCACGGTCGAGGGACCATCGCGCGACCTGCTGACGGCGGAGCGGACGGCGCTCAATTTCCTCGGCCACCTGTCGGGCATCGCCACCGCGACCGCCTCCATCGTCGCGCTGACTCGTGGCACGAAAGCCTCGGTGGTGTGCACGCGCAAGACCACGCCCGGCCTGCGCGCGCTGGAGAAGCACGCGGTGCGCGCGGGCGGCGGCATGAACCACCGCTTCGCGCTTCACGACGCCGTGCTCATCAAGGACAATCACGTCGCCATCGCCGGCGGGGTCGGCGAGGCGATCCGGCGCGCCAGGGCCGGCACCGGGCACATGGTGAAGATCGAGGTGGAGGTCGACACGCTCGACCAGCTTCGCGAGGCGATGGAGATCGGCGTCGACGCGGTGCTGCTCGACAACATGACGCCCGGCCAGCTCGGGCAGGCGGTGGCGATCATCGGCGGCCGCGCCATAGCGGAGGCCTCCGGCACCATCACGCCGGACACGGCGGCGGCCATAGCCGCCTCGGGCGTCGATCTGATCTCCGTCGGCTGGATCACGCACAGCGCCCCGGTGCTGGACATCGGACTGGACTGGCGCGCCAGTCTCGCCTGAGCGCAACCCTCGCTGGCACAAGCGCGGCCGCAAATCGTCGGCCGGCGTAGCTGCGCCGTTTTTCCGCCGTCATGAAGCTGCTATAGGCGTCGCTCGATTCGATGCTTCCATAGGTTGAGCTATGCTTGGGGAGACGCGGGAAGGACACGGAAGAGATGCAGGCGCCCCTGCCATCGTCGCGCGCGGGCTGGTCAAAAGCTTCGGCGCGCTGCGGGCCGTTGACGGCATCGACCTCGACGTGCCGCGCGGCGTGATCTTCGCGATCCTCGGCCCCAACGGCGCGGGCAAGACGACGCTGATGCGCATGCTGGCTACGCTGGCCAGGCCCGACGCCGGCTCGGCCACCGTCATGGGCCACGATCTGCTTGGCTCGCCACGCGAGGTCCGTGCCTCCATCGCCATGACCGGGCAGTTCGCCTCTCTGGACGAGGACCTGACCGGACGCGAGAACCTCATGCTGCTCGCCCGTCTGTGGGGCTTTCGCGGCCGCGCCGCGAAGGCGCGCGCCGACGACCTTCTGGCCGCCTTCGACCTGTCGGACGCGGCCACGAAGCAGGTGAAGGACTATTCCGGCGGCATGCGCCGCCGTCTCGACATCGCCGCCTCGCTGGTCGTCACGCCGGGCGTGCTGTTCCTCGACGAGCCGACCACCGGGCTCGACCCCAAGGCGCGCAAGGAGGTGTGGGCGATGATCCGCGACCTCGCCGGCTCCGGCGTCACCATCCTGCTCACCACGCAGTATCTGGAGGAGGCCGACCAGCTCGCCGAGCGCATCGCCGTCATCGATCACGGCCGCAAGATCGCCGAGGGCAGCAGCCGCGAGCTCAAGGCCGCGACCGCTTCCGCGGTGCTGCATGTCGCGCTGGCCGATCCCGGCCGGATGGACGAGGCCTCCGCCATCCTCGAACGCAGCCTCGGCCATCCCGCCCAGCGCAGCGCCGAAGGGGGCGCGCTTTCCGTGCCGGCCGGCACGGCGGGCGCGGCCAATGCGGCGATCGCGGCGCTGGTGACTGCCGGCATCGAGCCGTCCGATTTCTCCATGGGCCAGCCGAGCCTCGACGAGGTCTTCTTCGCGCTCACGGGCCGGCCGGCCGGCGAGGGGCAAAAATCATGAGCGACGCGGCGATGCGCAGGACACTTCCCATGGCCGCGCGCCCGCCGAGCCCCTCGGCGCTGTCCAACGCGCTGGCCTTTGGCTGGCGCGCGGTGCTGAAGTTCCGCCACGTGCCCGAGCAGCTCTTCGACCTGGTCATGACGCCGATCATGTTCACGCTGCTGTTCACCTTCGTGTTCGGCGGCGCGCTGGCCGGCTCGCCGGCGGAGTACCTTCAGTTCTTCCTGCCGGGCATCCTCGTGCAGACCGTCGTGTTCAACGCCGTCTATTCGGGCATGGGCCTGTCGACCGACCTCGGCAAGGGCCTGTTCGACCGCTTCCGCTCGCTGCCGATCTGGTCGCTCGCGCCCTTCGCCGGGCTGATGGCGGGAGATATCCTGCGCCACCTGATCGCCGCCACCATCATCCTGACCATCGGGCTGATCCTCGGCTACCGCCCGGAGGGCGGCATACTCGGCGTACTCGGCGCCTTCGCCATGCTGGTCGCCATCGGCTTCGGCATGGGCTGGATCTTCATCGTGCTCGGCCTTCTGATCCGCACGCCGATGACGGTGATGACGCTCGGCTTCACGGTGATGTTCCCGCTGGTCTTCGCCTCCAACATCATGGTCGATCCGGCCACGATGCCCGACTGGCTGCGCGCCTTCGTCCACGTCAACCCGGTGTCGCTGATGGCCTCGGCGATACGCGGGCTGATGGCCGGGCAGGCCGACGCCGGGGCGATCCTCGTGGCGCTGATCGCGCCGGCCGTGCTGACGGCGATGCTCGCCCCGGTGACACTCTGGCTGTATCTGAGGCGCGAATAGCGCTCAGGCCCCGTCCTCATCCTCGACCTCGGCCTCGGGGCGGTCGTCTCCCATGGCGGCCTCCTCGCGCCAGCTTCCGTCGCGGTCCTCGTATTCGATATGCTCGGTCCGCCCGGCGACCTGCTGCTCGGCGGCGGCCTCCGTGGCGGCGGCCAGCGCCTCGCCGTGCGAGGGGAACGTTTCCGAGAACGTCTCGCCCATCTTGTACGCCCAGCCTCCATCGTGCTCGACGATCGTGTAGGTCACCTTGGACATCGATAGGGTCTCCTGCTGTCGCCATGCAACGCGCCAGCGGCGGAAACGTTCGATGGCGTCAGGCCTCGCCCCAGGTCTCGCCCAGCACGCGCAGCCAGTTTTCCCGGCAGAGCTTCTCCAGATCGGACGGGCCGTAGCGCTTCGTCAAGGCTTCGACCAGCACCGGCAGGCCGGCCGCGTCGCCGATCGCGTCGGGAATGCGCGCGCCGTTGAAATCCGAGCCCAGCGCCACCCCGTCGATGCCGACCCGCGCCACCATGTGGTCGAGGTGCCGCACCAGGCTCTCCACCGGCACGTTCGTGCCCTCCTGCCCGCCCGCGCCGATCATGGTCACGGCGAAGTTGAGCCCGACGACGCCCCGTCGCTCGCGGATGGCGTCGAGCTGCCGGTCGGTCAGGTTGCGCGCCACCTGCGTCACTGCATGCGCGTTGGAATGGGTGGCGACCAGCGGTTTGCCGCTCACCTCCGCGACGTCCCAAAAGCCCTTCTCGGTCAGATGCGCGGTGTCGACCAAAATGCCCATGCGGTCGCAGGCCCGCACCAGCGCCTTGCCGGCATCGGTCAGGCCCGGCCCGCAATCGGGGTCGGCCACGTTGCGCAGCGGCGCACCATGGCCGAAGACGTTGCGCCGGGACCAGAGTGGCCCGAGCGAACGCAGGCCGGCGGCGTAAAATTCCGCCAGACCGTCAATATCCGGGCCGATGGCCTCGCATCCTTCCATGTGAAGAACGGCGGCGAAGGTTTCTGCAGCCATCGCCGCGCGGATATCGGAGACGCTGGTACACAACGTCCAGCCGCCCGCCTTCTCGATGCGCTTTGCGATGCCTGCCATGTCACGGGCGATGGGCAGCGCCTGCTCGCGCGTCAGCTCATCCATGAGCCGGGCCCCCGCCGGCAGCACGAAGATGGCGCAGAACCCGCCGGCCAGGCCGCCCTTTCTGGCGCGCGGCAGGTCGATGTGATCGAAAGGACGATCGGCCGGCGGCAGCGAAACGGACCGCTCGCCGGTGAGGAAAAAGGTTTCGATGTCCTCGCCGCGCGCGGCCTCTTTCCAGAGCGCGTAGAGAACGTCGTTGTGGCCGTCGAAAACAGGCTGCATCGGGGGCTGGCTGACTCCGCGCTCAGGGGATGAGCTGGTGCTCATAGAGCCTGCGATAGGGGCCGTTGGCAACCTTCAGCAATGCCGCATGCGAGCCCTGCTCGACGGCGCGCCCGGCCTCCATGACGATGATGGCGTCGGCCTGGTGGACCGTCGACAGGCGGTGCGCGATGACGATGGTGGTGCGCCCGACCCGCAGATGGTCCAGCGCGTCGCGGAACAGCGCCTCCGATTCGGCGTCGAGCGCGCTGGTCGCCTCGTCGAGCAGCAGGATCTGCGCGTCGCGCAGCATGGCGCGGGCGATCGACAGGCGCTGGCGCTGGCCACCGGACAGCGTCGCGCCGTTCTCGCCCAGGATGGTCTGATAGCCCTCCGGCAGGGCCATGATGAAATCATGCGCGTTGGCGGCCTTGGCGGCGGCGATCACGTCGTCGTCGGATGCGTCCTGCCGGCCGAGGCGGATGTTGTGCAGCACGGTGCCGGCGAACAGGAACGTGTCCTGGCTGACATAGGCGATGCGCTGCCGCAGCGAGTTGAGCGTCACCTGCCTGATGTCCTGCCCGTCGATCAGCACCCGCCCGCTGTCGGGGTCGTAGAGCCGCATGATGAGGTTCATGACGGTTGACTTGCCGCCGCCCGACGCGCCGACCAGCGCCGTCATGCGGCCCGCCGGGAAGACGAGATCGAGCCCGTCGATGACCGGCAGCCCGTCGCGGTAGGAGAAGGTGACGCGATCGAAGCGGATTTCGCCCGCGCCCGCCGCCAGTGGCCCGGCGTCCGGCGCCTCCTCCATGGTCAGCGGCCGGTCGGTCAGCTCGTACATCATGCGCACGCCGATCATGCCCTTCTCGAGCTGCACGCGCGTCTTGGCCAGACGCTTGGCTGGCTCGTAGGCCAGCAGCAGCGCGGTGATGAAGGACATGACGGAGCCCGGCGTCTGGCCGTGCTCGACCACCAGATAGCCGCTGACCATGATGACGGCGGCGATGGCCAGGCCCGCCAGCGTCTCCATGATCGGGCTGGTGGCCGATTCCAGCATGGCGATCGAGTTGGCCTGCCGCTGCACGTCGCCGATGGCGCGGTACATGCGCGTGCGCATCGTGTCCTCGAGATTGTAGGACTTGACGACGCGCGCCCCGAACACGGTCTCCTGCATCACCTGCACGATCTGCGCGATGGTCAGGAACTCCAGCTCCATGATGCGCTTGGCCTTCTTGAGCAGCCGGTTGACGCCGAAGATCGCCGCCGGGCCGAAGACCGCCGCCACCAGCGACATGGCCGGCTGCTGCACGATCATCACCACCACCAGCGCGATCAGCGTGAACAGGTCGCGCACATAGGAGGTGACCAGAAGGTCGACAACGTTGCGCGCCGCGTTGGCGCTCTGCGTCAGCCGCGTGATGAGGTCGGAGGACGAATAGGACTGGTAGAACTCGATGCCGTGGCTGAGCACGCGGTCGTAGAGGCGGCGCTGGCGCTCGGCGATGATCGCGTTGCCGGCGCGGCTGAGCAGCAGGCCCTGCAGATAGGTGGCGAAGCCCTTGACGATGAAGATGGTGGCGACGCCCGCGGCGATCCAGGAGATGGCGGTGAGGCTCGTCGCCGAGACGAACTGGTCGGTGACGTCGCGCATGATCCAGGCGCTGAGGCCGGTCGTGGAGGCCACCACCAGCATGGCGGCGATGGCGAAGGCGTATTGCAGCGAATGCTGGCGGAACGACTCCCTGAGGAGCCGGGCGACGAGCTTCTGGTTGGCCGATGAGCGAAAGAATCTGAACAAACGTCGGTTCCGGTGCGGCTGCGCGCGATGCGGCGCGTATATAGGAAGGCGGCGTGCAAGTCACCGCCCCCAGCGGCGCGGAAAGCGGCGCCCAAGGCCGGCTGTTTGCCGTTGGCGTCGCGCAAGGGCAGCGGCTATAGGCTTCGAGGCGAAGACGAACCGGGCCGGGGATATGGGCGCGAGCAAGGGACGATTGCTCTTCGATCTTGGCGACGTGGTCGCCGCCCTTTTGGCGCACGGCCATCCGCAGGGGCCGCAGCGCGTGGCGCTGGAAAGCGCCCTGGCCGCGCGCGGCCTGTCCGCCGACGCCGTTCCCATGGTCTATTCGCGCCTGTGGAAACGCTATGTCGGGATCGACCTCGATCGCCTCGTCGAGCGCGACACGGCCTATCTGCGGCGCGTGGGCGCAGGTCGCGACGGGCTGCTCAAGCGGCTTCGCGCGCTGCCGGATCTGCGCCGCGCCGTCCGGCCGCGTTCCGCCGACCTTCTGCTCGTGCTCGGCGCCGGCTGGATCGGCGCGCGGCGCAACCGCCTGCTCCGGCATCGCCATCCCGGCGGCCCGCGCGTGGCCTGGTTCTGCCACGACCTGACGCCGGTCCTGCATCCCGAACTGGCGCCGGGCATCGCGGAGGACCATCAGCTTTTCCGCCGCTGGCTGGAGCGCGGGCTGGACCTCGGCGACCTGTTCCTGTGCGCCTCCGCCTTCGTCGCCGACGCGCTGGAGACCTATGCACGCGGACGCGGCATGAAGGCGCATGTCCGCCTGCTGCCGCCGGCCCACGAGTTCCGCGCGCCGGACGGCGAGCTGCGTCCGGCGATCGGCCGCCTGCGCGGGCAGCGCACCGTGCTGTCGGTCGGCGCGCTGTCGGCGCGCAAGAACCAGATGGCGCTGGTGCGGCTGTGGCGGGCCCTGCACGCCGAGGCCGGCGATGCGCTGCCGGTTCTGGTGCTGGCCGGCGCGGTCGAGGATGGCGGGCGTATCGGCGACCTGCTGGCAGCCGGCGGCGGCTGGACGCGGAAGGTCGCGCTGCTGCGTAGGGCGAACGATGCGGAGCTGGCCGAGCTCTACCGCCACTGCGATTTCACGGTCCTGCCTGGCCAGCACGAGGGCTGGAGCCTGCCCGCCGGCGAAAGCCTGTGGATGGGCAAGCCCTGCCTCGGCGCCGACGCCGGCGGCCTGCCCGAGGCCGGCGGCGGGCATGTGGCGCTCTTCGATCCGCGGGATGCGGCTGCGCTGGAGACGGCGGTGCGCCGCGCCCTCTCCGGCGAATTCGCGGCGCATCCCCCCGCGTGGGAAAAGCTGCGGCGCTGGGAGGATGTCGCGCGCGATCTGGCGGCGCTTCTCTAGCCGCCGGTGACGGCCGGTAATGCGCGCGGCGCGACCGCTTCTGGCGGATTGCCGCAGTGCGAAAATTCGCCTAGCTTTGACCAAACGATAAAAACAGGCCGGGGCTGGCCCGGACCTGATCCAGCCAGAGGTGGTCGAACAATGCCCAACATCCCGCACGCCCTCTTTCCGCTCTCCCGCCGCCGTCTCCTTCGGGCGGGCGGCGCGCTCGCCGCAGCCGCGGCGCTGCCTGCGCCGCTCTTCGCGCAGGAGAAGCTGAAGGTCGCGGCCGTCTACACCGTGCCTTTCGAGCAGCAGTGGGTGAGCCGCATCCACAAGGCGGCCAACGCGGCAAAGGAGCGCGGCGACATCGACTACGCCGCGACCGAGAACGTCTCCAATACGGATTACGAGCGCGTCATGCGCGAATATGCGGAAGCCGGCAACAAGCTGATCCTCGGCGAGGTCTTTGGCGTCGAGGACGCCGCCCGCGCGGTTGCGAAGGACTATCCGGACGTCGCCTTTCTGATGGGGTCGAGCTTCAAGCCGGACGACGCCGTGCCGAATTTCTCGCCCTTCGACAACTATATCCAGGACGCGTCCTACCTGACCGGCATCATCGCCGGCGCGATGACGAAGTCGAAGAACATCGGCATGGTCGGCGGCTTCCCGATTCCCGAGGTCAACCGGCTGATGAACGCCTTCATGGCCGGCGTGAAGGAAACCGCGCCGGACACGAAGTTCCAGGTGTCCTTCATCGGCTCGTGGTTCGACCCGCCCAAGGCCAAGGAAACCGCCTTCGCCCAGATCGACGGCGGCGCGGACCTGCTCTACGCCGAGCGCTTCGGCGTCTCGGACGCGGCCAAGGAGCGCAAGGTGCTGGCGATCGGCAACGTCATCGATACGCAGAGCGACTATCCGGACACGGTTGTGGCCTCGGCGCTGTGGCATTTCGAGCCGACGCTCGACAAGGCGATAGCCGAGGTCAAGGCCGGCACCTTCAAGGCCGCCGATTACGGCGTCTATTCTTTCATGAAGGCCGGCGGCTGCTCGATCGCGCCGCTCGGCAGCTTCGAGGGCAAGGTGCCGGCCGAGGCCATGGCCAGGGTCGCCGAGAAGGAGAAGGCGATCAAGGACGGGTCGTTCACTGTCGAGATCAACGACAACGAGCCGAAGTCGAGCTGATCGGCTTGGCCGCACCTTGTGATACCCCCACCCCTTACCCCTCCCCTCAAGGGGGAGGGGGGCGTCAACGTCGCGCCTCCCGACCATCGTGCGGAAGGGCTCGGCGTCTCGGAATACCCCTCCCCCTTGAGGGGAGGGGTAGGAGGTGGGGGTAATGCCTTCCCCTGTCCTCATTCTGGAAAACATCACCAAGCGCTTCGGCCCGCTGACGGCGAACGATTCGATCTCGTTCGAGCTCGGGCGCGGCGAGGTGGTGGCGCTGCTGGGCGAGAACGGCGCCGGCAAGACGACGCTGATGAACATCCTGTTCGGCCACTACGTCGCCGACGAGGGAACCGTCGAGGCGTTCGGACGCCCATTGCCGCCCGGCCAGCCGCGCGCCGCGCTGGAAGCCGGCATCGGCATGGTGCACCAGCATTTTACCCTTGCCGACAACATGACCGTGCTGGAGAACATCGCGCTCGGGACGCAAGGGCTGTTGCGGCCAAAACTGGACCGGAAAGCCGCGCTTGCCCGCATCCGCGAGCTGTCGGACAGTTTCGGACTGTCGGTCGATCCGGCCGCGACGGTCGCGACGCTGTCGGTGGGCGAACGCCAGCGCGTCGAAATCCTCAAGGCGCTCTACCGCGATGCAAGGGTTCTGATCCTGGACGAACCGACGGCCGTGCTCACGCCGGCCGAGACAGAAGCGCTGTTCCGCACGCTCAAGCTGCTGGTGGCCGAGGGCCTCTCCATCATCTTCATCTCGCACAAGCTGGCCGAGGTGATGGCGGTCAGCGACCGCGTTCTGGTGCTGCGCCAGGGCAGATTGGCCGGCGCGCGCGCCACGGCCGGCGCGACGCGCGCCGAGCTCGCGGCGCTGATGGTCGGGCAGGAGGTCGTCTCCCCGCCCGTCCCGCCCGCCGTCGCCGGGCCGGCGCTGCTGGTGCTGGAAGACGTCACGACGGCGCGGCGCGGCAACGCCACGCCGCTCGACGGCGTCACGCTTTCCCTGCACAGCGGCGAGATCACCGGGCTGGCCGGCGTGTCGGGCAACGGCCAGGCGGCGCTGGCCGGCCTGCTGTCCGGCATGGAGGCGCCGCTGTCCGGCTGCTTCGAGGTGCAGGGCAGGGCGTTCGCCAAATGGTCGCCGGCCACGGCGCTGAAGGCCGGCATCGCCCGCATCCCGGAGGACCGGCACGCGGTCGGCACGATCGGCGACATGAGCGTGGCCGAGAACGTGATCGCCGAGCGTTACCGCTCGCCGCGCTTTTCCCGCGCCGGCTTCCTCGACTGGCGCGCGGCGAGGCGCTTCGCGGAAGCGCTGATCCGCGACTACGACGTGAAGTGCCCGTCGCCCGACGCCCGCATCCGCCTGCTGTCGGGCGGCAACATGCAGAAGCTGATCCTCGGCCGCGCGCTGGACCCCGATCCGGTCATCATCCTCGCCAACCAGCCGACGCGCGGGCTGGACGTCGGCGCCGTCGCCTATGTGCACGGCCGGCTGCTGGAGGCGCGGGCGCGCGGCGCGGCGATCCTGCTGATTTCGGAGGACCTCGAGGAGATCCTCGCTCTGTCCGATCGCGTCGTGGTCGTCTCGAAGGGCAGGCTGTCGCTGCCCTCGGCGCGCGGCGAGCGCTCGTTGCGCGACTTGGGCGAGTTGATGGCGGGGCACCGGGAGGCGGCGCATGCGCCTTGAGCCCCGCCCGCAGCCGCCGCTCGGCGTCCTTCTGCTCTATCCGCTGGCGGCGGTGGCGGTCACGCTGGCGCTCGTCTCGCTGCTGGTCCTGGCCGCCGGCGCGAGCCCGCTCTCCGTCCTCGGCCTGGTGCTGAAGGGCGCGGCCGGCTCGCAATTCGCTCTCATGGAGACGCTGACGCGCGCCACGCCGCTGATCTTCACCGGCCTCGCCGTCGCCGTCGCCTTCCGGGCGCGGCTGTGGAACATTGGCGCGGAGGCGCAGCTCTACATCGGCGCGGTGGTCACGGTCGTGCTCGGCACCGGCGCGCTGCCGCTGCCTTCCATCGTGCTGATCCCAGTCATCATGATCGCGGCGATGGCGGCGGGCGCGCTCCTGCTGCTCGGGCCGACGCTGCTGAAGACCCGCTTCGGCGTCGACGAGGTGGTGACGACGCTGCTCCTGAACTTCATCGCGCTGCTGTTCGTGTCCATGCTGCTGGAAGGGCCGCTGAAGGACCCGACGGGACTGGGCTGGCCGCAATCCTCGCGCGTCGTCGCCGACGCCCAGCTTCCCCGCATCGTCACGGGACGCCGCCTGCATTACGGCTTCGTCGTCGCGCTCGCTGCCGCGCTGTGCGTCTGGGTGGTCATGAAGAAGACCGTGCTCGGCTACGAGATGCGAGCCGTCGGCCACAATGCCGAGGCCGCGCGCTTCGCCGGCATGCCGGTCAATTCCGTTCTGGCGAAGACGGCGCTGCTGTCGGGCGGGCTGGCGGCGCTCGCCGGCTTCTCGGAAGTGTCGGGCCTCAAGGGCAACCTGACGCTCGACCTGTCGCCGGGCTTCGGCTACTCCGGCATCGTCGTGGCCATGCTGGCCATGCTCAACCCGATCGGCGTGGTGGTCTCGGCCATCTTCGTCGCCGGCATCTTCGTCGGCGCCGACGCCATGAGCCGCGCGGCGAAAGTGCCGAGTTACATCGCCGACGTGATGGTCGCCACCGCGCTGCTGACCATGGTCACCGCGCTGCTCTTCGCGCGTTTCAGGGTGAGGTGGAGATGAAAGCCCGTCCTGGCGCACTCTCCGACCCTTCGGGCCGCCTCCCCCGTGAACGGGGGAGGATCGAGGTCGCGGCCCGCATCTCCTCCCCTTCGAAGCGGGGGACCGCCGAAGGCGGTGGAGGGGGCGCGGCATGAGCGAAGCCCTCGACATCCTCTTCACCGCCTCCTTCTGGGTGGCCGCGATCCGCATCGCCTCGCCGCTGATCTTCGCCACCATGGGCGAGCTGATCTGCGAGCGGGCCGGCGTGCTGAACCTCGGCATCGAGGGCATCATGACGGTCGGCGCCTTCGCCGGCTGGTTCACCGTCTATTCGGGCGGCGACCTGTGGACCGGCGTCGCCGTCGCCGCGCTGGCCGGCGGGGCCTTCGGCCTTCTGCACGCCACGCTGACCGTGCCGCTCGGCCTGTCGCAGCACGTGGTGGGCATCGGCATCACGCTGCTCGCCACCAGCCTGACTTATTTCACCTATCGCCTGGCGCTGCCGCAGGTGACGACGCCGCCCAAGATCGAGCCGTTCCAGCCGCTTCCCATCCCCGGCCTGTCGAAAATCCCGGTCCTCGGCGAGGCGCTGTTTTCCCAGACGCCGCTCACCTATCTGGCCTTCGCCACCGTGGCGGCGGTCGCCTGGGTGCTCTACCGCACGCCGCTCGGGCTGGCGGTGCGCGCCGCCGGCGAGAATCCGGCGGCGGTGGAGGCGCAGGGCATCTCCGTCACCGGCATCCGCATGGGCGCGGTGATGGCCGGCAGCGCGCTGATGGCGGTGGGCGGCGCCTTCCTCACCATGTCCGCCTTCAACTCCTTCTTCTTCCAGATGATCAACGGGCGCGGCTGGATCTGCATCGCGCTGGTGGTGTTCGGCTCGTGGCGGCCCGGCAAGGCGCTGCTCGGCGCGATCCTGTTCGCCGCCTTCGACGCCTATCAGGTGCGCCTGCAGCAGATTTCCGGCGGCGTCGTGCCCTACCAGCTCTTCCTGATGATGCCCTACATCCTGTCCATCGCCGCACTGGTTCTGGTGGCGCGCCGCGCGACCTATCCCCGGGCGCTGATGATCCCCTACCAGAAAGGCGAGCGATGAGCTTCGATCTCCTTATCAAGGGCGGCACGCTGCCGGACGGCCGCGTCGCCGACATTGGCGTCAGGGGCGAGACCATCGCCGCCATCGAACCGCGCATCGATGCCGAGGCGGGCCGGGTGGTCGACGCCGCCGGAAACCTCGTCGCGCCGCCCTTCGTCGACCCGCATTTCCACATGGACGCGACGCTGTCCTACGGCCTGCCGCGCATCAACGCCTCCGGCACGCTGCTGGAAGGCATTTCGCTGTGGGGCGAGCTGAAGCCGCTTTTGACGCACGAGGCGGTGAAGGAGCGCGCGCTGGCCTATTGCGACTGGGCGGTGTCGATGGGGCTGCTCGCCATCCGCAGCCATGTCGACGTCTGCGACGACCGCCTGCTCGCCGCCGAGGCGCTGCTGGAGGTGCAGAAGGAAGTCTATCCCTATATCGACCTGCAGCTCGTCGCCTTCCCGCAGGACGGCTTCTACCGCTCGCCCACCGCGCGCGAAAACACCATCCGCGCGCTCGACATGGGCGTCGAGGTGGTCGGCGGCATCCCGCATTTCGAGCGCACCATGGCCGACGGGACGCGTTCCGTCACCGAGCTCTGCGCGATCGCCGAAAAGCGCGGCCTGATGGTCGACATGCATTGCGACGAGACCGACGATCCGCTGTCGCGCCATATCGAGCAGCTTGCCTATGAGACGCAGCGCCTGGGGCTGCAAGGCCGCGTCGCCGGCTCGCACCTCACCTCCATGCACTCGATGGACAACTATTATGTCTCGAAGCTTCTGCCGTTGATCGCCGAGGCCGGCGTCTCCGCCATCCCCAACCCGCTGATCAACATCATGCTGCAGGGCCGCCACGACACCTTCCCGAAGCGGCGCGGGCTGACGCGGGTCAAGGAGATGCAGGCCCTGGGCATCCGCGTCGGCTTCGGCCAGGACTGCGTGCTCGACCCCTGGTATTCGCTCGGCACCGCCGACATGCTGGATGTCGCCTTCATGGGCCTGCACGTGGCGCAGATGTCGTCGCCCGCCGACATGCAAAAATGCTTCGACATGGTGACGGCGGTTAACGCCTCGATCATGGGGCTCGACCATCTCGGGCTGGAGGTGGGCAAGCGCGCCAGCCTCGTCGTGCTCGACGCCGGCAGCGCCGTCGAGGCGGTGCGCCTGCGGGCCGAGCGCTTGTGCGTGATCGCGCGTGGAAAAGTGGTCGCGGAGCGGCCAAGGCGCGACATGGCGCTGGCGCTGCCGGGCCGCCCGCCATCCGTCGCGCGCCGGCATGCCGTGGCCCAACGGCCGGCCTGACCGCCCCCCTCGTCAAAGCGTCCGCGCCGGGCTACCTAGCGGGACGATGGCGAAGGGCCGTCGATACGGGTTCTCATCGTGGCGAAGAAGCGGCTGTTCACGACGCGCAACATGGTGCTGGCGGGCATACTGGTCACCCTGCTGGGCGACCTGATGTTCGCGCTCAACGACACGATGGGCAAATGGCTGGTGGCCAGCTTCTCGGTCGGCCAGGTGCTGTTCATCCGCTCGATCGGCGCCTTCGTCATCCTCGCGCCGATGGTGGCCCGGCAGGGTGTCGATCGCCTCGTCTGGGTGGAACGGCCGGGACTTCAGGTCGCGCGCGTCGTGCTGTCGACGCTGGACACGGGGCTCTTCTATACGGCGGTCATCTACATGCCGCTCGCCGACGTACTCGCCTTCTACATGGCGGCGCCGATCTATGTCGCGGTCGCCTCGCATCTTTTCCTGGGCGAGAAGGTCGGCTGGCGGCGCTGGCTGGCTATCCTGATCGGCTTCGCCGGCGTGCTGGTGGCGCTGCGGCCCTCGCCGGATTCGCTGTCGCTCGCCTCACTGTTCGCCGTGGCGGGAAGCCTGTCCTTCGGCCTGCTGCTGGTCCTCAACCGGGTGCTTAGAGGAACCAGCGACGCGACGCTGGTGACCTGGCAGACGGCGGGCGCGCTTCTCATCGGCGCGGCGATGATGGCCGTGATGGGGGACTGGGTGACGCCGACCGCGTTCGAGCTCGGCGCGACCCTGCTGCTCGGCATCGTCTCCTGCGTCGCGCATCTGCTCATCACGCGCGGCCTCAAGCTGGCGCCTGCCTCGACGCTCGCGCCGCTGCAATACAGCCTGCTGTTGTGGGGCGTGGTGTTCGGCTACCTGTTCTTCGGCGACGTGCCGGCGGCCAACATCTGGATCGGCTCTGGCATCATCGTGCTCGCCGGCCTGTTCATCTTCCACCGCCAGAACGTGAAGGCGGAAGTGCCGCCCGAATCCGTGCCGCGCGGCGTCAACTGAAGCAATTCCAGGAAAAGTGCGAAGCGGTTTTCCGCCCGGAATTGCGTTGAAACGACGCTCTGACGCCGCGCGGACTGTCTCAGCGGGTTCGCCCTTCGGCGAAGTCGGCCGGGTCGAACGTGTAGGTCGTCGAGCAGAACTCGCAGTTCACCTTGATCACGCCGTCCTCGACGCTCTGCGCGATCTCCTCGGCGGTGAAGCCTTCGAGGATGCCGCCGATGCGGTCCTTCGAGCAGGAGCAGCGGTCGGCGACCGGCGTGGCCTCGAACACGCGCACGCCGTGCTCGTGGAACAGCCGGAAGAGCAGCCGCTCCGGCTCGACGGTCGGGTCGATCAGCTCGCCCGGCTCGATCGTGCCGAGCAGCGCCTGCACCTCGCGCCAGGCCTGGTCGGTCTCGGCCGCGCCGGTTTCCGGCGCGCCGTCGCCGCCCGGCAGGTCGGGCATGCGCAGCCGCTCCGGCGCCTCGGGCAGGAACTGCGCGATCAGGCCGCCGGCGCGCCAGTGCGAGCCCTTCTCGCCCGCCTTGAGCTGGCGGGCCACCTCCAGCCGGATTTCGGTCGGGATCTGCTCCGACTGCCGGAAATAGGTGTGCGCCGCCTCTTCCAGCGTCGAGCCGTCGAGCTGCACGATGCCCTGGTAGCGCTGCATGAACTCGCCCTGGTCGATGGTCAGCGCCAGCACGCCGGAGCCCAGCAGCGCGGCGGGCGAGGCGTCGCCGCTCGCCGCCACCCGCTCGGCGTCGAAGCGCGCATAGGCGCGCAGCGCGCCGGGCGTGGAGAAGTCGGCGACCAGCATGTCCACCGGCCCGTCGGTGCGGGTCTGCAGGATGAACTTGCCCTCGAACTTCAGCGACGAGCCGAGCAGCACGGCCACCACGCAGGCCTCCGCCAGCAGCCGCGCCACCGGCTCGGGATAGTCGTGGCGGCCGAGGATCTCGTCGAGCAGCGGGCCGAGCTGCACGATGCGCCCGCGCGCATCCAGCGGCCCGACCTCGAAGGGGATCGCATGGTCGTCGCCGGCGAAGCCGAAATCGCCCAATCTTTTGGCCTGATGGGGGGTGTTCATCTCGTCCGCTCTCTTTGTGTGGTCGGCTCTCTCGAAGGTCATGGCGCAAATCCTGGTACGTTCCCGGACGCATTTGCGCTGCCGGAACGGAACCGCGATGGTTCTGGGGGGATGCTCCGTCAGATAGGCAGGGAGTCCGGCGCGATCAAGCGCACCGGCGTCCGGGTCAGGCTCCCAGGCACCATGCCAGCACGGCCTTCTGCGCGTGCAGGCGGTTCTCGGCCTCGTCGAAGACGACCGAATGCGGCCCGTCGATCACCGCGTCGGTCACCTCCTCGCCACGATGTGCCGGCAGGCAGTGCATGAACAGCGCGTCGGCTTTGGCGCGCTTCATCAGCGTCTCGTTGACCTGATAGGGCAGGAACACGTTGTGGCCGCGCGCGCGATGCTCCTGACCCATCGAGACCCAGCAGTCGGTGACGATGCAATCGGCGTTCTCCACCGCCTCCTCGGGGCTGCGCGTCAGCGTCACGGTGCCGCCGTTGGCGCGCGCCCAGTCGACATAGGATTGCCCCGGCTCGCTGCCTTCCGGCACGGCGACGTTGAGGTTGAAGGAGAAGCGCGCCGACGCCTCCAGCAGCGAGTGCAGCACGTTGTTGCCGTCGCCCGTCCAGGCGAAGGTCTTTCCCGCGACGGGCCCGCGATGCTCCTCGAAGGTCATCACGTCGGCCATGATCTGGCAGGGATGGGTGTCGTCGGTTAGGCCGTTGATGACCGGCACGCTGGCATTGGCGGTCAGCTCCAGCAGCCGGTCGTGCGAGGTGGTGCGGATCATGATCGCGTCGACGTAGCGCGACAGCACGCGGGCCGTGTCGGCGATGGTCTCGGAGCGGCCGAGCTGCATCTCGGCGCCGGTCAGCATGATCGTCTCGCCGCCGAGCTGGCGCATGCCGACGTCGAACGACACGCGCGTGCGCGTCGACGGCTTGTCGAAGATCATGGCCAGCACCTTGCCCTCGAGCGGGCGGCTGCGCTCGCCGGCCTTCAGCCGAGTCTTGCGCGCCTTGGCGTCGTCCAGCATCGCTCTGAGCTCGGCCGCCGGCATGGCCGACAGGTCGGTGAAGTGGCGCACGGCGCCGGAAGCCGGGTTCGCGGCGCTCACGTCAGTTCACCGCCTGCGGGGCAGCGGCGGCCAGCGCCTCGGCGCCGGCGCGGATCCGCTCCAGCCCGGCGCGGATGTCCTCGTCGGTGACGGTGAGCGGCGGCAGGAGCCGCACCACGTTGTCGCCGGCCGGAACGGCCAGCAGCCCGGCGGTCCGCAGCGCCTGGGTCAGCGCGGTGTTGGAGCCGCGCGCCTTGATGCCGAGCAGCAGACCTTCGCCGCGAATCTCCTCGATCACGGAGGGGAAGGCGTCGGCGATCTCGGCCAGCCCCTGCTTGAACAGCAGCGCCTTGCGGCCGACCTCGTCCAGGAAGCCGTCCTCGAGCACCACGTCGAGCACGGCGTTGCCCACCGCCATGGCCAGCGGATTGCCGCCGAAGGTCGTGCCGTGCACGCCGGGCGTCATGCCGGACGCGGCGGCCTCGGTCGCCAGGCAGGCCCCCATCGGGAAGCCGCCGCCGATGCCCTTGGCGATGGCCATGATGTCGGGCGACACGCCCGACCACTCATGCGCCCACAATTTGCCGGTGCGGCCGACGCCCGACTGCACCTCGTCGAAGATCAGCAGCAGGCCGTGCCTGTCGCACAGCTCCCGCAGCCGCCTGAGGAACGCCGTCGGCACCACGCGGATGCCGCCCTCGCCCTGCAGCGGCTCGATCAGCAGCGCCGCCGTCTCCGGGCCGATCGCCTTCTGCAGCGCGTCGAGGTCGCCGAACGGCACCTGGTCGAAACCCTCGACCTTCGGCCCGAAACCCTCCAGGTATTTCTGCTGGCCGCCGGCGGCGATGGTCGCCAGCGTGCGGCCGTGGAAGGCGCCCTCGAAGGTGACGATGCGGAACCGCTCCGGGTGGCCGTTCACGTACTGGTAGCGCCGCGCCGTCTTGATGGCGCATTCCAGCGCCTCCGCGCCGGAATTGGTGAAGAACACGCGGTCGGCGAAGCTGGAGGCGGCGAGCCGCTCGCCCAGCCGCCTCTGGCCGGGGATCTCGTAGAGGTTGGAGACGTGCCACAGCTTGCCGGCCTGCTCGGTCAGCGCCGCCACCAGATGCGGGTGCCCGTGGCCGAGCGAGGTGACCGCGATGCCGCTGCCGAAATCGAGATAGCGGGTGCCGTCCTGCGCGATCAGCCAGCTCCCCTCGCCGCGTTCGAAGGCCAGCGGCGCGCGCGCGAACGTGTCGTACAGGGCGGAACTGCTCATGGCACCCGTCTCCGAACCCGCATGGGCGACGGGTCGCCGACACGGTCCAAGAAATCAAAAAAGCCGCCTCGGCGGCGGCTCTCACCCATATCCCGATTTTCGCCCGGGAAGTCAACGAAAACGTCTCCAGGCCGGGGATTGCGGGCTTTCCGGCGCCGTCAGGACGGGGTCGGCGCGTGCACGGCCAAGTTGGGGAAAACCGGAAATTCCGATTCGTGTTGCATTTCGGACTCTTGTCACCGAGTCACACGATACTGTAGCTTGGCCCTGCCTAGTTGCTATATTTCGTGCGGCAAACCCAATCTCCAGCGCAGATGCGGTTGTGCCCGGCAGTGCCGGGGCGCCTGGGGATTCCGGATTCCGCGCGAGGGGACACGAGGAGCATGCTGGAATGAACTGGACCGACGAGCGCGTCGAGCTTTTGCGGAAACTGTGGTCGGAGGGACTGAGCGCCAGCCAGATCGCCGCGCAACTCGGCTCGGTGACGCGCAACGCCGTGATCGGCAAGGTCCACCGGCTGAAGCTGTCCAGCCGGGGCCGGGCCACGGCCGCCCCGGTGCGGCAGAAGAAGGCGTCCGCGCCGGCGACGAGCGCGGCGAAGACGCCCGCCCGCGCCGCGAGCGTGTCGCGCGCGGTCACCGCCTCGATCGGCGCGACGGCGCTGCAGGCGCAGTTCGACGCCGAACCGGCGGCGCGCTACCAGGCCCGTTCCGCCGAGAACGTCGTGGTGCCGATCTCGCGCCGGCTGCAGCTCGTGGAGCTCAGCGAGCGCACCTGCAAATGGCCGAACGGCGATCCCCTCAGCGAGGAGTTCAACTTCTGCGGCAACGACGCCGCCGAGACCGGCCCGTACTGCACCTATCACGCGCGCATCGCGTTCCAGCCCGCCTCGGAGCGCCGCCGCAACCGGTGAGCGCGGCGCCCCGGTTCTCCCAGGGTAAGGACCGGCGGCTCCGGCCGTGATGGACAAGCCGCGCCGTCGGATTTACAAGCAGGAAAGGTATTTTTTCCTGCGCAGGAGGCGCAGCCATGCTTTCGCATGAAAGCGTCTGGACGGCCATCGACGCGTTGGCGCAGCGCCACTCGCTGTCGGTTTCCGGTCTCGCCAAGCGCGCCGGCCTCGATTCCACGGCCTTCAACAAGTCGAAGCGCCTGTCCGCCGACGGCCGGCCGCGCTGGCCCTCGACGGAATCGCTGGCGAAGATCATCGAGGCGACCAATTCCACGCTGGACGAGTTCTTCGCGCTGCTGCGCGGCCAGGCCGCCGGCGGCTTCCCGCAGCAGGGCTCGACCGTGCCGCTGATCGGCTTCGCGCAGGCCGGCGCCGGCGGCTTCTTCGACGACGCCGGATTTCCCGTCGGCCAGGGCTGGGAGCTGGTCGAGATTCCCGGCCAGTCGAGCGACGGCGCCTATGCGCTGGAGGTGCAGGGCGATTCCATGCTGCCGCTTTACCGGCGCGGCGACGTGCTGGTGGTGCAGCCGCACGCGGCCGTGCGCAAGGGCGATCGCGTCGTGGTCAAGACCGTGTCCGGCGAGGTGATGGCCAAGGTGCTGGAACGCCGGACGGCCCGGCTGGTGCAGCTCGCCTCCCTCAATCCCGACCATCCAGAGCGTCAGGTCCCGTTGGCCGAGGTGGAATGGATCGCCCGCATCGTCTGGGCAAGCCAGTAGGCTCATGCGCCCGGCCATCCTCGCGCTCGCGCTCGGCCTGCCTGCCTTGACCGCCGCGCTCGCCGTCGCCGGCGCGGCGCTGCGGGCGGAACACGCGGCGGAGGCGGTGGAGGAGGCCGTGGCCCCGCCGCAAACCGCCGCGCAAAAGTCGCTCCCGGTGATCGAGGATCGCTCGACGCGTTTCGTGGCAGTGGGCGGGATCGCGCCGCCGGACCTCGGCGATGCGCCCATCGAGCGCGTCGAGCCGCGCGCTCCGCTCGGCGAACTGGGGCTCGCGGCCCCGCCGCGTCCGAAGGAGGAGGGGCCGCTGCTGTTCCGGCCCGTCGCGGTCGAGTCGGCGGTCGTCGAGGCCGGCGAACGGCGCGTCGCCATCGCCGGCACGGTGAGCGTGCCGCCCGACCGGGTCTGCGGCGCAGGCGAGGCGTCATGGCCCTGCGGCGCCAGCGCGCGCACCGCGTTCCGCCTGTGGCTGCGCGGTCGGGCGCTGGAGTGCGACCTTCCGAAGGAGCCGGCGCGCAGCGAGGCCGGCGACATCGTCGCGGCCTGCCGCCTCGCCGGCCAGGATGCCGGGCGATGGCTGGTGGCCAACGGCTGGGCGCTCGCCGAGCCGGGCGGACCCTACGAAGAGGCCGAACGGACCGCCCGCGACGCCGGCAAGGGCATTTTCGGACGGCCGCCCGGCGGCGGCGCGGCTTCCGCCGCCGCTACGCCGCCAACTGACCCGCCAGAGCCTTCTCGATGAGCGCGCGCGTCTCCGAAACGCCGTAGAGCGCGGCGAAGGAGCCGAAGCGGGGACCGCGCTCCTGCCCCAGCAGCACCTCGTATATCATCTGGAAGAAGGCGACGGAGACGCCGGGGCCGCCTTCCGGGCTCTTCTTCGCATGGTCCTGGTAGCGCTCGATCCTGCGCGCGACGTTGAGCGCGGCATTCTGGACCGCCTCGCCGTCCGCACCCTCTGGCAGGGCCGCCAGCGCCCCGGCCAGCAGCGCCAGCGCATCCTGTTCCTCCGCGTCCGGCGCGCGAAAACACCGCGTCGGCTTCACGAACTCCTCGTAGTAGCGCAGCGCGTAGCCGGCCAGCCGGTCGAGCTCGGGATGGGTCTGCGCCGTCACGTCCGCGACATGGCGCGAGATGAAGCCCCACAGCACGGCCTTGTTGCGCGCGTCGGAGGCGCTGACGAGGTTGAGCAGCAGCGCGAAGGACACCGGCATGTCGATCGCCGGCGGATTGCCGTCGTGGATATGCCAGACCGGGTTGCCGAGTCGCTCCTTCCAGTCCTGGCGCCGGTAGGCGGCGAGGAACTGGTAGTACTCGTCCACCGCGCGCGGGATGACGTCGAAATAGAGCTTCTTGGCCTGCCGGGGGCGCTGGAACATGTAGAGCGCCAGGCTTTCGGTCGGCGCATAGGTCAGCCATTCGTCGATGGTCAGCCCGTTGCCCTTCGACTTCGAGATCTTCTGGCCGTGCTCGTCCAGGAACAGCTCGTATACGAAATGCTCCGGCGCGCGGCCGCCGAGAATCTCGCAGATGCGGTCGTAGATGACGGCGTTGGTCTGGTGATCCTTGCCGAACATCTCGAAATCGACGTTCAGCGCCGCCCAGCGCGCGCCGAAATCCGGCTTCCATTGCAGCTTCACCTGCCCGCCCGTCACCGGCAGCGTCGTTTCCACGCCATCCTCGTCGTCGAAGGTGATGGTTCCGGCCTGCGCGTCGACATGTTTCATCGGCACGTAGAGTACGCGGCCGGACTTCGGCGAGATCGGCAGGAAGGGGCTGTAGGTCGCCTGCCGCTCCGGCCCCAGCGTCGGCAGCATCACCTTCATGATGGCGTCGTATTTTTCGGCTGCCTTCCGCAGGATGCCGTCCAGCCGGCCGGACTTGTAGTAGTCCGTGGCGCTGGCGAATTCGTAGTCGAAGCCGAACGTGTCGAGGAAGCGCCGCAGCATCGCGTTGTTGTGCTGCCCGAAGCTCTCGTAGCCGCCGCCGAACGGGTTCGGCACCGCCGTCAGCGGCATGTGCAGATAGGGCTCCAGCGCCGCGCGGTTCGGCACGTTGTCGGGAATCTTGCGCATGCCGTCCATGTCGTCGGAGAAGCACAGAAGACGTGTCTTCACCTTGTCCTGCGTCAGCACGCGGAAGGCGTGGCGCACCATGGTCGTGCGCGCCACCTCGCCGAAGGTGCCGATATGCGGCAGGCCGGACGGGCCGTAGCCGGTCTCGAACAGCACCGCCTCCGGAAAGCCGGTCTTCTCGTGGCGTTTGATGATCTTCCTCGCCTCCTCGAACGGCCAGGCCTTGCTGTCGGCGGCGGCCGCGAGCAGGTCGGGGTTGAGGTCGATCACGTTCGAGCGAGACATTCCGCGGGTCCTGAAAGAGGTCCGGGACGATGGCCCGGAAAAACGGCATGATCTATGCGGGCTTTCCCGGCGCGTCAACGAAAAGGCGGGTTTTTGATTGCGCCGGCGGGCGTGCGTTCCTAGGTTCCGCCGAAGATTGCGAGGAGCATGTTCGAATGGCGAGACCGACCGCGCATGAGGCGTTGATCTACCTGATGGTGATCACCTCCGCCTCGGACCGTGAGATGACCGACATCGAGCTCGGCCGCATAGGGCAGGTGACGCGAAGCTGGCCGATCTTCCAGGATTTCGACCAGGACCGTCTGGTCGCGGTGGCGCAGGACTGCCAGAAGCTGCTCGCCGGCGAGTTCGGCATGGAGGGCGTCCTGCTCATCGCCCGCGACGCCATCCCCGCCCACCTGCACGACACCGCCTATGCGGCGGCCTTCGAGGTCGCCGCCGTGGACATGGAGATGCGCATGGAGGAATTGCGGGTGCTGCAACTGCTGCGCAAGCATCTCGACGTCGATCCGCTGACCGTCGCCGCCATCGAACGCGCCGGCAAGGCCCGCCACCGCTCGCTGACCTGACGCCGGCTCAAAAGAAGCTGACCGGGAAATAGCGCAGATAGAGCTCGGCGAAGGTCCCCTTCACCGCGATCTCGTGCAGCGCGTAGTCGAAGGCCTGCGCCAGGTCCGGCCGCCCGGCCGGCGCGGCGATGGCAAGTCCCCGGCCGAGCTGGTCCGGCGCCAGATAGGGACCGCCGGCGAAGCGGCAGCAGCCGCTGGCGTCCGCCCCTGCCAGCCAGAAGGCGAAGCGCATGCCGTCGCCGAAGGCGGCGTCGATCTTGGAGGCCTTGAGCTCGCCGTAGAGCGCCTCCTGCGTCGGCAGCGGAACGACGGTCGCCGCCGGGAAATAGGAGCGCAGCACGCTTTCGTGGTCGGAACCGGCGATGACGCCGACGCGCTTGCCCCTGATCTTGTCGGACAGCGGCTCCGAGAGCGCGCCGGTGCGCCCCATCATGAAGCGCGCCGGGAACTGGAGATAGGGCCGCGAGAACGCGTAGGTCCCGCGCGTCTCCGCGGTGACGGCGATGCCGGCGATGATCGCCTCGCCCTCCCCGGCGGCGAGCGCGCCTTGCAGCTCGTCCCAGGGCAGCGCCTGCATCTCGCACTTCGCGGCGAGCCCCAGTTCCGCGCAGATGGCGCGGGCCAGATCGACATGCAGGCCCGACAGCCGGCCGTTGCCGTCGAGGAAATTGAACGGCGGGAAATCGGTGGTCGTCAGGAAGCGCAGGCGCGGCATGGCGCCGAGATCCGGCTTGGGCAGGCGCTCCTTGCTGTCCCAGAACACCGGGGCCTGGCCCCAGGACGGCGTCGCGGGCAGCAGGGCCGCCAGCGCCAAAAGCATCGCCGCCGTCGCTCGAACCAGTCGCATGCCGCCTTCCCGTCGTGTCAGTCCGCCATTCCCTGCCGCAAAAAACGCTGGGGCTCAACAGCGGCCGAATTCCGGCCGTCGTTACAATTTTAACGGAAGGCGATTGCAAGCCCGTTTTCGCATGCTACGATTTCCACTGATCGTTGCAGCAGCTTGGGGAGCGGCGTTGCGATGGGTTGTGTATCGCGTCGGTTTGTCCAGCGTTTGTCGGGACTTGCCGCCCGGCCTGGCAGGCCGGGCGATCCCATCCGGTTGTGACGGGCGGCGATCGTGTATCACGACGATCTCGCCTTCCTCCGCTTCCCCGATCCCGCGCCGAAGAAGGCCTTCGTTCCGCTGCGCCCGACCGTGGAGGACGAGGAGGAGCGGCTCTTCCTCTCCTACCTGTTCCCCGAGCTGGCGCCCTGGCGCGCGATCCTGCGCCGTCTCGCCCTGCCGCTCGACCGCGTGGCGAACTGCGCCGCGCTGGCCCGCGAGAACGGCACGGACTTCCAGTCCGAGCTGCTCGTGTCGGGGCTGGTCGACGAGGACGGCTTCTACCGCGCGCTGGCGAGCGAGCTGGGCGTCGAATATCTGCCCGCGCTCGACGCGGCGCGGCTGGTGGTCGGCGACCAGCATGCGGTGTCTTTCCTGCGCCGGCGCGCCTGGCACATTCCCGTGCGCATGGCCGGGCGGGACGGGGCGGCGGTGTTCGTCGTCGCGCCGGAAAGGATACGCCCCGACCGGATGCGGGCCATGCTCGCCGCGCGTCCGGCGATCGCCGGCAGGCTGCGGCTGACCACGCCGAACGCCCTGCGCGCCGCGCTGTTCGAGCGTGTCCGCATGAACCTGGCGAGGGCCGCCGCCAGCGACCTGTTTGACCGCCACCCCTCCTGTTCGGCGCGCATCGTGCTGAACGCCTGGCAGGCCTGCTTCATCGGCGCGGCCGCCGTCGCCTTCCCGGTGATGCTGGCGGCCGATCCGGTGCACACCTGGGCGGCGCTGCATTTCTTCTTCTCGTTCTTCTTCCTCGCCTGCGTGGGCCTGCGCTTCTCCGCCATCCAGGCGGCGGTGCGGCCGTCGTCCGGAAAGGTCCGCGCCGCCCGGCCCGCCAGCCTGCCGACCTTCTCCATCCTGGTCGCGCTCTACAGGGAAAGCGAGATCGTTCCGCACCTGCTCGCCCGGCTGGACGGGCTGGCGTGGCCGCGCAGCAAGCTGGACGTCAAGCTGGTGTGCGAGGAGGACGATCGCGACACGCTCGCCGCGCTTGCCGCCCGGCGGCTGCCGCCCTGGATCGAGGTGGTGCGCGTCCCCGTCCACGGACCGCGCACCAAGCCCAAGGCGCTGGCCTACGCGCTGCCGCTGGCGCGCGGCGAGCTGGTCGGGCTCTACGACGCCGAGGACCAGCCGGGCCCGATGCAGCTCATGGAGGCCTGGCGGCGCTTCGAGGAAGGCGGGCCGAAGCTGGCCTGCGTGCAGGCGCCGCTGGAGATCTCCAACCGGCGCGCCGGGCCGGTGTCGCTGATGTTCCACTTCGAATATGCCGCGCTGTTCCGCGGCATCCTGCCCTGGCTGTCGTCGCTGCGCCTGCTCCTGCCGCTCGGCGGGACGTCAAACCATTTCCGTCGCGCGGTGCTGGAGAAGGTCGGCGGCTGGGACCCCTACAACGTCACCGAGGACGCCGATCTCGGCTTGCGCCTCGCGCGCTTCGGCTATCGCACCGAGACGATCTCCACCCCCACCTTCGAAGCCGCGCCGCTCGATATCCGCACCTGGATTCCGCAGCGCACGCGCTGGTTCAAGGGATGGGTGCAGAGCTGGCTGGTGCACATGCGCAATCCGTGGCGCACCGCCAGCGAGCTCGGCATCGGCTCCTTCATCATCATGCAGATTCTGTTCGCCGGCATGGTGCTGTCGGCGCTGGCGCATCCCTTCCTGATCGTGACCGCCTTCGTGCTGGCCGCGGAACTGTTCATGGACAGGCCGATGGGCGTGCTGAAGTCGCTGCTGTTCGCCGTCGACGTCACCAACATCGCCTGCGGCTACACCGCCTTCCTGCTGCTCGGCTGGCAATCGCTGCGCGGCGCGGAGCGGCTGCGCTTCTGGCGCGTCGTCATGCTGACGCCGGTCTACTGGCTGCTGATGTCCTTTGCCGCCTGGCGCGCCATCTGGCAGCTCGTGCGCCAGCCGCATCTGTGGGAAAAGACGCCGCACCCGGCGCCCAAGGGCTGAGACGGGGCTGAGCCGGGATCAGCCCCTGGCGAGCTTGCCGGGGCCGGACAGGATGATCTTCGGATCGGCCTTGCCGAGCGCCCCGGAATCGCGGCCGGCATAGTCGACGCTTTGCAGGATGTGGCGGATCACCTCCAGCCGCGCGCGGCGCTTGTCGTTGGAGCGCACGATCGTCCACGGCGTCTCCTTGCCGTGCGTCTCCTTGAACATCAGGTCGCGCGCCTTGGTGTAGTCGTCCCAGCGCGACATGCCGGCGACATCCATCGGCGAGAATTTCCAGTTGGTCAGCGGGCTGTGCCGGCGGTCGTGGAAGCGCTCGAGCTGGGTCTCGCGGCCGACGTCGAGCCAGATCTTGAAGAAATGAATGCCGTCGCGCACGATCATCTTCTCGAAGCGCGGCGTCTCCTCCAGGAACTTGGCGTGCTGCTCGGGCGTGCAGAAGCCCATGACCGGCTCGACGCCGGCGCGGTTGTACCAGGAGCGGTCGAAGGTGACGAACTCGCCGGCGGCCGGGAAATGCGTCATGTAGCGCTGGTAGTACCACTGGCCGCGCTCGGTCTCGGTGGGCTTGGGCAGCGCCACGTTGCGAGCCGTGCGCGGGTTCATATACTGGCGCACCGCCTCGATCGTGCCGCCCTTGCCAGCCGCGTCGCGCCCCTCGAACAGCACCAGCACGCGGCTGCCGGTCGCCTGCTGCCAGGCCTGGAGCTTGACCAGCTCCTTCTGCAGCGCCTCAAGCGTCTCCTCGTAGGTCTCCTTCTTCAGCTTCTTGTCGTAGGGGAAGCCGCCGGAGGTCAGCGACTTCTCCTTGATCCAGTCCGGCAGCTTCGGATCGTCGATGTCGAAGACACGCTGCGCGCCGTCCACGGTCATGGTGAGCGGAGCCACCGTCTTCGTCTCTGCCGGTACGTTGTCCATCGACTGCCGCCTTTCGCGTGAACGCCGTCATGACAAGGGGTCTTCTTCGGTGGTATCGCGAATTGCGGCGCCGGGCAATCGCGCCGGCCTAGGCGAGGAATCGCGGGGAATGGCGGAGCAGGACGCAACGGAGGAAGGCGGGAGCCGGCTGCATGCCGCGCGGCGGCGGCTGGGCGCGCGCCGCGCGCTGCTCGCCGTTGGTCTCGCGACGTTGCTCGTGTCGTATCTGTGGGCTGGTTCTTTCGCCGTGCTGCTGGCCGTCGCGGCGGCTTTCACGGTTGCGACGGCGTTGATGCCCGAAAGGCGCGGGAATCGTGACGGTGCCGCCCTGCCCCGCCCGCCGGAAGCCGAAATGCCCCGGCAGCGGCCGGGCGAAACCCTGTCGGCGGCCAGCCTTGCCGCCGCCGTCACCGACCCTCTGATCGTCTTCGACGCCGAAGGGGTGGTGGCGCTCGCCAACGACGCCGCGCGCGAGGCCTTCGGCACGCTCGATCCCGGCATGCCGGTCATGCTGAAGTTCCGCGCCCCGGAGATGCAGGAGGCGATCGAGCGCGTCCGCTCCGGCGAAGCCCCGTCGGCGGTGGTCGAGTTCGCCGAGCGCGTGCCGGTGGAGCGCGTCTTCCGCGTCACCGCCTCGACCGTCGGCCGGGGCACGGGCCTTGCCGTGCTCTCCTTCAAGGACCAGAGCGAATCGCGCCGCATCGAGCGCATGCGCGCCGACTTCATCGCCAATGCCAGCCACGAGCTGCGCACGCCGCTGGCCTCCATCTCCGGCTTCGTCGAGACGCTGAAGGGGCCGGCGCGCGACGACGCTGGCGCGCGCGACCAGTTCCTCGCCATCATGCAGAGCCAGACGCAGCGCATGGCGCGCCTGATCGACGACCTTTTGTCGCTGTCGCGGCTGGAGATGAAGCCCTACCTGCCGCCGTCGGCCGTGGTCGATGTCCGGGCGGTGCTCCTGTCCGTTATCGAGTCGCATGCGCCGCTGGCGGCCGAATCCGGCGTGACCATCGAGACGCATCTGGGCGACGCGCCGGTGCCGGTGCACGGCGACCGCGACGAGCTGTTCCAGGTATTCGAGAACCTGGTCGAGAACGCCTGCAAATACGGCCAGTCCGGCGGGCGCGTGACCGTCAGCCTGGAGCGCGCCTCCAGGCCGGAGCCGGAGGTGCGCGTCACCGTTCGCGACTTCGGGCCCGGCATTCCGGCCGAGCACATTCCGCGCATCACCGAACGCTTCTACCGGGTGGACATGGCGGCGAGCCGCGCGCAGAAAGGCACGGGCCTCGGCCTCGCCATCGTCAAGCACATCCTCGGCCGGCACAAGGGGCGGCTGTCGATCCGCTCCGGGATCGGGCAGGGATCGGCCTTCACCGTTCATTTGCCGGCGGACGAAGCCGGTTGAACGCCCTTCTTTTTCCTGTCATCTACAGCGGCTATCCTGGACGGCAACATTCTCCGTCGTTGTGAAAGCTGATTCCCCGAAATGGCCTCGCAGCATACAGTCCGTGCTTTCGATGATGACCTGACCTTCCTGGCGAGGAAGGTCGCGGCGATGGGCGGCCATGCCGAGCGGCTGGTGGCGCAGGCGGTGCAGGCGCTCGTCCATGCCGACGACGGGCTGGCGCGCAAGGTCATCGAAGACGACGCCATCCTCGACGCCGGCCAGCGCGAGATCGACGACCGCGCTATCCTGGTCATCGCCCGTCGCCAGCCCATGGCGGCCGACCTGCGCGAGGTGATCGGCGCGATCCGCATCTCGGCCGATCTCGAGCGGGTCGGGGACCTCGCCAAGAACATCGCCAAGCGCGTCGTTGCCGTGTCGGACGCCCGCCAGCCCGTCAGCCTGTTCCGCGGCATCGAGGCGCTGTCGGAACTGGCGCTCACGCAGCTCAAGGACGTGCTCGACGTGCATGCCTCGCGCGACGTGGCGCGGCTGTGGACGATGCGCGACCGCGACGAGCAGATCGACGCCATGTACACCTCGCTGTTCCGCGAGCTCCTGACCTACATGATGGAGGACCCGCGCAACATCTCGTCCTGCACGCATCTCCTGTTCTGCGCCAAGAACATCGAGCGCATCGGCGACCACGCCACCAACATCGCCGAGACCATCTATTTCGCCGCCACCGGCGAGCAGATGCCGCCGGAGCGGCCGAAGGAGGACGACAGCCATGTCGTCGTCCTGCCGGACCGCGAGCGGTAGCGGAAGTCGTCGCATGTCTCGCGTTGGGGGCGCCGGGGGGGGCGGCGGGGCCGGGGGGGCCCGCCCGCCCGGCCCCGGGGGGGGGGGCGGGCGGGGGGGGGCCGCCCCCCCCCCGTCCGGCCCTTCGGGCCACCCCCCCCGGGCGGGGGGGCGGAGCCCGGATGCGGCCGGCCGCACCCGCCATCCTCCCCTGCGCAGCGGGGGAGGGGGACCATGCGAAGCTTGGTGGAGGGGGCGTCCGGACCGCCCGGTGTCAGCGCATCAGGCGGTCTTCTTCGCGGCTCCGAAGCGGCCGTAGAACGTTTCGCCGCTGGTCGCCAGATCGATCAGAAGCTGCGGGGCCTTGAAGGCGGGGCCGTATTTGCGTTCCAGCGTCTGCACCTGTGACAGGAACGCCTTCGCGCCCACCCCGTCGATGTAGGACAGCACGCCGCCGGTGAAGGGCGCGAAGCCGAGGCCGAGGATGGACCCCAGATCGGCCTCGCGCGGGTCGTCGAGGAAACCTTCCTCCAAGACGCGCACGGCCTCCAGCGCGAGCACCGCGAGCAGGCGGCGCTTGAGCTCCTCGTAGTCCACCGCTTCCGGCGCCTTCTGCGGATAGAGGGTCTTCAGCTCCGGCCACAGCCTCTTCTTCGCGGGCTTGGCGGGATAGTCGTAGAAGCCCTTGCCGTTCTTGCGGCCCTTGCGCTCATGCGTGTCGACCATCAGGTCGATCAGCGCCATCTCGCGCCGGTCGACGGCCTCCGGCCCGAGGTCGCGGATCGTCTGCCGCATGATCTTTTGCACGAGGTCGACGGCCACCTCGTCGGTGAGCGCCAGCGGGCCCACCGGCATGCCGGCCGCCCTGGCGGCGTTCTCGATCATCGGCGCGGGCACGCCCTGGATCAGCATCTGGTAGGCTTCCGACATGTAGCGCAGCACGCAGCGGTTGACGAAGAAACCGCGCGTGTCGCGCACCACGATCGGCGTCTTGCCGATGGCGCGCGCATAGTCGAAGGCGACGGCCAGCGCCTTGTCGCCGGTCCTGTCGCCCAAAATGATCTCGACCAGCATCATGCGGTCGACCGGCGAGAAGAAGTGGATGCCGATGAAGTCGTCCGGTCGCGTCGAATTCCGCGCCAGCGCGGTGATGGGGATCGTCGACGTGTTGGAGGCGAAGATCGCGCCCGGCGCGATCACGGCCTCGGCCTGTTCGGTCGCGGCCTTCTTGACGCCCGACTCCTCGAACACCGCCTCGATCACGAGGTCGCAGCCGGCGAGATCGGCGTAGTCGGCGGACGGGGTGATGAGCGACAGCAGCCGCTCGCCCTCCTGCGGCTTGGCGCGGCCTTTCTTGACCGCGTCGGCGACAAGCTTTTCCGAATGCGCCTTGCCGCGCCCGGCCGCCTCGATGTCGCGGTCTATGAGGACCACGGGGATGCCGGCCTTCGCCGTCACATAGGCGATGCCCGCGCCCATGAAGCCCGCGCCGATGACGCCGATCCTGCCGAACCTGGTGGGCGCGATGCCGGCGGGGCGGCACGCGCCCTTGTTCAGTTCCTGCAGCGAGATGAACAGCGAGCGCACCATGGCTTCCGCCTCGCGCGTCTGCAGGATTTCGGTGAAGTAGCGCTGCTCGATCCGCAGCGCCGTGTCGAACGGCACCAGAAGTCCTTCATAGGCGCATTTCAGGATGGCCGCGGCGGCCGGATAGTTGCCGAAGGTCTCGCGGCGCAGGATGGCGATGGCGGGCGGCCACAGATCGGCCCCGGCAGCCGAGTAGACCGGCCCGCCCGGCAGCTTGAAGCCCTTCTCGTCCCACGGCGCGATCGCCTTGAGCCCGCCCCTGATCATCGCCTTGGCCGCGTCGACGAGCCCGTCCGCCGGCACCACCTCGTGCACCAGGCCCATCTGCTTGGCCTTCTGCGGCGACAGCGTCTGGCCGGAGGTCAGCATCTGGAGCGCGGCCTGCGTATCGGTCAGCCGGGGCACACGCTGCGTGCCGCCCGCACCCGGAAATATGCCGATCTTCACCTCGGGCAGCGCCAGCTTCACCTTCGGCGAATCGGCGGCGACGCGGCCGTGGCAGGCCAGCGCCAGCTCGAACGCGCCGCCCATGCAGGTGCCGTTGATCGCCGCCACCCACGGCTTGCCGCCGGTCTCCAGCCGCCGCCACAGGCTGCCCATGCGGCCCGCGCCCTCGAACAGCGCCTGCTTCGCCGCCTGCGGATCGGCATCCTTCGCGGCATGATACTGGCCGAGCAGGCGCTGGATCATGCTGATGTCCGCGCCGCCGGAGAAGGAATCCTTTCCAGACGTGATGACCGCGCCCTTGATAGCCGGATCGCCGGCGACGTGGCTGATGATCGCCTCGATCTCGTCCATCGCCTCCACGGTGAAGACGTTCATCGAGCGGCCGGGCATGTCCCAGGTCACCAGGGCGATGCCGTCGGCGTCGACGTCGAGCTTGAAGTTCGTGTAATCGGACATGGCCGCCTCCCTCAGACGCGTTCGATGATGGTCGCGGTGCCCATGCCGGCGCCGATGCACAGCGTCACCAGCGCCGTTTCGAGTCCGCGCCGCTCCATCTCGTCCAGCGCCGTGCCGAAGATCATCGCGCCGGTCGCGCCCAGCGGATGGCCCATGGCGATGGCCCCACCATTGACGTTGATCTTCTCCGGGTCGATGTCGAACGCCTGGATGTAGCGCAGAACGACGCTGGCGAAGGCCTCGTTGAGCTCGATCAGGCCGATGTCGGCGATGGCCATCCCGGAGCGCTTGAGCAGCTTCTCCGTCACGTCCACGGGCCCGGTCAGCATGATCGCCGGCTCCGAGCCGATATTGGCCATGGCGCGGATTTTCGCGCGCGGTTTCAGGCCCATCGCCTTGCCGGCCTCCTTCGAGCCCAGCAGCACGGCGGCCGCGCCGTCGACGATGCCCGAGGAGTTGCCGGCATGGTGCACGTGGATGATCTCCTCCAGCTCCGGATAGCGCTGGATGGCGACGGCGTCGAAGCCGCCCATCTCGCCCGGCATGATGAAGGAGGGGTTGAGCGCCGCCAGCGCCTGCATGTCGGTGTCGGGCCGCATGTGCTCGTCATGGTCGAGGATGGTGAGGCCGTTGACGTCCCGGACCGGCACGATGGACCTGGCGAAGCGGCCGTCCTTCCACGCGGCGGCGGCGCGCTTCTGGCTCTGCACCGCATAGGCGTCGACGTCGTCGCGCGAGAAGCCGTGCTTGGTGGCGATCAAATCGGCCGACACGCCCTGCGGCATGAACCAGCCGGGCAGGCCGACGGAGGGGTCCATGAACCACGCGCCGCCCGACATGCCCATGCCGACGCGGCTCATGCTCTCGACGCCGCCGGCGATGACGATGTCGTCGGCGCCTTGCGCGATCTTGGCCGCGCCGAGGTTGATGGCGTCCAGGCCGGAGGCGCAGAAGCGCGATATCTGCATGCCCGGCGCGCGGTAGTCGTAGCCGGCCTCGAAGGCGGCCGACCGCGGAATGACGGAGCCCGCCTCGCCGACAGGGTCGACGCAGCCGAAGATGATGTCGTCGACCTTTGCCGTGTCGAGCCCGTTGCGGTCGCGCAGCGCCGAAAGCACGCCGGCGGCGAGCCGCACGGCCGGCACCTCGTGCAGCGAGCCGTCCTTCTTGCCGCGTCCGCGCGGCGTGCGCACCGCGTCGTAGACATATGCGTCGGCCATGCTGAAACTCCCTCCGTCAGAACTGGTCGGCCGGCAGCGCCATCATGGTCGCCGATCCGGTGGAAATTCGCGCCAGCCGCAGGCCGGTCTCGGGCAGGAGGCGCTCCATGAAGAAGCGCCCGGTGGTCACCTTGCCCGCGTGGAAGGCGGAATACCCGCCGGCCTTGCCGGCGGCGAGGATCGCGCGCGCCCACAGATAGCCGAGCGCCACCAGCCCGAACAGGTGCAGGTAGTCGGTCGAGGCCGCGCCCGCGTCCTCCGGGTTCTTCATGCCGTTCTGCGCCAGCCACAGCGTCGCCGCCTGGAGATCGTTCAACCCTTTCTTCAGCGACTTGGTGACGGGCGTCATCGCCTCGTCGCCGCGATGGTCCTCGCAGAACGCGCCGACCTCCTTGAAGAAGGCCTGCACCGCGCGCCCGCCATGCATCGGCAGCTTGCGGCCGACGAGGTCCAGCGCCTGGATGCCGTTGGCGCCCTCGTAGATCATGGCGATGCGGGCATCGCGCACGAACTGGCTCATGCCGTGCTCCTCGATGTAGCCGTGGCCGCCGAACACCTGCTGCGCCATCACCGTGTGCTCGAAGCCCTTGTCTGTGAGCAGGCCCTTCACCACCGGGGTCATCAGCCCGACCAGCTCGTCGGCGGCGGCGCGCTCCTTCTCGTCCGCCGCGTGGCGGGCGATGTCGGCGTGCAGGGCGGTCCACAGGACGAGCATGCGCGAGCCTTCGTTGAAGGCGCGGATGGTCATCAGCGTGCGGCGGATGTCGGGATGCACGATGATCGGATCGGCGGGTTTTTCGGGCTCCTTCGGGCCCGAAAGCGCGCGCCCCTGCAGCCGGTCGCGCGCATATGCGGCTGCGTTCTGGTAGGCGGCGTCGGCGATCGCCAGTCCCTGGAGCCCGACCGACAGCCGCGCCTCGTTCATCATGGTGAACATCGCCTTCAGCCCGCCATGCGCCTCGCCGAGCAGGAAGCCCGTCGCGCCGTCATAGTTCATCACGCAGGTGGCGTTGCCGTGAATGCCCATCTTGTGCTCGAGGGCGCCGCAGGAGAGCGCGTTGCGCTCGCCCGGCGCGCCGTCCAAGCCGGGCAGGACTTTCGGCACGATGAACAGAGAGATGCCCTTCACGCCGTCCGGCGCGCCCTCGATGCGGGCCAGCACCAGATGGACGATGTTCTCCGCCAGATCGTGCTCGCCGGCCGAGATGAAGATCTTCTGCCCCGAAATCCTGTAGGTGCCGTCATCGGCCGGAACCGCCCGGGTGCGCAGCAGCGCCAGGTCGGTGCCGCAATGCGGCTCGGTGAGGTTCATGGTGCCGGTCCAGCGCCCGTCGACCATCTTCGGCAGCCAGGCCGCCTTCTGCTCGTCGGTACCATGGGCGATCAGCGCCGCGATCGCGCCCTGCGTCAGGCCGGGATACATCATCAAGGACATGTTGGCGGCGGAGAAATACTCGCCCACCGCCGTATGCAGCGTGTAGGGCAGGCCCTGGCCGCCGGCCTCAGCCGGCACCGCCAGCCCCAGCCAGCCGCCCTCGCAATAGAGCCGGTAGGCGTCGGCGAAACCCGCCGGCGTCCGCACCGAGCCGTCGTCCGCGCGCGTGCAGCCCTCGATGTCGCCGGTGCGGTTCAGCGGCTGCAGCACGCCCTCGGCCAGCCTCGCCCCCTCGCCCAGGATCGCCTCCACGACGTCGGCCGGCGCATCGGCGAAGCCGGGCAGGTTCAGGTGACGCTCATAGCCCAGCACGTCCTTGAGGGCGAAGAGCGTGTCCCGCACCGGGGCCGAATAGACGGGCATCGTGTTCCTCCGAGTTCGTCGCGCGCAGCCCTCCGCTCGCGCGGGAACGGTGCCGCATCAAGACCTGACGTTTGCGTAAACGTCAATATGGTGCGTCGCCGCGCCGAATGCAAAGATTGTTCTGCGCACAGATGCGATCCTTTCACAGCGTGCGGCAAAACCCCGTAAACCTTGCTCGGCCGATTCTAAGCTGCCGCAGCGGAAGTCTTTACTGATGTCGACGGCGCTTCGGACGGAGCAACCAAGACAAGCTGTCACAACAGTTGAAACGAATCCGGTTGTAAGTGGTTGGTCGGCGTGCAAATTTGTTTCCGCGGTTCGATGATGGTTTTACGCGGTTTCTTGACTGGTTCCAGTCCCCGGGAAAAAGCTTCGGCGAATATTCGGTCAGATCGTCGTCGTTCTGCAAGGGGGAAGGGACCAGATCAAGGTTGGAGCCATGTTCCACTCGAAACGCCACGCCGAAATCCTCAAGCTGCTGCAGGAAGAAGGCACGATCACCATCGCCAGCCTGGCCAGCCGCCTGAACGTTTCCCTCGAAACGGTCAGGCGCGACGTCAAGCCGCTGACCAGCGACGGCTCGGTGCTCAAGATGCACGGGGCGATCGGCCTTCCCTCGCTGGTCGGCGAAGCACCCTTCGAGCGCCGCATGCGCGAGAACGCCGAGGCAAAGCGCGCGATCGCGAGGATGATCGCGGGCACGATCCGCGACGGCGAATCGGTCATGCTGGACACCGGCACGACGACGAGCTTCCTGGCGCGCGAGCTTTTGGCGCATCGCCGGCTGACGATCGTCACCAATTCCTCCGACATCGCCCGTACCCTGGCCTTCGTCAATGGCAACAAGGTCTACATGGCGGGCGGCGAGCTGCGGACCGACAGCGGCGCGGCCTTCGGCGTCTCGGCCATCGAGTTCGTCGGCCGCTTCAGCGTCGACCACGCGGTCATCTCGGCCGGCGCGGTCTCGGCCGCGATGGGCGTCATGGACCATGTGCTGGAGGAGGCGGAGTTCGCCCGCATGGTGCTGTCGCGCGGCCGGCGCACCGTTGTCGTGACCGATCACACCAAGTTCGGCCGCCAGGGCCTCGTGCAGGTCTGCGGCTTCGAATCCGTCGGGGAGCTGGCCACCGACGAGACGCCGCCGCCCGACATGGTTTCGGCGCTGGCGCAGGCCGGCACGAAGCTGCTGATCGTGGGCAAGGCGGAAGCGGACTGACTCAGCTGCACTGCCGCAGCTGCGCGGCGTAGCGCTCGGCCATGGTGGCGGTCTCGCGCGCATAGCGCTGCATTGCGGCGTTGGAGCGCCACTCCCCCCGCGCATAGCCGGCCCAGCCGAAATAATAGTTCAGGTAGAGGCCGTAGGCGTCGTTGAGCGCGACGCCGTTCGTCCTCGCGCTCCTGGCGTGATACCAGCCGACGAAGTCGACGGCGTCGCCGAAACTGGTGCGCCTGGCGGTGAAATTGCCGCTCTCGCGGCGATACTGGTCCCAGGTGCCGTCGAGGGCCTGCGAATAGCCATAGGCGGACGACGGCCGCTTCCACGGAATGACGCCGAACAGTTTCGACCGCGCCGGCCGCGCATTGCTCCTGAAGCCGGATTCCTTGCGCAGCGTCGCCATCAGGATCGGCACCGGCACGCCGTAGCGGCGTTCCGCCTTCGTCGCGTCGGAGCGCCAGTTCGTCACCCAGCCGTCGCGCTGGTCGAAGACGGCGCAGACATTGTTGATCTCGCGCGGCTGGCTGGCGCAGGCCGACAGGGCGAGCAGGCCGGAAATCCCGACGATTTGACTCAAACGCGACGCGGACATTGAAGAAAGCGTTAAGCGCAACTCGTAAACGGAGTCTTGCGCCGCGCGTTTACGATTGCGCCCGCGGGCCCTGCTTATGCCGGCCGGCGGATCGCCGGCAACGCTTCCCGCACGATCGGCAGGAGGTCGCCGCCGCCGGCCTCGGCCAGGTCGAGGAAGCGGCGGCGCATGCGCGGCTCCCAGAACTTGTTGATGTGGTCGGCCACGCCCGCCACCCCCTCGGCATGCGGTTTCGACAGGAAGAACCGGCCGATCTGGTTGGCCATGCGCGTCAGCCTGGCGTCGGTGTCCGGCCGGCCGTTTTCGTCATGCGACATGGGCTGGTTCTCCGGTGGCGATGCGCCGTCCATGCGTGAAGACGTCGAACTCCGCGCCGCGCACCAGCGCGACGAGCGTGACGCCGGCGGCCTCGGCCGTGCGGATGGCGAGCGCGGTCGGCGCGGAAACGGCGAGCAGCACCGGGGCGCCGATCGCCGCCGTCTTCTGCACCATCTCCACCGACACGCGCGAGGTCACGACGACCGCGCCGGACGCGCCGTCGACGCCGCGTCTCGCCAGCGCGCCGGCGAGCTTGTCCAGCGCGTTGTGGCGGCCGACATCCTCGCGCGCCGCGACGATGCCGTCGCCAGGAACGTAGAAGCCGGCCGCGTGGACCGCGCCGGTCGCCGCGTGGAGCGGTTGATGCTGCGACAGCAGCCTGACGGCAAGGGTCACGTCCGCGTGCATGAAAGTAAGTGATGACTTACCTATTGGCGGTATCGCGCGGATCGCCTCGTCGATCGACTCGATGCCGCACAGCCCGCATCCGACCGGACCGGCCAAGCGCCTGCGCCGCGCTTCGAAGCGCCGGTTCGCCGCGTCCCTGAGGCGGATCTGCATGTCGATGCCGAGGTCCAGTTCCTGCACGTCGACCGTCTCGATCTCGTCAGGGGAGGAAACGATGCCTTCGGTCAGCGAGAAACCGAGCGCGAAATCCTCGAGATCGGACGGCGTGGCCATCATGACCGCGTGGGTCGTCCCGGCGTAGGAGAGCGCGACCGGCGTTTCCTCCGGCACGGCGCGCGGCGAGACGGTCGCGCCGTCCTCGCGGACGGCGAGGCGACGGGCGGAGGCGAGGGCGGAACGCAGCATCGGATGTACCGGCCTATTCCGCCGCTTCGAGCTTTCCCTCGATCCGGCGGGACCGGCGTGAAAGCTCGCCATACTCCTCCTGCCATTCGCTCGGCCCGTTGGAGGGCGACACCTGTACTGCTGTCACCTTGTATTCCGGACAGTTGGTCGCCCAGTCGGAATAGTCGGTGGTGATGACGTTCGCCTGCGTCTCGGGATGGTGGAAGGTGGTGTAGACGACGCCGGGCGCGACCCTGTCCGTGATCGCGGCGCGCAGCGTCGTCTCGCCGGCGCGGCTGCGCAGCCGCACCCAGTCGCGGTCGCGGATGCCGCGCTGCTCGGCGTCGTGCGGATGGATCTCCAGCACGTCCTCGGCGTGCCAGACGACATTGTCGGTGCGCCGCGTCTGCGCGCCGACATTGTACTGCGACAGGATGCGGCCGGTGGTGAGCAGCAGCGGGAAGCGCGGACCCGTCTTCTCGTCGGTGGCCACGTATTCCGTGCGTATGAACTTACCTTTGCCGCGCACGAAGCCGTCGACATGCATGATCGGCGTGCCGTGCGGCGCGGCGTCGTTGCAGGGCCACTGCACCGAGCCCTCGCGATCCAGCATGTCGTAGCTGACCCGCGCGAAGGTCGGCGTCGTTCGGGCGATCTCGTCCATGATTTCGGAAGGATGGCCGTAGCGCCAGTCCAGGCCCATCGCCTGCGCGAGCCTTTGCGTGACCTCCCAGTCGGCCAGCCCGTTCTTCGGCGCCATCACCTTGCGCACGCGGTTGATGCGGCGCTCGGCATTGGTGAAGGTGCCGTCCTTCTCCAGGAAGGACGAGCCGGGCAGGAACACGTGGGCGTAGTTCGCCGTCTCGTTGAGGAACAGGTCGTGCACGACAACGCACTCCATCGCCGCCAGCCCGGCCGACACGTGATGCGTGTCGGGGTCGGATTGCAGGATGTCCTCGCCCTGGATGTAGAGGCCGCGGAACGTGCCGTCCACGGCGGCGTCCAGCATGTTGGGGATGCGCAGGCCGGGCTCCTCGTCCAGCTTCACGTTCCACAGGCTCTCGTAGATGTCGCGCACCACGTCGCCCGAGACGTGCCGATAGCCCGGCAGTTCGTGCGGGAAGGAGCCCATGTCGCACGAGCCCTGCACGTTGTTCTGGCCGCGCAGCGGGTTCACGCCGACGCCGGGCCGGCCGATATTGCCGGTCAGCATGGCGAGGTTGGCGATCGCCATCACCGTGGTCGAGCCCTGCGAATGCTCGGTGACGCCGAGGCCGTAATAGATCGCCGCGTTGCCGCCGGTGGCGTAGAGCCGCGCCGCCCTGCGGATATCTTCGGCTGGCACGCCGGACAGCCTTTCCACGGTCTCCGGGCTGTTCGCCGGTTCGGCGGCGAAAGCGCAAAAATCCTCGAATTCGGACCAGTCGCAGCGTTCGCGGATGAAGGCCTCGTCGAACAGCGCCTCGGTGACGATGACATGCGCCAGCGCGGTGATCACGGCGACATTGGTGCCCGGCTTGAGCGGCAGGTGGACATCCGCCCGCGCATGGACGGACTCCACGGTCTCGGTGCGGCGCGGATCGAGCACGATGAGCTTCGCGCCCTGTCGCAGCCGCTTCTTCATGCGCGAGGCGAACACGGGGTGGCCCGCCGAGGGATTCGCGCCGATCACCATGATGACGTCGGCATGCTCGACCGAATCGAAATCCTGCGTGCCGGCCGAGGTGCCGAAGGCCTGGCCGAGCCCGTAGCCGGTCGGCGAGTGGCAGACGCGCGCGCAGGTGTCGACATTGTTGTTCAGGAAGCCTTGCCGCACCAGCTTCTGCACAAGATAGGTCTCTTCGTTGGTGCAGCGCGACGAAGTGATGCCGCCGACCGCGCCCTTGCCGTACTGGTACTGGATGCGGCGGAATTCCGCCGCCACATGGGCGAGAGCCTCCTCCCACGTCACCTCGCGCCACGGGTCGGTGATCTTTTCCCGCACCATGGGGTTGAGGATGCGGTCCTTGTGCGTGGCGTAGCCCCAGGCGAAGCGGCCCTTGACGCAGCTATGGCCGCGATTGGCCTTGCCGTCCTTCCACGGCACCATGCGCACCAGCTCGTCGCCGCGCATCTCCGCCTTGAACGAGCAGCCGACGCCGCAATAGGCGCAGGTGGTGACGAGCGAATGCTCGGGCTGGCCGATCTCGATGACGCTCTTCTCCGTCAGCGTCGCCGTCGGGCAGGCCTGCACGCAGGCGCCGCAGGACACGCATTCCGACTCGAGGAAAGGCTCGTGCATGCCGGGCGACACGCGCGAAGAGAATCCCCTTCCCTCGATGGTCAGCGCAAAAGTACCCTGCACCTCCTCGCAGGCGCGCACGCAGCGCGAGCAGACGATGCATTTCGACGGGTCGTAGGTGAAATAGGGGTTCGACTCGTCCTTCGCCATCCAGCGGATATTTTTGTCCCCGACGCCGTCCCGCGCGCGGACATGGTTTTCCCCCTCGTAGCCGTAGCGCACGTCGCGAAGGCCGACCACGCCGGCCTGCGTCTGCAATTCGCAGTCGCCATTGGCCGCGCAGGTCAGGCAGTCGAGCGGATGGTCGGAGATGTAGAGTTCCATCACGCCCCTGCGGATGGTCTTCAGCCGTTCGGTCTGGGTCCGCACCGTCATGCCGGCGGCGACCGGCGTGGTGCAGGAGGACGGCGTGCCGGCGCGGCCCTCGATCTCGACCAGGCAGAGCCGGCAGGAGCCGAACGCGTCGACCATATCGGTCGCGCACAGTTTCGGCACCGCGATGCCCGCCTCCATCGCCGCGCGCATGATGGAGGTGCCTTCCGGCACGGTGACGGAAAAGCCGTCGACGGTGAGCGTCATCTGCTTGTCGGATCGGGAGGCGGGGGTGCCGTAGTCGATTTCGGGAACGAGGCTCATGGTCGCTACTCCGCCGCCTCGCGCATCGCGCGCGGCTGAAAATCCTCGGGGAAATGCGTGATCGCGCTCATCACCGGATAGGGCGTGAAGCCGCCCAGCGCGCAGAGCGAGCCGAACTTCATCGTGTTGCAGAGGTCGGTCACGAGCTCGAGGCTCTTCGCTGGCTCGACGCCGCCGGCCACCCTGTCCAGCGTTTCGACGCCGCGCGTCGAGCCGATGCGGCAGGGCGTGCACTTGCCGCAGCTCTCGATGGCGCAGAATTCAAAGGCGAAC
Source organism: Mesorhizobium sp. (assembly GCA_027492275.1). Taxonomy (GTDB): domain Bacteria; phylum Pseudomonadota; class Alphaproteobacteria; order Rhizobiales; family Rhizobiaceae; genus JAPUFC01. Next base: position 5,670 of record JAPUFC010000065.1, on the reverse strand, counting down.
CGCGCCTGCTTCAGCATGTCGGCCGTGTCGTCGAACACGGTGATGCCGGCATGGCCGATCAGCCCGTCCCTCGCGGCGAAGGCCTCGTAGTCGAAGGGCGTGTCGAACAGCGCGCGCGGGAAATAGGCGCCGAGCGGCCCGCCGACCTGGCATGCCTTGACCGGCCGTCCGCTCGCCGTGCCGCCGCCGATCTCGTCGACGATCTCGCCGAGCGTCAGCCCGAACGCTGCCTCGAACAGGCCGCCATGCCGGACGTTGCCGGCGATCTGGATCGGAATCGTGCCGCGCGAACGGCCCATGCCGAAATCCTTGTAGAAGGCCGCGCCCCTGTCGAGGATCACCGGCACGGAGGCGAGGCTGATGACGTTGTTGACCACCGTCGGCTTTCCGAACAGGCCTTGCAGGGCCGGCAGGGGCGGCTTTGCCCGCACCACGCCGCGCCGGCCTTCCAGCGAGTTCAGCAGCGAGGTCTCCTCGCCGCAGACATAGGCGCCCGCGCCGACCCGCACCTCCATCTCGAATTTTTTGCCCGAACCGAGAACGGAAGGACCGAGGACACCCGTGCGGCGCGCGATGTCTATGGCCGCCCGCATCTTCGCCACGGCATGCGGATATTCGGAGCGGATATAGACGAAACCCTTTTGCGCCCCCGTCGCCAGGCCGGCGATCGCCATGCCCTCCACCAGCACGAAGGGATCGCCCTCGATGATCATCCGGTCGGCGAAGGTGCCGGAATCGCCCTCGTCGGCGTTGCAGACGATGTACTTGCGGTCGGAAAGCGCTTCCAGAACCGTCTTCCACTTGATGCCGGTCGGAAAACCCGCGCCGCCGCGTCCGCGCAGGCCGGATTCGGTCACGGTGGAAACGATGTCGGCCGGCCGCATGGAAACCGCCTTGCGCAGCCCGGCCAGCCCGCCATGCGCGCGATAGTCGTCCAGCGACAGCGGATCGGTGATGCCGCAGCGCGCGAAGGTCAGCCGCGTCTGCCTTCGCAGGAACGGTATCTTTTCCGGGTCGCCGAGCGACAGCGGATGAACGTTGCCGGACAGAAAGCCGGCGTCGAAGAGCGAAGAAACATCCTTTGCCGACACCGGGCCGTAGGCGACCCGGCCGGACGCGGTCGCGACCTCGACCATCGGCTCAAGCCAGTAGAGGCCGCGCGAGCCGTTGCGCACGATCCTGGCGTCGATCCCGCGCCGGGAAAGTTCCGCCGCGACGGCCCGCGCCACCGTCTCCGCGCCGGCCGCCAGCGCGCCGGAATCGTCGGGGATGTACAGGATGGGTGTCATCGGGCAATGCGAGCGTGGGACGCCCCCTCCACCATGCTTCGCATGGTCCCCCTCCCCCGCTTCGCAGGGGAGGAGATGCCGGCCGCGACGCTCGATCCTCCCCCGTTAACGGGGGAGGTGGCGCGAAGCGCCGGAGGGGGCGCGGGACGCGACGACGTCATCCGCGCACCCTCGCGCAGATCTCGCCCACCTTCTCCGCGTCGAGCCGCCCGATCGACTCGCCGTCCAGCATGGCGGCGGGCGCCACGGCGCACAGGCCGAGGCAGTAGACCGGTTCGACCGTGACGGAACCGTCGGCGGCCGTCTGGTGCAGGCCGATGTCCAGGGCCCGCCGAACCTCGCCCAGCATGGCCTCGGACCCCATCGACTGGCAGGCTTCGGCCTGGCACAGCTTCAGCACATGCCGGCCGGCCGGCTCGCGACGGAAATCGTGATAGAAGGTGGCGACGCCGTGCACCTCGGCGCGCGACAGGTTCAGCGCGTCGGCGACGAGCGGCAGGGCCGACGCCGGCACATGGCCGAACTCGGCCTGGATGGCGTGCAGGATCGGCAGCAGCGGACCTTCCAGTTCGCGCATCCGGCCGACGATGAAGGAAACGCGTTCCTCCTCCTGGGTACCGGCGGCCAACACCATGCCGCGCCTCCCTATAAGAAAATCCCCTCCAACGATGGGATTGATACGCGGAAACGCGCCGGAATCAATATGGCTGTCTCGTCACGCGATAGAAGTTTTCTATCGAACGTGGCGCTGGCGTCAGGGCCGCGCCAGCGCCGCCGCGGCCTTCTCCGCTTCCTCGATCAGCGCGGCGACCAGCGGCGTGTGCGGCTCGCGCGGCGCGGCCACCAGCCCGACCACATGCGAGGCGTTCGGGGCGATGATCGGGATCGCCCTGATCGGCTCCATGAACCCGAACGTCTCCGCCAGGTTCAGCGGCATGATCGACGACCATTTCCCTGTGCGGATATGCGAGAACAGCACCAGCATGGAATTGGATTCAAGCGTCGGCCGGACCGACATGCCGGCTTCCGCCAGATGCTGGTCGATGATGCGCCGGTTCTGCATGTCCGGCGTCAGCAGGCACAGCGGCAGCCGGCCGACCTCCGTCCAGCTCACCGTCTCCTGCTCCGCATGCGGGTTCCCGGCGGCGGTGATCAGATGGTAGCGCTCTGAAAAGAGAGGCACGCTGGCGACGCGCCCGAGCGGCTCGTTGTCGAGATAGGTGATGCCGATATCGATGTCGAAATTGCCGAGCAGCGACAGGATCTCGACCGAGGTCCGCGACAGCACCGAGAAGGTCACGCCCGGATGCTTCTCGCGGAACGGCGTGGTCAGGCGCGAGACCATCGCCAGCGCGGTCGGGATCGCGGCGATGCGCAGATGCCCGGACAGGCCGTGGCGCGCCGCGCGCATCTCCTCCTTCATCGCCCGTGCGTCGGAGACGATGCGCCGCGCCCACGCTAGCACCTGCTCGCCCTCGGCGGTCAGCCCCTGGAAGCGCGAGCCGCGCATCACCAGCATGACGCCGAGCTGCTCCTCGAGCTGCTTCAGCGCCGCCGACAGCGTCGGCTGCGTGACGCCCAGCGCTTCCGCCGCGCGCCCGAAATGGCGCTCCCGCGCCAGGGTGATGAAGGATTCGAGCTTGTCGATCATGGATCGACAATAGAGGCAGGCCCAGCCGCCGCAAGGCGGCTTCCGATATCATGCCGCCGCAAGGCGGCTTCGAATCCCGTACGCGAGGTGGCGGGCGGTCAGGCCCGCTTGTCGATCTCGGCGGCGCACTCGCCGTTCTGGTCGACCAGGCCGCAGTTGACCATCCACGGCGTGCCGAACCTGTCGGTCACCATGCCGAACGTCCTGGCCCAGAAGGTCGGGCCGAGCGGCATGACGATCGACCCGCCCTCGGCCAGCGCGTGGAAGATGCGTCCGGCGCGCGCCTCGTCGTCGAGCTGGATCGAGATGGTGATGCCCTGCATCGCGCTTTGGCCCATCTCCGGCGGCGTGTCGCCGCCCATCAGCTCGGCGCCGTCGCTTCTCAGATAGGCGTTGATGACCTTGTCCTGCCATTCGGCGGAAACGCCCTCGCCCGCCGGCGTCTCGCCATGGGTGATGATGTTGAAGTCCTGCGCGCCGAGCACGTCGCGATAGAATTCGAAGGCCTCGCGGCAATTGCCGTTGAAGGACAGATAGGGGACGAACTGCATTGTCTTCTCCTTGCATGCGGGCCTCCCGGACGAGCCCGGCGGCGGTTCACGGGGACACGACGAACGGCGGCCATCGATATCGACGGACGGTCAAAGGATTTCCGTAGGCCAGGACGCTGTCCCCCGCTTTTCGCGAAAAATCCGTTTTCCCCTGCCCGGAAAGGTTCTAAGTGCAGTCGATCGTTAGCCGACGGAGTTTTCCATGCTGGGCTGGTTCCGCGCCCTCCTACCGAGGGAGGACAAGTTCTTCGACCTGTTCGAGGCTCATTCCCGCGTGCTCGTCCAGGGCGCGGAGGCGCTGGAGCGCCTGCTCGCCGGCGACGACGTGGAGCGGCGCTGCGAGGAGATCATCGCGCTGGAGAACCAGGCCGACGCCATCACCCGCGACGTGCTCTTGGCCACCCGCAAGAGCTTCATCACCCCCTTCGACCGAGGCGACATCAAGGACCTGATCCAGTCGATGGACGACGCCATCGACATGATGCACAAGACGGTCAAGATCGTGAAGCTGTTCGAGCAGAAGAGCTTCGACCCGCTGATGCACGAGATGGGCGTCGTCGTCGTCGAGGCCGCGCGGCTGACCGCCGAGAGCGTGCCGCTGCTGCACAGGATCGGCGCCAACGTGCAACGGCTCAGCGAGCTGACCGAGCGCATCATCAAGGCCGAGGAAAAGGCCGACCATCTGCACGAGGCCGGGCTGAAGGACCTGTTCCGCCGCCACGGCCGGGGCGACGCCATGGCCTATCTGATCGGCTCCGAGATCTACGGCCAGCTCGAGAAGGTCGTGGATCGCTTCGAGGACGTGGCCAACGAGATCAGCGGCGTCGTCATCGAGAACGTCTGAGACATGGATGCGACCCTCGCCTTCCCGCTGCTGGCGGCGCTGATCGGCGTCGCGCTGTTCTTCGACTTCCTCAACGGCCTGCACGACGCCGCCAACTCCATCGCCACCATCGTCTCGACCCGCGTGCTGCGGCCGCAATACGCCGTCTTCTGGGCGGCTTTCTTCAACTTCATCGCCTTCCTGTTCTTCGGCCTGCATGTCGCCGAAACGCTCGGCACCGGCATCATCGACGCCTCGGTGGTCGACCCGCTGGTCATCTTCGCGGCGCTGACCGGGGCGATCGTCTGGAACATCCTCACCTGGATGCTGGGCATCCCCTCCTCCTCCTCGCACGCGCTGATCGGCGGGCTGGTCGGCGCCGGGGTCGCCAAGGCCGGCGGCGGGGCGGTGGTGTGGACCGGCCTGCTGAAAACCTCGGCGGCCATCGTCCTGTCGCCGGCGACGGGCTTTCTGCTGGCGCTGGTCCTGGTGCTGATCGTCTCCTGGTCCTTCGTGCGCTACACGCCCTTCGCCGTCGACAGCACCTTCCGCGTGCTGCAATTCGTCTCGGCCTCGCTCTATTCGCTCGGCCATGGCGGCAACGACGCGCAGAAGACGATGGGCATCATCGCCGTTCTGCTGTTCTCGCAGGGCTATCTCGGCGACACCTTCTACGTGCCGTTCTGGGTGGTCATCACCTGCCAGGCGGCGCTGGCGATGGGCACGTTGTTCGGCGGCTGGCGCATCGTCCACACGATGGGCTCCAGGATCACGCGGCTCAACCCCATGCAGGGTTTCTGCGCCGAGACCGGCGGCGCCATCACGCTGTTCGCGGCCACCTGGCTCGGCATCCCCGTCTCCACCACCCACACCATCACCGGCGCGATCATCGGCGTGGGCGCCGCGCGGCGCGTCTCGGCGGTGCGCTGGGGCGTGGCCGGCGGCATCGTCTGGGCCTGGGTGCTGACGCTGCCGGCGGCGGCGGCCATTTCGGCGCTCACCTACGCCGCGGCGCACGTCCTGTTCTAGCCTGTCGCCCCGCCTGCTTGGTCGGCGGCCGGATTTGCACTATGTGAGCGGCCAGACCGCAAATCGGGTGCGTCCGCCATGACTGTCACGAAGCAAGCCGTCGTCGAGAAACTGCGCAGCGTCAACGGACCGGATTTTTCCGGCAACATCGTCGAGCTCGGCATGGTGTCGGAGATCTTCATCGCCGACGCCAAGGTGTTCTTCTCCATCACCGTGCCCGCGGCGCGCGCGCAGGAGCTGGAGCCGCTGCGCGCCGCCGCCGAGCGGGCGGTGAGGACGGTGCCCGGAGTCACCGGCGCGGTGGTGGCGCTGACGGCGGAGCGCAAG
>JAPUFC010000064.1 GCA_027492275.1 Mesorhizobium sp. | reverse complement strand
GGTCGCCGTGCTGCCGGAGGCGGAGGAGGTCGACATCGAGATCAGGGCCGAGGACATCCGCATTGACACGATGCGCGCCTCGGGCTCGGGCGGCCAGCACGTCAACACCACCGATTCGGCCGTGCGCATCACGCATCTGCCGACCGGGATCATGGTGGTGCAGGCGGAAAAATCGCAGCACCAGAACCGCGCCCGCGCCATGCAGATCCTGCGCGCCCGCCTCTACGACATGGAACGCAGCCGGGCGGACGGCGAGCGTTCCGAATCACGCAAGGCGCAGGTCGGCTCCGGCGACCGCTCGGAGCGCATCCGCACCTATAATTTTCCACAGGGACGTGTGACCGATCATCGCATCAACCTGACGCTCTACAAGCTCGACCGGGTGATGGAAGGCGATCTGGACGAGATCGTCTCGGCGCTGATCGCCGACCATCAGTCGAGGCTGCTGGCCGAGGTCTCGGACTCCTGAACGCCATGGCGCCCGCGCTTGCCGCCGTGCTTGGCCATGCGCGCGAGACGCTCGCGCGAGCCGGCGTCGCCGACGCGGGTCTCGACGCCCGCCTGATCGTCGAGCATTTTTGCGGCACGACGCGCACCGACGCCATCGCCAGGCCCGACATGGCGATCGGCGCGGCGGCCGCGGCGCTGGTCGAGGCGGCCCTGCGACGGCGCATCGCCGGCGAGTCCGTCCACCGCATCCTTGGCCATCGCGACTTCTACGGGTTGCGGCTTGGGCTCTCGGCGGAGACGCTGGAGCCGAGGCCGGACACGGAAATCCTGGTCGACGCCATGCTGCCGTTCGTCCGCTCGGCGGTCACAAGTCACGGAAATTGCAGGATTCTCGATCTCGGGACAGGAACGGGCGCGATCGCGCTGGCGCTGCTCGCCACCGTGGAGAAAACGACGGCAATCGGCGTCGACATCGCGCGGGACGCGCTGGCGACGGCAGGGCGCAACGCGGGGGGCCTCGGCCTGGGCGACCGCTTCTCGACGCTTCGTTCCGACTGGTTTTCAAACGTGAACGGCCGGTTCCATGCAATCGTCTCCAACCCTCCCTATATACGCCAGGCCGATATCGCGACGTTGCAGCCTGAAGTCCGCGACCACGATCCGCCGGCGGCACTTTCGGGCGGCAAGGATGGGCTGGACGCCTACCGGCGAATCGCACAGCATGCGGGACGCCATCTGGAGCGGCAGGGCATTCTCGGCGTCGAGATCGGCCACGACCAGAAAGAGGCCGCGACGCGCATCTTCCAGAGCGGAGGCTGGCGGCTGGCCGGGGAGCGGAAGGATTTGGGGGGCCAGGACAGGGTGCTGCTGTTCGAAGCGCGGCCGTGAAGGACGGCGCCGAAAAAAGGCATCGGGAAAAAGCGCTTGGCATGAAAGACGAATGCAGATAGGGTCGCCACCGTCCGGATAAGACGAAGCGGGCAGCACCCCCAAAAAGAACCTGTCGGGTTTCCAAGGCAAAGCTGCCTTCTGGCGATATGTCGCTTCGGCTTCGCATTGGGATTGTCCGGCAAGCGACGTAACCGGAACAGGATGAACCTGGCGCCAGCGCAGACCATGCCGGCGGATGCCATCACGACACGCGGGGGACAGCGAAAGCGCCTCGTGAGAGCGACCAGTTCCAACCTCAAGAGAGTCTGATGAGGCCACAACAGCAGAATAGGCGGATGCGCGGTCGCAACGGCGGCGGCGGCAATAACAACAATAATAATAACAACAACAATAATCGGCGCGGGCCGAATCCGCTGACGCGGAACTACGAGAGCAACGGGCCGGACGTGAAGATCCGCGGCTCCGCTCAGCAGATCGCGGAGAAATACGCCCAGCTCGCGCGCGACGCGCAGTCTTCCGGCGATCGCGTGATGATGGAGAACTATCTCCAGCACGCCGAGCACTACAACCGGATCATCGCCGCCGCGCAGGCGCAGATGCCGATCCAGAACGTCCAGCAGAACCGCGACCTCTCGGACGACGAGATGGACGACGAGCGCGACGATTTCGACAATGCCGCGCCGCAGCCCGGCTACGGCCAGACCGGGAATCAGCAGGGCGGGCAGAATGCCGGCCAGAACGGGGCCGATCAGCCTCAGCCCGTCAATGTCGCTCCGGTCGTCGGTTCGGGCGATCCGGCCAATGAGCCGCAGCCGGTCGTCGATGCCATGCCGGCCGAGAAAGCGGTGAGGGAGGTGGCGCCGAAGGCCGCCGCCGCGCCGGCTGCCACTCAAGAGCCTCCGGCCGAGGCGACGGCGAGCGAAGAGATGCCCGCGGCCGAGGCGGCGCCCGAGCCGAAACCCCGCCGGGGCCGCCGGCCGCGCCGGCCGAAGGCTTCCGAGGGCGAGGAGGGCGGCGAGGCCCAGCCGGCGCTGATTCCGGCCGAGGGCTGAGACGCGCGTCAAATCCCTGCTTTCGAAAGCGGGCCCTCGGGCCCGCTTTTTTTTGTTTTTGATCCTGGTCAAGGCGTCTTGAGAGGCTTTCGGCCCATACCCATATCGGGCTCAACTGGCCCGGCCGCGAACGGCGGGCCGTCACCTTGAGACCGTCCGGTGCCGCAAAGCGGGCCGGGCGAGAACGGAGACAGGATATGGATATCGAGAAATATTCGGAGAGGCTGCGCGGCTTCATCCAGTCGGCGCAGACCATGGCGCTTTCGCGCGGCCACCAGCAGTTCATGCCCGAGCATCTGCTGAAGGTGCTGGTGGACGATCAGGAGGGACTCGCCGCGTCGCTGATTTCGCGCGCCGGCGGCGACGCCAACGCCGTCAGGCTGGGCGTCGATGCGGCGCTGAACGCGCTGCCCAAGGTCGAGGGCGGCAACGGCCAGCTCTATATGGCGCCGCCCACCGCGAAGGTCTTTTCCACCGCCGAGGAGATGGCGAAGAAGGCCGGCGACAGCTTCGTCACGGTCGAGCGGCTGTTGACGGCGCTGGCCGTGGAGAAGAGCGCCAGGACCTCCGAGATTCTCGCCAAGGCCGGCGTGACCGCGCAGGGGCTGAACAACGCCGTCAACGAGCTGCGCAAGGGCCGCACGGCCGATTCGGCGTCCGCCGAGCAGGGCTATGACGCGCTGAAGAAATATGCCCGCGACCTGACCGCCGACGCGCGCAGCGGAAAACTCGATCCGGTGATCGGCCGCGACGACGAGATCCGGCGCACCATCCAGGTGCTGTCGCGGCGCACCAAGAACAATCCCGTGCTGATCGGCGAGCCGGGCGTCGGCAAGACGGCGATCGCCGAGGGCCTCGCCCTGCGCATCGTCAACGGCGACGTGCCGGAGACGCTCAAGGACAAGAAACTGATGGCGCTCGACATGGGCGCGCTGATCGCCGGCGCGAAATATCGCGGCGAGTTCGAGGAGCGGCTGAAGGCGGTGCTGAACGAGGTGACGGCGGCCGAGGGGTCCATCATCCTGTTCATCGACGAGATGCACACGCTGGTGGGCGCGGGCAAGGGCGAGGGGGCGATGGACGCTTCCAACCTCTTGAAGCCGGCGCTGGCGCGCGGCGAGCTGCATTGCGTCGGCGCCACCACGCTGGACGAGTACCGCAAGCATGTCGAGAAGGACGCAGCCCTTGCGCGCCGCTTCCAGCCGGTCTTCGTCGACGAGCCGACCGTGGAAGATACGATTTCCATCCTGCGCGGCCTGAAGGAGAAGTACGAGCAGCATCACAAGGTGCGCATCTCGGACTCCGCGCTGGTGTCGGCGGCGACTCTGTCGAACCGCTACATCACCGACCGCTTCCTGCCGGACAAGGCGATCGATCTGGTCGACGAGGCCTCTTCGCGGCTGAGGATGCAGGTCGATTCCAAGCCGGAGGCGCTGGACGAGATCGACCGCCGGATCATGCAGCTCAAGATCGAGCGCGAGGCGCTGAAGCTGGAGAAGGACGACGCGTCGAAGGACCGTCTAGGCCGGCTGGAGAAGGAGCTCGCCGGTCTGGAGGAGGAATCCGACGCGCTGACGGCAAAGTGGCAGGCGGAGAAGCAGAAGCTCGGCCTCGCGGCGGAGTTGAAGAAGCAGCTCGACGAGGCGCGCAACGAGCTCGCCATCGCGCAGCGCAAGGGCGACTTCGCCAAGGCCGGCGAACTGGCCTACGGGCGCATCCCGGAGATGGAGAAGAAGCTGGTCGAAGCCGAGGCGCAGGGCAGCGCCGGAAGCATGGTCGAGGAGACGGTGACCCCCGATCACGTCGCGCACATCGTGTCGCGCTGGACCGGCATTCCCGTCGACAAGATGCTGGAGGGCGAGCGCGAGAAGCTGTTGCGCATGGAGGACGAGGTGGGCAGGCGCGTCGTCGGCCAGGGCGAGGCGGTGCAGGCGGTGTCGAAGGCCGTGCGGCGCGCCCGCGCCGGCTTGCAGGACCCGAACCGGCCGATCGGCTCGTTCATGTTCCTCGGTCCGACCGGCGTCGGCAAGACCGAGCTGACCAAGGCGCTCGCCGACTTCCTGTTCGACGACGAGACCGCGATGGTGCGGATCGACATGTCGGAATTCATGGAGAAGCATTCCGTGGCCCGGCTGATCGGCGCGCCTCCCGGCTATGTCGGCTACGAGGAGGGCGGCGCGCTGACGGAAGCGGTGCGGCGCAGGCCCTATCAGGTCGTGCTGTTCGACGAAGTCGAGAAGGCGCATCCGGACGTGTTCAACGTGCTGTTGCAGGTGCTGGACGACGGCCGCCTGACCGACGGGCAGGGACGCACGGTCGACTTCCGCAACACGCTGATCGTCATGACCTCCAACCTCGGCGCGGAGTATCTCGTCGCGCTGGGCGAGGACGAGGATGTCGACAGCGTGCGCGAGCAGGTGCTGGGCGTGGTGCGCGCCTCGTTCCGGCCGGAGTTCCTCAACCGCATCGACGAGATCATCCTGTTCCACAGGCTGAAGCGCGAGCACATGTCGCGGATCGTCGAGATTCAGCTCAAGCGGCTGGAGAAGCTGCTGGTCGAACGCAAGATCGTCCTCGATCTCGACAAGGACGCGCTGGAATGGCTGGCGGCCAAGGGCTACGATCCCGCCTACGGCGCGCGCCCGCTGAAGCGCGTGCTGCAGAAGGAGCTGCAGGACCCGCTGGCGGAGAAGATCCTGCTCGGCGACATCCGCGACGGTTCGCGCGTGAAGATCACCGCCGGCTCCGACCGGCTCAACTTCCGCGCCAAGCCGGCGGCGGTGGAGCCGGCGGACGAGGCCGCCTGACGGCCCGGAATCATCGCGCTTGCAGAAGATGGCCGCCTCGGCGGCCATTTTCATGCCCGGTTCATGTTGCAACCTTTAGCCTGCATGTCAGTTGCAGCGTCATGGCTGCGCCGGGGCGGTGGGCACGGACCGGAGACGAGTTTCTTGACGAGCATTCTTTCCAGGATCATCGCGATCTCGGCCCTGATGGCCGGCATGTCGGCGGCCGTGGCGAGCGCCGCGCCCGCGCCCCTGCCGGGCGACGCGCCCGCCGTGGCGCGCGACGAGCCGGTCTTCCCGCTGCTGGCGCAGGGACGCGACATCGACATCTTCTACGACCAGTACGGCCGCAGGGTCATCATGGACGCCTATACGGGCGAGGTCCTGGCGGTCGAGCGTCCGCGCCGCACCGAGCGCCGCGTCCTGCGGGCCGAACCGCGCTCGCGCGATCGCTATTATCTGGACGATCCCGCGGATGTGTCGCGGCTGGAGCGCGAGCGGCGCAACCGCCTGCGCCAGCTCGACCGCATCCCCCGCGACAATTTTCGGGACGGCGGCTATCTCGAGGGCCCGGTCGAAGCCTACCCGGACGACGAATCCTACCGTGACCGGCCACGCCAGCTTTTCCCGGATGCGCCGCGCCGCGCCGGCCGCGAGGCGGACGAGCCGCGCGTCGTCACGCGCGAGCCCCTCACACGCGAGCCCTTGGGGCGCGAGCCGCTGGAAGCGCCGGCCGCAAAGCCGAAGACGACCGCCGCCAAGCCGGCGATCGGCGAGCAGGCCGTCGTCACGCAGCCGGGCCTCGGCTCGCGCGAGGATGTGGCGGCGCTGCAAATCCTGCTCGACCGCAAGGGTGCCTCGCCCGGCGTGATCGACGGCCGGTTCGGCTCGAATGTCGACAAGGCCATCGCGGCCTATCGCGCCATCACGGGCGAGAACCTCAAATCCACCGATCCTGCCGGGATCAAGGCGGCGCTGGCGGCCAGCGGCGGCGAGCCGTTCACCAGCTACACGATCACCAACGCCGACGCGGCGGGACCGTTCGTGGCCTCCGTTCCGGCCGACTACGGCGAAAAGGCCAAGCTGGGCCGTATGAGCTTCACCTCCACCGCAGAAATGCTGGCGGAGCGGTTCCACATGGACGAGGCCTATCTGAAGGCGCTCAACCCCGACGCGAATTTCAACCGGCCGGGCACCATCATCAAGGTGGCCAATGTCGGCAAGCCGGCGGCCGGCGCGGTGAAGCGGATCGTGGCGGACAAGGGCAACAAGCAGGTTCGCGCCTACGACGCGGCCGGCAAGCTGCTGGTCGCCTATCCGGCGACCATCGGCTCTTCCGACACGCCGTCGCCGACCGGGGTGCACGCCGTGTCGCGCATCGCCTTCGATCCGGAATACACCTACAATCCGAAGCTGAACTTCAAGCAGGGCGACAACGACAAGGTGCTGACCATCCCCCCCGGCCCGAACGGTCCCGTCGGCTCGATCTGGATCGCGCTGGACAAGCCGACCTACGGCATCCACGGCACGCCCGAACCCTCCAAGATCGGCAAGACCGAGAGCCATGGCTGCGTGCGGCTGACCAACTGGGACGCCGCCGAACTGGCCAAAATGGTCTCGCCGGGCGTGAATGTGGAGTTCGTGGAGTAGGACGTTGTGCGTCCCTTCGAGGCCCGGTTCGCGGGCTCCTCAGGATGAGGGATGTCGGCTCCAACCTGCCTTGTCCTGAGGTGCCCGCGAAGCGGGCCTCGAAGGACCCACCAATAGACTGCTGAATAAAAAAGCTCAGCCGCTGACCTTGTTGGCGCTGGCCATCTTGAGCCCGTCCGCCTTGTCGGCGAGAAGCTCGTCGATGCGGGTGCGCTCGCGCTTGAAGGCATCCAGTTCCTTGCCGGCGAGCACGCGGCCCTGGGGCAGGCGGACGCGCATCGGGTCCACCTTCGTCCCGTTCACCATCAGCTCGTAATGCAGGTGCGGACCGGTGGACAGGCCGCTGGTGCCGACATAGCCGATGACCTGTCCCTGGCGGATGCGCATGCCGGCGGTGATGCCTTTCGCGAACGCGCTCTGGTGGTTGTAGGAGGTCTCGTAGCCGTTGGCGTGGCGGATGACGATCTGGCGGCCGTAGCCGCCGGCCCAACCCGCCTTCTCGATGACGCCGTTTCCGGCCGCGATGATGGGCGAGCCGACAGGCGCGGCCCAGTCGACGCCCGTGTGCATCCTGACATAGCCGAGGATCGGATGACGCCTCGCGCCGAATGACGAGCGGAAGGTGCCGTTCGGCAGCGGGTTGCGGATCAGGAACTGCTTGGAGCTCCTGCCGTCCTCGTCGAAATAGTCGAAGGCGCCGTCTTGCATCTGGAAGCGGTAGAGATTGCGCGTGTTGCCGCCGAAGGTGGCGGAGACGTAGAGCAGCTCCGATTCATCCGACACCTTGTCCTGGTCGTCCGGCTGGGAGAAGAAGACCTCGATGCGGTCGTTCGGGTTCAGCCGCGACTGGAAGTCGACGTCGGATGCCAGCAGTTTGACCAGCTTCTTGGTCATGTCGCGCGACATCCCGTAGGAATAGGCCGCGCGGTAGATGCCGTCGTAGACATTCGGCAGCTTGCCGCGCACCGGCATGGCCGGCTGCGTGTCGTCGAAGGCGGTCAGCAGCCCCGGATTGGGCTCGGGCTCCGCCGCCGGCACGAACTGGCCGCGATCGTCCACGGCGATCGAGAAAAGATGCGTGGTGCGGTCGTAGACGCTGGTTCGCACGACGCGCGCCTCCTCGCCGCGAACCTCCAGCCCGACGCGCAGAACGGTTCCGGCCTTGAGCGCCGGCGCGTTCAAGAGCTTGGCGATGGCGTCCGCCATGCCCTCGGCGTCCTTGCCGGAATAGCCGGCCTCGTCGAAGGCGTCGGCGATCTTGCGGTCCGTGGCGAAGGGAATGATGTCCTCGGCGAAGGCGGGAACGTCATCGTCGCCGCCGTCGCGCGGGGTGACCGAGACGTTCTCGGAGACGACGCGCACGCCGTAGGAGGCGGCCAGCGCCTGCGCGCCCAGCGAATCGCCGAAGCGCTCCGGCGCGACGTAATGCAGGGCGGCGACGTGGATCGCGCCGTCGGTGAGGTCATCGGCGGTGGCGCGCACGACGCGCTCGACCTCGTCGGCCGACAGCCTGTTCTTCTCGTCGAAGGCGGCCGTCTCCACCGGGAAGTCGATGGTCTTAAGGCTCATCTCGCTCTCGACCTTGACGCCGTAGATCTGCCCCTGAACGCCGCTCGCCGTCTGCGCCGCGCCGTCCTCCGCGAAGACGTCGAGCGGATCGAAGGGCGGATAGCTGCGCGTGGTGTTGTGCGGCGCGGCCAGCGCCATCTTGATCTGCACGAAGGGCATGGTGCGGATGACGTCGCGGTCGCCGACGCGCGTCACCATCGACACTTCCATGCGGCGGCGGTCCTTGCCGCGCGCCACCTGGCGCGGCGGCGACAGCCGCGCGGTCTTGGCGAGGCTGCCCTCGCCCTTGGCGGCGAGACTGGTGAGTTCCACGATCTCGGGCGGGGTGGTGAGCTTCTCGCGGCCGTCGAGGGCGGCGAACAGGGCGACGCCCATCAGTACGCTGGAGGTGATGCCGGTCAGGAAGGTGCCCGACAGCCAACGCGCGGAAATCTCCCGCCGGTCCGGCGGTCCTCCGCGCCCGTCGGTCATGAGCGGAGGCTCATTGCCGAGCTGGGTTATGGCCTGATCGGTATCCTGCATTCAGTACGGCGGCTTCCCCCGACGGCAGCGGCTTCCCGTCTCGTGATCGTTACAGTTCGACATTTGCCCGTGATGGGCGGTGAAGTCAACGAACGCCGCGGATGTCCGCCGGGCCTGCTTGCCCCGATGCCCGCTGCGAAGCAGTCGGCGTGGCCGGCCATAGCGGCCGCAAACTTTGGCTCCAATGTGGCGTCTTCCCTTCTTATGGGATCACGGCATCGATGCCGGGCCGTTCTCCCTTCTTATAGCGGGAACAGAAGGCCATGGAGCCGGTTCCGTCGGCCGGACAGCCGGCCTTCGCAGCGCCGGGATCAGCCTGACGCAGCGTCTCCAAGGCTTCGGGCCGCCTGTCGCAAAAAATTCAAAAAAGTTCGAAATTCCCGTTGACACCTGAAAGGGCTCCCGACTATATACGCCTCACCAACGACGGCGGCGGCGCTGCCAGCGACGAAGAAGTTCGCTTCTGAGTTTCGAGAAAGTTGGACGAATTCAAGAGAGCCGCGTGAGCGACACTCGACCGGGTCCAAAGGCCAAAAGCTGATACGGACCATGACACCGCGTCTGCGATGTCCGTTCTTTGAAAACTGAATAGTGAAGAAAGAGAAACGTGGGCGGCAGAGTGCTCGCGGACCCCGATCCCGCCAGGGATTGGTAAGTCCAAACGAGACTTTGGCGGATCACGTTTCTGGTGAGAACAAGCTACCAGGCACTTTTGTGCCAGGTGTGAAGTTCTCGTCAATTCGATGCGTGACCAGATTGCGGATGCGTCAAGCATTCGCATCGAACAAGCCAAATCAAAGTCTTATTCAACTTGAGAGTTTGATCCTGGCTCAGAACGAACGCTGGCGGCAGGCTTAACACATGCAAGTCGAGCGCCCCGCAAGGGGAGCGGCAGACGGGTGAGTAACGCGTGGGAATCTACCCATCTCTACGGAATAACCCAGGGAAACTTGGACTAATACCGTATACGTCCTTCGGGAGAAAGATTTATCGGAGATGGATGAGCCCGCGTTGGATTAGCTAGTTGGTGGGGTAATGGCCTACCAAGGCGACGATCCATAGCTGGTCTGAGAGGATGATCAGCCACACTGGGACTGAGACACGGCCCAGACTCCTACGGGAGGCAGCAGTGGGGAATATTGGACAATGGGCGAAAGCCTGATCCAGCCATGCCGCGTGAGTGATGAAGGCCCTAGGGTTGTAAAGCTC
>JAPUFC010000063.1 GCA_027492275.1 Mesorhizobium sp. | reverse complement strand
TCGACTTCGGCATCCGCTGCGTCATCTCCACCAGCTTCGCCGACATCTTCTACAACAACTGCTTCAAGAACGGCATCCTGCCGGTGACGGTCAGCCAGGAGGACCTGGACAAGCTGATGGACGACGCCTCGCGCGGGGCGAACGCCACGCTGACCGTCGATCTCGAGGCGATGGAGATCCGCGGGCCGGACGGCGGCGTGGTCAGGTTCGAGCTGGACGACTTCAAGCGCCATTGCCTGCTCAACGGCCTCGACGACATCGGCCTGACGATGGAGAAGAACGCGGCGATCAACGCCTTCGAGAGCAGGCTCGCCGCCGACCGTCCCTGGGCCTGACGGCAAGGCTCATCACCAGCTTCGGCTTTTTCGCGGAGCGGGCTTTCGCCCGCTTTACCCTTGCACGCGCCCCTGTCCGCGTTTAGCAAGACGCCGTTCACGCATTCAGGGGCGCACGCATGGCATCCAAGAAACTCCTCCTCCTCGCTGGCGACGGCATCGGCCCGGAAGCCATGGCCGAGGTCAAGAAGCTGATCGCGGTGATGAACGCCGGCGGCGCCGGTTTCGAGACGGAGGAGGGGCTGGTCGGCGGCTGCGCCTATGACGCGCACGGCAAGGCGATCTCCGAGGCCGACATGGGCAAGGCGCTCGCCGCCGACGCCGTCCTGTTCGGTGCCGTCGGCGGACCGAAATGGGACAGCGTGCCCTACGACGTCCGTCCCGAGGCGGGCCTGCTCAGGCTGCGCAAGGATCTGGAACTCTTCGCCAATCTGCGCCCCGCCATCTGCTACCCGGCGCTGGCCTCGTCCTCGTCGCTCAAACCGGAAGTGGTCGAGGGCCTCGACATCCTGATCGTGCGAGAGCTGACCGGCGGCGTCTATTTCGGCGAGCCCAAGGAGATCATCGATCTCGGCAACGGTCAGAAGCGCGGCATCGACACGCAGGTCTACGACACGTTCGAGATCGAGCGCATTTCCGGCGTCGCCTTCGAACTGGCGCGCACGCGCCGGAACAAGGTCTGCTCGATGGAGAAGCGCAACGTCATGAAGTCCGGCGTTCTGTGGAACGAGGTGGTGACGGCGACGCACAAGGCGAAATATCCGGATGTCGAGCTGTCGCACATGCTGGCGGACGCCGGCGGCATGCAGCTCGTGCGCTGGCCCAAGCAGTTCGACGTGATCGTGACGGACAATCTGTTCGGCGACATGCTGTCGGACGTCGCCGCCATGCTGACCGGCTCGCTCGGCATGCTGCCGTCCGCCTCGCTCGGCGCGCCGGACAGCAAGACCGGCAAGCGCAAGGCGCTCTACGAGCCCGTGCATGGCTCGGCTCCGGACATCGCCGGCAAGGGCGTCGCCAACCCGATCGCGATGCTCGCCTCCTGCGCCATGTGCCTGCGCTATTCCTTCAACATGATCGCCGAAGCCGACAGGCTGGAGAAGGCGATCTCGGCCGTTCTCGACGAGGGCCTGCGCACCGCCGACATCATGTCGACGGGCATGAAGCAGGTCGGCACGGCGGCCATGGGCGACGCCATCATCGCGAAATACCAGGCGTCCGCCTGATCGCGCCGGGATTCAGGAGGCCCGGACGCCGGCCGGCGCGGGCCCCCACCTGTTGTCCTGCATCTGCGAGGGGATGAGGGAGAACACCAGCAGCACCAGAATGCCCACCGTGGGCACGAGGATGACCAGATAGAACCAGCCCGACAAGCCGATGTCGTGCTGGCGCCGGACGCCGACCGCAATGGCGGGGATGACCGAGGCCAGGGTGAAAAGCGTCGGCAGCGCCGCGGTCGCGACCGGGAACTCGTCTCCGGGCGCCATGTTGCCGAGGCCGAAATCGAGCGCGACGCCGGCAAACGACAAAGCGATCAGCACGACGAAGAAGAACACCGTGAAGGCCCAGTATTCCCTTCGCCGCGCCCGCCCGCTGAAATCCGCGTAGCGCGTGGTCATGGCGGCGCGGAACTCGCCCCACAGGCCGGCGCGGCTCCCGGACTCGGGCGGCGGCGCGGAAACGGCTTGCGCCGTGCGGCCGAAATGCGAGCGCGCCGGAACGGCGCGCGGCACCGCCGGCTCGGCGGCCTTCTGGCCGTCGAGGACGAAGACATCGTAGGCGCGGCCGCCCGACGGCTGGAATTCGACCGAATCGCCTGGCGAGAGCGTGTCGCAGCCGCGCAGGTTTTCCGACGCCACCGCATAGTTGCCGCCGTCCTCGCCGGCGATGAAGCCAAAGCCCTGCGCGGTGTCGAAGTGGATGACGTTTCCGCGCATGGCCTTGACTCCTGTCAGGCCGCCTTGCGCTTCGGCTGGATCAGGTTGCGCTCGACCAGCAGCTCGGCGATCTGAACCGCGTTCAGCGCCGCGCCCTTGCGCAGATTGTCGGAGACGCACCACAGGTTCAGGCCGTTCTCGACGGTCGGGTCCTCGCGGATGCGGCTGATATAGGTCGCGTCCTCGCCGGCGGCCTCCAGCGGCGTCACGTAGCCGCCGTTCTCGCGCTTGTCGATGACCAGGCAACCTGGCGCGTCGCGCAGGATGTCGCGCGCCTCGTCGGCCGTGATCGGCTTCTCGAATTCGAGGTTGATCGCCTCGGAATGGCCGATGAACACCGGCACGCGCACGCAGGTGGCGGTCACCTTGATCTTCGGGTCGAGCATCTTCTTGGTCTCGGCGACCATCTTCCACTCCTCCTTGGTGGAGCCGTCGTCGAGGAAGACGTCGATGTGCGGGATAACGTTGAAGGCGATGCGCTTGGTGAACTTCTTGGCCTCGACCGGGTCGGCGACGAAGACGGCGCGGGTCTGGGTGAAGAGCTCGTCCATGCCCTCCTTGCCGGCGCCGGAGACCGACTGATAGGTCGAAACCACGACGCGGCGGATGGTGGCGGCGTCGTGCAGCGGCTTCAAGGCCACCAGCATCTGGGCGGTCGAGCAGTTCGGATTGGCGATGATGTTGCGCTTGGTGAAGCCGGCAATGGCGTCGGGGTTCACCTCCGGCACGATCAGCGGGACGTCGGCGTCGTAGCGCCAGGCCGACGAGTTGTCGATGACGACGCAGCCCTGCCTGCCGATCTTCGGCGACCAGTCCTTGGACACCGCGCCGCCGGCCGACATCAGGCAGATGTCGGTGTCGGAGAAATCGTAGGTGTCGAGAACCTTCACCTTCAGCGTGCGATCGCCGTAGGATACTTCCGTGCCGAAAGAGCGGCGCGAGGCCAGCGGCACCACCTCGTCGGCGGGGAAGCCGCGCTCCTCGAGGATGTTCAGCATCTCACGGCCCACATTGCCCGTGGCGCCCGCGATCGCAACCTTGAAACCCATGGAAGTTCTCCTGTCCTCTCCGCCCCTGTTCAGGACCACCCGCCGGCCATCGCGGGTCCCGTCTCCCGGCCGGACCCGGGGAGAGGGCGAGCAGGCCAGGTGACGCTCAGACCGTTTTGGTCGTCGTTTTGAATGTCGATTTGGCCGGGGCTTTCGAGATGCCGTGCGACGCGCGACCGCGCCCGGCCGCGTGGCCGGGGAAATCGAACGAGAAAAGCGCCATCAGCAGCGCGCGCATCGGAGGCTCCGTCAGTCGCGCGCCTTTTACGCGCTTTCGGTCAAGAGTCAATGGAGCCGGCGGCGCTCAGCTCTTGCGCGACAGCTCGCGCGTCGCCGTCTCCAGCCCGTCCAGCGTCAGCGGGTACATGCGGCCGCCGAATGTCTCGCGGATCGCGCCGATCGTCGGCGTGTAGCCCCAATGCGCGCCCGGCATCGGGTTCAGCCAGACGCTGCGCGGCCATTGCTCGACGGCCCGCCTGAGCCAGACCGCGCCGGGCTCCGGGTTCCAGTGCTCGACGGCGCCGCCGGCCACGCTGAGTTCGTAGGGGCTCATGGCGGCGTCGCCGACGAACACCACCTTATAGCCGGACCCGAACTTGTGCAGCACGTCGAGGGTGGGCACGATTTCGGAGCGGCGTCGGCGGTTGTCCTTCCAGACGCCTTCATACAGGCAGTTGTGGAAGTAGAAATACTCCATGTGGCCGAACTCGGCGCGGACGGCCGAGAACAGCTCCTCCACGGTCCTCACGTGATCGTCCATCGATCCGCCGACGTCGAAGAACATCAGCAGGCGCACGGCGTTGCGCCGTTCGGGCTGCGTGCGCACGTCGAGGTAGCCGTGCTCGGCGGTGGAGCGGATCGTGCCCGGCAGGTCGAACTCCTCCTCCGCGCCGTCGCGCACCCAGCGGCGCAGGCGGCGCAGCGCGACCTTGATGTTGCGTGTGCCGAGCTCGACGGAATCGTCGAAGTTGCGGAATTCGCGCTTGTCCCAGACCTTGACCGCGCGCCTGTTCCGGCTGCCGTCCTGGCCGATCCGCACGCCCTCGGGATTGTATCCGTAAGCGCCGAAGGGCGAGGTGCCGGCGGTGCCGATCCACTTCGAGCCGCCCTGGTGACGCTCCTTCTGCTCCTCCAGCCGCTGCCGCAGCGTCTCCATCAGCTTCTCGAAGCCGCCCAGCGCCTCGACCAGCTTCTTTTCCTCCTCGGTCAGCGTCTTGTCCGCCAAGCGGCGCAGCCAGTCTTCCGGCAGGTCGGCGGGGTTCAGCGCGGGCGCGCCGGCGGCTGCCTCCACCCCCTTGAAGACGTGGGAAAAAACCTGGTCGAAGCGGTCGATGTGACGCTCGTCCTTCACCAGCGCGGCGCGCGCGAGGTAGTAGAAGCCCTCGACGTCATAGTCGACGAGGCCACTCCGCAGCCCCTGCAGCAGCGTCAGGTACTCGCGCAGCGAAACCGGGATCTTCGCCGCCTTGAGCTGCAGGAAGAAGGACAGGAACATGGCGCGTGGTCAGCCCTGCCGCCGCGACATGAAGGCGAGACGCTCGAAAAGCTGCACGTCCTGCTCGTTCTTCAGCAAGGCGCCGTGAAGTTTGGGGAGCGCGTTGCGGGGATCGGCGCGCAGGTCGGCCGGGTCGACGTCCTCGACCAGCAGGAGCCTGATCCAGTCGAGAACCTCGGAGGTGGAGGGCTTCTTGCGCAGGCCGGGCGTCTCGCGAATCTCGAAGAACTGCGTCAGCGCCGCGCGCACCAGCGTCTTCTTGATGTCGGGGAAGTGGACCTCGACGATGCGCTGCAAAGTCTCCGTGTCGGGAAAGCGGATGTAGTGGAAGAAGCAGCGCCGCAGGAAGGCGTCGGGCAGCTCCTTCTCGTTATTGGAGGTGATGATGACGATGGGGCGGACGGCAGCGCGGACCGTCTCGCCGGTCTCGTAGACGAAGAACTCGTTGCGATCGAGCTCCTGCAGCAGGTCGTTGGGGAATTCGATGTCGGCCTTGTCGATTTCGTCGATCAGCAGCACGACCTTGCGGCCGGCGGCGAAGGCGTCCCAGAGCTTGCCGCGCTTGATGTAGTTGGCGATGTCGTTGAAGCGGTTGTCGCCGAGCTGGCTGTCGCGCAGCCGCGACACCGCGTCGTATTCGTAGAGGCCCTGCTGCGCCCGCGTCGTGGACTTGACGTTCCACTCGATCAGGTCGAGGCCGAGCGCGGCGGCGATCTGCCGGGCGAGTTCCGTCTTGCCGGTGCCGGGCTCGCCCTTCACCAGAAGCGGCCGCTCCAGCGCGATGGCCGCGTTTACGGCTATGGTCAGGTCCCTGTCGGCGACATAGGCTTCCGTTCCTTCAAACAGCATGCGCGAACCATTCCTTCTGCCGCGTTCGTCGTCCGGCGCGGGGCCGGCCGATTCCTGCTTTTCATCGAATTCCGGCTTTGGCAACCCCGGCGATCGGCCGGCGACGGCGCGGCGCGCGCCTATGCGTGCGGGGCCGAAACGGTCGCCCGATGTCTGCCGGGGAAGAAATTGCCCTTGATCGCCGCCCAGCTCGCCTCGGCCGAAACCGGCCTGTGCCCGGCGCGGATCGCGTCGCGCAACTGCGCGCGCAAAATCTCGTCGGACGCGAGCCTCGCGATCATGCCGGCCCAGCCGCCGACGTCGTCCGGGTCGATGGCGGGCATCAGGCCGCCGGTGGCCTCGACGAGGGCCGGCGCGGTCGAGACGATGACGGGCAGGCCGAAATCCAGGCATTCCGACGCGCCGTAGCCCCAGCCCTCCATGCGGGAAGGGAAAACGCCGAATAAGGCGCGCCGGTACTTGCCCGCGAGTTCCGCATCACCGATGGGGCCGGTGAAGACGATCGATCCGGCCAGCTCCGGATGGCTGCGAAGGTAGGCGTCGAGCTCGCCGGTGCCCCAACCCCATTTGCCGACGCAGACCAGCTTCGGGAGCCGCAGGCCGGCCGCAAGCGCCTGCTGCCAGACGCGCGCCAGCAGGAGATGGTTCTTCCGCACCTCGACCGTCGAGCAATAAAGGATGAACGGTTCGGACTCCTCCGCCGCGCAGGCCGGGCGGCCCCCTTCCGTCTCGTGCAGGATCGACGGCATCGGGAAGCGGCCGATGCGCGCGGACGCGCCCCTTGCGGCGAGATGGGCGGCCAAGCCGTCGGTCGTCCACAGCGATGCGCACAGCAGGGTGGCGCGGGCCTGCAAAAGCCGGTCGAGGCTTTCGGAAAAGCGGCGCGCGTGATCCGTGTTGACGGCGAAGCCGGGCTGCAGGACCGGGATGAGGTCGTGGCAGATGACGGCGGCGCGCGCCGGTCCTTCAAGCGCCTGCGGAAGCGACGAGCCGAGAACGGTCGTGTTGCAGAGCAGGACGGTGTCGCCGGAGCCCAGCCCGGGCTCGACGCGGGACAAACCGGCCGGCCCGGCGAGGCGGCCGCGGATGCGCCTGTAGGCGCGGTAGGCGCGCAGGAGCGCCTTGGCCGCCTGGAAGTCGACGCCGCGCCGCCTCCCGCTGGTCACCATGTCGGCAAGGTAGCGGTCGGCCTCGCGGCCGGCGGCGGGATAGTCCCGCACGGAGCCCAGCGCCTGCCTCAGGAGGCTTGCCTGGGTGTCGGCCGAAGCGTCGGGCATTTCCGCATGAACCCGCAGCAGTTGCTCGCGCTCGCCGTCCTGCAGGAAGCGGAAGCGGCGCAGGCGGCGGCTGAATTTCACCACGCCCACCCTCGCATCTGCGTCCGACAGGGCGGCGCGCACCAGGAAATCCTCGACGCGTGGAATGCCCGTCGGCGCGCCGCCGAAATTCAAGAGGGCGCCGGTCGCGTCGACCAGCAGCCGCCCGTCCGCGCGGCGGGCCGGATGGCTGAGGCTCGGATCGTATCCATTCGCAACCAAGACAGGCCTTGAAGCTGGGAGAAGCGGACGCGGAAGGCGCCTCGTTTCGCGAGACGCCGCCGGCGCCTATTTGGGGGCTATTTCCGGCCGGCGCAACCTGACGATGCGGACCGGACGCCGCTCAGCGCCGGGCGAGCATCTCGTCCGGCATCCCGTCCTGCGCCACGCGCGTCCCGGCCCTGCGCCGTCTCTCCCGGGCGAGCAGGTCCATCGTGTAGAGCGCGAAGCAGTAGTAGGTGAAGGTTTCGCGGAATTCCGCGATGTTGCCGCGCAGCGACCCCGGTTGGTTGCCGAGCATGTCGTCGAAGAAGTGGGCGATGCTCGAGGTGAGGAAGGCGGCGACCAGCGTCGTGATGAACATCGGGCTCGCCACGAAGCGGCGGATCAACGGGTTGCGGACCTTGAGCGTCGCCAGGGGCAGGATCATGAAGAACAGGACGTAGAAGGCGTCCGTCCCCTTCTTCATGTAGCGGATGTTGTCGCCCTGGTTGTGGATGTTGAGGAAGCTTTGCGTGGCCGTGCCGGTGGTCAGCAGGGTCCAGAAATGCAGGCCGTAGTCCATCTCCTCGAGGAAGAGGAAGGTGCCGACGATGGCGATGAGCGCGAAGGCGGTCCTGCCCAGCACGTCGTCGGCGACGCGCAGGCCGCGAATGGCGGCGACGATGGCGGCCAGCAGGATGAGGAGCTGGAGGTTCTCCAGCAGGCCGTATTCCCGGTTGAGGGGCGGCGCGACGATGCCGCTCAGCACCGGCCCGCCGAAGAAATACGCCAGGATGAGCAGCACCGAAATGCCGAACGGCGCCGCCCAGTATCGCAGATGTCTTGCCATGCCCCACCCTTCGCGGGGGGGGGGATGGTAGATGCCTAGTCGGCAAATGTCATCAGGCTTCGGCCGGCGCGGACGCGGCGGCGGCTGCCGCAGCGGCGGCGTCCTCCTGCGCCTTGGCGAGCGCGGCGGCGCGTTCCTGCGCCTTCTTGCCCGGCTGGGCCTTGGTCGGGTTGGAGCGCGCCTCGCGCTTGGAGATGCCGGCGACGTCGAGGAAGCGGGCGACGCGGTCGGTCGGCAGCGCGCCGTTGTCCAGCCAGTGCCTGATGCGCGCCTCGTCCAGCTTCACGCGGTCGCCGTCCTTGGGCAGCAGCGGGTTCCACGCCCCCACCGCCTCGATGAAGCGGCCGTCGCGCGGGCTGCGCACGTCGGCGACGACGATATGGTAGTAGGGGCGCTTCTTGGAGCCCGCGCGGGCGAGCCTGATCTTCAATGCCATCTGTCTTTCTCCTGATCTTTCCTGAGGTTGGTCCGGCTCAGCCGGATTTCTTGAGGCCGTCGCCTTCGGCGGCGGCGATCTGCTCGTGGTGGCGGATCACTTCCTTGACCACGAAATTCAAGAACTTCTCCGCGAAGTCCGGGTCGAGATGCGCGTCGTCGGCCAGGCGGCGCAGGCGCGCGATCTGCTGGGATTCGCGGGCCGGGTCCGCCGGCGGCAGGCCGTGCCTGGCTTTCAGCGCGCCGACCGCCTTGGTGCAGCGGAAGCGCTCCGCCAGCATGTGGATCAGCGCGGCGTCGATATTGTCGATAGAGGCCCGGTAGCCGGCGAGGATATCCTTCGCGCGGACAGCGTCGGCCGTGTCGCTCATTGTTCCCACCCCTACCTATTTCTTCCGGCCGAGGCCGGGCAGGCCGCCCGGACCGCCGAGGCCCGGCAAGCGCATGCCGCCCGGCAGACCTCCGCTGCCCAATCCCGGCAGCCCCCCCGGCAGCCCCTTGCCGCCGCCGAGGCCCGCCGCCTCCGCCTGCTTCTTAAGGGCTTCGAGCTGCTTGGGGTCCATCCTCGACAGGTCGGGCATCGCGCCGCCCATGCCGCCGAGCCCCATCTTCTGCGCCATGCCGCCCATCAGGCCGCGCATCACGCCGCCGCCCCGTCCCTTGCCGCCCATGGCCTTCATCATGTCGGCCATCTGGCGGTGCATCTTCAAGAGCTTGTTGATGTCGGCCGCGTCGGTGCCCGAGCCCGAGGCGATGCGTTTCTTGCGGCTGTGCTTGAGCAGGTCCGGGTTGGCGCGCTCCTGGCGCGTCATGGAGGAGATGATGGCGAGCTGACGCTTGAACATCCTGTCGTCGAGCCCGGCGGCGGCCATCTTGTCCTTCATGCCGGACATGCCGGGCATCATGCCCATGATGCCGCCCATGCCGCCCATCTTCTGCATCTGCTGGAGCTGGCCGGCGAGATCGTTCAGGTCGAACTTGCCGGCCTGCATCTTCTTCGCCATCGCGGCAGCCTGCTCGGCGTCGATGGTCTCGGCAGCCTTCTCCACAAGGCTGACGATGTCGCCCATGCCGAGGATGCGGTCGGCGATGCGCTTGGGATGGAATTCCTCCAGCGCATCCATCTTCTCGCCGGTGCCGATCAGCTTGATGGGCTTGCCGGTGACCGCGCGCATGGAGAGCGCGGCGCCGCCGCGCCCATCGCCGTCCATGCGGGTGAGCACGATGCCGGTGATGCCGACGCGATCGTCGAAGTTCTTGGCGAGATTGATGGCATCCTGGCCGGTCAGCGAATCGGCGACCAGCAGGATCTCGTGCGGCGTCGACGCCTGGCGGATCTCCGCCATCTCGACCATCAGCGGCTCGTCGATATGGGTGCGGCCGGCGGTGTCGAGGATGACCACGTCGTGGCCGCCGAGGCGGGCCGCCTGCACGGCGCGGCCGGCGATGGCGACCGGCGACTGGCCGGCGACGATCGGCAGGGTGGCGACGCCCGTCTGCTCGCCGAGCTGGCGCAACTGCTCCTGCGCGGCCGGGCGGCGCGTGTCGAGCGAGGCCATCAGCACCTTCTTGCCCTGGCGCTCGGCAAGCCGCCTGGCGATCTTGGCGGTGGTGGTGGTCTTGCCGGAGCCCTGCAGGCCGACCATCATGACGACGACCGGAGCCGGCGCGTTGAGGTCGATCGTCTTCCCCTCCGCGCCGAGCATGTCGACCAGCTCGTCATGGACGATCTTGACGACCATCTGGCCGGGCTTGATCGACTTCAGCACCGCCGCGCCGACGGCCTTCTCGCGCACCCGGTCGGTGAAGGAGCGCACGACCTCCAGCGCCACGTCGGCTTCCAGAAGTGCGCGGCGCACCTCGCGCAGCGCGGCGGAGACGTCGGCCTCCGACAGCGCGCCGCGGCCGGTCAGGCCGTTCAGTATGCTTCCAAGGCGCTCTTGCAGCGACTCAAACATTTTTCTTCCCTGTTCCTGACCCAGTGAGGTCCGAACGTAGTGCGGCCGCGCCGGTCATCCAAGTATGCGCCAAAACCAAAAAGCACCCGGGGGCGCATCGCGCTGCCGGATGTTGGCCTCCGGGATCGGTTCCGTTCGGAAACGGACGTCCCGGTCAGCGGCTCGGAGTCTCATGCTCGTCGCTGGTCGACGGCTCTAAGACAGGAAAGACGCGCAAAAGTCAAGGATCGGCGCCAGCGGGGCTTTCCGGCCACGCTGGAAGCGCGGCGAAGTTGTGCTAGAAAGCCATCGGCATCGCATGACAGGAGGGAGCCATGACGGCGGTCCGCGCACTTCGATTTTCCCGGCCCTGGGCGGCCGTGCTCGTCGTCCTGGGGCTGATGCCCCTCCTGTCGGCCTGCGGCTACAACACGATCCCGACGCAGGAGGAGCAGGCCAAGGCCGCCTGGAGCGAGGTGCTGAACCAGTACCAGCGGCGCGCCGACCTGATCCCCAACCTGGTCGAGACGGTGAAGGGCTACGCCTCGCATGAGCGCGAGACGCTGGAGGCGGTGGTCGAGGCGCGCGCCAAGGCGACGCAGACCAACGTCTCCGTCCAGACCCCGACGGACCCGGAAGCCTTCAAGGCCTTCCAGGACAATCAGGCGACCCTGACCGGCGCGCTGTCGCGGCTGCTCGCGATTGTCGAAAACTATCCCGACCTCAAGGCCAACCAGAACTTCCTTGCGCTCCAGGCGCAGCTCGAAGGCACGGAAAACCGCATCGCGGTGGCGCGCCGGGACTACATCGAGGCGGTGCGCGAGTTCAACACCTCGCTCAGGACGTTCCCGACGGTGATCTGGG
Organism: Mesorhizobium sp.; assembly: GCA_027492275.1. GTDB lineage: Bacteria > Pseudomonadota > Alphaproteobacteria > Rhizobiales > Rhizobiaceae > JAPUFC01. The sequence goes on along the minus strand of JAPUFC010000063.1, from coordinate 52,395 downwards.
CCAGGCTGTGGTTCACCGACATCAAGCCCTTCCAGACCTTCACCGCCAGCGACGACGCGATGCGGCCGCCGACGGTCAAGTTCTAGCCAAGGCCGGGTCATGCGGCTGAAGCCCCTGGCTCGGCGGTGGATGCGGCTGCTGGCCGCGCTGCTCCTCGTGCTGGTCCCGCTCGCGCTCGCCACGGCGGCGGAGCTGCCGGCGCTCACCGGCCGCGTGGTCGACGACGCCGGGCTGATCGACGCGGCGACGAAGGCCGCGCTGGACGCGAAGCTGGCGGCGTTCGAGCAAAAGTCGTCGGACCAGATCGTCGTCGCCACCATCCCTAGCCTCGGCGGCGAAGCGATCGAGCCCTATGCCAACAGGCTGTTCAGGGCCTGGGGGCTCGGTCAGGCCGGCGAGGACAACGGCATCCTGCTCCTGGTCGCGCGCGACGACCGCAAGATGCGCATCGAGGTGGGCTACGGGCTGGAAGGCACGCTCACCGACCTGCATTCCAAGCTGATCATCGAGGACACGATGGTGCCGGCCTTCCGCGCCGGCGATTTCGCCGGCGGCATCACGCGCGCGGTGGACGACATCGTCACCGTGCTGGAAGGAAACGGCGCGGAGCTGCAGGCCCGGCGGGAGCGCAACCAGCCGGCCGGCTCGTCCTTCGACGCCGAGACGCTGATCTTCGTCGGATTCTTCATTGTCTGGGGCACGCTGTTCTTCGGCGGTTTCGCGCTCGCCTTCGGCGCCCGCCTGTTCGGACGCAAGGTCGGCCCGCGCCGCTACCGGTGGCTCGGCATGGACATCACCTATGGCGGCTCCCCCGGCGGCGGGAGCTGGTCGTCGGGCTCCTCGCGCGGCGGCGGCTGGTCTTCCGGCTCGTCGTCGGGCGGCGGCGGGTTTTCGGGCGGCGGCGGCTCGTCCGGCGGCGGCGGGGCGTCGGGGGGCTGGTGAGATGAAGACAGCGATGAACCGGCACGACCACGAGCGGATCGCCGCGGCGATCCGCGAGGCCGAAAGCCGCACCTCGGGCGAGATCTACTGCGTGCTGGCGCGTTCCAGCGGCGACTATTTCTTCCAGGCCGCGACGATGGCGATCCTCGCCATCCTGCTGGTCGGATTCGGCGTCGCCTGGGCGATCGAGCATTGGTGGCTGCCGATCAGCCTGCCGCTTTTCGTGCTGGCGCAGCTCCTCGCCGTGGCGACGGCGCTCGTCGTGCTCTGGCTGTTCCCGGCATCGCGCCTGCTGCTGGTGCCGCGCCGCCAACGCCACGATGCGGCCCACGCCAATGCCGCGCGCCAGTTCCTCGCCCGCAACGTCCATATCACCGAGCGGCGCACGGGGGTGCTGATCTTCGTCTCGCTGGCCGAGCGGCACGCCGAGGTGATCGCCGATGCGGGCATCGACGGACGCGTCGACGAGCATGCCTGGACGGGCATTGTCGCCGGCCTGACCGAGGCGGCGCGCCGCGACCGGCTGGCGGACGGCTTCGTGGAGGCGGTCAAGGCGGCGGGAACCCTGCTGGCGGCGCATTTCCCGCGGCGGGCCGACGATGTGAACGAGCTGGACGACCATTTGGTGGAGATCTGAGCCGGCCTCGGCCCGCGCCTGCCCTACCCTGTGTGCAAAGTCGCGCGCGTCTTGCCGCGACCGTCCCCTGCGCCTAGACTTTTTCCATGACGACGATGGCGATCGAGATTCGCAAGGCCGAGATCGGCGATGCGCCGGCCATTGCCGACGTGCACCGGGCTGCCTGGCTGGGTGCCTATACGGGCATCATTCCGTTCAAGTCGCTGCATGCCATGATCAACCGGCGCAATCACGGCTGGTGGGCGAACGCGATCCGGCGCGCCGTGACGGTGCTGATCATCGAGATCGGAGGCGAGGTCGCGGGCTATGCAACGATCGGCCGCAACCGCGCCCGCGAACTGCCGCAGCAGGGCGAGATCTACGAGCTCTACCTCAAGCCGGAATATCAGGGCTTCGGGCTCGGCAGGCGGCTTTTCGCCGCCGCGCGGACGCGGCTCGCCGACCTCGGGCTGCAAGGGCTCGTCGTCTGGGCGCTGGACGACAATGACGCGGCGCAATCCTTCTACCGGGGCGCCGGCGGGCGCGACCTGGCCGAAGGCGTCGAGGTGTTCGAGGGACAGGCGCTCAAGAAGATCGCCTTCGTCTGGGCCTGAAATCCCGGCTCCCCGCCGATTGCTGCATTGCACAGCGGAACGTTGCCGGCTATCGCTCGCCGGAACCAAGGGAGTAGCGACATGCGTATCGAAGCCATCCCCACGGGCAAGAACCCGCCCGAGGATGTCAACGTCATCATCGAGGTGCCCGTCGGCGGCCAGCCGATCAAGTACGAGATGGACAAGGAGGCCGGCACGCTCGTCGTCGACCGCTTCCTCTACACGCCGATGACCTATCCGGGAAACTACGGCTTCGTCCCGCACACGCTGTCGGGCGACGGCGACCCGATCGACGTGCTGGTGTGCAACACGCGCGAGCTGGTGCCGGGCTGCGTCATCAACGTGCGGCCGATCGGCGTCCTGATCATGGAAGACAATGCGGGGCAGGACGAGAAGGTCATCGCCGTGCCGTCGCCGCATCTCACGCGCCGCTACGAGAAGGTTTTCAACTACAGCGACCTGCCGGAGATCACGCTGCAGCAGATCGAGCACTTCTTCGGGCACTACAAGGATCTGGAGCCCGGCAAATGGGTGAAGATCGGCGGCTGGCACGACGCCTCGGTCGCGCGCCGGATGATCGTCGAGGCGGTCGAGCGGGCGAAGACCGCCGGCTGAGCTTCAGTCGAAATCGAAACTGGCGATGACCGGCACGTGGTCCGACGGCCGGTCCCAGCCACGCGCCTCGCGCAGGATCTCGATTCCGGTCAGGCTGGACACCAGATCCCTCGACGACCACACATGGTCCAGCCTGCGGCCGCGATCCGAGGCGGCCCAGTCCTGCGCCCGGTACGACCACCAGGTGTAGATCTTCCGCTCCGGCGGCACGTCGTGGCGCATCAGGTCGACCCATTCGCCGGCCGTGCGCATGGCCTCGAAGCTCTCGGTCTCGACCGGCGTGTGGCTGACGACCCTGAGGAGCTGCTTGTGCGACCAGACGTCGTGCTCGAGCGGCGCGATGTTCAGGTCGCCGACCAGGACCGAGCAGGACGCCTCGTCGAACTCGGCGCGGATGGCGTTCATCTCGGCGACGAAATCGAGCTTGTGGCGGAATTTCCTGTTGATCTCCGGGTCGGGCTCGTCGCCGCCCGCCGGAACGTAGAAATTATGCAGAAGCAGGGACTTGCCGCCCGTGTCCAGCCGCACCGAGATGTGCCGGCTGTCCGGTATGTCGCAGAAGCGGCGTCGCTCCACCACCTCGATCGGCCGGCGCGAGAGCGTGGCGACGCCGTGATAGCCCTTCTGTCCGTGGACGGCGATGTGGTCGTAGCCGAGCGCATTGAAGAACACGAAGGGAAACAGGTCGTCGGGGCACTTGGTCTCCTGCAGGCACAGGACGTCGGGCCGCCGCTCGTTGATCAGGCGCTCCACGATCGGCAGCCGCAGCCGGACCGAGTTGATGTTCCAGGTGGCGATGGAAAAGGACATGGTCTTCCGCTTCGAAATCCGCAGCGGAAACTGGCAGCGCGTGCCGGCCTATGCAAGCATGCAGCGCGCGCCGGCGGATTTTTCCACCGGCGAGGCAGCTCAGCGGCCGGCCCGGTTGAGGCTGTCGTTCTTGCGGTAGTCGATCTTGAACATCGCATCCTCGAAGCGGACGCCCTGGCGCGTGTTGAAGATCATCACGGTGGTGTCCTTGCCCTGCGCGTCGGTGATCGTCCACTGGCGCAGTTCGTAGGACTTTGGATCGAACATCATCGTGATCAGCGAGTTGCCGAAGACCTGCTTGTCCGCCAGCTTGATGGTCGTCAGGTCGTCCTCCTCCTTCACGCTCTGGACCTTGCCGCCGGACAGGTCGATGCGGTCGTCGAGGAGCAGCTTCAGCGGCGTCTTCGACAGCGGATAGAGGTCCATCGTGTTCATCTTCTGGTTCTCGATGACGACCGACCTGCCGTCGGACACGACGCGGAACCGCGCCGACCCGTCATAGTCGAAGCGGATCTTGCCGGGACGCTCCAGATAGAACTTGCCGCCGCTCTGCTCGCCGCGCGGACCGAACTGCACGAACTCGCCCGTCATCGTCCTGATGCCGGCGAAGTGATCGGCGATCTTCTGGACCGAATCGGAAGCGGCCGCCTGGGCCGGAAAGCCGCCGAAGCCCGCCGGCCCGCCGGCGGCCAAGACGGCCGCGCCGGCGGCAAGGCCGAGGAAGCGCCTGCGCGTCAGGCCGGCCAGGATGGTCGTCGGTACGGTCAGCATGCTCATGGCGGAATCCTTCACGTTTCCAACTCCGATAGGCGCGCAGTGGGGCTGAAGTTTGGCGCATCCGGCCCCCTTCAATCCGGAGCGCGCCGTTCCGGTTCCCGGGCGAGCCGTGAACCTAGCGGATGGGGTGTTAACGATCCATAAACCATGATCGCGCGCGCCGCCGCTTGCGCGGACGCATCCGATGGCGCACAAAGCAGGCGTCCTGAAACCGTCCGTCACATGACCGCATGACCTCCGGCGACCCGCTATCGGGCAACGCGGCCCGATCCGCCTTCTTCCGGGTCTTTCCCTACATCATCCTGCCGATGTTCCTGGCGCAGATCGACCAGACCATCGTCGCCACCGCCTTGCCGATGATCGCCGGCGAGCTGGGGCAGGTGGACCGCGTCTCCTGGGTGGTGATCTGCTACCTCATCGCCGTGACGGTGGCCGCGCCGGTCTATGGCAGGCTGGGCGATCTCGTCGGCCGGCGGAAGCTCATGTTCGTCGGGCTGGCCGTGCTGATCGCCGGATCGCTGGTCTGCTGGCTGGCGACCAGCATGGAGATGCTGATGGCGGGCCGCACCATCCAGGGGCTCGGCGGCGGCGGCCTGCTGACGCTGAGCCAGGCCCTGGTCGGAGAGGCCGTTCCGCCGCGCGAGCGTGCCCGCGTGCAGAGCTACACGGCATCGCTGGCCATCACGTCCAATTCGCTCGGGCCGATCCTCGGCGGCCTGCTCAGCGACCACTTCGGCTGGCGGTCGATCTTCCTGTTCAACATGCCGGTCGCGCTGATCGCCCTTGTGCTGGCCATGCGGCTGGCCGCCCGTCCTGGCACGGCCAAATCGTTCCGCTTCGACGTGCAGGGCCTGTTCTTCTTCGTCCTGTTCGTGGTGTCGCTGCTGGTCCTGCTGCGCCAGGTGCAGCAGCTCGACTTCGGCGCGCTGCCGCTGCTCCTGGGGCTGCTGGCGACGGCGGCCGTGTCGGCCACGCTGCTGCTGAGGCAGGAGAGGCGCAGCCCCGTCCCGCTGCTGCCGCCGCAGCTTTTCGCCAACGGCTCGATCTGGCGCTGCTACGTGATCTTCGCCCTGCATGGCGGCATCGTGGTCTCGCTCGTCACCTTCCTGCCGATCTACTACAGGATCGTGCACTTCGTCTCCGCGTCCCAGACCGGGCTGTTGCTGGTGCCGATGATGGTCTCGATCGGCACCGGGGCCATCGTGGCGGGACGCCTCATCGCCCGCACCGGCAACACCGCGACGCCGCTCAGGGCCGGACTGGTCGCGTTCACCCTGTCGATGGCCGCGCTGGCCCTGTGGTCGCCCGGCCTGTCGCCGGTGCAGACCGCCTTCGTGATCGGCGGCGCGACGCTGTTCCTGGGGAGCGTGGTGACGGTCATGCAGGTGATCATCCAGGTCGCGGCCGGAGACGCGCTGATCGGAACCGCCGTCGGCGGCCTGCAACTGTCGCGGGCGCTGGGCGCATCGCTGGGCACGGCGCTGGTGGGCGCGGTCCTGTTCATGAGCGTCAACGCGGCGGGACCGGACACGGGAGCCATGATGGCGGCCCTGCTGCAGAAGGGACCGGAGGCGCTCGCGGGCATCGGGGCGCAGCGGCAGGCGCTGATGCACGACCAGATCGAGGACGCCTTCCGGCTCGGCTTCCTGGCCATGGCGCTGATGGCCGCCGTGGCCACGGTCACGGCCTGGACGCTGCCGCTGCGCAGGATCTGACGCAGCGGCGGCGCCGAGGCGTCACATCTTGTCGTCCTCGGTCGGCACGAGGATCTCGCGCTTGCCGGCGTGGTTAGCCTGCCCGACGATGCCTTCCTTCTCCATCTTCTCGATGATCGAAGCGGCGCGGTTGTAGCCGATGCCGAGGCGGCGCTGGATGTAGCTGGTCGAGGCCTTGCCGTCGCGCAGCACGATCGCCACCGCCTGGTCGTAGGGATCGTCGGAATCGTCGAAATTGCCGCCGCCGCCCGCGCCGCCGCCCTTGGCGGCGGGGCCGTCCTCGTCGTCCTCGCCGTCGTCCTCGATGATGGCGTCGAGATATTCCGGCACGCCCTGCAGCTTGAGATGGGCGACGACCTTCTCCACCTCGTCGTCGGAGACGAAGGGACCGTGCACGCGCTGGATGCGCCCGCCGCCGGCCATGTAGAGCATGTCGCCCATGCCCAGGAGCTGCTCCGCGCCCTGCTCGCCCAGAATGGTGCGGCTGTCGATCTTCGAGGTCACCTGGAAGGACATGCGCGTCGGGAAGTTGGCCTTGATGGTGCCGGTGATGACGTCGACCGAGGGGCGCTGCGTCGCCATGACGACGTGGATGCCGGCGGCGCGGGCCATCTGGCCGAGACGCTGCACCGCGCCTTCGATGTCCTTGCCGGCGACCATCATCAGGTCCGCCACCTCGTCGATGATGACGACGATGAAGGGGAACGGCTTGAGGTCCAGCTCCTCGCTCTCGTAGATCGCCTCGCCCGTCTGGCGGTCGAAGCCGGTCTGCACGGTGCGGGTGATGGTCTCGCCCTTCTGCGCTGCCTGGGCGACGCGGTTGTTGAAGCCCTCGATGTTGCGCACGCCGACCTTGGCCATCTTGCGATAGCGGTCCTCCATCTCGCGCACCGTCCATTTGAGCGCGACCACCGCCTTCTTCGGGTCGGTGACGACCGGGGTGAGAAGGTGCGGGATGCCGTCATAGACCGACAGCTCGACCATCTTCGGGTCGATCATGATCAGCCTGCACTGCTCGGGCGTCATCTTGTACAGGAGCGACAGCACCATCGTGTTGATCGCCACCGACTTGCCGGAGCCGGTCGTGCCGGCGACCAGAACGTGCGGCATCTTGGCGATGTCGACGATGACGGCCTCGCCGTTGATCGTCTTGCCGAGCGCCAGCGCCAGCTTGGACTTGCTGGTCTCGAAATCGCGGCAGGCGAGAATCTCGCGCAGATAGACGGTCTCGCGCTTCAGATTGGGCAGCTCGATGCCGATGGCGTTGCGGCCGGGCACCACGGCGACGCGGCAGGCGATGGCGCTCATCGAGCGGGCGATGTCGTCGGCGAGGCCGATGACGCGCGAGGATTTGATGCCGGGAGCCGGCTCGAGCTCGTAGAGCGTCACGACCGGGCCGGGACGCACGTGGATGATCTCGCCCTTGACGCCGAAATCCTCAAGCACGCCCTCCAGCAGGCGCGCATTCTGCTCCAGCGCGTCCTTGGACATGGACGAATCCTTCACGACGCTCTTCGGCTCGCTGAGGAAATGCAGCGAGGGCATCTCGAACGTGTCGGACCCGATGAAGGAGGTCTGCGCCTCCCGCTCGACGCGCGCGCCCGGCTGCGGCCGCGGCGCTGGCGCCTCGACGCGGGCCGGGGCTTCCGGAGCCATCGCGCGCGGCGCGGCGGCGGGCATGGCCGGCGCTATGTCCCGAACGATGTCCGGCTCGACGTCGGACACCCGCGATCCGGGGGGGGAGCGGAAGCTCTGCACGATCCCGCCGGACGCGGTCCGCCGGGGTTCCATCCTCAGGTCGAGCGCTGCCGGGTCGTCCTCGACATCATCGTCGATCGATTCGTCGAGATCGCCCATGTCCGGCTCGGCGCGGCCATGGCCCGCGACCATGGTGGCGAAGAACTCGGGCTCGATGCGGGCGCGGCCGCTCTCGCTGATGCGGTTTTCGGCACGCTCGGCCGATTCGACCCGCTCGGCCGCGGCGCGCCAGCCGCCCGGCCTCGCTTCGGCGGCCTCGCGGTCTCCGGCGCGGGCATGGCGAGCCGCCATGCGCCGGACGAAGAAGCGCGCCGTCAGCCACCAGTGCGCCAGCGCGCCGAGCGCGGCAAATCCGTCGTGCCCGTCCTGGTCGTCGTCCCCGTCCTCCGCGATCTCCTCCTGCTTCGGACGCTTCTTCGTGGCGGGACGCGGCGCGACGCTTGCCGTGGAGCGCGCCAGAAGGCCGCAGCCGTAGGCGAACAGAGGCAGCGCGGGCAGCGCCAGCAGAAGCGCGACCAGAATGGCGAGGACGCCGGAGGGATAGCCTCCGAGAACCAGCGAGGGCAGCTTGAGCGCCATGTCGCCGAAGACGCCGCCCAGGCCGGACGGCAGCGGCCAGGTCGGCGGCGGCTCGACGCAGCCGGCCATGCCGGCGCCCAGAACGGCGGCGGCGGCCCAGGCCGCGCCGCGCCTGCCCTTGCGGTCGACGCCGCGCGCGGTAGCCAGGAGGATTCCCCACAGCACGGCGGGCACCAGCGCGGCCACCGAGGCGAGACCGAAGAACTGCATGGCGAGGTCGGCGAAGACGGCGCCGCCGAAGCCCAGCGCATTGGTCACCGGGTTGTCGGTGGCGTGGCTGAAGGAGGGATCGGCGACGTTCCAGGTGGCGAGAGCGGCCAGCCCGGCCGCCACGGCGGCAAGCAGGCCCATCCCGGCCAGCCGGGCGGCCTGGCGGCGCAGGAACGCCTGGAAGCCGCCTTCGATCTCGTCCAGCACAAGCGGCGCGGAAGCCCCAGAACGCATATGTACCCCGTCGTCAAACACCGCCCGCGACGGCGCGGGGGGAATCGGCCGCAGCCTATCCGCCGGATGGTTAAGGGTGCACTAACCACGCCCGTTTACCAACGGCCGCACAGCGCGAACGAAAAAGGCCCGGCGCGCGCCGGGCCCTTCCGTCCTGGGAGGACGCGGGGTCGCGGAATGCGCCCCGCCATGGGTCAGGAGTGGTAGGCCACCTCGCCGTGCGAGGTGACGTCGAGGCCCTGCTGCTCCGCCTCCGTGGTCGGGCGCAGGCCGACGACCATGTCGACGACCTTGTAGAGGATCGCCGAAACGACACCGCACCAGACGACGGTGACGGCGACGGCGACGATCTGCGTCCACACCTGCGCGCCCATGGTCACCCCTTCCGCGTAGCCGACGCCGCCCAAGGACGGCGAGGCGAGAACGCCCGTGCCGATGGCGCCGACGATGCCGGCGACGCCGTGGATGCCGAACACGTCGAGCGAGTCGTCGTAGCCGAGCTTGATCTTCACCACCGCCACGAAATAGTAGGCGACCGCGCTGGCGAGCGCGCCGAGCACGATGGCGCCCACGGGGCCGACGAAGCCGGCCGCCGGGGTGACGGCGACGAGGCCGGCGATGATGCCCGAGGCGGCGCCGAGCATGGAGGCCTTTCCGCGCGCGGCCTTCTCGATCAGCGCCCAGGCGACGATGGCGCCGGCCGTGGCGGTGAAGGTGTTGATCATGGCGAGCGCGGCGCCGGAGCCGGCCGACAGGGCCGAGCCGGCGTTGAAGCCGAACCAGCCCACCCACAGGATGGCGGCGCCGATCAGCGTCAGCGGCATGGAGTGCGGTGCCATGTTGTCCTTGCCGTAGCCGAGGCGCTTGCCGATGATGATGGCCCCCACCAGCGCGGCGATGCCGGCATTGATGTGCACGACCGTGCCGCCGGCGAAGTCCATCGTGCCCCAGCCGAAGAACAGGCCGTTGGCGTCCCAGGCCATGTGGGCGATCGGGAAGTAGACGAAGGTCACCCACAGGATGACGAACAGGATCACCGCGCCGAACTTGATGCGCTCGGCGAAGCCGCCGACGATCAGCGCCGGCGTGATGCAGGCGAAGGTCATCTGGAAGGCGATGAAGACCAGCTCGGGGATGCTGCCCGATTCCGAATCAGGCGTCACGCCGGCCAGGAACACCTTGCCGAAGCCGCCCCAGTATGGGCTGGTGCCGCCGCCGAAGGCGAAGGAATAGCCCCACACGACCCACACGATGATGACCGCGGCGGTGATCATGGTGCATTGCATCAGCACCGACAGGATGTTCTTGGCGCGCACAAGGCCGCCGTAGAAAAGGGCGAGCCCCGGCAGGATCATGAACAGCACGAGGATGGTCGAGACGAGCATCCATGCCGTGTCGCCGCTATTGATGGCGGAAGCGGCCTCGGCGGGCGCGGCGGCGTCCTGGGCGAGCGCGGCCGCCGTTCCCGTCGCGGCCAGCGCCAGCGCGCCGAGCGACGCGGTGCGGGCCGCCGATTTCAGTGTCGTCAACAGTGTCATCGAAATCTCCATGGAATGGGAAAGAGCCCGCTCAGAGCGCGTCGCTGTCGGTTTCGCCGGTGCGGATGCGCACCGCATGGTCGAGCGGGAAGACGAACACCTTGCCGTCGCCGATCTGCCCCGTCTTGGCCGCGCCGACGATGGCCTCGACGGCCTTGTCGACGATGTCGGCCCCCACCGCGACCTCGATCTTGATCTTCGGCAGGAAGCTGACCGCGTATTCCGCGCCGCGGTAGATTTCCGTGTGCCCCTTCTGGCGCCCGTAGCCTTTGACCTCGGTGACGGTAAGCCCCTGGATCCCGACGGCGGTGAGCGCCTCGCGCACCTCGTCGAGCTTGAAAGGCTTGATGATGGCCATCACGATTTTCATAAGGTTTCACCCTTCGCTTATGCGGGGTTCCCCGCGTTTGCCGTGACACGCCGGCTGGCCACGACCCGCCGGTGAGTGGCAGGCGCAATTCAAGCTCCGTGCCAATTCGGCAGGCACGGTTCCAACCCCTTGCAAGGAAACGGTTTCAGCCGCGCGGACGCGATCGCGCCACCCGGCTCGGCCCAGGCGTCCGCCTAGCAGATAGGCAAATTTACAGAATTGCCTGTTTTCTAATCACGGCGGCGCAGGCGGATCAGTCCCTCCTGCGTCACCGACGCGATCAGGGTGCCGGAGCGGGTGTATATCGAGCCGCGCGAGAAGCCGCGGCCGCCGCCGCTCCACGGGCTGTCCTGGGTGTAAAGCAGCCAGTCGTCCAGCGGCGCCGGCCGGTGGAACCACATCGCATGGTCGAGGCTGGCGGCCATGATGTCGGGATCGACGACGGCCCTGCCATGGGCGAAGGTGGAGGTGTCGAGAAGGGTGAGGTCCGACAGGTAGGCGAGAACCGCCGACCACAGGAGGCGGTCGTCGGGTATGTCGCCCATCAGACGGATCCACACGTGCTGCCGGGGCTCCAGCTTGGCGCGGCTGGTGTAGTGGTCGACAATCACCGGCCGCATCTCGAAGGGCCTGTCGCGCCGCCCCCAGAACTGACGCATCGCGGGCGGAACGATGTCGCCCAAGCCGGCGATGATGTCCTGCTGGCTCATCAGCTCCTCGGGCTGGGGCACGTCGGGCGGCATCGGCATCTGGTGCATGAGGCCGGGCTCGTCGGTCTGGAACGAGGCCTCCAGCGAGAAGATGGCCTTGCCGTGCTGACTGGCGACGACCCGGCGCGTGGTGAAGGAACCGCCGTCGCGGATGCGATCGACCTCGTAGTCGATGGGCACCTTGATGTCGCCGGGGCGCATGAAGTAGCCGTGCAGCGAATGGACGAAGCGGTCGCCGGGCACGGTCCGCTGCGCCGCCACCAGCGACTGGGCGATGGTCTGCCCGCCGAACACGCGCTGCCATTCGATCTGCGGACTGCGACCGCGAAACAGGTTGTGTTCGAGCACCTCGAGGTCGAGAATGCCGAGCAGTTCCTGTATCGCGGCTGACATGTGACGATCCTGCAACCAAAAGCGTTCGCGCCGGTTCGAACAGCAACGAGCGGGCAAGTCAATACGATCGGAGGTTCCCATGCTCCCCAATCCCGATGACGGCAGGCCCTCGCCGGTCGACGTGATCGTGGCCGGCGCCGGCTATGTCGGGCTGGCCGTCGCCGTCGCCTTGAAGACGGCGCGGCCGAGCCTCGCGGTCGCGGTCGTCGACGCCGCTCCGGCGGAGGCCTGGCGGCGCGACGGGCGCGCCTCGGCGATCGCGGCGGCGGCGCGCCGCATGTTGGCGTCGCTCGGATGCTGGGGCGAGATCGCTCCCCAGGCGCAGCCGATCATCGATATGGTGGTGACCGATTCGCGGACGTCCGATCCCGTCCGTCCGGTGTTCCTGACCTTCGGCGGCGAGGTCGAGCCCGGCGAGCCCTTCGCGCACATGGTCGCCAACACGGTTCTGAACGGGAGCCTGCGCCGGCGCGCGGCCGAGCTCGGCATCGACCTGATCGAGGGCGTCGCCGTGTCGCATTTCGTGCATTCGGCCGCCGGGGTCGCCGTCCACCTCGCGGACGGCGTGTGCCTGGAGGCGCGGCTCCTGGTGGCGGCGGACGGCGTCCGCTCGCGGCTGCGCGACATGGCCGGCATCAAGACCGTGGACTGGCAGTACGGCCAGTCCGGCATCGTATGCACCGTGGCGCACGAGCGTCCGCACGGCGGGCGGGCCGAAGAGCATTTCCTGCCGGCGGGTCCGTTCGCCATCCTGCCGCTGACGGGGAACCGCTCGTCCATCGTGTGGACGGAGCGCACGGCGCAGGCGGAGAAGCTGGTGGCCGGCGATCCGCTGGTCTTCGAGGTGGAGCTGGAGCAGCGCTTCGGGCTCAAGCTCGGCGCGCTGAGCGTCGAGGACAAGCCGCGCGCCTGGCCGCTCGGCCTGACGCTGGCGCGCAGCTTCGTCGCGCCGCGCCTGGCGCTGGCGGGTGACGCCGCGCACGGCATCCACCCGATCGCCGGGCAGGGGCTCAATCTCGGCTTCAAGGACGCGGCGGCGCTTGCCGAGACCATCGTCGAGGCGGACCGGCTCGGACAGGACATCGGCGCGCTCGACGTGCTGGAGCGGTACCAAAGCTGGCGGCGCTTCGACACGATGCAGATGGGCGTCACCACCGACGTGCTCAACCGGCTGTTCTCCAACGATTTCGCGCCGCTGCGGGCGGCGCGCGACATCGGACTCGGCGTCGTCGACCGCATGCCGCGCCTGAAATCCTTCTTCATCCGGCAGGCGTCGGGCCTGTCAGCGCTCGCCGGGCCCATGCCGCGGCTGCTGAAGGGCGAGCCCATCTGAGGGCGGCGCGGTCATGGATTTTCCATGCGGCGGCGCTATCTTCGGCGGATCAGTTCCAACAGGAGACATGTCATGGACCGCAGCGCCAACGCCGTCTGGAAGGGAACGCTCAAGGATGGAGCCGGCACGATCGACACGCAGAGCGGCGCGCTGAAGGGCGTCGCCTATTCCTTCAAGGGGCGCTTCGAGGACGCGGACGGCAAATCCGGCACCAATCCGGAGGAGCTGATCGCGGCGGCGCACGCCGGATGCTTCGCCATGCAGCTCTCGCATTTCCTGGCCGAGAACGGCACGCCGGCGGACAGACTGGACGCGAAGGCGACCGTCACGCTCGTGCCGGGGACCGGCATCACGCAGAGCGCGATAACGCTGACCGGGACGGTTCCGGGCATCGACGCGGCCAAGTTCAGGGAGCTGGCGACCAAGGCGAAGGAGAACTGCCCGGTGTCCAAGGCGCTCGGCGCGATCGAGGTGTCGCTCGACGCCAAACTCGCGTAGGCGGCCCGCGCGCGCCGGCAGCGGAACTTCCCGTCAGCGGGCGCGTTTGCGCTCGCCACGGAGGATCGCGCTTGGAGCAGCTCGTCGAGGAATTCGGCCATCCGACCCACACCGCCTTTCCGGTGATCGTCGCGCGGCTGCTGCTGGCGGCCGTGTTCGGCGCGGCGATCGGCTTCGAGCGCGAATGGCGCAACAGGCCGGCCGGGCTGCGGACCCATATCCTGGTCTGCGTGGCGGCTGCGACCTTCGCGGTGCTCACCATCGAGATCCTGCACATCCCGACCTTCGACAAGGAGACGGCGCAGTTCGATCCGATCCGCGTGGTCGAGGCCGTGACGGCGGGCGTCGCCTTCCTGGCCGCCGGGATCGTCATCTTCACGCGCGGCGAGGTGCACGGGCTGACGACGGGGGCGGGCATGTGGCTCGCCGGCGCCATCGGCGTGTCCAGCGGACTCGGCCTGTGGCAGATCGCGCTGCTCGCCACGGTTCTGGCGCTCGTCGTGCTCGGCCTTCTGCACGTGTTCGAGGTCAGGATGGGAACCATCGGCGACGAGCCTAAGGATGCCGGTCCGGACCGGCCCTAGGAACTGGTTCACCGTCCGCCGCGCGCTTCTCCCGCCCGTCGGCGATTCGATTGCCGAAATCGGCAAAGATTGCTATGAGCGGCGGGATGGAAGAGCTTTTCGGCAATCCCGCCTACAAGAAGTTCGTGCTGCAGGATCGCAAGCGCCTGCCGGCACGCTTCTTCGCGCGCATCAGCGGCGCCTTCTGCTGCCGACTTCCCTGATCGCGTCCCGGGCCGACGGGCTTGAGGCGGCCACGCCACTTCTCCAGCTTCATTCGATCGACGGATTACCGACATGAGCGCACCGCGCACCCTCTACGACAAGATTTTCGACGACCATGTGGTCGACCGGCAGGACGACGGCACCTGCCTGCTCTACATCGACCGCCATCTCGTGCATGAGGTGACCAGCCCGCAGGCCTTCGAGGGCCTGCGCATGAGCGGCCGCAAGGTCCGCCACCCCGAAAGGACGCTGGCCGTCGTCGACCACAACGTGCCGACCTCGGCCGACCGCAAGCTCGGCATCAACCGCAACGAGGAAAGCCGCATCCAGATCGCCGCCCTGGCCAAGAACGCCGCCGATTTCGGCGTCGAATACTATTCCGAGACGGATCGCCGGCAGGGCATCGTCCACATCATCGGGCCGGAGCAGGGTTTTACCCTGCCCGGCATGACGATCGTCTGCGGCGACAGCCACACCTCGACGCACGGCGCCTTCGGCGCGCTGGCGCACGGCATCGGCACGTCGGAAGTCGAGCATGTGCTGGCCACCCAGACGCTGATCCAGAAGAAGGCCAAGAACA
The DNA here is from genome assembly GCA_027492275.1 of Mesorhizobium sp. GTDB lineage: Bacteria > Pseudomonadota > Alphaproteobacteria > Rhizobiales > Rhizobiaceae > JAPUFC01. Next base: position 37,315 of record JAPUFC010000063.1, on the reverse strand, counting down.
TGCTCGTCCAGGTGGACGGGACGCTCCCGGCCGGCGTCACCGCCAAGGACATCGTGCTGGCCATCATCGGCGAGATAGGCACGGCGGGCGGCACGGGCTACGTCATCGAATATGCCGGCGAGGCGATCCGCGCCCTGTCAATGGAAGGCCGCATGACCGTCTGCAACATGTCGATCGAGGGCGGCGCCCGTGCGGGCCTCATCGCGCCCGACGAGACGACCTTCGCCTATGTGAAGGACAAGCCGCGCGCGCCCAAGGGCGCGGCCTGGGACATGGCCGTGGACCATTGGCGCACGCTCAAGACCGACGAGGGTGCGCATTTCGACCGCATCGTGCGCCTCGATGCCGCCAAGCTGCCGCCCATCGTCACATGGGGCTCCTCGCCCGAGGACGTCACGACCATCGAAGGTGTAGTGCCCGACCCCGAGCTCATCGCGGACGAGAACAAGCGCAACTCCAAGAAGCGCGCGCTCGACTATATGGGCCTCAAGGCCGGCACGAGGATGACCGATATCGAGATCGACCGCGTCTTCATCGGCTCGTGTACCAATGGCCGCATCGAGGATCTGCGCGCGGCAGCGGCGGTGGCCAAGGGCAAGAAGGTCGATCCCCGCGTCAACGCCATGGTGGTGCCGGGGTCCGGCCTGGTCAAGGAGCAGGCGGAAGCGGAAGGCCTCGACAAGATCTTCATCGAGGCGGGCTTCGACTGGCGCGAGCCGGGCTGCTCCATGTGCCTGGCCATGAACGACGACCGGCTGAGCCCCTACGAGCGCTGCGCCTCGACCTCGAACCGCAATTTCGAAGGCCGCCAGGGCTTCAAGGGCCGCACCCATCTGGTCTCGCCGGCCATGGCGGCGGCCGCCGCGATCGCCGGCCGCTTCGTCGACATCCGCGACTGGCAGTAGCGGCGCGACTGGCAGTAGCCGGTCGGCCGCTAACCGGGCCGGCGCACCAGCTCGTGGAAACTGTCGCGCCGGCCTTCGATCTCGGGGCCGACCACCAGCGCCAGTTCCGCCTCCTCGAACAGGCGGAACCACTCCTCCCATTCGACCAGCTCGTAGCCGCCGGCATTGGCGGCGCGCTCGGCGCGGTCCTGATCCTGATAGGCGTGCTGGTCGAAGACGAGCCGCAGCATGGGCTGCGTGCCGCCCTGCGGCGATATGTCGACCACGGCCGGCGAACCCATGCGCGCAGCCGCCCAGGTCCTGATCTCGTCATGATCGGTCAAAAGTCTTGTCTCTGCCATCGCACACTCCTCAGGGGTTGCCGGAACGCGGAAACCGGCCTGGCGGTTTCACATCCGGTGTAGCGGCGTGTCACGAACCCATGTTAACGCCTTGTTGTCGGCTCCATGATGGTGTGGGAGCCATGTTGCGGCGGCGCTCATGACAAGCGCGGGATACATCCTCGCGATCAATCTCTTCATAGCCGGGCTGTTCGCGGCGGCGTTCCTTTCGCTGGCCGCCTACGACCGGGACCGCAGGTCCGCGCGCTGGCTGGCCGCCTCCTTCCTGATCGGCATGGTCTATTTCGCGGTGGAGTTCTCCATCCCGCTGTTCTCCGACGCACGCCTGCCCGTCACCACCGCCTTCGCCGTCTTCCTCTTCGCCACCGTCGCCTTCAATATGGGCCTCTCGCGCAAGTACCAGACGGCCTTCCATTGGCCGATCATAGCGGTTTTCGCGGCCGCCGCCACCGCGCTCGTCTATGCCTCGCAGGATTTGCCGCGCAACGCGCCGCTGCGCATGCTGGCCTACCAGGCGCCCTATGCCCTGATGCAGTTCACCGCCGCCGCGATCGTGCTGTCGTCGGCGCGCCGGCGGGCGGCCGACCTGGCGCTGGCGGCGCTGCTGGTGCTCAGCGCCCTGCAGTTCCTGTCGAAGCCGGTGCTGGCCCACATGCTGGGCGGCTGGGGGGAGAACCCGCAGGCCTACATCAACAGCCCCTATGCGATGGCCTCGCAGGCGATCGGCAGCATCTTCGCGGTGGCCGTGGCGCTGGCGATCCTGATCATCGTCGTGCGCGACGTGATGGCGGAGGCGACGGAGAAATCGCAGCGCGACGCGCTTTCGGGCCTGCTGAACCGCGCCGGCTTCGAGTTGCAGGCGGGCGCCGCGCTCGCCGGGGCGGATGCGCGCGGTGCGCCGGTGTCGCTCGTCCTCAGCGACCTCGATCACTTCAAGGCGGTGAACGACACCTTCGGCCACGCGGCGGGGGACCGCGCCATCGCAACCTTCGCCTCCTTCCTGCGCAGCCACATGGCGCCGGGTCATGTCGCCGGGCGCATCGGCGGCGAGGAGTTCGCCATCCTGCTGCCCGGCGCGAATCTCGGCACGGCGCGCCTGTTCGCCGAAGGGGCGAGAAGCGCCATCGCCGCCCGGCAGGTCGTCGGCATCCCCAAGGACTGGGCCTTCACCGCCAGCTTCGGCGTGGCCGAGCGGGTGGCCGGCGAGGCCATCGCCGACCTGCTGGCGCGCGCGGATCTCGCCCTCTACGAGGCCAAGAACGAAGGGCGGAACTGCGTGCGGGTGGCGGCGCGGCCTTTTCCGCGCCGGGTCGACCTCGGCCGCCCGGCGTAGAACTCGCCCGGCGCAGAACTCGCATCGAAGCTACGCGCCTGTGCGCTCAGCCCGTGCGGGCGACCCGCAACGGGCCGGTGACCAAGCGGTAGCGGGAAAGTTCCGCTGCGGAGAGATAGTAGAGCGTCTCAGGCGGCGTATCGAGCGCATGCAGCCACAGCGCGGGGTCGACCCCCATGCCGGCGAGGTGGCGGGCGATGCGCGCGGCCGTCGCCTGCGCGTCCGCCATCGCCTGGTCGGGCGCAAGCCGCGTTCCCCTGCCGGGATAGAACTGATGGACGCCGATGGCGGCGGTCCGCCCGACCGCGCGCGCCACGCCGCCCGCCAGGACGAGCGGGCACGAGGAGGCGCACAGCGCTCCGTCGGCCACCTCCGTGCGCAGGCCGTTGCGGCGGATCAGCGTCGCCATCGCCATGGCGTCGTCGAGCGAGCCGCCGGGCGAATCGAGCGATATGGTGGTGATGCGGTGGCCGAGCGCGGCGATCTCCTCGGCGAAGCGCGCCGACGCACCCTGGTCGATGGTGCCCCGCGCCAGGAGAACGCCGCCGCCGGCAAGCGTGAAGCTGATCGGGCCGCCGTCCGGCTGCCCTATGGTTTCGCGCGTCGCATCCGGCGCCTCCGCGCCGTCGTCGGCGGACACGACCACCGGGACGGAGACCTGCATGCGGGTGGTCTCGGGTTGCGTCCACCAGCCGCCGTCGCGGGCCAGCGCGTAGAGGTCGGAGGCGATGAAGCCGACGGCGCCCGCGAGCACGGCGGCGAGCGCCCACCGCGTCCAGTCTTTTTCGCGCGATACAGGCTTCGCCCGTCCGGCTTCCGGCACGGCGGCGGCCCGCCTGCCGAAGGCGCTGCCGTGGCCGAGGGCGATGCCGCTCATCGTCATTCGGTCAGTCGACGCAGCGGTTGCCGAGATCGGGCATCTCGCCCTCGGACAGGCCGTACATGTAGCTGCGGCCCTTCACGAAGACCGGTCCGGCGCGGCAGTCGCGCAACGCGGCGGACGGCTCCTCATATCCCCGCGCGCCGGTCCCTGCATCGGCCCCTGCACCGGCATTGCCGTCGCGCTGATAGCGTTGCAGTTCCGCCGCGAGTTCGCCCGCGCCGACGACGATGCGCTTGTAGCCGGCCCGGCTGATCACCACGAGGTTGCCGAAGCTGTCGGCGTAGACGCGGTCGCGATAGTCGCCGGCGGCCGCCGGAACCAGGGTGGCGGCGGAGGCGAGGGACGCCAGCGCAAGAAGCGCCAGAACGGTACGACGCATGAGCGTGCTCCTTCCATCGGGCGATTCGCGAGCCCGTGCGGAAAGATTAACGCTTTATTAACCATTGTTAAGAGCCTGACGCCGATCGGACCGGGCCTTCGCCGAACATGGTTAATTCGCCGATCCGGGCATGCACGACATGTCGCGAAAATGTTCAATCGATTAATCTGCTTTTCCAGCCTAAATATCGGCTGCTCAACGGCTTTCGGCCTTTGACGCACTGCGGAAACCGGTTTAGAACGCCTCACGATCCGGCCGCCCCAAGCGGTCGCAACGACCCATGCAGACTCGGGGAGCCATGTCGAAGCCAGCTACCCAGACGCGCGCGCGCAGCCGCCCGCTCTCGCCTCACCTGACCGTTTATCGCTGGCCCATCACCATGACGATGTCGATCCTGCACAGGATCAGCGGCGGCGCGCTCTATGTCGGCACGCTGCTGGTCGCCTGGTGGCTGATCGCGCTGGCCACGTCGGCCGACAGCTTCGGCCTGGCGGACGCCGTGCTGACCTCCTGGTTCGGACTGCTCGTGCTGTTCGGCTTCACCTGGGCGCTGATGGTGCATCTGCTGGGCGGCGTGCGGCACCTGGTCTGGGACACCGGCGCCGGGCTCGAGAAGACCACGGCCTCCAGCCTCGCCTGGGCCACGCTGGTCGGCTCGGTCGTGCTGACCATTCTGGTCTGGGCCGGCTATTTCCTGATCGCGGGGTGAGACGATGACCGACATGCGAACCCCGCTCGGCAAGGTGCGCGGCCTCGGCTCGGCCAAGGAAGGCACCGGCCATTTCTGGAGCATCCGGCTTTCGGCCGTGGCGCTGATCCCGCTCAGCCTCTTCGCCGTCGGCTGGCTGCTGTCGCTGCGCGGCGCGGGCTACGAGGCGGTGCGCGGCTCGCTGGCGCAGCCGCTGGTGGCGCTGCTGATCGGGCTTTTCATCCTGGTCGGCCTGTATCACATGCGGCTCGGCATGCAGATCATCATCGAGGACTACATCCACGCGGAGGGCGGTAAGCTGTCGCTGCTGGCGCTCAACACCTTCTTCACCGTCGCGATCGGCGCCGCCGCGGTGTTCTCCATCCTCAAGATCGCATTCGGGGGCTGACGCCGTGGCACAGACGAATTCTGCACCGGGCACTTCCGCCGCAGGCCGGGCCTACACCTATGTCGACCACAAGTTCGACGTCGTCGTCGTCGGCGCGGGCGGCGCCGGCCTGCGCGCCACGCTCGGCATGGCCGAGCAGGGGCTGAAGACCGCCTGCATCACCAAGGTCTTTCCGACCCGCTCGCACACGGTGGCGGCGCAGGGGGGCATCGCCGCCTCGCTGCAGAACATGGGCCCGGATTCGTGGCAGTGGCACCTCTACGACACGGTCAAGGGCTCCGACTGGCTGGGCGACACCGACGCCATGGAATACATGGTGCGTGAGGCTCCCGCCGCCGTCTACGAGCTGGAGCACTACGGCGTTCCCTTTTCCCGCACGGAAGAGGGAAAAATCTATCAGCGCCCGTTCGGCGGCCATATGATGAACTATGGCGACGGTCCGCCCGTGCAGCGCACCTGCGCGGCCGCCGACCGCACCGGCCACGCCATCCTGCATTCGCTCTACGGCCAGTCGCTGAAGCACAGCGCGCAGTTCTTCGTGGAGTATTTCGCGCTCGACCTGATCATCAGCGACGGCGCCTGCACCGGCGTCGTGGCCTGGAACCTCGACGACGGCACCATCCACCGCTTCTCGGCCAAGATGGTGGTGCTGGCGACGGGCGGCTACGGCCGCGCCTATTTCTCCGCCACCTCCGCGCACACCTGCACGGGCGACGGCGGCGGCATGGCGGTGCGCGCCGGACTGCCGCTGCAGGACATGGAGTTCGTGCAGTTCCACCCGACCGGCATCTACGGCTCGGGCTGCCTGATCACCGAGGGCGCGCGCGGCGAGGGCGGCTACCTGGTCAATTCCGAGGGCGAGCGCTTCATGGAGCGCTACGCGCCGTCGGCCAAGGACCTCGCCTCGCGAGACGTCGTCTCGCGCTGCATGACGCTGGAGATCCGCGAGGGGCGCGGCGTCGGCAGGAACAAGGACCACATCTTCCTGCATCTCGACCATCTCGATCCGGCCGTGCTGCACGAGCGGCTGCCGGGCATCTCCGAATCGGCCAAGATCTTCGCCGGCGTCGACCTCACCAAGGAGCCGATCCCGGTGCTGCCGACGGTGCACTACAACATGGGCGGCATCCCGACCAACTATTGGGGCGAGGTGCTGGACCCGACGCCGGAATACCCGGATCGCGTCTTCCCCGGCCTGATGGCGGTGGGCGAGGCGGGCTGCGCCTCGGTGCACGGCGCCAACCGGCTCGGCTCCAACTCGCTGATCGACCTCGTCGTCTTCGGCCGCGCCGCCGCCATCCGCGCCGGACAGGTCGTCGACCGCAAGACGGCGATCCCGGATGCCGACAAGGCGTCGGTGGACAGGATCATGACCCGCTTCGACCGGCTTCGCCATGCCGACGGCGGCTCGCCGACAGCGGTTCTGCGCGACAAGATGCAGCGCGCCATGCAGGACGACGCCGCCGTGTTCCGCACACAGGAGTCGCTGGAAAGCGGCTGCGAGCGCATCTCGGCGATCTGGGGCGAGCTCAAGGACATCAAGGTCACCGACCGCTCGATGATCTGGAACTCCGATCTGGTGGAGACGCTGGAGCTGGAGAATCTGATGGCCAACGCCGTCGCCACGGTCTATGGCGCGGAAGCCCGCAAGGAAAGCCGCGGGGCACACGCGCGCGAGGACTTTTCCGCCCGCGACGACGCCAACTGGCGCAAGCACACGCTGGCCCATGTCGACGAAACCGGCAAGGTGACGCTCACCTACCGCCCCGTCCATACCGAGACGATGCTCCCCCTTTCGGAAGGCGGCATCGACCCGGCCAAGATCGCGCCCAAGGCGCGGGTGTATTAGAGGCTCGAGCGATGGTCGAACTCACCCTCCCCCGGAACTCCAGGATCACGCCGGGAAAGACCTGGCCGAAGCCGCAGGGCGCGACCAATCTGCGGGAGTACCGCATCTATCGCTGGTCGCCGGACGATGCGGAGAATCCGCGCGTCGACACCTATTACGTCGACATGGACGATTGCGGGCCGATGGTGCTCGACGCGCTGCTCTACATCAAGAACAGGATCGACCCGACGCTGACCTTCCGCCGCTCCTGCCGCGAGGGCATCTGCGGCTCCTGCTCGATGAACATCGACGGCGGCAACACGCTGGCCTGCACCAAGGGCGTCGACGAGATCAGCGGCACGGTGAAGATCTACCCGCTGCCGCACATGCCGGTGGTCAAGGACCTGGTGCCGGACCTCACCGTGCCCTACGCGCAGCTCGCCTCCATCGACCCATATCTGAAGACGGTGTCGCCGCAGCCGGCGAAGGAATGGCTGCAGAGCCATGAGGACCGCCAGAAGCTGGACGGGCTCTACGAGTGCATCCTGTGCTTCTGCTGCCAGACCTCCTGCCCGAGCTACTGGTGGAACGGCGAGCGCTATCTCGGCCCCGCCGTGCTTCTGCAGGCCTATCGCTGGCTGATCGATTCCCGCGACGAGGCGACGGGCGAGCGGCTGGACGAGCTGGAGGACCCGTTCCGGCTCTATCGCTGCCACACGATCATGAACTGCGCGCAGACCTGCCCCAAGGGCCTCAACCCGGCCAAGGCGATCGCCGAGATCAAGAAGATGATGGTCGAGCGGCGCGTCTGAGCGGTCGCCGTCTTCCGCGCCTGCGGCGGTCTTTTCAGACGAGTTCGCGCACGAAGCGTTGCTCGACAACGCCGCCCTGCCATTGGTCCTCGGCGCGTTCCCCGGCCAGCCGGAAGCCGTGTCGCTCGTAGAGACGGCGCGCGGCATCAAGTCCCCGGAAGGTGGTCAGCCAGACGCGCCGCACGCCCTGCGCGTCGCAGAAGTGCATGGCCCGGCCCATCAAGGCGGCGCCGAGCCCGGTCCCGCGCGCTTCGTCCGAAACGATGAACCAGCGCAGATGCGCGCCCTCCGGTCCGCCACCGCTCACGTCGACCACGATCGAGCCCGCCAGACGGTCGCCGTCATACGCGGCGACGAACAGGTCGCGGGACAGATCCATACGGGACAGGAATTCCGCGAGCTCGGTGGCGACCTTGGCCTCGAAGGCGAGACCGAAACTCCATTCGCGCGCGTAGTAGCGTGCGTGCAGCGCCACGATGTCACCGAGACAGCCCGGCCTGTATCCGTCCATGGCGCTTTTCCCCGCATATCCCATCGGAGACCAGACCATAGGTGGGCGCAACAAAAAAGGCGGCCGCAGCCGCCTTCCGCTGTTGTCGTCTTGCCAGCCTATTCGGCGGCGTCGGCGGGCTTCTCCTTGGCCAGCGCCTCGGCGGCCGCGACCTTCTCGGCCTCGATGCGGGCGCGCTCGGCTGCCGCGGCCTCGCGCTCGGCGTCGTTGAGCTTGCGGGCGCGCACGCCGGTGTTCTCGGTGATGCGGGCGGACTTGCCGCGGCGGTCGCGCAGGTAATAGAGCTTGGCGCGGCGCACCTTGCCGCGGCGCACGACCTCGACGCCCTCGACCATCGGCGAATAGACCGGGAACACGCGCTCCACGCCCTCGCCGTAGGAAATCTTGCGCACCGTGAAGTTCTCGTTCAGGCCGGCGCCGGAGCGGGCGATGACGACGCCCTCATAGGCCTGCACGCGGGTGCGCGAGCCTTCCGTGACGCGCACCTGCACGCGCACCGTGTCGCCGGGCTGGAATTCGGGCAGCGTGCGCTTGGCTTCGATCTTGGCGGCCTGCTCGGCCTCGAGCTGGGCGATAAGGTCCATGGCATAATCCTTTATCTGTTCTCGACAGCCAGAGCGCCCGGCGCTCGCCTCGCAGACCCCGATCGTGCCGATCGGAAAGGCCGCTGGGCTATGCCCTTCCGCGTCGCGGTCGGGCAGGGGCGGTTTCACCGTCCTTATGACGGATCCCGGAATCTTTCCGGTTCGGCGGGGGCGATACACCAGATTGCCCGCCTTGTCACGCCTGTCCCAACCGATTTCTGCGCTGGGATTCTCGACCGGCGCGCGAGCGGCTGTTATCTCCGGTCCGTCGGCTGGTCCAGGCCGTGTCCATCCGCGCCGGGATTTTCGCCGTGACAGTCTTCTCCGCCTTTCTCCTGTTCGCCTCCGGCTTCTTCGCGGGCATGGTGAACGCCGTCGCCGGCGGCGGCACCTTCCTGACCTTCGGGGCGCTGTCGGTGGTCGGCATCCCGCCCATCGTCGCCAACGCCACCTCGTCGATCACGCAGTTCCCGGGCTACGTCACCTCGACGCTCGCCTACTGGTCGGACATCAGGACGTTCTGGCGCGGCGCGCTGACGCTGTGCGCCATCTCGGCCCTCGGCGCCCTCGCCGGTTCGCTGATCCTGCTGGTGCTCGACAACCCCTCCTTCCGCGCCATGGTGCCCTGGCTGCTGATCGCAGCGACGGCGCTGTTCGCCGCCGGGCCGTGGCTGAAGCCGAAGCCCAGGGCGGGCGCGGCGCCGAAGGTCGGCTCGCTGACCGGCTCCGTGGTGCAGTTCTTCACCGCTGTCTATGGCGGCTTCTTCGGCGCCGGCATGGGGGTGATGATGCTGGCGACGCTCGGCCTGACGCAGAGCGGCGACTACCACCGCCTGAACGCGCTGAAGAACATGCTGGCCACGGTCATCGCGGCGGTCGCCATCCTCGTCTTCGTCGGCGGCGGCGTGGTGGCCTGGCCGGAGGCGATCGTCATGATCCCCGCCGTCGCGCTCGGCGGCTATTGCGGCGTCTGGGTCGCCCGGCGCGTGCCGCAGACGGTGATGCGCGGCATCGTCGTCGCGGTGGGTCTGGGCCTGGCCGTCTACTATTTCACCAAGGGCTGAGCCGCCGCTCCCGGCAGGTCGGGACGGCGCTCGGTCGTCAGCCGCCGAGCCTGCTGCCGCCGCCAGGCCTCTATGCGGGCATGGTTGCCGGACGTCAGGACGTCGGGGATGGGCTCTCCCTCGAAGATCTGCGGACGGGTGTAGTGCGGGTGCTCCAGCAGGCCGTGCTCGAAGCTTTCCTGCTCGCCCGACCGCGCATTGCCCATGACGCCCGGCAGCAACCGCACCACCGCGTCGAGCAGGATGTGCGCCGCCGGCTCGCCGCCGGAGAGGATGTAGTCGCCGACCGACACCTCCTCCAGCCCGCGCGCGTCGATGACGCGCTGGTCGACGCCCTCGAAGCGGCCGCAGACGACGACCGCGCCGGGTCCGGCGGCCAGCGCGCGCACGCGCGCCTGCGTCAGCGGCCTGCCGCGCGGGCTCATCAGAAGGCGCGGACGGCCGTCGCCGGCGGGCGCGGTGGCGTCGATGGCGGCGGCGAGGATGTCGGCGCGCATCACCATGCCCGCGCCGCCGCCGGCTGGCGTGTCGTCCACCGTGCGGTGGCGGTCGGCGGCGAAGTCGCGGATCTGCACCGTCTCCAGCGACCAGATGCCGGAGCCGAGCGCGCGTCCGGCCAGCGACAGGCCGAGCATGCCCGGAAACATCTCGGGATAGAGGGTCAGCACCGAGGCGCGAAAGCTCATCGGTTGCCGCCCGATTCTTTCGGGCCGCGCGGGCGCTCCTCGTCGTCGTCGCCGGCGTTCAGCCCGGCGGCGTCGCGGTCGACGACGACGTAGCCGGCCGCGACGTGGATTTCCGGCACGGCGGCGCGGGTGAACGGCACCATGACGCCGCCGCGTCCCGGACCGGCGATCTCCAGAATGTCGCCGCCGCCGAAATTCTGCACCGCCGCGATCCGGCCGAAAACCGCGCCCGTCCCGTCGCGCACGGCGAGCCCGACGAGATCGGCGTGGTAGAACTCCTCCTCGCCGGCGTCGGGCAGGATGGCGCGGTCCACGAACAGCGCGGTGCCGGTCAGCGCCTCGGCGGCGCTGCGGTCGGCGATTCCCTCGAAGCGGACGACCACCATGGCGCCGGCCGGGCGGATGGCGGCGATCTCGAAGGCGCGGCCGTCCTCGGAGAACAGCGGGCCGTAGTCGGCCAGAGCCAGAGGGTCGGCCGTGAAGCTCTTCACGCGCAACTCGCCCCTGATGCCGTGGGCGGCGCCGATCACGGCCATCTGCACCGGATTTTTGGGCTTGCTCACTCTGTCCTTCACACTCGGCTAACCGGGATAAGCAAGGGTTTACTTAGTTCAATCGAGACGGCGCTGCCAATGCAGGAATTCCTGATCCTGGCGAAACCCGACCTGCAGAACGCGCGCGAGGCCTGGCTGAAGAGCCTCGGCGGCGAGCGCCGGCTTTCCGCGCTGACCCTCGACGCCTATGAGCGCGACAGCCGGCAGTTCCTGCATTTCCTGACCGGGCATTGCGGCGGGCCGCCTGGCCTCGGCGACGTGGCCGCGCTGAGGCCCGCCGATCTGCGCGCCTTCCTCGCCGCGCGGCGCAAGGAGGGCGTGGGCAGCAGGACGCTGGGACGCGGCCTTGCCGGCGTCCGCTCCTTCCTGCGCTACCTCGAGCGGCGCGGGCTGGCCAACGCGGCCGGGGCCGCCGCCCTGCGCGCGCCGAAGCAGCCGAAATCGCTGCCCAAGCCGCTCACCGCGCCGGATGCGCGGCGCGTCGTGGAGGCGCAGACGCAGCTCGCCGAGGAGCCGTGGATCGCGGCGCGCGACGCCGCCGTCCTCACCCTGCTCTATGGGTGCGGCCTGCGCATCTCGGAGGCGCTCGGCCTGACGGAAGGCGACCTGCCGGACGCCCGGTCCGGCATGCTGCGGGTAACGGGCAAGGGCGGCAAGACGCGGCTGGTGCCGGTCCTTCCGGCGGCGGTGCGCGCGCTGGAAAGCTACCGCGCGCTCTGCCCCTATCCGCCGGAAGCGGAAAAGCCCCTGTTCCGCGGCGCGCGCGGCGGGCCGCTGGCCGCGGCGATCATCCAGCGCGCCATGCAAAGGCTGCGCTCCGGTATGGGTCTGCCGGAAACGGCGACGCCGCACGCGCTGCGCCACTCCTTCGCCACGCATCTTCTGGCCGCCGGCGGCGACCTGCGCACCATCCAGGAGCTGCTCGGCCATGCCAGCCTGTCGACCACGCAGATCTACACGGCGGTGGACACCACCCGCCTGCTCGACATCTACGAAGCGGCTCACCCGCGGGCGTGAGCGCGGTGTCGCGGATGGTCGCAATTGCCTCGGTCCGGTTAACGGATCGGCGGTGTTTCGGGCGTAGAAGGACGTCATGACCCACACGCGTCTCGACCGCGCCGCCGCCGTTTCGCTCGCCGCCCTGGCGGGACTGCACCTGCTGTTCCTGCTGGCCTTCCTGGTGTTCCTGAGGCTGGCCGTCGGCGCCGCGCATGCCGAAGCGCCCGCCTGCACGGGCAGGGACATGCTGACCGGGCTGCAGGCCTCCGATCCGGCGCTGTTCGACAGGATCGCCGGCGAGGCGCGAGCCGTGGCGAATGGCAAGGGCCTGCTGTGGCGCATCGGCAAGGACGGCCAGCAGCCGTCCTACCTGTTCGGCACCATGCACATGGCCGATCCGCGCGTCGTGACGCTGCCGCCGGACGCGCAGGCGCGTTTCGACGCGGCGTCCACCGTGGTGATCGAGACGACCGAGGTCCTGGACCAGGCGGCGATGATGGCCGCGCTGGCCAGGGACCCCGGACTGATGATGTTCACCGACGGCACGACGCTGATGTCGCTGCTGCCGCCCGAGGATGCCCCGGCCGTCGAGGAAGCGCTGCGCCGGCGCGGCATCCCGCCGGCCAGCGTCAACAAGATGAAGCCGTGGATGCTGGCCGCCATGGTGTCGCTGCCGGCCTGCGAGTTCGCGCGCAAGGCCGCCGGCGCGCCGGTGCTCGACGTCAAGCTGGCCGAGGACGCCAAGGCGGCGGGCAAGACCCTGCTCGGCCTGGAGACGGTGAAGGACCAGCTTTCAGCAATGGCGTCGCTGCCCATGGACCTGCATGTCCGGGGCTTGGTGGAGACGCTGAAGCTCGGCGACCGCATCGACGACGTGGTCGAGACCATGATCGTGCTCTACCAGCGCGGCGATGTCGGGATGATCTTCCCGCTGTTCCGCGCCGTGCTTCCCTCCGGCGGCGACGCGAACGAGGGCTATGCCGCGTTCGAGCAGGCGATGATCACCAGCCGCAACCACGGCATGGTGGAGCACGCCCTGCCGATCCTGGCCCAGGGAAACGCCTTCATCGCCGTCGGCGCGCTGCACCTGACCGGGGCGGAAGGGCTGGTGGAGCTGCTGCGCGAGGCCGGCTACACGGTCACGCCGGAGGGCCAGCCGGCCCGTCAGCCGTAACAATCCGACTCCATTGGTGAAGTGCCGCATGAAACCGTTTTGGGGGTCATGCGTTGCTCTGTCACATCAACCCATGGAGAACTGACATGGCCAATACCGCCCGCACGCCGGATCCGCGCTACACCGATCCGGCCAATCCCGTTCCGCCGGCCGGCATCGATCCCGCCCTGGACCCGTATGATGCGCGCGTCAGCGCCGCCAACACGGACGATCCGCGCGTTATCAACCGTGTCGAGGCGCGCAGCTCCGGCAGCGGCATCCTGATCGTCGCCGCCGTGCTCGTGCTGGCCGTGATCGCTTATTTCGTCTTCGCGCCGGGCACCACCGAAACGCCCGCGCCCGGCGAGCCCGCCGTGACGACCGAGCCGTCGACGCCGCCGGCCGCGCCTGACGCGTCGGCTCCGGCTGCTCCCAATGCCACGGCCCCGGCTGCTCCGGCGACCCCCGACACGACCGCCCCCGCCGCGGCGCCTGCTCCGGCCGAGCCCGCTCCGGCTCCGGCCAACCCGGCTCCGGCTGCTCCTGCCCCCGCGCAGTAAGCTGACGGAAGCCTGAATGAAACGGCCCGCGATATGCGGGCCGTTTTCGTTTGCGACAGGTCTGAACCGTTTGCGTTCAGATATGGATGGGCTTGGAGAAGGTCGCCAGCGCTGCTTCCTTAACCGCCTCCGACATGGTCGGATGGGCATGGCAGGTGCGGGCGAGGTCTTCCGAGGAGCCGCCGAACTCCATCAGAACGGCGATCTCGTGGATCATCTCGCCGGCCCCGAAACCGATGATGTGGCCGCCGAGCACGCGGTCGGTGGCCTTGTCGGCCAGGATCTTCACGAAGCCGTCGGTGTGGTTCATGGCGCGCGCGCGGCCATTGGCGGTGAAGGGGAATTTTCCGGCCTTGTAGTCGATCCCGGCTTTCTTCAGTTCCTCTTCCGTCTTGCCGACGGAGGCGACCTCCGGCGCGGTGTAGACCACGCTGGGGATCACGTCGTAGTTCACATGCCCGGCCTGGCCGGCGATGGTCTCGGCGGCCGCGACGCCCTCGTCCTCGGCCTTGTGCGCCAGCATCGGCCCGGCGATCACGTCGCCGATGGCGTAGATGCCGGCGACATTGGTGCGCAGGTGCCCGTCGGTCTTCACGCGCCCGCGCTCGTCCAGCGCCACGCCGGCCTCGGCCAGGCCGAGGCCTTCGGTGTAGGGCTTGCGCCCAGTGGCGACCAGAACCACGTCGGCGGCGATGGTTTCGGCCTGTCCGCCCTTCACCGGCTCGAAGGTGACGTTTGCTCCCTTCTTCGCCTTCGCGACCGCGGTGACCTTCGCCCCGGTCCTGATCTCGATGCCCTGCTTGGCCAGCATGCGCTGGAACTGTTTTGCGACCTCTCCGTCCATGCCGCCGAGGATGGTGTCGAGATACTCGACCACAGTCACCTTGGCGCCGAGCCGCGCCCAGACCGAGCCGAGCTCGAGGCCGATGACGCCGCCGCCGACCACGACCATGGTGGCGGGGACCTTCTCCAGGTCGAGCGCGCCGGTCGACGACACGATGACCTTCTCGTCGAACTCGACTGCGACGCCCGGAATGCCGGCGACGTCGGAGCCGGTGGCGATGACGATGTTCTTCGTCTCGACCTCCTGCGCCTTGCCGTCCTCGCCGGTGACCGACACCTTGCCGACCGCGACGATTTTTCCGGTGCCGCGCAGCACGTCGATCTTGTTCTTCTTCATCAGGAAGTCGAGGCCCTTGGTGTTCTGCTCGACCGTGGTGGTTTTGTGGGCCAGCATCTGCTTCAGGTTGAGCTTCGGCGCGCCGACCTCGACGCCGAGCGCGGCGAAGGAATGACCGGCCTCGGCGAACATCTCCGAGGCATGCAGCAGCGCCTTGGAGGGGATGCAGCCGACATTGACGCAGGTGCCGCCATGGGTGGGCCGCTTCTCGACCACCGCCGTCTTCAGGCCGAGCTGCGCGGCCTTGATGGCGCAGACATATCCGCCCGGCCCGGTTCCGATCACGACGACATCGTAGCTCATCTGTTCCATCCTGCCGCTGGGGCCGCTTCCAGCAGCCATCTCTACGTCATGCGCGGGCCGAAAGCGACCGGCCCGCCGTTCATTCCTGGCAGCCCTTCAGCGTGAACACGTCCCAAGGGATCGTCGCCGGCTGAGCGCCGGCCAGCGCTGGGGCCGCCTTCACGGAAGGTCCGAGATCGGGGAACAGCAGCGCGGGCGGGGCGTCGCCGCCTTCCTGCGGCAGCAGGCCGATCCCGCCCTTGCCGTCCACCGCATAGACGATGCCCTGCCAGACGGTGCAGGCGGTGATCTGCTCGCCCGTCGTGTCGCCGTCGGGGCACTGGTAGCCGAGCTGGCCGAAGGGCCGCTCGACATCGGACGTCCACATCACGAAGCCGTCCAGCACGGTGTCCTTGCCGAGGATCATGCGGAAACTGTTGGTGACGGTGGCGGAGCCGGCCGTCGGCGTGAAGTTCACCTCGGCCGCGCCGTCGCGGTCGCCATAGACCGCGAGCTCCATCTTGCAGGCGGCCGATGCCGGCGTCGCGGCAAGCACCGCCGCCATCGCCGCCAGGGTGAACCGGCTGGCCACGGTCAGAGGTCGAGCACGAGCCGCTCGGGATCCTCCAGCGTCTCCTTGACGCGCACGAGGAAGGTGACGGCCTCCTTGCCGTCGACGATGCGGTGATCGTAGCTGAGCGCCAGGTACATCATCGGCCGGATGACGATCTGGCCGCCGACGACCACCGGGCGCTCCTGGATCTTGTGCATGCCCAGGATGCCGGACTGCGGCGCGTTGAGGATGGGCGTCGACATCAGCGATCCGTAGACGCCGCCGTTGGAGATGGTGAAGGTGCCGCCCTGCATGTCGGCGACCGACAGCTTGCCGTCGCGCGCGGCGACGCCGAGGCGCGCGATCTCCTTCTCGATGCCGGCGATGCTCATGCCGTCGGCGTCGCGCACCACCGGCACGACGAGGCCCTTGTCGGTGCCCACCGCCACGCCGATATGGGCATAGTCCTTGTAGACGAGGTCGGTGCCGTCGATCTCGGCGTTGACCGCCGGGATCTCCTTCAGCGCATGCGTCACCGCCTTGGTGAAGAAGCCCATGAAGCCGAGCTTCACGCCGTGCTTCTTCTCGAACAGGTCCTTGTACTTCGAACGCAAATCCATCACCGGCTTCATGTCCACCTCGTTGAAGGTGGTCAGCATGGCGGCGGTGTTCTGGGCATCCTTGAGCCGGCGCGCGATGGTCTGGCGCAGCTTGGTCATGCGCACGCGCTCTTCGCGGCCCGCCTCGCCTCCGGCGGACGGCGCGCGTGCCGCGACGGGAGCGGCCGGCGCGGGCCCCTGCTCGGCGGGAGCCGCGGACACGCCCTTGGCGATCGCCTCCAGCACGTCGCCCTTGAGCACCTGGCCGCGCCTGCCGGAGCCGGAAATCTGGTCCACCGACAGGTTGCTCTCGGCGATCAGCTTGGCGGCGGCGGGAGCGGGCGGCGTGTCGCGCGCCTGGACGGGGCCTTCGCCGGCGATCTTCGCCGTCTTCTCGGCGGCCTCCTTGGTGGTCGAGGCACCTGAGGCGCCGGCGGCCTGCGCGATCGCTTCGGGCTTCGCCTCGGCTTTGGGGGCGGCGGCGCCCTTGCCCTCGGAGATGGTGCCCAGAAGGGCCTTCAGGCCGACGGTCTCGCCCTCCTTGACGGCGATCTCGGACAGCGTGCCGGCGGCGGGCGCCGGGACTTCGATCGTCACCTTGTCGGTTTCGAGCTCGACCAGCGGCTCGTCGGCGGCGATGGCGTCGCCGGGCTTCTTGAACCACTTGCCGACGGTCGCTTCGGTGACCGATTCGCCGAGGGACGGAACGCGGATTTCGGTGGCCATTTTTTCCTGTCCGTTGCTTGTTGTTTAGCCGAGGGCGTCTTCGAGGAACGCGGCGAGCTGCGCGAGGTGCTTCGACATCAGGCCCGTCGCGGGCGACGCGGCCGCCGGGCGGCCGGTGTAGCGCACGCGCTGGTGCTTGGCGTCGATGTGGGCCAGCACCCATTCCAGATAGGGGTCGATGAACGACCAGGCGCCCATGTTCTTGGGCTCCTCCTGGCACCACACCATCTCGGCGTTGCGGAAGCGCGACAGCTCGGTGATCAGCGCCTTGGCGGGGAAGGGGTAGAGCTGCTCGACGCGCAGCAGGTAGATGTCGTCTATGCCGCGCTTCTCGCGCTCCTCGAACAGGTCGTAATAGACCTTGCCCGAGCAAAGGACGACGCGGCGGATCTTCGAATCGCGCGCCAGCTTGACCGATTGGCCGGGATTGTACTGCGCATCGTCCCACAGGAGCCGGTGGAACGAACTCTCGCCCGCCATCTCGGCCAGGGTCGACACGGCGCGCTTGTGGCGCAGCAGCGACTTCGGCGTCATCAGGATCAGCGGCTTGCGGAAGTCGCGCTTCAGCTGGCGGCGCAGGATGTGGAAATAGCTCGCCGGCGTGGAGCAGTTCGCCACTTGCATGTTGTCCTCGGCGCACATCTGCAGGAAGCGCTCCAGCCGAGCGGAGGAGTGCTCCGGCCCCTGCCCCTCATAGCCATGCGGCAGCAGGCAGACGAGGCCCGACATGCGCAGCCACTTGCGCTCGCCCGACGAGATGAACTGGTCGAACACGACCTGCGCGCCGTTGGCGAAGTCGCCGAACTGCGCCTCCCACAGGGTGAGCGCGCGCGGCTCGGCGAGGCTGAAGCCGTACTCGAAGCCGAGCACCGCCTCCTCCGACAGCATGGAGTTGATGACCTCGTAGCCGGCCTGGGCGGGCGAGAGATTGTTCAGCGGGATGTAGCGGTTCTCGTCGCGCTGGTCGTAGAGCACCGTGTGCCGCTGCGAGAAGGTGCCGCGCTCCGAATCCTGGCCCGACAGGCGCACCGGGTTGCCGTCCATCAGGATCGAGCCGAAGGCCAGCGATTCTGCCGTCGCCCAGTCGATGTTGTCGCCGCTTTCGATCGCCTGCCGGCGACTGTCGAGGAAACGGCCGATGGTGCGGTGGACCTCGAAATCCTTCGGGATGTCGGTGAGCTTGCGGCCGATCTCCTTGAGCGTCTTCAGCGGCACCGCCGTCTTGCCGCGGCGCTGCTCGTCCTGATTGTCGGCGCTGCGCAGACCCGACCAGGCGCCGTCCAGCCAGTCGGCCTTGTTCGGCTTGTAGGCCTGGCCCGTCTCCCATTCGACTTCCAGCCTGGCGCGCCACTCGGCCTTCATCTGGTCGACATCGGCCTGCGAGAGCAGTCCCTCGGCGACCAGCTTCTCGCCGTAGAGCTGCAGGGTGGTCTTGCGGGCGCGGATGTTGCGGTACATCAGTGGCTGCGTGAAGGCCGGCTCGTCGCCCTCGTTGTGGCCGAAGCGGCGGTAGCAGAACATGTCCACGACCACCGGCTTGTGGAACCGCATGCGGAATTCCATCGCCACCTTGGTGGCGTAGACGACGGCTTCCGGATCGTCGCCGTTGACGTGGAAGATCGGCGCCTCGATCATCTTGGCGACGTCGGACGGATAGGGCGACGAGCGCGAGAAGCGCGGATTGGTGGTGAAGCCGATCTGGTTGTTGATGATGAAATGCAGCGTGCCGGCGACGCGGTGGCCCTTGAGCCCGGAGAGGCCGAGGCACTCCGCGACCACGCCCTGGCCGGCGAAGGCGGCGTCGCCGTGGATCAGCAGCGGCAGCACCTTGGCGCGCTCCTCCAGCGGCACGATCTCCTCGCGGTTGCGCCCGAAGAGCTGGTCCTGCTTGGCGCGCGCCTTGCCCATCACCACCGGGTTGACGATCTCGAGGTGCGAGGGATTGGCCGTCAGCGACAGGTGCACCTTGTTGCCGTCGAACTCGCGGTCCGAGGAGGCGCCCAGATGGTACTTCACGTCGCCCGAGCCCTCGACGTCGTCGGGCGCGTAGGAGCCGCCCTTGAACTCGTGGAACACGGCGCGGTGCGGCTTGGACATCACCTGCGTCAGCACGTTGAGGCGGCCGCGATGGGCCATGCCGAGCACGACCTCCTTCAGGCCGAGCGCGCCGCCGCGCTTGATGATCTGCTCCAGCGCCGGGATGAGCGATTCGCCGCCGTCGAGGCCGAAGCGCTTGGTGCCCTTGTACTTGACGTCGATGAACTGCTCGAAGCCCTCCGCCTCGACCAGCTTCTGCAGGATCGCCTTCTTGCCGTTGGCGGTGAACTCGACGCCCTTGTCCGGACCCTCGATGCGTTCCTGGATCCACGCCTTCTCGACCGGGTCGGAAATGTGCATGAACTCGACGCCGATGGTCGAGCAATAGGTGCGCTGGAGGATGTCGAGCATCTGGCGGATGGTCGCGAATTCCAGGCCGAGCACGTTGTCGATGAAGATCGGCCGGTCGTAGTCGGCCTCGGTGAAGCCGTAGTTCTGCGGCGACAGCTCGTTGTAGTCCTCGAGCTGGTTCGACATGCCCAGCGGATCGAGATTGGCATGCAGATGGCCGCGCATGCGATAGGCGCGGATCATCATGATGGCATGCACGGAATCGCGCGTCTGCTGGTGGACCTCGTCCTCGGAGAGGACCTTGGCGCCCGTGGCGGCCTTGTCCCTGACCTTCTTCTCGATGGCCTTCTCGACCAGGCCCCAATTGCCGTCGAGGGCGGAGACCAGCTCGCCATTGGCCTGCTGCGGCCAGCCGGGGCGGCTCCACGACGCGCCCCTGGCGTTCCTGCGGACATCGCCGGCATCGTCCTGCAGCGCGCCGAAGAACGTGCGCCATTGGGGATCGACCGAGACGGGATCGGTCTCCCAGGCGGCCTGCAACTGCTCGATGTAGTCGGCGTTGCCGCCGTAAAGGAAGGAGGTCAGCGAAAACTGGTCGTTGGCCTGATCGTTTCGTGCCATCTCGGTTCGTCCGGAGCCGGGCTCCGTCTCCTTTCAGGGTGACTGGTGAATAGAGAATGGTGAATGGTGACGGGCACAGGGCCGCGCCGGCCATTCACCATTCACCATTCTGCCATTCACCGTTCACTCAACCCTTGATCGCCTCGAGCAGCGTGTGCCCGAGCCGCGCCGGCGACGGCGACACGCGGATGCCCGCCGCCTCCATCGCCGCTATCTTGTCCTCCGCGCCGCCCTTGCCGCCGGAGATCACCGCGCCCGCGTGGCCCATGGTGCGGCCGGGAGGGGCGGTGCGGCCGGCGATGAAGCCCGCCATCGGCTTCTTGCGGCCGCGCTTGGCCTCGTCGCGCAGGAACTGCGCGGCGTCTTCCTCGGCCGCGCCGCCGATCTCGCCGATCATGATGATCGACTCGGTCGCCGGATCGGCCAGGAACATCTCCAGCACGTCGATGAACTCCGTACCCTTGACGGGATCGCCGCCGATGCCCACCGCGGTCGTCTGGCCGAGGCCGGCATTGGTGGTCTGAAACACCGCTTCATAGGTAAGCGTTCCCGAGCGCGAGACAACACCCACCGAGCCCTTGCGGAAGATGTTGCCGGGCATGATGCCGATCTTGCACTCGTCGGGCGTCAGCACGCCGGGGCAGTTCGGCCCGATCAGGCGCGATTTCGACTTCCCCAGCTTCGCCTTGACCCCGATCATGTCCATCACCGGAATGCCTTCCGTGATGCAGATGATCAGCGGAATCTCGGCGTCGATCGCCTCGACGATCGCCTCGGCCGCGCCGGCCGGGGGCACGTAGACGACCGAGGCGTTGGCGCCGGTCTTCTCCCTGCCTTCCGCGACGCTGGCGAAGATCGGCAGGGTCTCGCCCTTCGAGCCCGTCCAGGTCTCGCCGCCCTTCCTGGGGTGGATGCCGCCCACCATCTTGGTGCCGTGATAGGCCAGCGCCTGCTCGGTGTGGAAGCTGCCGGTCTTGCCGGTCAGGCCCTGGACGAGGACCTTGGTGTCCCTGTTGACGAGGATGGACATCAGGCCTGCCCCTTCACTGCGTTGACGATCTTCTTGGCCGCGTCGTCGAGGTCGTCGGCCGGGGTGACGTCCAGTCCGCTCTCGCGGATGATCTTCTTGCCGAGGTCGACATTGGTGCCTTCGAGCCGCACCACCAGCGGCACCTTGAGGCCCACCTCCTTCACGGCGGCGACGACGCCCTCGGCGATGACGTCGCACTTCATGATGCCGCCGAAGATGTTGACCAGGATGCCCTTCACGCGCGGGTCGGCGGTGATGATCTTGAACGCCGCCGCGACCTTCTCCTTGCCGGCGCCGCCGCCGACGTCGCAGAAGTTGGCCGGCTCGGCGCCGTAGAGCTTGATGATGTCCATGGTCGCCATGGCGAGCCCGGCGCCGTTCACCATGCAGCCGATATTGCCGTCGAGCGCCACATAGGCGAGGTCCCATTTCGAGGCCTCGATCTCCTTGGCGTCCTCCTCGGTCTCGTCGCGCAGCGCCTTGATGTCGTCGTGGCGGAACAGCGCGTTGCCGTCGAAGGACACCTTCGCGTCGAGCACGCGCAGCCGGCCGTTCTTCATGACGATCAGCGGGTTGACCTCGAGCAGGCTCATGTCCTTCTCGGTGAAGGCCTTGTAGAGGATCGGGAACAGCTTTTCGCCGTCCGCGGCCGCCTCGCCGTCCAGCTTCAGCGCGGCGTTGAGCGCCTTTACGTCGGCGGCGGTCACGCCGGCCTGCGGGTCGATCGCCACGGTGACGATCTTTTCCGGCGTGTCGTGCGCCACCTGCTCGATGTCCATGCCGCCCTCGGTCGAGACGACGAAGGCGACGCGGCCGACGGTGCGGTCGACCAGGATCGAGAGATAAAGCTCGCGGGCGATGTCGGCGCCGTCCTCGATGTAGAGGCGGTTGACCTGCTTGCCGGCGGGGCCGGTCTGCTTTGTCACCAGCGTGTTGCCCAGCATCTCGCGGGCGTTGGCGACGACCTCCTCGACGGACTTCGACAGCCGCACGCCGCCCTTGGCATCGGGCGACAGCTCCTTGAACTTGCCCTTGCCGCGACCGCCGGCGTGGATCTGGCTCTTCACGACGTAGAGCGGGCCCGGCAGCGACTTCGCCGCGGCTTCCGCCTCGTCCGCCCCGAGGACCGGAACGCCCTCGGCGACCGGGGCGCCGTAAGCCTTCAGAAGCTGCTTGCCTTGATATTCATGGATGTTCATGGGTCGGCCTTCCCGTGCTTATTTCTTGGCGAGAGCGGGAGCGATGCCGACGCAGGCCTCGCAGAGGCCCTGCACGGCCTGCACCGACTTCTCGAACATCTTCTGCTCGGCCTTGTTGAAGTCGATCTCGATGACGCGCTCGACGCCGCCCGCGCCGATCACCACCGGCACGCCGACATACATGTTGTCGACGCCGTACTGGCCAGAGAGATGCGCCGCGCAGGGCAGCACGCGCTTCTTGTCCCTCAGATAGGATTCCGCCATCGCCACGGCCGACGCCGCCGGCGCGTAATAGGCGGAGCCGGTCTTGAGCAGGCCGACGATCTCGCCGCCGCCCTTGCGCGTGCGCTCGACGATGGCGTCCAGCTTCTCCTTGGTGGTCCAGCCCATCTTGACCAGGTCGGGCAGCGGGATGCCGGCGACGGTGGAGTAACGGGTCAGCGGCACCATGTCGTCGCCGTGGCCGCCCAGCGTCATGGCGCTGACATCCTCGACCGACACCTTGAACTCCTCGGCGAGGAAATGGCGGAAGCGCGCGGAATCCAGCACGCCGGCCATGCCGACGACATGCGTCTTGGGCAGGCCGGAGAATTTCTGCAGCGCCCAGACCATGGCGTCGAGCGGGTTGGTGATGCAAATGACGAAGCTCTTCGGCGCGTATTTGCGGATGCCCGCGCCCACCTGCTCCATGACCTTGAGGTTGATGCCGAGCAGGTCGTCGCGGCTCATGCCGGGCTTGCGCGGCACGCCGGCGGTGACGATGCACACGTCCGCGCCCTCGATGCCGGCATAGTCGTTCACGCCCTGGAGGCGCGCGTCGAAGCCCTCGACCGGCGCGGACTGCGCGATGTCGAGGCCCTTGCCCTGCGGGATGCCCTCGGCGATGTCGAAGAGCACCACGTCGCCCAGTTCCTTCAGGCCGATGAGGTGCGCCAGCGTTCCGCCGATCATGCCCGAGCCGATGAGGGCGATCTTGTTTCGTGCCATGAGGTGGTTCCCTTTAGGAGTGGAGCGGGGCTTGTTTGGGTGAAGCGAAAATGGGCCGCGGCTGGGTCTGACGAGCAAAAAACCGTGAAGGCGACGGGTCGAATTTTCCGCAACGGCAATAGACCGCGGCGATGAAAAACTCAACCGATTATTTTCAGTCCAATATTTTCAATCGTTTAGCCATTCTTTGATTGACGTAAACGTCAAAATATTATGCCGGCCTCAGTCTAGCGCCGCTTCCTTGTCGTCCTGATGACGGGCGGCCGACCAGGACTCCAGCCAGTCCCTGCTCTGCATTTCGATGAGCCGCGACACGGTGCGGTCGAACTCGAAGGCCTCGGTCACGCCGGCCCGTCCGGCATAGAGAAGGTGGGGCGGCGCCTCGGCGCTGACGACGGCGCGCAGGCGCCGGTCGTAGAGCGTGTCGATCAGCAGGATGAAGCGCTTGGCGGGGTTGCGACGCGTCTGGTCGAGCACGGGGACATGGTCGATGAAGATCGTGTCGAAGGCGGCCGCGATGGCCAGGTAGTCGCGCGCGCCCAGCGGCGCGTCGCAGAGATCGGCGAAGTCGAAGCGCGCCGCCCGGCCCGCCGCCGCCGGCACGCCGACCTTCCGGCCCTTGACGGTGAGGGTGCGCGGCGCGACGGCGTTTCCCCCGCAGGCGGAAGCCCAGGCCTCGTCCATCCTGCGGTCCGTCTCCGCCGAGAGCGGCGTCAGGTAGACGGGCTGGCGGCCGAGCTTCTCCAGGCGGTAGTCGGTGTCGGACTCGAGGCTCAGCACCTCGGCGTTCGCCTTGAGAAGGCCGATGAAGGGCAGGAAGAGCTGCCGGTTGAGTCCGTCGCGATAGAGATCGTCCGGGGCGACGTTGGACGTCGCAACCAGCACGACGCCATGGTCGAACAGGGCGGTGAACAGCCGCGACAGGACCATGGCGTCGGCGATATCGGTGACGGAGAACTCGTCGAAGCACAGAACCCATGCTTCCTCGGCCAGCGCCCTGGCGACGGGGGGAATGGGATCGTCCTCCCTGGCGGTGCCGTCCTTGCGCGCCAGCCGGTGCTTCTGGATGCGGTCGTGCACGTCGGCCATGAAGTCGTTGAAGTGCACGCGGCGCTTGCGCCGGGCCGGAACGGCGGCGAAGAACAGGTCCATCAGCATGGTCTTGCCGCGGCCGACGCCGCCATGGACATAGAGGCCCTTCAGCCGCTCCGGCTTTCGTTTGCGGGAGAAGAGCCAGCCCAGCGGGCTCGACTTGCGGGCGGCGCGCCGCGCGCGTACCTCGTCCAGCACGCGGTCGAGCGCCGCCACGACGGGGCGCTGGCGCGCATCCTCGGTGATGTCGCCGGTCTCGACGAGATGCCGGTAGCGCTGCGCGACGGTGTGATGCGTCTGGATGCCGTCGCGCAGATGCATGGGTAAGGCCGCCCGTCGAGGGGAAAAGCTCTACCGGCCGAGCGAGATGGGCAATCCGGTCGATGTCTGTCCGTTGAACTTCTCGGCGCCGGCGGCATAGAGCTGGGCGACGACGGTTCCGGCGCCGTCATAGAACGAAAGCTGCTTGCCGGCAACGTTCCACGACTTCACCCCGTCCATGGGCGCGGGGCAGCGCAGCGGGCCGGCGCGGAAGCCGGAGCCGAAGCGGGTCTGCGGGGTCGCCACCTTGCAGCTCTGGCCGGACACGGAAACGGTCCAGACGCCGGCGACGCTGCCGGCGGTGAGCTCGGGCGCCGAGGGGTCGGCCGTCGGCGGGGCCGAGGCCACGTCGACGGGCGCGGTGGGGAACGCGGCCGGGTCGGTCGGCGCCGGCGTCGCGGGAGGCGGCAGGGTGCCGCCGACCACCGTGCCGGCCGGGGCCGGCCTCAAGGGCGCCGGCTGCTCGTTCATCGGGCCCACGCGGGTGCTGGAGCAGCCGGCCGCCAGAAGCGCCGCGGCACAGGCAGCCGCCAGGCCAGTCTTCGAAAGCGCCATGATCATTCTCTCCAGGCCTCCTGGCCAAACGCGACTGCCGTCCGGCAGCGTCGTCAGCCCGCTGCATGCCCCACCCAATGCGGCGAAGGTGGCCAAATTTCAACGCCCCATGGTTAAAATACGGTTTTCAAGCCGAAACATTGCGTCATCACGGCCCTGTGCGGCCCGCCGCACCGGGCGGCGGGAACCGCATGACGGGGGCTTGCGTTTTGCACCGCAACATCGGGGATCGTCCCATGATCAAGTGGATACTCATCCTTCTCATCGTCGCGGCGGCCGCCAGCCTGCTCGGCATGCCGGCGCTGGCCGGAGCCGCGGCGACCGGTGCGCGCATCCTCATCGGCATCGTGCTGATCATCTTCCTGCTAGTCGTGCTCGGCCTGTTCGCGGTGACGTGACCGCCTGGCCGGCGCTCCACTGGTAATTCGCGGCCGTTTCCGCCATATAGCCCGCAAGCGGGCCGACCGGGCGGGCCGCGAGCAAGCCGGTAGCGAGCTGGGAACGGACGGCAAAATGGCCCCCACGGCGCCCTTCGCCAAGATGAACGGAGCCGGCAACGAGATCATCGTCGCCGACATGCGCGGCCGCGCGGGCAGGGTCCGGCCCGCCGCCGCGCTGGCGCTCGCCGCCGATCCGGCGACGCGGTTCGACCAGATCATGGCGATCCACGATCCGAGAACGGCAGGCACCGGCTATTTCGTCGATATCCTGAATTCGGACGGCACCTCGGCGCAGGCCTGCGGCAACGGCATGCGCTGCGTCGTGCAGGCGCTTGCCACCGAGACGGGCGGGAAGCTGTTCACCTTCGAGACCGTGGCGGGCATCATCAACGCCGCCGAGAATGCCGACGGGCTGATCTCGGTCGACCTCGGCCGGCCCCGCTTCGGCTGGCAGGACATCCCGCTGGCGGAGGAATTCCGCGACACGCGCGCCATCGAACTGCAGATCGGGCCGATCGACGCGCCGGTGCTGCATTCGCCGTCCGTCGTGTCGATGGGCAATCCGCATGCGATCTTCTGGGTCGACCGCGACGTGTGGAGCTACGAGCTCGACCGCTTTGGCCCGCTGCTCGAGAACCATCCCATCTTCCCCGAGCGCGCCAACATCACCATCGCGCAGGTGACCTCGCCCGAAACCATCGTGCTGCGGACATGGGAGCGGGGAGCGGGCCTGACCAAGGCCTGCGGCTCCGCCGCCTGCGCCACGGCCGTCGCCGCCGCCCGCACCGGTCGCACCGGGCGCTCGGTCCAACTGACCGCGCCAGGCGGCAAGCTGCATGTCGACTGGCGCGGCGACGACCATGTCGTACTCACCGGTCCGGCCGAATGGGAATTTTCCGGCCGCTTCGACCCGGAGACCGGCGCATGGGCACGCGACGCGGAAAGCGCGGCGTGATGGTTCGGTCAAGTCGCGGCATGGCGCCCCCTTCGGCCCTTTGGGCCACCTCCCCCGTGAACGGGAGAGGAGATGCCGGCCGCACCGTTTCGATCCTCCCCTGCGAAGCGGGGGAGGTGGCCGGAACGGCCGGAGGGGGCGCCCTCCACGGGGGCATCCTCCACACAGGGCGGGCGGCGTGATGGGCCTGGAGATCGTCACCTTCGGCTGCCGGCTGAACACCTATGAATCCGA
Source organism: Mesorhizobium sp. (assembly GCA_027492275.1). Taxonomy (GTDB): domain Bacteria; phylum Pseudomonadota; class Alphaproteobacteria; order Rhizobiales; family Rhizobiaceae; genus JAPUFC01. The sequence goes on along the minus strand of JAPUFC010000063.1, from coordinate 10,464 downwards.
GGTCATGCGCCGCGAGGCGGAAAGCGCCGGCCTTGCGGCGCTGCCCGGCGGCGCGGTGATCGTCAACACCTGCGCGGTGACGGCGGAGGCGGTGCGCCAGGCGCGCCAGTCGATCCGCAAGGCGCGCCGCGACAATCCGGCGGCGCGCATCGTCGTCACCGGCTGCGCGGCGCAGACCGATCCGAAGAGCTTCGCCGACATGGAGGAGGTCGACCTCGTGCTCGGCAACGAGGAGAAGCTCGCGGCCAACAGCTACCGCGCGCTGCCGGATTTCGGCGTCAACGACACGGAGAAGGTGCGCGTCAACGACATCTTCTCCGTGCGCGAGACCGCCTCGCACATGGTCGACGCCATCGAGGGGCGGGCGCGTGCCTTCGTGCAGGTGCAGAACGGCTGCGACCACCGCTGCACCTTCTGCATCATTCCCTACGGGCGCGGCAATTCGCGCTCCGTGCCGATGGGCGCGGCGGTCGAGCAGGTGAAGCGCCTCGCCGGCAACGGCTATGCCGAAATCGTGCTGTCGGGCGTCGACATGACCAGCTACGGCGCCGACCTGCCGGGCGCGCCGCGCCTCGGACGGCTGGTGAAGACGCTGCTCAGGCAGGTGCCGGAGATGAAGCGGCTGCGGCTCTCCTCCATCGATTCCGTCGAGGCCGACGACGATCTGCTCGACGCCATCGCGACAGAGACGCGGCTGATGCCGCATCTCCATCTCTCGCTCCAGGCCGGCGACGACATGATCCTCAAGCGCATGAAGCGCCGCCATCTGCGCGACCAGTCGATCCGCTTCTGCGAAGATGTCCGCCGGCTGCGCCCCGACATGGTGTTCGGTGCGGACCTGATCGCCGGCTTCCCGACGGAGACCGGGGCGATGTTCGAGAATTCGCTCAGGCTGGTACAGGAGTGCGGGCTGACGCATCTGCACGTCTTTCCGTTCAGCCCGCGCGAGGGCACGCCGGCGGCGCGCATGCCGCAGCTTCCCCGCGCCGTGGTCAAGGAACGCGCCGCGCGCCTGCGCGCCGCCGGCGAGGCCGCCTACCGGCGGCATCTCGATGCGATGACAGGAACGCGGCAATCGGTGCTGGTGGAGCGCGAGGGCCTTGGCCGCACGGAGGGTTTCACCCTCGCCGCGATCGACGCCGGACAGCCGGGGGAGATCATTCCGGCCCGGATCGCCGGTCACGACGGCCAGCGGCTGACCGCCGTGACCGACACCGTGCCGGCGCAGGCGGCGTAGGGAATTCGGGATGGCGTTCGGCTTCATCAAGAAGGTCTTTTCCTTCGGCCAGAAGGAGCAGCCGGCGGAGGAGAACCAGCGTCCGCCGCTGGATGCGGAGGCCCCGCGCGCCGTCGAGGACCAGGCGGTCCCCGATTTCCTCAAGCGCCGCGAGCCGGCGCCCGCGCCTTCCGTGGAGCCGGCGGCCGAACAGGCCCCGGCCGGCGAGATCGAGCCGCCGCTGCGCACGCCCTCGCCGCTGCCGCCCTTGCCGGTGAAGGCGGAGATCGCGCCGGAGCCGAGCCCGCTTCCCGTGGAAGCGCCCTCGATCGCGCCGACCGAGACGGCGACGCCTCCGGTCACCGCCGTCGAGCCGACGGCCGAGATCGAGCCGCCGATCCGCCAGCCCTCGCCGCTGCCGCCCCTGCCACTGGAGGCGGAGATCGCGCCTGAGCCGGCGCCGGTGCCTTCCGTCCCGGTTCCTCCTACGCAGGCCCCTGCGGGCAAGGTCACCGTCGGCAAGGCGGTGGAGAAGAAGGCCGAGCCGGCGCCCGCGTCCCTGCCCGCACCGCGCCAGAGCTGGTTCCAGCGGCTGCGCGAAGGGCTCGCCCGCTCGTCGCGCGAGCTGACGGGCTCCATCGCAGGCGTCTTCACCCGCAAACGTCTGGACGAGGAGACGCTCCAGGACCTCGAGGACGTTCTGATCCGCGCCGACCTCGGCGTCGAGACGGCGATGCGCGTCACCGGCGCGCTGGCCGAAAGCCGCTACGGCCGCGAAATCTCCGACGAGGAGGTGCGCCACGTCATGGCCGCCGAGATCGAGAAGGTGCTCGGCCCGGTGGCGAAACCGCTGGAGCTCGACCTGTCGCACAAGCCGCATGTGATCCTCGTCGTCGGCGTCAACGGCACCGGCAAGACGACGACCATCGGCAAGCTCGCCGCCAAGCTCACGGAGGGCGGCCTTTCCGTCATGCTGGCGGCCGGCGACACGTTTCGCGCCGCGGCCATCGAGCAGCTCAAGATATGGGGCGAGCGCACGGGCGCGCCGGTCGTTTCATCGAAGCTCGGCGCGGATGCGGCGGGCCTCGCCTTCGACGCCTACGAGCAGGCCAAGGCGGCGGGAAGCGACGTGCTGATCATCGACACTGCCGGCCGGCTGCAGAACAAGGCCGAGCTGATGGCCGAGCTGGAGAAGATCGTGCGCGTGCTGGGCAAGCACGACGCGGAAGCGCCGCACACCGTGCTGCAGACCGTCGACGCGACGACCGGGCAGAACGCCTTGAACCAGGTGGAAATCTTCCGCAACGTGGCCGGCGTCAACGGGCTGGTGATGACCAAGCTGGACGGCACGGCGCGCGGCGGCATCCTGGTCGCCATCGCCGCCAGGCACAAGCTGCCGGTCTATTTCATCGGCGTCGGCGAGCAGGTGGACGATCTGGAGCCGTTCGCGGCCGGCGATTTCGCCAAGGCCATCGCGGGGGTGGCGTGATGGTATCGGGTGCGCCCCCTCCGGCCCTTCGGGCCACCTCCCCCGTCAACGGGGGAGGATCGGAGGTTGGGGCCGGCATCTCCTCCCCTGCGAAGCGGGGGAGGGGGACCATGCGCAGCATGGTGGAGGGGGCATCCAGCAGTTCAGATTGGAACGCGGCGACATGACCCCTCCCATCCTCGAACGCGACCCTTCCGATCCGCGCAAGAAGGAGATCAACCCGCTGCTCAAGCTGGCGCTGGAGCTCGGGCCGCTGATGGTGTTCTTCTTCGCCAACACGCGCGGCGAATGGCTGGCTCAAAAGCTCCCGGCGCTGGCGGAGCTCGGCGGGCCGATCTTCATCGCCACCGGCCTGTTCATGGGCGCGACCGCTCTCTCGCTGGCCGTGTCCTGGATGCTGACGCGTAGCCTGCCGATCATGCCGCTGGTGTCCGGCATCGTCGTGCTGGTGTTCGGCGGGCTGACGCTGTGGCTGCAGGACGATCTGTTCATCAAGATGAAGCCGACGATCGTCAACACGCTGTTCGGCGCGGTGCTGGTCGGCGGCCTGTTCTTCGGCAAATCGCTGCTGGGCTACGTCTTCGATTCCGCCTTCCGGCTCGACGCCGAGGGATGGCGCAAGCTGACGTTGCGATGGGGCCTGTTCTTCTTCTTCCTCGCCGCGGTGAACGAGATCGTCTGGCGGAATTTCTCCACCGACGCCTGGGTGGCGTTCAAGGTGTGGGGCATCATGCCGATCACGCTTTTGTTCACTTTCAGCCAGATGCCGCTGATCATGCGGCATACGCTGGACGACAAGGCCGGCCGATAGGCTTTCCTATCTGGCCGGAGCGGCCAGCGCCTTCTCGATCTGCGGCATGAGCTGCCTCGCCGCCGAGTCCGGCGAGATCGGCCCAACATGCTTGTAAAGGATTCTTCCGTCGCGTCCGACGAGGAAGGTTTCGGGCACGCCGTACACGCCCCAGTCGATGGCGGCGCGTCCGTTTCCGTCGACGCCGACCGCCGCGAACGGATTGCCGAGCGTGCCGAGGAAGCGGCGGGCGTTGCCGGGATCGTCCTTGTAGTTCAGCCCGGCGATCGCGAAGCGGCCGTCTCTGGCGAGCTCCATCAGCACCGGGTGCTCCTGCCGGCAGGGCGCGCACCACGAGGCCCAGACGTTCACCAGCGTCACCTTCCCGGCAAAGCTCGCGCTGTCCAGACCGGGCAGCCCGCCGCCGTCCAGCGGCGGCAGACGCGTCTGCGGAGCCGGGTGCCCGATCAGCGCCGAGGGAATGGTCGCGGCGTCGCGGCCGGACAGAAGCTGCGCCAGGAAGATGGCGGCCAGAGCGAGGAAGATGGCGACGGGGGCGAGGACGACGAGACGTCGCCGCCCCGGCGCCGAAGGCGTCCCGGCCGCGCTCACGGCTTTTCCCGCTCCGAGCGCCGCCTGAGGCCGGCGGCCTCCAGCGCCGCCAGCTCGCGCAGGCGCGCCCGCTGGTCGAGGAAGACCCACAACACCAGTCCGGTTATGGCGACGACGGAAACCGCATAGGCCGCCGTCACGTAGAGCGCATGCGCCGACATTCTGTCCTGCCCGTTTGCTCCTAGCTATGCCGCCGAACCGCGCGATGCAACCGCGCCCGTTGACGCGGCCTCAGTCCGACATCTCGCGCAGCGCGACCGCCGCCGCGACCGGCCCGATAACCGAGAAGAACAGGGTCAGCGCGGCGAGAATGAGGAAGGGCGGCCAGAAGGGGTCCGGCTCGTTCACCGCCGCGTAGCTGGCCGCGATGCCGAAGATCAGCACCGGGATGGTGAGCGGCAGCACCAGCACCGACACCAGAAGGCCGCCGCGCGGCAGGCCAGAGGCGACGGCCGCGCCCGCCGCGCCGATCAGCGTGACGGCCGGGGTGCCGACCAGCAGGGTTGCGGTGGTGGCCAGGATCGCCGTCGCGTCCATGTTGAGCAGCAGGCCGAGCGCCGGGGCGGCGACCACCAGCGGCAGCGCGCTCACCGTCCAGTGGGCCAGGCATTTCACCAGCACGACGCCGGTCAGCGACAGCCAGTCGCGGCCGATGAGGAAGAGGTCGAGCGCGCCGTCCTCGCGATCGATCTGGAACAGCCGGTCGAGGCCGAGGAGGGCGGCCAGCAGCGCGCCGGTCCACAGGATCGCCGGCCCGATGCGGGCGAGCAGGTTCAGGTCCGGTCCGATGGCGAACGGCATGCAGGCGACCACCGCCAGGAAGAACAGGACGCCCGTCGCCGCGCCGCCGCCGGCGCGCAGCCCCAGCTTCAGGTCACGCAAATACAGGGTCAGCATGGGCGATGCCCCGCATACGGCGGAATATCGAGCGCGATCATCTCCCGAAATTCCCCAGCTCCAGCCTCGCGCCGTCCAGCCCCAGTTCCTGGTGCGTCGCCGCCACGACGATGCCGCCGCCGGACATGTGCTCGCGAATCAGGCTTCCGAGCAGCGCGTCGCCGGCCTTGTCGAGCCCGGAGGTGGGCTCGTCCAGCAGCCAGACAGGCCGCCGCGCCACCAGAAGCCGCGCCAGCGCCGCGCGCTGCCGCTGGCCGGTGGACAGGACGCCGAAGGGCAGGTGGCCGATCGCGCCGAGCCCCACCCGGTCGAGCGCCTCGTCGACCGTCCGGCCGTCGGCGCCGAGGAAGTCGCGCCAGAAGGCAAGGTTCTCGGCCAGGGTCAGCACCGGCTTCATGCCGTTGCGGGCGCCGACATAGTGGCTTGCGATGCCGGCGTCGCCGTCCGCCGTGCCGTCCAGCCGCACATGACCGCGCAGCGGCGGCAAGAGGCCGGCGAGGATGCGCAGCAGGGTGGACTTGCCGCTGCCGTTCGGGCCGGTGACGACCAGGCTTTCGCCGGGCGACAGCGCGACATCCACGTCCTCGAACAGCGTCCGGCCGCCGCGCGCGCCGGCCAGCTTCTCGGCCACCAGCCGCATCAGGCGGGCCGTGACGAAAGGACAGGGCCCGGCCGCGCGCATTGCATCCGATTCGGCGAATATCCGGCTGGAACTGTTTTTAGAAATTCTCTATATGCGACTCGCCCACGCCAGCGGTCGGCGTGGAACTCAGAAATTGCGCCGAACCAGCGCGCGTGCCGCCTTGAACGGCCGGGTCGCTCGGGAGCGGACAGCGGAAATGGCCGTACCCGCACCTTTGCGCGTGATTCCAGCATGCCCGAGGCGTCCGCTTCCTTCAGGCTGAAAAGACCAGGATGGGATCGCACGTGTCCAACTCTCTCGACAGTTTCAAATGCCGCCGCACCCTGACCGCGGGCGGCGCGGAATACGTCTACTATAGCCTGCCCGAAGCCGAGAAGAACGGCCTCACCGGCATCGCCCAGCTCCCTTACTCCATGAAGGTGCTGCTGGAGAACCTGCTTCGCAACGAGGACGGGCGTTCCGTCACCAAGGAATCGATCCAGGCCGTCGCTGCCTGGCTGACCGACAAGGGCTCGGCCGGCGTCGAGATCGCCTATCGCCCGGCCCGCGTTCTGATGCAGGACTTCACCGGCGTGCCGGCCGTGGTCGATCTGGCCGCCATGCGCGACGGCATCAAGAGCCTCGGCGGCGACCCGCAGAAGATCAACCCGCTGGTGCCCGTCGACCTCGTCATCGACCATTCGGTGATCGTCGACGAATTCGGCAATCCAAGCGCCTTCGCGCGCAATGTCGAGCTCGAATACGAGCGCAACCAGGAGCGCTACAAGTTCCTGAAATGGGGCCAGCAGGCGTTCCGCAACTTCCGCGTCGTGCCGCCCGGCACCGGCATCTGCCATCAGGTCAATCTCGAATATCTCGGCCAGGTCGTGTGGACGAAGAGCGAGGACGGCGAGACGACCGCCTATCCCGACACCTGCGTCGGCACCGATTCGCACACTACGATGATCAATGGCCTCGGCGTTCTGGGCTGGGGCGTCGGCGGCATCGAGGCCGAGGCGGCGATGCTCGGCCAGCCGGTCTCCATGCTGCTGCCGGAAGTCATCGGCTTCCGCCTCACCGGCAAGCTGAACGAAGGGGTCACCGCCACCGACCTCGTGCTCACCGTCACGCAGATGCTGCGCAAGAAGGGCGTTGTCGGCAAGTTCGTCGAGTTCTTCGGCCCGGGCCTGTCCAACATGACGCTGGCCGACCGCGCCACCATCGGCAACATGGCGCCCGAATACGGCGCGACCTGCGGCTTCTTCCCGGTCGATTCGGAGACGATCCGCTACCTCAACATGTCGGGTCGCAGCGAAGACCGCATCGCGCTGGTGCAGGAATATTCCAAGCTGCAGGGCATGTGGCGCGACAACGGCTCGGCCGATCCGGTGTTCACCGACCTGCTCGAGCTCGACCTCGGAGACGTCGTGCCGTCCATGGCCGGGCCGAAGCGTCCCGAGGGCCGCGTGCCGCTGCCGCAGGTCGCGGCGGGCTTCGCCAAGGCGCTGGAGGGCGAGTACAAGAAGACGGTCGACCAGACCAAGCGCTATGCCGTCGAGGGCGAGGATTTCGATCTCGGCCATGGCGACGTGGTCATCGCCGCCATCACCTCCTGCACCAACACCTCCAACCCCAGCGTGCTGATCGGCGCGGGCCTTCTGGCGCGCAACGCCAACCGGCGGGGCCTGAAGCAGAAGCCGTGGGTGAAAACCTCGCTCGCACCCGGCAGCCAAGTGGTCGCGGAGTATCTGGAGAAGGCCGGGCTGCAGAAGGAGCTCGACCAGATCGGCTTCAACCTCGTCGGCTTCGGCTGCACCACCTGCATCGGCAATTCCGGCCCGCTGCCGGCGCCGATCTCCAAGACGATCAACGATAAAGGTTTGATCGCTGCCGCGGTCTTGTCCGGCAACCGCAACTTCGAGGGCCGCGTGTCGCCCGACGTGCAGGCGAACTACCTCGCCTCGCCGCCGCTGGTCGTCGCCCATGCGCTCGCCGGCACGGTCACCAAGGACCTCACCACCGAGCCGATCGGCGAGGACCGCGACGGCAAGCCGGTCTATCTGCGCGAGATCTGGCCGAGCTCTGCCGAGATCCAGGAGTTCATCGAGCAGAACGTGACGCGCGAGCTGTTCGCCCGCAAATATGCCGACGTCTTCAAAGGCGACGAGTACTGGCGCGCGGTGCAGGCGCCCGAGGGCCAGACCTATGCATGGGACGATTCCTCGACCTATGTGCAGAACCCGCCCTATTTCGTCGGCATGGGCTCCAAGCCCGGCGCCGTCGGCGCGGTGAAGGACGCGCGCATCCTCGGCCTGTTCGGCGACAAGATCACCACCGACCACATCTCGCCGGCCGGCTCGATCAAGGCGGCGTCGCCGGCGGGCGCCTATCTGATGGGCCACGGTGTCGGCGTCGCCGACTTCAACCAGTACGGCACGCGGCGCGGCAACCATGAGGTGATGATGCGCGGCACCTTCGCCAACATCCGCATCCGCAACCACATGCTGGGCGAGAACGGGCGCGAGGGCGGCTACACGATCCACTATCCCTCGAAGGAGGAGATGTCGATCTACGACGCGGCCATGCAGTACCGGCAGGACGGCGTTCCGCTCGTCATCTTCGCCGGCGTCGAGTACGGCAACGGCTCGTCGCGCGACTGGGCCGCGAAGGGCACCAACCTGCTCGGCGTGCGCGCCGTCATCGCGCAGTCCTTCGAGCGCATCCACCGCTCGAACCTGGTCGGCATGGGCGTCGTCCCCTTCGTCTTCGAGGAGGGGACCTCCTGGGCGACGCTCGGGCTGAAGGGCGACGAGACCGTCACCATCGACGGGCTGGAGACAATCCGGCCGCGCCAGAAGATGGTGGCGAAGGTCACCTTCGCCGACGGAACGGTGAAGGAGGTGCCGATCCTGTGCCGCATCGACACGGTGGACGAGCTCGAATACTTCAAGAACGGCGGCATCCTGCAATACGTGCTGCGCGACCTCGCCGCCTGACGGCCGGTGCCGCATCGAAGTCACGGAAAGGCCGGCGCCGCGCGCCGGCCTTTTTCGTTTCGCCGGGCCATCGCCGGCCGGAAATTTCACCGCAACGTGACTTCCTGTTGTAAGGTCGATCTGTCAATCAGGCCGACGGACAACAACAGCCGGGCAGCCGGCGCGAAGTGGAACGCCCATGAGGTTCAGGCGCGGCCAGTGGATGGCAGCGACAGTCGCCGCCGCGATGTCGGCGGCCTCGATGGCTGCGGCGGGCGACGTCAGGGAGCCCGAGGGCGTCGTCGAGCTGTTCACCAGCCAGGGCTGCAACTCCTGCCCGCCGGCCGATGCGGTGCTTGAGGACCTGATGCGGTCGGGCAAGCTCGTCACGCTCGGCTACCACGTCGACTATTGGGACTATCTCGGCTGGAAGGATACGCTGGCAAGCGCCGACAACACCGAGCGCCAGAAGAGCTATGCGCGCTCCTTCGGCATCCGCTCCGTCTACACGCCGCAGGCCGTGCTCAACGGCCGGGCCCATGTCAACGGGGCCAAGCGCAGGTCGGTGGTCGAGGCGCTGGAGGAGATGCGCCGCAAGGGCGAGGGCATGTCCGTCCGCCTCAAGGTGACGCGCGTCGACGACAGCGTGATGATCGACGCCGAGGGCTCGCCGGACGGCGAAGGCAACGCGCATCTCGTCCTCGTCTATTTCGATGCCGTGCGCCCGGTCGAGATCGAGCGCGGCGAGAACAAGGGGCGCTCGGTCAACTACGTCAATCCGGTGACCGACATCCAGACCGCCGGCATGTGGCACGGCAAACCCGTGCGCTTCGAACTGCCGTTGAGCGAGATCGAGAAGAAGAAGGGCGGCTGCGCCGTGCTTTTGCAGGTCGTCAGCAAGGACGGGCTGCCTGGCCCGATTCTCGGGGCAGCGATCATCAGCCGGCCTTGATGCCGTGCGCGTCGTGCGTCGGCGGCTAGCCATATGAAATGACCGGCGCCGGCTTGCTTCCGGCACCGGTCAGGTAGGCTTTTTGGGATCGTCGCGACCGGCTTCCCGACTATTCGCAGGAAAGACCGGAGGTTGGTTCGATCCGACCCGGACCCGTGGGCGGGGGGCTTGGGGTTACGAGTCAGCGCCGGACCGAACCGTCTCAGGCAACACAGCTAAGTTCGCCGGACAATGGGGCGCCAGCACGGATAAAAAAAGGCGGGATTGTGGCGAAGCATCACCAATCGCGACAGACCGTATATGAAAAGTGACCTTTCCTTGCGGAACCATTTCGTGGCGGCCTCCTCATCGGCCGAAAGCGCACCGCTCCCGCATCCGGCAATCCGCCCTTGCAATTGACGCCCGATCGCGTCACGCTCCCGTCATATGGAGGGACGGCAGAGGATGGATCGCATCGAGGGATCGGAGAACGCCGACGACTCTTCCGTGCTGATCTCGTTGCGCGAGGCGCGCCTGCGGCGGGGCATGCCGGTGACCTTCCACCGCCGCGAACTCGATCTGCTGCTCAGGCTGTACGGCCGCATGGTCGCGGCCAATGAATGGCGCGACTACGCGCTCGACCATCTCGACGACCGCGCCGTTTTTTCCGTCTACCGGCGCACCAGCGAGACGCCGCTTTACCAGATCACCAAGACGCCCGAGCTCGCGCGCCGGCAGGGCGCCTGGGCGGTGATCGCCGCCGGCGGACGGGTGCTGAAGCGCGGGCACGAGCTGGAACGCGTCCTGGCGGTGTTCGACAACAAGCTGCGCGTGGTGGCGGAGTAAGCGGCCTGCCGCACGGGAGGCGTCGGGCAATGCTAGGCTGTAGTGACAATTTAGGATTCCCATTTTGTGCGGGATTTGATTCAAGG
>JAPUFC010000062.1 GCA_027492275.1 Mesorhizobium sp. | reverse complement strand
AAAGGTGGTGGACGCACTAGGGCTCGAACCTAGGACCCGCTGATTAAGAGTCAGCGGGGGCACCGATTCCGGGGTGAACACCGATGAACCTCGTAGAACATTGTGTTCAAAAAAAGCACTAAAAATCCTTGTCGTACGTGAATATTGTCGCGACACTGCGAACATCCGGGTGCATGGGTACGCCTGGAGTTTGTAGCGCAAATTGTAGCGCAAATCGAGGTTGTGATGGCTACCAAGAAGTTCACCGATCCGTGGTTGAGGGGGTTGCGAGCGCCGGAAGGCGAAGCTCGTGCCGAATGGTATGACGCACAAGAGACCGGCCTGTTGGTGACGGTAACGGCGAAGCGCCGCGTCACCTTCTCGCTCTATGCGCGCTTTCCAAAGGGCGATGGGGAATATGGTCCACCTAGCCGGCGCGTTCTCGGTGATTTCGCTCCCGCAGATAATAAGGATCGCGCCTTTGTCGTGAAAAAAGGGGTCGAGCCTCTTTCCCTAGAAGGTGCGCGCCAGAAGGCACGCGATTGGAAGTCAGCAATCGCCCTAGGTGTTGATCCTGCGCGACCACTTCCGGAACCGGTGCCGGAGACTGAGGTGAGCGCGTCGACGATTGGCGAGATATACGCGGAGTTCTACAAGCGGCGCGTCATGAAAGAGGGGCAGAAGGACGGTAGCGGGAAGCCGCTGCCTCCGCTGCGATCGGCGGACGAGATCAAACGGATTTTCGACCATTACATTCTTGCCGATCTCGACGGCAAGCCTCGCTGGCGTGACCGCTCGATTACCTCGATCACGCGAAAGGATGTGAGCAGCCTCCTGGATACGATCAGCGATTCCAATGGAGCCTCACAAGCTGATGCCGTTCTCGCGCAGCTTAGCTCGATGTTCGGGTGGTTCGCCGCGCGGGAGGACGATTTCGTGTCTCCGATCGTCCGCGGGATGAAGCGGACCAAAAGCTCTGAGCGCAAACGCAAGCGGGTGCTGACCGACAGCGAAATCCGCGCTCTTTGGAAGGCTTGCGAGACGCAAGAGGCGTTCGGCGCATTTTGCCGCACGCTCCTGCTGACCGCCCAGCGCCGGGAAAAGGTGCGTATGATGCACCGGGATTTCGTGTCCGACGATGGACTCTGGAAAATCGAGTCGGAGGATCGCGAGAAGGGCAATGCCAAGTTTATCCGGCTGTCGTCGCAAACGATGCGCGTCATTCGTAATCAACCGACAACGCCCTCGCGACCCTATGTCTTTCAGGGGCGCCTCGCGGGGCCGATCAACGGCTTCACGAAGGACAAGGCCGCGCTGGATGCCAAAATGGCGGAGATAATGGGGGAGCCGGTTCCCCGTTGGGTTCTGCACGACCTGCGTCGCACGGCGAAGACGCTCATGGCGCGGGCCGGCGTGGCGCGGGATATTTCGGAGCGCGTGCTCGGACATGCCATCGAAGGCGTCGAAGGCGTGTATGACCATTATGATTATTTCACCGAGAAGAGCGAGGCCCTGAAGAAGCTCGGCGCACTCGTTGATAAAATCCTGAAGACATCGGATGCCGTCGTGCCGATCAGGCGAGGCGGGAAGGCGGCAGCGGCCAATCAGACTGAAGGACAGGCTGCGACTGATGTTGCGGCGTAGATAGCCTCTTTCGTGGATGGCGCGCGGCATCGAAGGGCCGAACGCGCGGCGTTTCCGCTGTCAGATTGTTTGAACCTCTCCGAAGGAGATCAAGCCGTCGCGAAGGGCATGAAATAGCAATTGCTGTCGATTGAATACGCCGTATCGGCGCATGGCTTCCGTCAGATGGGAATGGACGGTGGTCGGTGCGACCGAGAGAATTTGGCTGGTTTCCCATTCCGTCTTGCCCGCAGCAGACAGGGCAACGCAGTCTATCTGGCGGTCGGTGAGCGGTGGAGGGATCGGTTTGCGCGTCGGTGGTAGGACAAGCCCCCGAGCGGCTTGGTAGCCGAACGTCGCGATGACATGGGCCGCCGCCATTTGTTCGACGGACGAGGCCACCGGTCGAGCCGATGCGAAGGTGTAGGACGCCAGCCTCTCTCCCGGTATGTGCAGGGGCACCGTCAGACCATCGTAAATCCCATAGCGTCGTGCTTCGCCAAACATCCGATGTTGCCGCTTCGTCAGCGGAATTACGGTCGGGATCAGATCCCAGGTGAAGGGCGCTCCATAGTGGTGGCTGGTCATGAGGACCGGATCAAATCGGTGATAGCCTCGTGATGTGAACCGTTCGACCCAGTCACGGTGATAGGTCGTAATCGCCACCACGCCTTCGAGCGAGCCGGACAGGTCAACATGCTGCATCAAAGTGAAGTAGTCGAATCCAAGCTCTCTTGTTGCACTTTCGAGTGAAGAAGTTAAATCTTCAATCGAAGCCGTGTCGGCTAAAGCACGGGCGAAGTGCTCAAGCCGTGAGCCGATACGCATAAACTCACCTCATTATAGTTCGATTCGTCCTTACATGATCGTGCATATCTCCGGATCGGTGCCCGATATTTTCCTCTGATTAGAGGATTTTCCTGAATTAATATTTGGGAGAATCTTCGTTGACGTCTCGTGCATCCTTAGAATTGTCCGAGCGTCCGTTGATGAGCGACCCTGCTCACAACCGGTCAACACCTGATTGACAGGAAGGGGGACCATATGTGGAATAATCAGCCATCCGAAGACCTGCCCGTGGCGGGTCAGCCGAGAACCTCGGCGGAATACGCGCGTGTGGCGGAGGCGATCTTGACGGCCCGGATGCGATTCGGCCGCGCCTTCGGTTTCGATCTCGCGACCGATCCGACGGGGGACATGCTGCTCTATCTTTATATTCGGGAGCATGAGGGTCGATCGACTTCGCTATCGAGCCTGTGGGGCGCTTCGAGCGTCGCCTACAGCACGGCCCGCCGATGCGTGAACGCGATCGAGGAGCGCGGGGTGGTCACGCGAATTCCGGACCCGACCGACGGTCGGCGCTATCTCGTTTGCCTCACCCCGCGCGCGCTTCGGCTTATCGAGGCCGGTCTCGAGCTGGTTCGTGAGGCGGGTTGTCGCTCGCAAGCCGAACGGGAGGCGGAACCTTGAACCAGCGTCGGGGCGAGGATCGTCGGCTGACGGACCTGTGCAATAGCTATCCAAATCGATCTCCAATTTTTTACTTGTTGATGGGATGATCGGAAATCTCGAGAGGTCGGCTTTCGCCTCCATTTCGAAAAAATTGCGCTCAGCCAGTCGGATAAATTGCCGAGAGGCGACTGTCTGGACGAATTGCGAAACGAGACTGGTCAAATTGGGAACGTGTGGTTCAACTAGGACCATTCTGGAGCGATCTCGCTCGGAGCGCCGGTGTTCGATCTGTCTTGGCGGTGTGCCGGCATCCCGTGAGGATGCTTCCCTCAATGAAAATCATGGCTGCGGATGCGCGGCATTTCCTCGTCGGCCGTCCCATAGGGCCGCGAGGTCAGCGTGCGCCCTCGCATCCAAGCGGGATCGCGCGGGTCGGGACCGCCCCCATTCTTCGCGCCGTCGCCGCGACCGGGCGCAACGGCGAAGCCCATCCGGGCAATCGAACGAAGCATCTGGTCGTGATCGGTGACGCGATCGCCGATGACGTGAATCACCTCGCCCTCCTTCTGGAGCCGCCCCCGGATCGCGACCATCGACGCCGACATGACCTGGCGGCGGTAGATCTCGAAGCGGTCGGGCCAGAGGATGGCGTTGGCGATCCCCGTCTCGTCCTCGATCGTCACGAACAGCACGCCGCGCGCCGAGCCGGGCCGCTGGCGGACGAGGATGACGCCCGCGACCTCGATATTGTGGCCGTCGCGGATCGAGGCGAGATCCCCGCAGCGCACGATCTTCATGGTGTCGAGCTGCTCGCGCAGGAAGCTCACGGGATGCGCGCGAAGCGATAGCTGGGTCGTGCGATAATCCTCGACCACTTCGCGCCCGTCGGTCATCGCCATGAGCGTAACGGCAGGCTCGAGTCCCTCGGGCGAGAATTGCGCCTCGCGCGCGTCGGCTGCGGCGAACAGGGGCAGGGGCGCTTCCCCAAGCCCCCGCACCTTCCACAAGCCCTGACGACGATCGTCGGCAAGGCAATGGAAGGCATCGGCTTCGGCCAGGCACTCGATCGCGGCGCGCGGCACGCCGGCGCGGCGCCATACGTCCTCGACGCTCGCGAAGGGCGCAGGCCCGCGCGCGGCGACGATCGCCGCGCCGTGGATATTGGCGAGGCCGCGAACCTGCCGCATCCCGAGCCTGACGGCCATGGTGCGCCCGCCGGCGGGCTCGAGCGTGCAATCCCAATGGCTATGATTGATCGAGACGGGCCGGACCTCGACGCCGTGCTTGCGCGCGTCGCCGACGATCTGGGCCGGGGCATAGAAGCCCATCGGCTGCGCGTTGAGCAACGCCGCGCAAAACACGTCGGGATGATGATGCTTCATCCAGCAGGAGGCATAGGCGATCTTCGCGAACGAGGCGGCGTGGCTCTCGGGGAAGCCGTAGGAGCCGAACCCTTCGATCTGCTTGAAGGTGCGCTCGGCGAAGTCCTTGGGATAGCCGCGCGCGACCATGCCGCCGACCAGCTTGTCGTAGAAATGGCTGACCCCGCCCGTCAGCTTGAACGTCGCCATCGCGCGGCGGAGCTGGTCGGCTTCCGCAGGGGTGAACCCCGCGCCGACGATCGCGACCTTCATGGCCTGTTCCTGAAAGAGTGGGACGCCGAGCGTCTTTTCGAGCACTGCCTGGAGTTCGGGCTTGGGATATTCCGGCTTCTCCTTACCCTCGCGGCGGCGAAGATAGGGGTGGACCATATCGCCCTGGATCGGGCCGGGGCGCACGATCGCCACCTCGATGACGAGATCGTAGAATTTGTTCGGCTTGATCCGCGGGAGCATGGACATCTGCGCGCGGCTTTCGATTTGAAAGACCCCGAGCGTGTCCGCCTTCTGGATCATCGCATAGACGGCGGGATCGTCGTCCTGAAGGTCGGCCATGCCGACCTTGATTCCCTTGTGCTGCTCCAGCAGGTTGAACGCCCGGTTCATGCAGCCGAGCATCCCGAGGCCGAGCACATCCACCTTCATCATCCGCAGCGCGTCGATATCGTCCTTGTCCCATTCAATGATCTGCCGGTCCTCCATCCGCGCCGGCTCGATCGGCACGAGATCGTCGAGCCGGTCCTGCGTCAGCACGAACCCGCCGGGATGCTGGGACAGGTGGCGGGGCGTGCCGATAAGCTGCGCGGCGAGATCGAGCGTCAGGCGGAGGCGATGATCGTCGGCGTTGAGATTGAGGCTGGCGATCTGCTCGTCCGGGATACCCTCGGTGGAGAAGCCCCATACGAGGCCCGTCAGCATCTTGGTCAGGTCGCGCGGGAGGCCGAGCGCCTTGCCGACCTCGGCGACGGCGCCGCGCGTGCGGTAGCGCGTCACCACGGCCGTCAGCGCCGCGCGATCGCGGCCGTAGGTCTCATAGATCCACTGGATGATTTCCTCGCGGCGCTCATGCTCGAAATCCACATCGATGTCGGGCGGCTCGCGGCGCTCACCGCTCACGAACCGTTCGAACAGCAGTTCGTGCTTGATCGGGTCGATCGAGGTGACGCCCAGCAGGAAGCAGACGCAGCTATTGGCGGCCGAGCCGCGCCCCTGACACAAGATGCCGCGCCGGCGGCTCTCCGCGACGATGGCGTTCACCGTCAGGAAATAGGGGGCGTAGCCGAGTTGGCCAATTAGCCGGAGTTCGTGGTCGATCTGGCGGCGATAGGGGAGGGGGACACCTTGCGGGAACATCCGCGCCGCGCCCTCCTCGGTCAGCGCCGCCAGCGCCTCCTGCGCGGTGCGCCCCGCCATCACTTCCTCATAAGGATATTGATAGCGGATCTCGCCGAGATCGAAGCGGCATAGGTCGGCGATATCCGCGCTCGCCCGGATCGCATCGGGAAAGGCGGCGAAGCGGCGTTCCATCTCTTGCGGCGATTTAAGGTTGCGGTCCATGTGCCGCTCGCGCCGGTAACCAAGCGCGTCGATCGTCGTGCGCTCGCGGATCGCCGTCACCACGTCCTGAAGCGGGCGGCGCTCCGGCGCATGATAAAGGACGTCGCCCGTCGCCACGCTTCGCATCGCGGCCGCGCGTGCCATCGCGTCGAGCCGGTGCAGCCGCGCGGCATCGTCGGGCCGGCGCCGCAGCGAGAGCGCGAGGTAGCCACGCGCGCCGAACACGCCGCGCAGCGCGGCCAGATGGGCGGCGGTCGTGTCGTCCGGTTCGTCGGGCAGCAGGATCGCGACCAATCCATCCGACCAGGCGGCGACGTCGCTCCAGTCGAGCAGGCAGCAGCCCTTGCCGCCGCGCGCCTTGCCCGCGCTGAGCAGGCGCGTGAGCCTGCCCCAGGCCGCGCGGTCGGTCGGATAGAGCAGCAGCGCGCGGCCGTCCGTCAGATCGACGCGCGCGCCGGGGATCATGCGGACGCCCGTGGCTTTCTGGCCGTCCCAGCCCCGGACGACGCCGGCGACGCTGCCGCGATCGGCAAGGCCCAGCGCGGTATGGCCCAGCGCGGCGGCCGCGGCGAACAGTTCCTCGGGGGACGACGCCCCGCGCAGGAACGAAAAGTGGCTCGTCACCTGAAGCTCGACATAGGTGGTCGCGGGGGTCGCCATCAGCCGAACAGCCCGTGCATATACCAGCTAAGGTCGCCGGTCGGGGCTTCGACGCCATCGCCGCGCCGGAACAGCCAGAAGCGCTCGCCGCCTTGCGCTTCCACCCGGAAATAGTCGCGCACCGCCCACATCTCGCGGGCGCTTCGCCACCATTCGCCATGAACCCGCTCGGGGCCGTCGCCCGCGACGATGCGATAGCCCTTGCCGCGCCACGAGAAGCGGCGCGGAGGGTGGTCGGGAAGGAGGGCGACCACATTCGCGAGCAGTTCGGGACGACGCAGTAGGCGGACGGGCCGCGCCCAGCGCGGCCACCCGGTCGGAACGGCAAGCGGTTCGACGCGGCCGACAGCACGTTCGGGGACGTCGCTTTCGCGCGGCGCCATCCGGAACAGCCCGCTCTCGCCGGCGCGCGCGGTGAGCTGGTCGACCAGCAGAGCGATATCGGGGGAGCGGGCATCGCCCGCGAGGATCGCGCCGATCGTCTCGGGGCGCAGGTCCTCGACGCGGGGCGCGGCGAGCGTCATCGCCTCGATCCCCATGCCGGGGTCGATGCGCTCGATCCGCATCGCGAACATGCGCGTGAGATGCTTCACGTCGCGCGTCGCCGTCGCCGTGCCGATCGCGATCCTTTGCGTGTCGCCGTCGACACGGTGACAGGAGAGGATCGCGGCGCGAACGCCAAGCCCGCGTGTGCGCAGTTCGCCCGCGAGACCCTCGATCAAGTCGCCGATGACCTGTCCGATCGCCTCGGCGGTGCCGATCGGCTCCAGTAGCCGGCGTTCGGCGCGCGGCGCCTCGAACGGGATGACCGGGACGATCGGCTCGGCCGCAAGCCCGCGCGCCTGGTCGAGCCGGGTGACGGTCGAGAGGCCCAACCGTTTCGCGAGCGGGCCGCGCGGGATGGGCAGGAGATCGCGGACACGCTCCAGGCCGAAGCGGGCGGACGCCGTGAGCGCGTCGGGCGCGAGGCGCAGCGCCGCAAGCGGCAGACCGGCGATCGCTTTCGTCTCCTTGCCCGGCGGGAGGATGATAAGGGCGTCGCCGCCATAGCGCGCGAGGGCGTGCGCAGCGCCGGGTGTGCCGGCGACCGCGATCGTCGCGTTGAAGCCGATCCGCTGGAGGAAGCGCAGCAGCCGGCGGCAGAAACGCGCCTCTCCGCCGAACAGATGCGTCGTGCCGCTGAGATCGAGCCATAAGCCGTCCACGCCCGACACGCACGCGGTCGGGGTCCAGTGCGCGACCGCGTGCAGCGCAAGACGCTCGAGAAAGGCGTGATCGGCCTCCAGCTCGGCGTCGCGGACATCGAGATCGGGAACGAGCGCGCGGGCGTGTGCGGCGGCCATGCCGGGATGCAGCCCCAGGTCCAGCGCGACCGGACAGGCGGCGGTCACCACCTCCTTCTGGCCCGCGCGCGCGATCAGGATCGTCGGCCGCGTCCATGCGAACGGCGCGGGCGAGGGCGGGAGCGGCTCCGGCTCGACCGCGCCGCTGCGCGCCCAGCGCGCGCCGGGGCGCCAGCCCCCGTCCCGCGCGATCGGGGAAACCGGCGCCGGTGACCGCGGCGCGGGATCGACGGGCGGATCAGGCCGCCTGGCTGGCTGCTCCGACCTGCGCAATCGCTCGATCGGGAGCTGCGGCAGGCAGAGCGATGCGACCCGTTGCATCACAAGCATCGACTTCCAACGAGAGGGGTTCGCCGCCGCGCTGGCGGACCAGCTCCACCGACCAGCGCGGGCGGCCAACGCCGGAATAGGGGAGGCGGGCGGACGATATGCAGCCTATCCGCCAGCGCGTCATCGCGGCGGAGGGCTGATCGAGGGGGCAGCGGCCGAGCGACCGGTGACGCCGATAGAGCAGCATCGGCGTCTTGCCGTCCGAGGCCGCGAGCTGAAGGCGGCGGGTGGCGGTCTGGTCGGCCGCCTTCACTTCGGCGATGACGCAGGCGATCGCGTCGTCGCGCAGGGCATCTTCGGCCATCGCCAGCACATCGGCATCGTTGCGCCCTTGCGCATACAGGACTTTCTCAGGGCCGAGTCCAACCTGTTCCAGTCCCGGCGCGTACAGGTCGAAGCGGGTGAGCGCCCACAATATCGTGAAACCGGGCTGGTCGGCGAAGCGCGCCGCGATTCCGGCAGCGAACAGCGTCGCGGCCGCGTCGTCGTTCAGGCTGGCGGTCGCCGCCGCAATCTCATGGAGGCCCGCGCCGTCCAGCCCATGACCGGCGAGCCTGTCATCGAGCGCCGGCACCCCGAACGGCAGCACGGGGCCGCGCGCCACTTGGGCGGCCGCGAACTGCGCGCGAAGCACGGCAAGCTGCTCGGCGCGAGGCCGATCGAGGGGAACATTCTGCACGGACATCAGTCATCATCGACTCGCATGTTCTCTTTATGTTCCATTGAGTCGGGAGATTCGTCAAGATGGGACGTGCGGCGCGCGCCATTCGCGGATCAGAACAGCCCGGCCTGCGGCGGATAGACCTGCGTCACCGGCAGGCTTCCCTTGGGGAGCGCCGTCAGGATGTCGCGCGCCGGAACCGATGGATCGAGCCAGTCCGCCCATCGGTCGCGGGTGAGCGGGATGATCTGGCGGTGGTGATAGGGGGCGACGTCTTCCCCTGGCTCCATCGTCAGCATCGTGAACGCCTCACCCAATTCCGGGTGAGCGCGCCAGATACCCGCTATGCCGAACCAGCGATGGTCCTTCAGCGTGAACAGCCACTTGGTCTTGCGCTTGTGACCGGGTTGCGGCGCGGTGAACTCGTAGAATCCATCGGCCAGGATGAGGCAGCGGTGAGAAGTGAACTCCCGGCCCTCGGAACGGAAATTATAAACCGGCTTGCCGTTCTGGCCGGGCCACGACCAACGCCGGTTGACCAACTCGCCGGCGCCGCGCTCATCCGCGCCCCGGACGATCGGCGCCACCTCGCTGATCCTGATGTCCTCGCGCGCGGCAACGTTCGGCGTGCCTTCCGGCATCCTGATCTTGATCTTGAGATTGTCGAAATCCTCGACGATCGAGGCGATATCGACCTCCAGGCGATAGTCGTTGCACACGCGATGACAGCCTTCCTTGCCTCGGCCTCTTGTTCCTAATATGTTCCGGCCATGGACTCGACCGCCAGGCCATTCGATTCGGACGCACCCGGATCACATCGCGCCATCATCCGGCGCAATCCCGATGATGCCAGCGAAATCGAGATGGTCGAGGCGTATTGGGGATCGAACCCGCGGTTCAGCGGCGGGGTTTCCTACCGGTTCGTTCGTTCGGAAGGGCAGGCTTTTCCCAGCGGCCGATGCCTGATCCCGGTTTCCGAATTCCACATGACCATCGGCGGCAAGAGATATCGCGCCGCCCTCGACGACGGGAATCATTTCTATATCGCGGGCCTTTGGGAGCCCGCGATGGCCGACTGGCCCGATTGCTTTCGGGTCATCACCGTTCCCGCAAATCCGGATGTCGCGCGCTATCAGGACCGCCATGGCGCGATCATCCTGCGCCGGCAGGTCATGCAATGGCTCGACGCGATGGTGCCGGAAATCGATCTCTTCGAACCCCCGCCCGCCCGAACATTCGTCGTCGAAGAACTGGTCGAGCGGCCGCGGCAAGCGTCGTTCGCGATCTAGCGGCGAGCGGCAGGAAGGACGGACACCATGAGCCGACTCTGGGACACCCCTGAATTCTGGGCGCGCAGCGAGGCCGACGAAATGCTCCGCGAGATGGCGGACGCCGATCCCGCGGCGCTCGCGGACTCGTTCGAGCGCAATCCCGGCAGCTACGACGACGATCCCGATCTCGCGGCCGCGATCATCGCGGAGCTACGCAGGCGCTCCGCGGCGGGCGTGCGTTTCTGGTCGGGGCCGCGCGCCGTGGATGCGGCGGTGCATGGGGAGAGGGAGGAGAAGGCGCGGAAGGAGAAGGGGGCTTCGCTGCCGGGTGAGTCCGCCCCCATAACGGAAGCCGACATACCATGGTGAGCGCTGTCCAGGCCAATCTGTTCGAAACGCCGATCCTGCCCGGTCTCGACTATCGCGGCGATCTGGTCGATCCGGACCTCGAACGCGCGCTGATCGCGGCAATCGATGCGGTCGGCCTAAGCCCGTTCCGGTTCCAGCAATGGACCGGGAAGCGGCTCACGCGCAGTTTCGGGTGGAGCTATGATTTCGCGTCCGGCGCTTTCACGCGGACCGATCCCATTCCCGCCTGGCTGGCGCCGGTGAAAGCGCTCGCTGCGCGCTTTGCCGGTCTCGATCCGTCCGAACTCGTGCAGGCATTGCTCATTCGCTACGATCCGGGGGCAGGCATAGGCTGGCATCGCGATCGTCCGGTCTTCGACCATGTCGTCGGGGTGTCGCTCGGCGCTGAGGCTGCGATGCGGTTCAGGCGACGGATCGACGATGGATTCGCGCGCGCCTCAGCCGCGCTCGCGCCGCGATCGGTCTATCGTCTCGCCGGCGAAGTGCGCCATGCGTGGGAACATAGCATCGCACCGATCGACGCGCCGCGATGGTCGATCACGTTTCGCTCGCTGGCGCGACCATCGCTGTTGCCCGATCCCCGTTCGGGTTCGTAGGGGCAATGACATGACGACGCACACCGCTTCACGAACGATTCTCGCCACGCCGCGCGCCATCTTCCGGGTGCTACTCGATCGCGAAGCCATGGCGAACTGGCGGCCGCCGGCAGGCATGAGCGCGCGGATCGAGCGCTTCGATCCGCGGCCTGGTGGTGGCTATCGCATGGCGCTGATCTATCCCGATGATGGGGAAGCACGGGGCAAGACAAACGCGCGCGAGGATGTGGTCGATGGCCGGTTCGTCGAGATTGTTCCCGACGAGCTGTTGGTCGAGGAGGTCCGGTTCGATAGCGGGGAGCAACGCTTCCAGGGCGCGATGACCATCACGACCGCGCTCTCCCCGGTTCGCGACGGTACGCGGGTCACCATTGCCGCGACCGACGTCCCTGCCGGCATCAGCGAGGACGATCACCGAAAAGGCATGGACTCGACGCTCCGAAATCTGGCGAACTTCGTCGAGTAGCGCGGCTTGCCCATTCCGCAGAACCTCAAATGAAAACCGGCAGGAGTACGGGGTCTCTCCTGCCGGTTTTATGCTGCGCTTTACGGGGGTGAAAAGCGCAGCGTGATGAAATTGCCTGTTGATCCCTCAAAGGGCAAGCAATCCCGATCCCGTGAGGCGTGTCAGAACTTGAACGTCAGGCTGGCCTTGGCGGTATGGTCGGCGAGGTGGTCGCCGATCTGTCCGGAGTAGCTGATGCCGATCGTGGTCTTGC
>JAPUFC010000061.1 GCA_027492275.1 Mesorhizobium sp. | reverse complement strand
ACATCCTCGGCGGCATGTGCGCGCGCGTCTGCCCGACCGAGACGCTGTGCGAGGAGGCCTGCGTGCGCGAGACCGCCGAAGGCAAGCCGGTGCAGATCGGCCGGTTGCAGCGCTTCGCCACCGACGTGGCGATGCGGGAGGAGCGGCAGTTCTTCTCGCGCGCGGCCCCGACCGGCAGGACGGTCGCGGTGGTCGGCGCGGGGCCGGCGGGGCTCGCCGCCGCGCACCGTCTGGCCATGAAGGGCCATGCGGTGACGGTCTTCGAGGCGCGGCCGAAGCCCGGCGGCCTCAACGAGTACGGCATCGCCGCCTACAAGAGCACGCATGATTTCGCGCAGGCCGAGGTCGACTACGTGCTCGGCATCGGCGGCGTCGAGGTCGAATACGGCAAGGTGCTGGGGCGCGACGTCCATCTGGCGGATCTCGTCGCCGGCCATGACGCGGTGTTCCTCGGCATGGGGCTCGGCGGCGTCAACGCGCTGCGGGCCGAAGGCGAGGAGGCCGAGGGCGTCGAGAACGCGGTCGACTTCATCGCCACCCTGCGCCAGGCGTCCGACCTCTCAGGCCTGCCGGTGGGGCGGCGCGTGGTCGTCATCGGCGGCGGCATGACGGCCATCGACGCGGCCGTGCAGTCCAAGCTGCTGGGCGCCGAGGAGGTGACGATCTGCTACCGGCGCGGCCAGGAGGAGATGAACGCCTCGGAGTACGAGCAGGACCTCGCGGCGGCCAACGGCGTCGCCATCCGCCATTGGATGCAGCCGAAACGGGTGGCCGCGGACGGCGGGCGCGTCACCGGCATCGAGATGGAGTACACCGCGATGCGGGACGGAAGGCTGGCGGGCACCGGCGAGACGGTGGTGCTCAGGGCCGACCAGGTGTTCAAGGCCATCGGCCAGACTTTTATCCCAGCCGCGCTCAACGGCTCGGGACCGGGAATCACGCTGGAAGGCGGGCGCATCAAGGTCGATGCGGAAGGGCGCACCTCGCTGCAAAAAGTGTGGGCGGGCGGCGACTGCGTGGCGGACGCGCGCGAGGACCTGACCGTGTCGGCCGTGGCCGCCGGCCGCGACGCGGCGGAAAGCATCCACCGAAGCTTGACCGCGAACGGGAGGGCCTGAGCATGGCAGACCTGCGCAGCGATCTCGTCGGCATCAAGTCGCCCAATCCGTTCTGGCTGGCCTCCGCGCCGCCAACCGACAAGGCCTACAACGTCGTGCGCGCCTTCAAGGCCGGCTGGGGCGGCGTGGTGTGGAAGACGCTGGGCGAGGAAGGCCCGCCGGTCGTCAACGTCAACGGCCCGCGCTACGGCGCGATCTGGGGCGCCGACCGCCGCCTGCTCGGCCTCAACAACATCGAGCTGATCACCGACCGGCAGCTCCAGCTCAATCTCCAGGAGATCAAGCAGGTGAAGCGCGACTGGCCCGACCGGGCGCTGGTCGTGTCGATCATGGTGCCCTGCGAGGAAAAGGCGTGGAAGGCGATCCTGCCGGTGGTCGAGGAAACCGGGGCCGACGGGATCGAGCTGAATTTCGGCTGTCCGCACGGCATGAGCGAGCGCGGCATGGGCTCGGCCGTGGGCCAGGTGCCGGAATACATCGAGATGGTGGCGCGCTGGTGCAAGCAGAACACGCGCATGCCCGTCATCGTGAAGCTGACGCCGAACATCACCGACATCCGCTATCCGGCGCGCGCCGCCAAGAAGGGCGGGGCCGACGCGGTGTCGCTCATCAACACCATCTCGTCGATCACCTCGGTCGACCTCGACAGCTTCTCGCCCGAGCCCTCGATCGACGGCAAGGGCAGCCATGGCGGCTATTGCGGCCCCGCGGTCAAGCCGATCGCCATGAACATGGTGGCCGAGATCGCGCGCGACCCGGAGACGCGCGGCCTGCCGATCTCCGGCATCGGCGGCATCACGACGTGGCGCGACGCGGCCGAGTTCATGGCGCTCGGCGCCGGCAACGTGCAGGTCTGCACGGCGGCGATGACCTACGGCTTCAAGGTCGTGCAGGAGATGATCGCGGGCCTGGAGGACTGGATGGATGCGAAAGGCCACCGCTCGCTCGCCGACTTCACCGGCCGGGCGACCCCCAACGTCACCGACTGGCAGTACCTCAACCTCAACTACGTGGCCAAGGCGCATATCGACCAGGACGCCTGCATCAAGTGCGGCCGCTGCCACATCGCCTGCGAGGACACCTCGCATCAGGCGATCACAGCCATGGTCGACGGCGTGCGCCATTTCGAGGTGATGGAGGAGGAGTGCGTGGGCTGCAATCTGTGCGTCAACGTGTGCCCGGTGGAGGGCTGCATCACCATGCAGCCGCTGGCGGTCGGCGCGCTGGACAAGCGCACGGGCCGGCCCGTCTCGCCCGACTACGCCAACTGGACGATGCACCCGAACAATCCGATGGCGCGGGCGGCGGCGGAATAGTTTCCCCAAGGTCACGAAAAACGTTTGACGGCGACACGGAGCGGCTACAAAAAGATGGGACGATACTCGCCGTCAGGTTGAACTGACGCGAATGCTTCCTTTCATCTGGAAACCGCCGCTTGCCGCATGACGTTTCCCTGATCGCACTGGTGGCCGTCAGCTTCGTGCTGGCTTCGATCTGCGGCTATGCGGCGGACCGGCTGAGGCTTCCGGCCCTCGTCGGCTATCTCGTCGCCGGCATCTTCATGGGACCGTTCACGCCGGGCTTCGTCGCCGACTCGGCGCTTGCCGGGCAGCTTGCCGAGATCGGCGTCATCCTTCTGATGTTCGGCGTCGGCCTGCATTTCTCGACCTCCGACCTGCTCGCCGTGCGCGGCATCGCCATCCCCGGGGCGGTGGCGCAGATCATCCTGGCCACGCTGCTGACGGTCGGCGTGTGCCTGTGGTGGGGGTGGAGCGTGGGGCACGGCGTCCTGCTCGGCCTGTGCCTGTCGGTGGCCAGCACGGTGGTGCTGCTCAAGGCGCTGGAGGAGCGCAACCTCGTGCAGTCGCCCGTCGGGCGCGTCGCGGTCGGCTGGCTGATCGTCGAGGATCTCGCCATGGTCCTGGCGCTGGTGCTGCTGCCGGCCTTCGCCGAGGTCCTGGGCGGCCATCTTCCGGGAGACGCCCATGGCGCGGCTGATTCCGGTCCGCTGTGGTGGACGCTGCTGATGACCTTCGCCAAGGTGGGGGCGTTCGTGGCGCTGGCGGCGCTGATCGGGCCGAAGCTCGTGCCCTGGGTGCTGATGAAGGTGGCGCGCACGGGCTCGCGCGAGCTGTTCACCATGGCGGTGCTGGGCATCGCCATGGGAATCGCCTTCGGCTCGGCCGCCGCCTTCGGCGTCTCCTTCGCGCTCGGCGCCTTCTTCGCCGGCGTCATCATGACCGAATCGCAGCTCGCGCACCGGGCGGCGGAGAATTCGCTGCCGCTGCAGGACGCCTTCTCGGTGCTGTTCTTCGTGTCGATCGGCATGCTGTTCGATCCGTCGATCATCATGCGCCAGCCCGTCGAGGTGCTGGGCGTGCTGGCTGTCATCATGGTCGGCAAGGCGGTGATCACGCTGCTGATCGTGGCGGCGATGGGCTATCCGCTGAAGCTCGGCCTCGGCATCGCGGCCGGCCTGTCGCAGATCGGCGAGTTCTCCTTCATCCTGGCGGGCCTCGGCGTCGTCTACGGCCTGATGGACAGGGACGGGCAGGATCTGGTGCTGGCCGGCGCGCTGCTGTCGATCACGCTCAATCCGCTGGCCTTCGCGGCGGCGCACAAGGCGAGCGGCTGGGCGCGCGTGGCGCTGTCGCCGCGCGCGCAGGAGTTCGGCACGGCGAAGCTCGGAAGGCTGGTGCAGGAGCTGGACCGGATCAAGGCCCGCGCCGAGGAGCGCGAGCGCGAGCAGGAGCACAAGATCACGCAGTTCCTGGAGACCTTCCCGCTGTTCTCGTCCATCGACAAGGACGCGCAGGAAGAGCTTCTGCTGATGTTCACGCCGAAATCCGTGCAGCCGGGCGAGCGCATCATCCGCGTCGGCGAGCGCGGCGACGCGATGTATTTCCTGTCGTCGGGCCGCGTCGACGTGTCGGTCAAGGGCAGGCAGTTCAAGCTCGGTCCGGGCGCCTATTTCGGCGAGATGGCGCTGCTCAGCGGCGCGCCGCGCACCGCCGACGTCACCGCGCTCGACTTCTCCAACCTTTTGATGCTGTCGCGGCGCGACTTCAACATGTTCATGTCGCGCCATCCCGAGCTGCGCGTGGCCGTCGAGGAGATGGCCAGGGAAAGGGAGGCGCTGAACCTCGCGGCGATGGCGGGGCCGACGGAGGCGGGGGCGCCGGCGGCCGGGCCTATCCCCTCGGCCTGAGGCCGTCCAGATAGAGCTGCTCGAGGAAGCGCGCCGCGTCCTCGAAGCGGCCGTCGCCATAGCGGTCCGGCCCGAGCACGGCGCGGACCTGCACGTCGAAATCGGCATAGTGCTGCGTCGTCGCCCAGATCGAGAAGATCAGGTGCCAGGGATCGGCGCGGGCGAGCCTGCCGGCCCGCATCCAGCCGCTCACCACCGCCGCCTTCTCCTCCACCAGCGCGCGAAGCTCGCCCTCCAGCATCTCCGCGATGCGCGGCGCGCCCTGCAGCACCTCGTTGGCGAACAGCCGGCTCTCGCGCGGGAAATCGCGGGCCATCTCGAGCTTGCGCCTTATATAGCCGCGCAGTTCGGTCATCGGATCGCCGACATCGTCGATCTCGCGCAGCGGCGCCAGCCAGCGCTCCATCAGGCGCTGGATCAGGGTGACGTGCATCTCCTCCTTGCTGCGGAAGTAATACAGGATGTTCGGCTTCGACATGCCGGCCGCCTCGGCGATCTGGTCGATGGTCGAGCCGCGGAAGCCGTTGACCGAAAAGACCTCGAGCGCGGCTTTCAGGATGTGCTCGCGCTTCTGCTGCTGGATGCGGGTGCGGCGCGGCTTGGCGGCGGCGGTCATCAGGCGCGGCCGGCTTGGACCAATCGGCTGGACCAGCAATTGGCTGCCTGTGGAGCGCGTTCGGGTGCGGCCATTCCGTTAGTAGTCCTTCGACCCCGCTGGGGTGGCACGGGCTTTGTCCATCCGGTAAAAATTTGCCTAGCAGGAATTGCCGGAAAGACCAAGCATCGGCCCCGGTCGGCACCGACGAACGAGCGACAAGGAAGCCTGGCATGTCGAACCGCCTTCACGCAGCCCCCAACGACCTCTCGGCATTCTGGATGCCGTTCACCGCCAACCGGCAGTTCAAGCAGGCGCCGCGCATGCTGGTGGCGGCCAAGGACATGCACTACACCTCGGCCGACGGCCGCAAGATCCTCGACGGCACGGCCGGGCTGTGGTGCGTCAATGCCGGCCACTGCCGTCCCAAGATCACCGAGGCGGTGCAGGCGCAGGTCGCCGAGCTCGACTACGCGCCGGCCTTCCAGATGGGCCATCCGCTGGCCTTCGAACTGGCCAACCGGCTGGTCGACATCGCCCCGAAGGGCATGGACCACGTGTTCTTCACCAACTCCGGTTCGGAATCGGTGGAGACGGCGCTGAAGATCGCCATCGCCTATCATCGCGCGCGCGGCGACGGCTCGCGAACCCGCCTGATCGGGCGCGAGCGCGGCTATCACGGCGTCAATTTCGGCGGCATCTCGGTCGGCGGCATCGTCGCCAACCGCAAGATGTTCGGCACGCTGCTGGCCGGCGTCGACCACCTGCCGCACACGCATCTCCCCGCCAAGAATGCCTTCAGCAAAGGGGAGCCGGAGCATGGCGGCGAGGACCTGGCCAACGAGCTGGAGCGCATCGTGACGCTGCACGACGCCTCCACCATCGCGGCGGTGATCGTGGAGCCGGTGGCCGGCTCCACCGGCGTGCTGATCCCGCCCAAGGGCTATCTGAAGCGCCTGCGCGAGATTTGCGACAAGCACGGCATCCTGCTGATCTTCGACGAGGTCATCACCGGCTTCGGACGCCTCGGCGCGCCCTTCGCGGCGGACTATTTCGGCGTCGTGCCGGACATCATCACGACGGCCAAGGGCGTGTCCAACGGCGTCATCCCGATGGGCGCGGTGTTCGTGAAGAAGGAGATTCACGACGCCTTCATGAACGGCCCCGAGCACGTGATCGAGTTCTTCCACGGCTACACCTATTCGGGCAATCCGGTCGCCTGCGCGGCGGCGCTGGCCACGCTCGACACCTATAAGGAGGAGGGCCTGCTGACGCGCGGCGAGGAGCTCGGCCCGGTGTGGGAGGAGGCGCTGCACTCGCTGAAGGGCGAGCCGCATGTCATCGACATCCGCAACATCGGCCTGGTCGGCGCGGTCGAGCTGGAGCCGATCGCCGGGCAGCCGACCAAGCGCGCCTTCTCCGCCTTCGTCAAGGCCTTCGAGAAGGGCTTCATGATCCGCACCACCGGCGACATCATCGCCATGTCGCCGCCGCTGATCATCACCAAGGGCCAGATCGGCGAGCTGATCGACAGGCTGCGCGACGTGCTGCGGTCGATCGACTGAGGCCCGCCGGGTCGATCCGGAAGCCGGCATCGCCTATCGACGGAACGAGGGTGTCGAGCATAATGTGGTGAATGCCGGCGAGGCCGAGATGCGTTTCGTCGAAATCGAACTGAAACCCTGAGGTCCTGCGCGATGGCGTCTCCCGGCGAAAACCTTCGGATCGATCCCGACCGGCTGTGGGATTCGCTGATGGAGATGGCGGCCATCGGGCCGGGCGTCGCGGGCGGCAACAACCGGCAGACGCTGACGGATGCGGACGGGGAGGGCCGGCGCCTGTTCAGGCGCTGGTGCGAGGAGGCGGGGCTGACCCTCGGCGTCGACGAGATGGGCACGATGTTCGCGCGGCGTGAGGGCGCCGACCCGCAAGCGCTGCCGGTCTATGTCGGCAGCCATCTCGACACGCAGCCGACCGGCGGCAAGTATGACGGGGTGCTGGGCGTGCTCGGCGGGCTGGAGGTGATCCGCACGCTGAACGATCTGGGCATTCGCACGAAGCATCCGATCGTCGTCACCAACTGGACCAACGAGGAGGGCACGCGCTTCGCGCCGGCCATGCTGGCGTCAGGCGTGTTCGCCGGCGTGCTGGACAGGGACTGGGCCTATGCGCGCACCGACGCGCAGGGCAAGCGCTTCGGCGACGAGCTGGAGCGGATCGGCTGGAAGGGCGAGGAGACGGTCGGTGCCCGCAAGATGAAGGCGTTCTTCGAGCTGCATATCGAGCAGGGCCCGATCCTGGAGGACGAAGGCATCGACATCGGCGTCGTCACGCACGGGCAGGGGCTGAAATGGCTTCAGGTGACGCTGACCGGCAGGGAAAGCCACACCGGCTCGACGCCGATGCCCAAGCGCCGCAATGCCGGGCTCGGCATGGCGCGGGTGACGGAGCTGGTGCATGAGGTGGCGATGGACTACCAGCCGCACGCGGTGGGCGCCGTCGGCCACATGGAGGTCTATCCGAACTCGCGCAACATCATCGCGGGCCGCACGGTGTTCACCATCGACATCCGCTCGCCGGACAAGGCGGTTCTGGACGAGATGGACGCCAGGATCCGCGACGGGATCGAGCTGATCTGCGAGGCGCTCGACATCGGCTACGCGATCGAGCAGGTCGGACATTTCGACCCGGTGATCTTCGATGCCGGCTGCGTGAAGGCGGTTCGCGACGCGGCGGAGCGCCTGGGCTACAGCCATCGCGACATCGTGTCGGGAGCGGGTCACGACGCCTGCTGGATCAACCGCGTCGCGCCGACGGCGATGATCTTTTGTCCGTGCGTCGACGGACTTTCGCACAACGAGGCGGAGGAAATCTCGAAGGAATGGGCCGGGGCTGGCGCGGACGTGCTCTTCCATGCGGTCGTAGAAACAGCGGAAATCGTTGACGGCTGATAGGTGCGCGGTGTTCTCTGAGCTCATGGGATAAGGTGAGGAGGGCAGCGGGCGATGGACGTGGAAGGCCTTCTCCAGAGCGTCATCCGCCTTTCGAACTTCATGACGTCGCGGCTGGTCGTGTCCGGCCTGGTCTTCTACATCCTGTCGGGCTTCACCGATATCGGCAGCCGCACCGAAGGCTTTCTGCCCGATGCCGATCTGCTCAACGAGGTGGTGCAGAACTACCAGACGATCTTCGACGTGCTGGGCGTGTCCGATTTCGCGCTTCTGCTGATCTTTTTCCTGTTCCTCACGACGATCCACCTGCTCTATGTCGCCTTCTACCGGGTCGGGCTCTACCTGCCGCCGGACATCGTGCCCCTGTCGGGATGGGACGCCATCGACGACGTGACGCTGTCGGCCTTCGACATCTTGCGCGAGGCGCGCGGCGAGGAGCATACGGACGAGGAAAACCAGCGCCTCTACGAATTCAAGAAGAAGCTGCGCGAGATCGAGAAGACGAACGAGGCCGAGTATCGCGACGAGATCGAGGGTGTCTCGAACGCCTATTCGATTTCCAAGACTTTCATCCTCTTCACGGTGCTGGCGGGGCTCTACGCGCTGATTTCCGGCACCTACACCAACGATCTCACCATCCTGGCGCTCATCTTGCTGTTGTCCGTGCTGACGGCGGTCTACACGGCCTTCTCCATTTTCCGGGCCAACTACGAGCGGATCGGGACGCTGCGGCAGGAGGTCATCGGCCAGTTCCTCGAATTCTCGCGCATCTGGGCGCCGTCCGAATATCACGAGCGGGTGGAGACAGCCTGCACGCCCTCGCGCGATCTGCGGCCGGCGCATTTCGTCGTCATCGTGCCGGTCTATGGCACGCTCGACGCGCTGCTGGCGGACTTCCGGCGCATGCGGGAAGCGGATCGCGAACGGCTTGCCGCGCTGCCCGGCAAGCGGGATAGTGCGCGCTGAGCCACCGCGTTTTTCACGGAGACACGCATGACCAAAGTCATCAGGAACGGTACGGTCGTCACGGCGGACCGGAGCTGGAAGGCGGACGTGCTGTTGCAGCACGGCAGGATCGCGGCCATCGGCTCCAACCTGCACGGCGACCACGAGTTCGACGCGACCGGATGCTACGTCATGCCGGGCGGCATCGATCCGCACACGCATCTCGAAATGCCCTTCATGGGCACCTATTCGGCGGACGATTTCGAGAGCGGCACGCGCGCCGCACTTGCCGGCGGCACGACCATGGTGGTGGATTTCTGCCTGCCGTCGCCCAACCAGTCGCTGCTGGAAGCGCTGACCATGTGGGACAACAAGACCTCGAAGGCGGCCTGCGACTATTCCTTCCACATGGCGATCACCTGGTGGAGCGAGCAGGTCTTCAACGAGATGAAGACGGTGGTGGACAAGGGCATCACCTCGTTCAAGCATTTCATGGCCTACAAGGGCTCGCTGATGGTGAACGACGACGAGATGCTCGCCTCGTTCCAGCGCTGCGCCGAGCTGGGCGCCCTGCCGCTCGTCCATGCCGAGAACGGCGACGTGGTGGCGGCGCTGTCGCAGAAGCTGCTGGCCGAGGGCAACAACGGGCCCGAGGGCCACGCCTATTCGCGCCCGCCCGAGGTGGAGGGCGAGGCGACCAACCGCGCCATCATGATCGCCGACATGGCCGGCGTGCCGCTCTATGTCGTGCACACCTCCTGCGAGCAGGCGCACGAGGCGATAAGGCGGGCGCGGCAGAAGGGCATGCGCGTCTTCGGCGAGCCGCTGATCCAGCATCTGGTGCTGGACGAGAGCGAGTATTTCAACAGGGACTGGGACCATGCGGCGCGGCGCGTCATGAGCCCGCCCTTCCGCAACAAGGCGCATCAGGATTCGCTGTGGGCCGGGCTTCAGGCCGGCTCGCTGCAGGTCGTGGCGACCGACCACTGCGCCTTCACCTCGAAGCAGAAGCGTTTCGGCGTCGGCGATTTCACAAAAATCCCCAACGGCACCGGCGGGCTGGAGGACCGGCTGGCGGTGCTGTGGAGCGCCGGCGTCAACACCGGCCGCCTCACGCCGAACGAGTTCGTCGCGGTGACTTCCACCAACATCGCCAAGATCCTGAACATGTACCCGCACAAGGGCGCGATCGTGGACGGCGCGGACGCCGACATCATCGTGTGGGACCCGAAACGGAAGAAGACGATCTCCGCCGCCGCGCAGCAGTCGGTGATCGACTACAACGTGTTCGAGGGCGTCGAGGTGACCGGCCTGCCGCGCTTCGTCTTCTCGCGCGGCGAGCTGGCGGTCGAGGAAGCCAAGGTGTTGGCGCAGCCGGGCCACGGGCAATTCGTCGCCCGCGAGCCGAATGGGGCGGTGAACCGCGCGCTCTCCACCTGGAAGGAGCTGGTCGCGCCGCGCCGGATCGAGCGTAGCGGCATCCCGGCGACGGGGGTGTGATCTTGGCCCGGGCGGCGGCCGCGTGGCTGGTGACGGGCATTCTGGCCTGCCTCGATCCGGCGCTGGCCTTCGAGATCAAGGGCGCCTATGGCGATGCGGAAGGCTGCAAGGTGCACCGCGGGGAGCAGGCGACCAGCGACGAGCTGCATCTGGTGACGGCGACCGAGATCACCACCTACGCGACGAGTTGCGACATCGTGCAGCTCCTGCCGACCAGGAGCGGGGCGTCCGCCGTGGCCGTCGGCCTGTGCGGCTACGAGGGCGAGGGCTATGTCGGCGTCGAGCATTTCGCCCTCACCTTTCCCGACAAGGCCGATGACGCTGACCCCGAGACGCTGATCGTGTATATGGAAACGGGCGATCTCTGGGGGGAGGTCGCGCCATGCCGGTGATTCGGGCAGGCCGCAGGAACAGGATTGAACCGATGAAGAGATATGGCCGGTTGCCGGCTTTCGCGCTGGCCTGTCTGCTGGCGCCGTCCGTGGCGCTGGCGCAGGGCATCGACCTGTCGAAGCCCTACGGCAACGAGGCGGGCTGCAAGAACGGCAAGGGGCAGGGGCCCGTGACCGACGAGATGATTTTTCTCACCGACACGACGCTGGTGACAGCCACCAGCGCCTGCACCTTCGTGCAGAGGGTCTCGGCGCCGGATGGCACGATGGTGGCGACCTCGCTGTGCACGCTCGAGGGGGAGCAGGGCCGCGCCATCGTCTTCTTCTCCGTCGCGCCGTCGAAGACGAATCCGCAGGCTCTCGTCATCTCGGACGAGTACGGCGCGCCGTTCGACGAGATCACGGCCTGCCCTTGAAGGGGATGCCAGACTGTCGGGAATGAACACGCTCGCAGTCTGTAGGACACCACGGAATTTCCCATCGCCGGGCGGTGTGTGTCCGCCGTCGAAAATGGCTGCGGGACGAAAGCGGCAAAACTCAGATTTGTGTTGAACCGCCGTCACTTAGCCTCCAGAAATGACGGGCCTCCAGAAATGACGGAAAGAGTCGAGGCGTCAGTGGAAACCAGGACCGGGGCGAACGCAATGGGTTCCGATGGGACAGGCGGGGCGTCCGCATCGGTGGTTTCCGCGCGCGGCCTCGGCCTGACCTTCGAAACCAATGACGGGCCGGTTCAGGCGCTGTCGGACGTCGATCTGTCCATCGGCAAGGGCGAGTTCGTCTCGTTCATCGGCCCGTCGGGCTGCGGCAAGACCACCTTCCTGCGCGTCATCGCCGACCTGGAGAAGCCGACCGCCGGCACCATACTGGTGAACGGCATGACGCCGCAGGAGGCGCGCGAGCGGCGCGCCTACGGCTACGTCTTCCAGGCGGCGGCGCTGCTGCCCTGGCGCAGCATCGCCGGCAACGTTGCGCTGCCGCTCGAGATCATGGGCGTGCCGGCTGCGGAACGCGACCAGCGCATCCGGCGCACGCTGGACCTCGTCAACCTCGCCGGCTTCGAGAAAAAATATCCGTGGCAATTGTCCGGCGGCATGCAGCAACGCGCCTCGATCGCGCGCGCGCTGGCCTTCGATGCCGACCTGCTTCTGATGGACGAGCCGTTTGGCGCGCTGGACGAGATCGTGCGCGATCATTTGAACAGGCAGTTGCTGGAGCTGTGGGCGCGGACGGACAAGACGATCTGTTTCGTGACGCACTCCATTCCCGAGGCGGTGTATCTGTCGACGCGCATCGTCGTCATGTCGCCGCGACCGGGGCGCGTGACGGACGTGATCGAATCCACCCTGCCGCGCGAGCGACCGCTGGAAATCCGCGAGACGCCGGAATTCCTGGCGATCGCGCATCGCGTGCGCGAGGGATTGCGCGCGGGACACTCCTATGAGGAATGAGCCGTGAGCGCATCGTTCTGTCCGTGCGTCCTTCACGTTCTCGCGAGCCATCAGGCGCTCACGCAGGATGCGCTCGGAACGGAA
>JAPUFC010000060.1 GCA_027492275.1 Mesorhizobium sp. | reverse complement strand
CGACCGCGTCGATCTCGTCGATGAAGATGATGCAGGGCGCGTTCTTCTTGGCCTGGTCGAACATGTCGCGCACGCGGCTGGCGCCGACGCCGACGAACATTTCCACGAAATCCGAGCCGGAGATGGTGAAGAAGGGCACGTTGGCCTCGCCCGCCACGGCGCGCGCGGTCAGCGTCTTGCCGGTGCCGGGGGGGCCGACCAAGAGCACGCCGCGCGGGATCTTGCCGCCGAGCCGCTGGAACTTCTGGGGGTCGCGCAGGAACTCGACGATCTCCTCGAGGTCCTGCTTGGCCTCGTCGATGCCGGCCACGTCGGCGAAGGTGACGCGACCGTGCGCCTCCGTCAGCAGCTTGGCCTTGGACTTGCCGAAGCCCATGGCGCGGCCGGAGCCGGACTGCATCTGGCGCATGAAGAAGATCCAGACGCCGAGGATGAGGATCATCGGCAGCCAGGAGATCAGGTAGCCGAACAGCGTGTTGGAGCCGTCGGTCTCCGGCCGCGCATTGATGGTGACGTTCTTGTTCTCCAGCCGGTTGACCAGCGCGGGATCACCCGGCGAATAGGTCTGGAAGCCGGAGGCGTTGTCGACATAGGTCCCGGTGATGCGGTCGCCCGCGATGGTGACCGTCTTGATGCGGCCGGCGTCCAGCTCGTTGAGGAAGTCGGAATAGGCGATCTCCCGCGCCGCGCCGCGCTGCTGCGGTGCCTGGAACAGGTTGAAGAGGGCGATCAGCAGCACGGCTATGATCGCCCAGAGCGCGAGATTGCGATAATTCGGATTCATCGACTTTCCTGTGGGCGATCCATGGGGAGCGCCGTCAAAGCGGGACTTGGCAAGGGTAACATAGGCACGGCACCCCGCCTTGCCAAGCGCGACGGCCTGTCTCGGTTAAGGTTCATGGTCAATATGTCCGGGGCAAGGCGGGGCCCAGGGCGGAGCGGGAATTTCCGCCGCCCCGACCAGCGCGGCGGCGGCTCTGGCGGGGGCGAGATCGAAGCAGGGCAGGAAGCGCGACCACGGCGCCAGCAGCGGGATGGCCGTCCAGCCGGGAGGCAGGGCGGGCAGGGTCGTTTCCGCGTGCCTGAGAAGGCTGCCGGAGGCGGCTGCGGCAAGAGCCGGGCCGAGGCGGCGGCCGATCTCGGGTCCGCTGCTTGCCGCGCCGGAAAGACGATAGCGGCCGTCCCACGCGTCGTCGTCAGCCGCGAGCGGGGGAAGGCCGCGCGCCTCGCGCAGGAGGAAGATGCCGGCGCGGCGGCTGTCCAGCAGGGTGCGCGACAGCGTCGCGCGGAACGTCTTCCCGGCGCGCAGGCGGACGGCCAGCGTTGCCGCGCCTTCCCGCTCGGGCAGGTGCGCGCTGCCGCCGGCGACGGCGAGCAGGATGCGCAGGGCATAGGTTTCCGCCTCCGGCGCGCCGCTTCGGAAGAAAGCCGGATCGAGACGGATCAGGCCCGGCGCCGCCAGGCCGGCATGGGTGGCGATGAGCTCGGCGGCGGCTTCGCCCAACCTTTGCCGCGTTGCCGCCGCGCGGAGGGCTTCGGCGGGTAGCGGGGCATCGGCGGGATCGCGCGCAGCGCGCAGGCGGGGGCGCTCGTAGCGCATGTCGGCATTGGTGGGGTCCTCGGTCCAGCCCTGACCGCGGGCGCGCAGATGCTCGCGCAGAGTTTGCCGCGACAGGCCGAGAAGCGGGCGCGCGATCCAGACGTCGCCGTCGAACAGGGTCAGCGGAGCCATGCCGGCCAGGCCCCTTCCTTCGCCGCGCGCGCGGCGCATGCGCAGGGTCTCGGCCTGGTCGTCGGCGGTGTGGCCGGTGAACATGATGTCGGCCGCCACGGCGTGTGCGGCCTTTGCCAGAAGCGCATAGCGGGCCTCGCGCGCGGCGGCCAGCAGCCCGGTCGTCGGCTTGGGGCCATCCCAGCGCAGGACGCGATGCGTAACACCGAACGCGGCGCAGAGGTCGCCGACCTGCCGCGCCTCACTGGCGGAGCCGGGGCGCAGATCATGGTCGACGGTGACGGCGTGGAGCGCGGTGCGCGGCGCGTGCGTGTCCAGCCAAGCTTTCAAGAGCAGCAGGAGCGCGGTGGAATCGCTGCCGCCCGATACGGCCACGGCGAGGCTGCGGCGCGAGGCGAGATCGAAGGGGGAGAAGAGGGGGGCGGGATCGACGATCCCCATGGCGACGGGCGCGCGGCTTTCGCGGCTGCCGGTCGCGGCGCTCAGCAAGCGGCGATGGCCTGTTCCTGCTTCACGCGCTCCTTGAGCACGCCGGAAGCCTCGGGATAGCGCTTGCCGATCTCGGCAAAGGTGGCGCAGGCGACGTCCTTCTGCTCCAGCCCGACCAGCGAGACGCCCAGCTTCAGGAGCATGTCGGGCGCTTTCTTCGACGTGGGAAATTCCTTGTTGGCGGCCAGGAAGGTCTCGGCGGCGTCGCGGTAGTGCTTCTGGCCGAGCTGCGCCTCGCCCAGCCAGAAGCGGGCGTCGGCGGTCTTGGCGTCCTTCGGGAAGCGGGCGATGTGGTCCTTGAAGCCGGCCTCCGCCGTGCCGTAGTCGCCCGACAGGATGAACTCGTAGGAGTTGCGGTAGAGTTCTTCCGGGTTGTTGGTGGAGGGCAGCGCCGCCACCACCGTGTTGTCGGTGCCATGGCGCGGAGCCGGAGCGGAGGCGCGCGGCGCGGCCGGATTCTCGGCGCCGCCCACGACGTTGCCCTTGGCGTCGAAGGTGACGTTGCCGAGAATCTGGGGCGGCGCGCCCCTGTCGGGAGCGGCGGTTCCCCCGGCGCTGGTCGCGCCGGAGGTCTGGTCCTGGACGATGATCTCCTCGACCGAGCCGGAGCGGTCCGCCTCGGTGCGCTTGCCCGGCGCCGCCGGCTTGGCCGGGGCCGGCGTGGCCGAACCCTGCCTCGGGCCGGAGGCGTTGGTCTTGCCGTCCTCGAGCTCCTGGAAGCGGAACTCGTTGTCTTCCTGCATCTTGCGGATTTGCTCCTGCATCTGGAGCACCTGGAAGTTCAGCTCCTCGATGGTGCCCGACAGGCTGCGGATACGCTCCTCGAGCTGGCTTATGCGGGGGTCGCCGGCCTGCGCATAGCGCACCGGGCCTTCGGCGCGGGCGTCGTCGCGCGTTTCACCCGGCAAGCCGGGAAGCGAGACGCCGGGCAGGCTGAAGGAAGGACCGGACGATACCGCCAGGCCGCTGCCCGTTTCGAAGGCGTGGGCAGCGCCGGCGACGAAAAGCGCCGTGAGCGTGCCGCTGAGGATTTTTCGGAAATGCATGGGTTTCCCGCTGTGAGAGGTGACCGCCGGCCAAGCCGCCGACGCAGTCGTTGCTTCTATCAGGACGCGAGAGTTCGGCCAAATTTTGATTGGTGTGCGGCAAGGCGGCAACAGATGGATTTTATCGCCGCAAGCCGGACGCGAAGAAGGGCCGTGCCTGTTCGGCGCGGCCCTTCGGTCGGCGTGTCGCGGGCAGGGCCGCCTCAGCTTCCGGCGCCGCCCAGCGTGGTGACGGCGCGGCGGTTCTGCGACCAGCAAGAGATGTCGTCGCAGACGGCGACCGGGCGCTCCTTGCCGTAGGAGATGGTCTTCAGCCGGTTGCCGGCGACGCCCTTGGAGACCAGATAGTCGCGGGTGGCGGCGGCGCGGCGGGCGCCGAGCGCGATGTTGTATTCGCGCGTGCCGCGCTCGTCGGCGTGGCCCTCGACCACGATCGCATACTGGCGGTACTTGTTCAGCCACTGCGCCTGGCGGGTCAGCGTCGCCTGCGCGTCGGCGCGCACCACCGAGGAATCGGTGTCGAAGAAGATGCGGTCGCCGACATTGACGGTGAAGTCCTGCGAGGAACCCGGCGTTGCGGCAGCTCCCCCGCCGAGGCCGAGGTCGGCTGCGTTGTTGGGCGTCTTCTTGGAGGCGCAGCCGGCGACCGCGAGCGACAGGAAGAGCGCGACGACGATCGGGTTGCGGATGATTGCTGCTGTGCGGCGCATGCCGGACTCTCTCCTTGATAATCGAGGTATTCGACTGGATTCGTTGATCGTCCAGTAACCACGTTTGGATTAACCCGCGTTCAAGAAACGTGGTTAATTTTCGGTTACCGCGCTCCGTCCCCGGCGACGAATCCCTCGTGTGACGATGGCCGCGCTCCTCGGGCGGAATTGCGGCCAAATGGCGGCGAGGCCATGATTTTCAAGGCGGACGGCGTTATTCCAGCAGCGGCGACCAGGCCGGGTCGGAGCCGTAGCCCTTGGTCGGGATCGCCTGTTCGTTGCGGCCCGTCAGGTCGATCGAATAGAGCTTGGGTCCGCCCGAGCCGGCGGCCTCGCGAAAGAACATCAGCACGCGGCCGTTCGGCGCCCAGGTCGGCCCTTCCTGCTGGAAGCCGGTCGACAGGATGCGCTCGCCCGAGCCGTCGGTGCGCATCACGCCGATCTGGAACTCGCCGCCCGCCTGCTTGGTGAAGGCGATCAGATCGCCGCGCGGCGACCATACCGGCGTCGAATAGGAGCCGCCGCCGAAGGAGATGCGGGTCTGGCCCGACCCATCCGCGCCCATCACGTAGATCTGCGGCTGTCCGCCGCGGTCGGAGGTGAAGACGATCCTCGAGCCGTCCGGCGAATAGGAGGGCGAGGTGTCGATGGCGCTGGAGTTGGTCAGCCGCGTCGTGGCGCGGCTGCGCAGGTCCATGGTGAAGATGTTGGAGTTGCCGTCGTCGCGCAGCAGGCTCATGATGACCTTCTGGCCGTCCGGCGAGAAGCGCGGGGCGAAGGTCATGCCGGGAAAATTGCCGACCAGTTCGCGCTGGCCGGTCTCGATCTGCAGCAGGTAGACGCGCGGCTGGCCGCCCTCGTAGGACATGTAGGTGATTTCCTGGCGCGTCGGCGAGAAGCGCGGCGTCAGCACGATGGCGCGGCCGTCCGACAGGTAGCGCACATTGGCGCCGTCCTGGTCCATGATCGCCAGCCGCTTCTGGCGCTGGTTCTTCGCGCCCGTCTCGTCGATGAAGACGACGCGGGTGTCGAAGTAGCCCTTCTCGCCCGTCAGCCGCTCGTAGATGGCGTCGGCGATGATGTGCGCGATGCGGCGCGAATTGGCCTTGTTGGCGAAGAACTGCTCGCCGATGAGCTGCTGGCCGGCAAACGTGTCCCACAGCCGGAACTCGGCGCGCAGACGTCCGTCCGCCTCCTGGGCGACGCGGCCGGTCACCAGCGCCTGCGCGTTGATGACCTTCCAGTCCTCGAAGCGCGGCGTGGCGTCGGGGTTGGCGATCTTCTCGATGAAGGCGCCCCTGTCGATGGGCGCGAACAGGCCGGAGCGCTTCAGGTCGGCCGTGACGATGGAGGCGATCTCCGCGCCGATCGCGTCGTTGGACAGGAAGTCGGTGATGGCGATCGGCAGCGGCTCGATATTGCCCTTCGTCACGTCGATCTCGACGAGCGCGCGCGCCGGCAGCACGGCCATCGGAGCGGCCATCAGGCACACCGCTGCAGCGACGGCCATCTTCTTCAAGAGTGGGAGCATTGTTTCTCCTCGTGTTCGTTGCGCGCGCCGGATCGCCGATCCGGGCTCAGAAAAGCATCTGGCTGGGATCGAAGTTCACCACGATCTCCGCCCAGGTGTCGGATTTGTCCTTCGGCAGCAGCAGGCCCGCCCGGTCGCATTTGCGCACGGCGCGCAGGGCGCTCTCGTCGAAGTTGCGGTTGCCGCTGGATTTCTCGACCCGCGGCGAGCCCTCGACCCGGCCGGAGGCATCGACGTTGAAGCGGACGGAGACCCTGAGGCCGTTGAGGTCCTCGCCGCCGCCCGCGCCGGGCAGGGCCCAGCAGCCGGCGAGCTGCGTGCTCAGCGCATCCATCTCGCTCTGCGACAGCTTGGCGCCCTTGGTCTTGTCGCCGCCGAGCGAGGCCTGCTCGGTGGAGCGCTTGGCGCCGCCGCCGGCCGCCTTGGCCTTGTTCAGCAGCGCCGACACCTCGTCGGCGTTGAACTGCTTCTCGTCCGACTTCGGCCGGGCGGCCGCTTCCTTGACCGGCTTCTCGGCCTCCTTGCGCTCCGGCGCCTTCGCCGTTTCCGCCTTTGGCGGCTGCGGCTTGGCCTGCGGGGCGGGGGCCTGGTCCGGCAGCTTCGCCGCGTCGGGTGTCGGCACGGGCTCGGCCGCGATGGCCTCCTTCACCGGGTCGGGCTTCACCTCTTCCTTGGGCGCGGGCAATGCCGCGACCTCGGTGGCGGGGGTGGCCGGCTTCGGCTCGGGTTTCGGCGCGGGCGCGACCTCCGCCTGCTTCACCGGCTGCTGCGGCTTGGGCTCTGGCGCGGGCGGCGGCGCCGCCGTCGCTTCCATCGGGGTCGGCTTGGTCTCGGGCGTCGGCGGCTTGTCGGTGTCGATCTTGTTGTCGCCGACCTCGCGGGCGTCGGGCACGTCGTCGGGACGCTTGGTGGGCAGCGGCGCCGGCTTTTCCGACAGCGTCGCCTTCTTGTCGCCCTTCTGGATCTGCGTCAGCGATTCCATCGGGATGATGGACACCGGCAGCGCCTCGACATCGGCCACCTCAAAGGCGCGCGGGGCCGACAGCGAGAACAGCCCGAAGCCGAGCAGCGTCGCGTGAAGCACCACCGATGTGGAGAGGCCCGCCTTCACCTTAGAGCGAATCCTGTTCCTGCAGCGTCACGAGGCCGATATTGCGGTAGCCGGCCGCCGAGATACGCGCCATGACCTGCATCACCGTGCCGTAGTCGGCGGTCTTGTCGCCGCGCACGTAGATGCGCTCCTCGTAGCCGGTCTTGGAGATGGCGGCGAGCTTCGGCACCACCTCCTCCAGCGGGATTTCCGTCTCCTGGAGATAGACCTTGCCGGACTCGTTGACCGAGATGGTGATAGGCTGCGTTTCGGAGTTCATCGCCTTGGCCTGCGTTTCCGGCAGGTCGATCGGCACGCCGACGGTCAGCAGCGGCGCGGCGACCATGAAAATGATCAGCAGCACCAGCATCACGTCCACGAAGGGCGTGACGTTGATCTCGGACATCAGGCCGTGGTGACGGCCGCGCCGGCGATGGCCGCGCCCGCCCCGTCCTCCACCCACGCCTACGGACATTCCCATCCTTGAAGCTCCTAAGCGGCTTTCGCCGTTACCTTTTCATCGATTTGGCGCGAGAGTATGGCGGAGAACTCGTCGGCGAAGCCTTCCATGCGCGAGCCGATCTTGCCGACGTCCGACGACAGCTTGTTGTAGGCGATGACGGCGGGGATGGCGGCCAGCAGGCCGATGGCCGTGGCCAGCAGCGCCTCGGCGATGCCCGGCGCGACGACGGCGAGATTGGTCGACTTGGAGCCGGCGATGGCCTGGAACGAGGTCATGATGCCGACCACCGTGCCGAACAGGCCGATGAAGGGCGCGGCCGAGCCGATGGTGGCGAGGAAGCCGAGACGTCCCTCCAGCCGCTCCATCTCGCGCGTCAGCGCCAGGTCCATCGCCTTGTCGATACGGGTCTGGAGCCCGTGGGCGGATTTGGCGCCCTTCTCGAAGCTCTTCTTCCACTCGCGCATGGCGGCGACGAAGATCGAGCTCAGCCCGCTTGTCTTGCGGTCGGCGAGCGTGCGGTACAGCTCCTCCAGCGACTGGCCGGACCAGAACACCTGCTCGAAGCGGTTCATCGCCGCGCGGGTGCGCGTATAGCCGATCAGCTTGTCGACGATGATCGCCCACGTCCACACGGACGCGAGGAGCAGCCCGATCATGACCAGCTTGACGACCCAGCCGGCCTGCAGGAACAGCGCCCATACCGAAAGCTGGACGCCCGGCTCGGCGAGTGGAAGGTTTTCCATATCTTGATCCCTGTGAAACGGCCTGGCCCGAAGCCGGCCCTTCCGCGTCATCCCTGTGCAGAAGCCATGCGCCTGCCCTGCGGCCTTGCCCCGGACTGCGCTCCAAAACCTGTGGATGCGGCCTTTTCGGGGCAAAACTTGGTGAAACGAAGGCGCGTGAAACTCCTTAAAACTATCCAGAGTTCCTTCATCGCCCGTTATGGTTAAGGATCGGTTATCCGCCGTCCCGCGTGCCCGCGGCCGCCCGACCCAGGAAGGCCTGCGCCCATTCGCGCGGGAAACGGCGCGGCCGTCCGTCGTCGCCGATGGTGGCGGCCTCGACGGTCGCCGCGACCAGCAGCTCCTCGCCGCGCCGGATTTCCTGCGCCATGGATATGCGGGCGCCGGCGACCTTTTGCGCGCGCGTGTCGATGGTCAGGATGTCGTCCATGCGGGCTGGGCTTTTGAAGTCGATCTCCATGCGGCGCACCACCCAGACGATTTTTTCGCCACGCGAGCCTTCCGCCAGCTCGGTGTGGTGGATGCCGGTCAGCCGCAGGAAATCGGAGCGGCCGCGCTCGAAGAACTCCAGATAGCGGGCATGGTAGACGAGGCCGGAGAAATCCGTGTCGGCGTAGTAGACCCGCGCCATCAAACGATGGCCGAAGGGGGTAAGCGCGCCGGAGAGGGCTGCGAGCAGGCGGGCGGGCGAGGCGTCAGGCATGGCTGGCCGCCGGGATCGGGCCGGGAAATCCTTGCAGCATGCCTGCCATCAATCCTCGTCCTGGAACAGATTGATCTGCTGGCGGGTGAGGTCCTGCGGCGCTTCGAGGCCGAGATGCCGCCAGGCGTTGCCCGTCAGTACGCGGCCGCGCGGCGTGCGCTGGATGAAGCCCTGCTGGATCAGATAGGGCTCGATGATGTCCTCGATGGCGTCGCGCGGCTCCGACAGTCCCGCTGCGATGGTCTCGATGCCGACCGGGCCGCCGCCGAAATTGCGGGCGATCATGTCGAGGTAGCGACGGTCGAGCTGGTCGAGGCCGAGGGAATCGACCTCCAGCCGCAGCAGGGCCTCGTCGGCGACGCGGCGCGTGACGGGCTCGGCGCCGGCCACGGCGGCGAAGTCGCGCACGCGCCTGAGCAGCCGGCCGGCGATGCGCGGGGTGCCGCGCGCGCGCCGCGCGATCTCGGTCGCGCCGTCGTCGCCCAGCGGCATGCCGAGGATGCGCGCGCCGCGCCGCACGATCAGCTCCAGCTCCTGCACCGTGTAGAAATTGAGCCGGACAGGAATGCCGAAGCGATCGCGCAGCGGGTTGGTGAGCAGGCCGAGCCGCGTCGTGGCGGCGACCAGCGTGAAGCGGGCGAGGTCGATCTTCACCGAGCGCGCCGCCGGCCCCTCGCCGATGATCAGGTCGAGCTGGAAATCCTCCATGGCGGGGTAGAGGATCTCCTCCACAGCGGGGCTGAGGCGATGGATCTCGTCGATGAAGAGGACGTCGCGGTCCTCCAGATTGGTGAGCAGGGCGGCGAGATCGCCCGCCTTGGCGATGACCGGACCGGAGGTGGAGCGGAAATTGACGCCGAGCTCGCGCGCCATGATCTGCGCCAGCGTCGTCTTGCCGAGGCCCGGCGGGCCGACGAACAGCACGTGGTCCAGCGC
This sequence comes from Mesorhizobium sp., assembly GCA_027492275.1. GTDB lineage: Bacteria > Pseudomonadota > Alphaproteobacteria > Rhizobiales > Rhizobiaceae > JAPUFC01. The sequence continues at coordinate 3,074 of JAPUFC010000060.1, read as the reverse complement.
CTCGCCCCGGCTGCGCGCCGCCTCGATGAACACCTTGAGGTTGGCGCGCGCCGCCGCCTGGCCGACGAACTCGTCCAGGGATTGCGGGCGCAGCGACGTGTCGACGTCCTCGCCGCGCTTTTCGGAGGAGACGAGACGCGGGGAGAGGGTCACGCGAGGAGTTCCATGGAGGGAACGACGCTGGCCGCCTGCTGATCGAACGTCGCGGTATAAGTGCACCCGGCCCGTTTCGCTGAATAGGCGATCAGGTGGTCGGCGAGATCGCCTTGCGCCGCGTTTGCGACGATGCCGGAAAGTGCCGCTTCGTCCTCGAATGAAATCTCGGCGGTTTCAAGCAAGGTTGCCACCAGCGTCCTTACCTCCATCCGGCTAAATCCATAGCGCCGGCGCAACGCCCAAGCCAACTCCGCCAATACGATCAAGCTGACGAAGGCGGGGTCTTCGGGCGTTCTGCTGTTAAAAAAGGACGACGCCTCACGAAACTGCATCTCGTGATCGTGAAGCACAAAGCGAAGAAGGACATTCGTATCAACAGCGATCATCCCTTCTTGACACCATCCTCTTTCCATTCGCGCGTGATCCGCTCGTCATCCTCGGCGACGGCGCGGCCGATAGCATCGTCGATATCGTCCAGCGAGGCACCAAGCCCCTTGGACGGCTTGCCCATGATTCCGGCGAGATCGGAAATCCGCCTGTTTTTCGGAAGGGCTACGACTTCCCCGTTTCGAACGGTGACAAAAAACCTCGTGCCTTCGGTCAGGTTCAGTTCCGCGCGCACATCTTTCGGGATGGTAAGCTGACCTTTCGAACTCAAGGTAGCAAACGCGCCCATTTTCCCACTCCAAAGGAAATTTCTTACGAAGAAAATATAGTAAGAAACGGCTGTGAAAACAAGAACGCCTACCGCGCCAGCTCCTTCAGCCCCATCCGGATCAACTTGGCCGAGTCCGCGCCGTCGCCCGCGCTTTTCAGCGCCGCGGCCACGGCGTTGGCGGCGATGTCGCGCGAATAGCCGAGGTTGACGAGAGCCGAGACGGCATCGGCGATCGGCGCGGGCGCCACCCCTTCGCCGAGCTCCTGCTTCAACCCGATGGTGCCGGAGGCGTCGCCGGCCATGGCGGGCGCCTTGTTGCGCAGCTCGGTGACGATGCGCTCGGCGACCTTCTTGCCGACGCCCGGCGCGCGGGCCACCATGGCGATGTCGCGCAGCGCGATGGCGTTGGCGAGATCGGACGGCGCCAGCGTCGACAGGACCGAAAGCGCGACCTTTGCGCCGACGCCCGGCACGTTGTTCTGGAGCAGCCGGAACAATTCGCGCTCCAGCGCCGACCTGAATCCGTAGAGCCGGATCATGTCCTCGCGCACATAGGTTTCGATGAACAGGGTCAGGGCCTCGCCCGGCGCGGGCAGCGAGGCCAGCGTGCGCGCCGAGCAGTGCGCGACGTAGCCGACGCCGTGCACGTCGATCGTGCAACTGTCCTCGTCGATCTCGTCCAGCGTGCCCTTCAGTTTGCCGATCATGGTCTTTCCTCAGCCCGCCAGGGCGCGGGCGATGCGGCCGGCGCTCTGGCGATGATGGGCATGGCAGATGGCGATCGCCAGCGCATCGGCGGCGTGCTCGGTGTCGAAGACCGCCTTCGGCATCAGCACCTTGACCATCATGTGGATCTGCGCCTTGTCGCCGTGGCCGACGCCGATCACCGCCTTCTTGACGGCGTTGGGCGCATATTCGGCCACGGGCAGGCCGGCCAGCGCCGGCACCAGCATGGCGATGCCGCGCGCCTGGCCGAGCTTGAGCGTCGCGGCGGCGTCCTTGTTGACGAAGGTCTGCTCCACCGCCGCCTCGAGCGGCCCGTGCAGCAGCATGATATCCTGCAAGCCGTCATGCAACTGGCGCAGGCGCGGGGCGAGCTCGCCCTTGTCGTCGGATTTCACCGTGCCGGCGGCGACGAAGCGCAGCATGCTGCCGGCGACGTCCACCACGCCCCAGCCGGTGCGCCTGAGGCCGGGGTCGATGCCGAGGATGCGAATCGCCTGGAGCATGGTCCCGCGAGTGTAGCCAACCGCGTATCCGATGCCACAAGATTTGTGAACAAACAGGAAACAGAGAGGTGGAAAACGCCTCAGCGACCGCCGAAGGCGGTGTTGAGCAGCATGATCTGGTCGGAAACGGGGTTCACGGTGCGGCGCGTCTCGCGGGTCTCGGCGCCGGCGCGCTCGCCGTAGATCTCGTCATCCATACGCCGCACCAGCCCCTGGAGGCTGAGCGAGCGGTCGACCAGGTCGACGAAATCCTTCGGCAGTTCGCTCCATGCGATGGCCTCGGCCTGGGCGGAGGCGGTGTCGAGACGAACCTTGGCCTTCTCGCTGGCCACCTGCTCGCGGCTCATCTCGCCGGAATTGGCGGCGCGCTGCAGGAGCAACCAGGACGCGACCTGCATGAGGCGCGTCGTCAGCCGCATCGATTCCGCCGCGTAGAGCGTCGAGGCCGGACGCGACAGCGTCTTGGCGTCGGCGCGGCCCCTGCCGTCGAGATACTCCGCCGCCTGCTCGACGAGGCTCATGCCCTGCTCGTAGAGCGGCTTGAACCGGTCGGAAAAAATCCGCCGTTCCGCCAGCCTGATCGTCTTGGCGCCCTCCATGGACGACTCGCGCATTCCAGCCCCCAAAACCACATCGCGTCCGGTCTTCAAGCGACAAACCCCGCCGGACGTTCCACGCCGCCTTGCCCGCTGGAAGGCGACGCGAGGCAGGATGCGCCCCGCCACCCGCGATGGCAAGGACATGTTTAACAAAGGGTTAACGGCGCAATCCCGGCTTTTTCGCGTCCAACGGAGCATTCCGGCGGGCGGAACAAAAAAAGAGCCGCGAAAAGCGGCTCTCAGGAGTTAACAGGGAGGCGTCAAACGAAGTGGCTCCGCCACTCGGTAAGAATCCAGATCAACTGGATGCACACAGTAATCGCTCGTAAAGCTTAATGAACGGTAAACGGGATGCCCGGCATCCGAAATATTCCGCCGGCTAGGCTGTAGTGACAATTTAGTTATTTGAGCCAGAGCATGATGCTGGCGAGC
>JAPUFC010000059.1 GCA_027492275.1 Mesorhizobium sp. | reverse complement strand
GCTAGACGCGGGGTTCAGGGTGAGAGCGCCCGATCCGGGACAAGACGCGTCCTTCCCCGGCAAGCCTCGAAATCCTGATGAACGTCTCCATGCACATGCTCTCCTACCTAGGTCATCGCGCCCTGCTTCTCAACCTGCACGCCTGCGGCGGGCCGGCGCAGGCGGGCAGGCGGCCTCCGGTTGGAGGCACGGGCACGACGGGGAGAAATGCAACAGGGATGCCCGCAGGCCGAGGCACGGCAGCAGGGGAAATAGGCACGCGGCGCTCAGACGGCGCCGCCGGCCTCTCCGTTTGCGGGGTTTCTGCCCGACTGCCTGACCACGGACATGGGCGGCACGTCCTTCTCGCCTTCCGTCCTGTCGCGGTAGAGGGCGGCGCGGGCCAGCAGCATCAAGGTCACCGGCGTGGTGACGGTGATGAAGATCGCGATCAGCAGCTCGTGGACGACGGCCCGCGAGCCGAGCGCGGAGAAGAGCACCATCGAGGCCAGCGCGATGGCGGCGGTTCCCCAGCTCGTGCCGAGGGTGGGCGCATGCACCCGCTCGTAGAAGCTGCCGAAGCGCAGCGTCCCGACGGCGCCGGCAAGGGTCAGCCCCGCCCCGGTCAGCACCAGCAGGGCGGTCAGCAGCGCCGCCCAGGGCGGCAGATCGGCCGCGTGCGTCATTCGATCACCTCGCCCCGCATGAGGAACTTGGCCAGCGCGACGCTCGATGCGAAACCGAGCACGGCGATGATGAGCGCCGCCTCGAAATAAACCCCGCTCCCGGTGCGGATGCCGACGGTCAAGGCGAGCAGCATGGCGCAGACATACATGGCGTCGAGGCACAGCACGCGGTCCTGCGCGCGCGGTCCGCGCACCACCCGGTAGGCGTAGCAGGCCATCGCCGCGACCAGCATGACCTGCGCCGCGGTTACCGACCAGACGAGGATGACGGCGGTCATTCGAAGATCTCCATCAGCAGGGCCTCGTAGCGATTCTTGATCAGGGCGATCCATTCCTCCCGGTCGACCAGGTCGAGGACATGGAGCAGGAGGACGCCGGACGTGGGGTCGTACTCGACCCAGGCCGTGCCGGGCGTGCTGGTGACGATGCACGACAGGAGCGCCAGCCCGGTCTTGTCCTGCAGGTCGAGCGGAATGGCGACGAAGCCGGAAACACGCTCGCGAGCGCGGCCATGGACGATGATGGTGAACACGGCGATGTTCGAGCGCAGGATGTCCAGAGCGACGATCAGCGCGAGCTTCGGAATGGGGCTCCAGCGTCTGATGCGCGGCTTGGACGGCTGCAGCGCGGCCATGGCGCGCGAGGCGGCGGCGGCGACGATGCCGCCCAGCAGCAGTTGCGCGAGGGAGAACGACGTCAGCAGCAGCCACATCAGCAGCAGCCCGAGCGTCAGCAGGGGATAGGGGAGGACGCGGCTCATCGGTCGGCCTTCTCCCGGTTGTCGCCCAGCACCCCCTGGACGTAGCCGGCAGGCTCGTGCAGCGCGCGCGAGGCGGCATCCGTGTAGCGGATCAGCGTCCCGCCGGAGAAGGTCATGGCGAAGCACAGGCCGATCAGCGTCAGGATCGGGGCCATCTCGATCACCAGGACGCGCGGCACCACGGTTTCCAGCGGCGCCCAGAACGTCCGGATGCCCGTGCGCATCATCGCCACCAGCGCCGCCAGACCCGAGAGGATGACCAGCGCCATGACGATCCAGGCTCCCACCGGAATCTCGCCGTCGGCGAGGCTGTTGCCGTCGAGCATCCCCTTGAGGATGGCGAACTTGGCGACAAAGCCGGAAAGCGGCGGCAATCCCGCGAGCAGCAAGGCGATGCATCCGAACGAGACGCCCAGCACGGCCAGCGCGCCCGGCATCACCACGCCGATCTCCTCGTCCTCCGGCTCCTCGGTCTCCTCGCGCTCGTCGCCATAGGCTTCCATGGTCACGGCCAGCAGGTCGGCGCCCGGCTCGCGCGCGCGCTCCACGAGCTCGATCAGCATGAAGAAGGCGGCGGCGGCGAAGGTGGAGCTGACGAGATAGAACAGGGCTCCCGACACCACCGCGATGTTGCCCATGCCGACGGCGGCGAGCAGCGTGCCCGACGAGATCAGGACGCTGTAGCCGGCGAGCCGGCCCATGGCCTGCGAGGCCAGCACGCCCGAGGTGGCGAAGGCCAGCGTCGCCAGGCCGCCCCACAGCAGCGCCATGTTGCCGAAACCGGCCATGTCGCCCGAAAGGCCGCCGAACAGCAGCAGCGACAGGCGCAGCAGCACATAGACGCCGACTTTCGTCAGGATGACGAAGACGGCTCCGACCGGGGCCGCTGCGGCCATGTAGGCCGGGGGCAGCCAAAGGCCGAGCGGCCACATGCCGGCCTTGACCAGGAAGGCCACGCCCAGAATGCCCGCCCCGGCCTGGAGCAGCATGCGGTCGTCGGCGGACACTTGCCCGATGCGGACCGCCAGGTCGGCCATGTTGAGCGTGCCCGTGACGCCGTAGATCAGGCTGACGCCGATCAGGAACAGCAGCGAGGCGGCGAGGTTGATCGCGATGTAGTGCAGGCCGGAGCGGACCCGGAAGGAGCCCGAGCCGTGCAGCAGCAGCCCGTAGGAGGCGGCGAGCGTCACTTCGAAGAAGACGAAGAGGTTGAACAGATCGCCGGTCAGGAAAGCGCCGCCGAGGCCCATCAGCAGGAACTGAAACAGCGAATGGAAATGCGGCCCGGCGCGGTCCCAGCGCGTGAGCGAGAAGGCCAGCGCGGCCAGAGCGAGGATGGCGGTGGTGACCAGCATCAGGGCCGACAGCCGGTCGAGCACCAGGACGATGGCGAAGGGCGCTGGCCAGCTCGCCACCGCGTAGGACATCGACTGCGCATCGCCGCCGTTGCCGTCGGCCATGCGCAGGAGGACGATCGCCACGACGAGCAGCGCCAGGGTGGCGGCCATGCTGATCGTCGCCTTCAACGTGTGGCGCACCTCCTCGACGAGGAGCAGGGCGGCGCCCGCCGCCAGCGGCAGCAGGATCGGGACGACGAGCAGATGCCTTTCCCAATCCATCAGCGCGACTCCCGGCCGTCGACGTGGTCGCTGCCGGTGAGGCCGCGGGAGACGAGAAGCACCACGAGCAGCAGCGCCGTGGTGGCGAAGCCGATGACGATCGCCGTCAGGACCAATGCCTGGGGAACCGGGTCGGCGTAGTCGGCCGGATTGGCGACGCCGTCCGCGCCGAGGACGGGGGCCGCGCCCATGCGCAGGCGGCCCATGCTGAAGATGAACAGGTTCACCGCATAGGAGAGCAGGGAAAGACCGATGACGAGCTGGTAGGTGCGCGGGCGGAACACCAGCCACACGCCCGAGCCGGTCAGCACCCCGATGGCGATGGCGAGCGTCAGCTCCATGCCTGGCGCTCCTCAAGCTGGCGCTCTTCCTCCTGGCGCGCAGCGCGCAGGCGGCGGATGGACTGGTGGGCGATGGCGATCAGCATCAGGACGGTCGCGCCGACCACGAGGCTGAACACGCCGAGGTCGAACAGGGCGGCGCTCGCTAGCGGCACCTTGCCCAGCAGGGGCAGGTCGACATACTGGAAATACGAGGTCAGGAAGGCGTCGCCGAGCAGGATCGGCACCGCTCCGGTCAGCGCCGCGATCAGCAGGCCGCCGCCGATCCAGACGACGGGAAGGATGCGCAGCCGGTCCTCCACCCACACCGTGCCCGCCGCCATGTACTGGAGGATGAACCCCGCCGCCATGGCGACGCCAGCCGCGAAGCCGCCGCCGGGCGCGTCGTGGCCGCGCAGGAACAGATAGGCCGCGAGCACGATGACGACCGGGAACATCCACTGCATGATGATGGAGGGCACGTAGAGATAGTCCGACGCCGTCGCGTCGGCGCGCCGGTCCGGCTCCGCCTCGTCATAGGAGCGCTGGATCAACTGCTGCTCGGGACGCTGGATGGTGTCGGGCGCTGGCCGGAAGCGCCGGAGCAGCGCGAAGACGGTCAGCGCCACGATGCCGAGCACGGTGATCTCGCCCATCGTGTCGAAGCCGCGGAAGTCGACGAGGATCACGTTGACGACGTTGCGTCCGCCGCCTTCGGAATAGGCCTTGTCAAGGAAGAAGCCGGCGATCGTCTCGCCCGGCGCGCGCGTCATCACCGCATAGGAGATGAGCGTCATGCCGATCCCCGCCAGCACAGCGATCGCCAGGTCGCGCGCGCGCCTGACGCGATCCCACAAGCCGCCGCGTTCGAGCAGGGACTCGGATCGTTTCGGCAGCCATCGCAGGCCGAGCAGGATGAGGACGGTGGTGACGATCTCGACGACGAGCTGCGTCGCCGCCAGATCCGGGGCCGACAGCCAGAAGAAGGTGGTGCACGTCACCAGGCCGGTGGCGCCCAGCATGGCGAGCGCGGCCAGCCGGTGGAACTTGGCCTGATAAGCCGCGAACAGCGCGCAGCCCATGCCGACGCACCAAAGCCCGGCGAAGGCGAGGTCCGGCGTGCCGAAGGGGCCGAAGGCGATGCCCGACAGCAGCAGCGGGACCGCGCCGGCGGCGACGGCCGCGGCCACCAGCAGGCGCATCTGCGGCTGCAGCCGCCGGGTGCCGAAGAGGTCCTCGACGATGCGCGCCCAGCGCCAGGACACCGCGACCATGGCCTGCTCGAAAATCCGCTGGCCGTTCAGGCGTCCCAGCAGAGGCGCGCTCTCGGCGCGTTCGAGGTAGTCGCCGATCAGGAGGTACAGGACGGCTCCGGCCACCAGTGCCGCGACGCTCATGGCGAGCGGCAGGTTGACGCCGTGCCAGACCGCCAGGCTGTATTGCGGGGTCGCATCGCCGAGAACGGAGGCGACCGCGACGTGGAGAAAGGGTCCGACGGTGAGACCGGGTATGATGCCGACGACAAGGCAGGCCGCCACCAGCAGCATGACCGGGAAGCGCATCCAGAAGGGAGGTTCGTGCGGCTGGCGCGGGAAGCTCTCGGGCGGCGCGCCGAGGAAGATCGAATGGATCAGCCGGATCGAATAGGTGACGGCCAGCGCGCTGCCCAGCACCGCCGCATAGGGCGCGATCCGGTCGACCCAGGAATCCGCATGGGTCTCGACCGCCTCTGCGAAGAACATCTCCTTCGACAGGAACCCGTTCAGCAGCGGCACGCCCGCCATGGCGGCGCTGGCCACCATCGCCAGCGTCCCGGTGATCGGCATGAAACGGAACAGCCCGGACAGCCGTCTCAGATCGCGCGTTCCGGTCTCGTGGTCGATGATGCCGGCGGCCATGAACAGCGAGGCCTTGAACGTGGCGTGGTTGAGCATGTGGAAGATCGCCGCGACCGCGCCGAGCGGGCTGCCGAGGCTGAGCAGCATGGTGATGAGGCCGAGATGGCTGATCGTCGAATAGGCGAGCAGGCCCTTCAGGTCGTGCTGGAACATGGCGAGATAGGCGCCCAGCACCAGCGACGCCATGCCGGCCAGACCGAGGATGACGAACCATTCGGGCGTGCCCGACAGGACCGGCCACAGGCGCGCCATCAGGAACACGCCCGCCTTCACCATGGTGGCCGAATGCAGGAACGCCGACACGGGCGTCGGCGCGGCCATCGCGTTGGGAAGCCAGAAGTGGAAGGGGAACTGCGCGCTTTTGGTCAGGGCGCCCAAAAGCACTAGGAGCAGCGCCGGGACGTAGTAGTCGTGGGAGCGGATGAGATCGCCGGACGCCAGCACGACGTCGAGGTCGTAACTGCCGACGATGTGGCCGATGAGCAGCACGCCGGCCAGCAGCGCCAGCCCGCCGATCGCGGTGACCGTGAACGCCATGCGCGCGCCGTCGCGCGCGGCCTGGTTGTGATGCCAGTAGCCGATGAGCAGGAAGGAGGAGATGCTGGTCAGCTCCCAGAAGACGACCAGCACGATGAGGCTGCCCGAGAGCACGACCCCCAGCATCGATCCGGTGAACGCCAGGAAGAACAGGTAGAAGCGCCGGACCGGATCGTCGGGCGAGATGTAGTAGCGCGTGTAGATGACGACGAGAAAGCCGATGACGCTGACCAGGAAGGCGAATATCCAGGCGAAGCCGTCCATGCGCAGCACGAAGTCGAGCCCGAGCGACGGCATCCATTCGACGGTGTAGCGAACGGGCTCGCCGGTGCTGACGGCGGGGTAGAGCGAAAATGTGAGGGCGACGCAGGCCAGCATGGTGAGGCCCGCGAGCCATGTCACCGGCGTGCGTGAATCGGTGGGCAGAAGCACCGCTGCGAGGCCTGCCAGAAACGGTAGTGCAACGATGAACAGTAGCGGGTGATGCTCCATCACGCTCCTTGTTGCTGCTGGTGAATCAGGTTCTTAAGCCATTCGCGGCGATCCGCCAACGACCGAACGCGCGCAGCGGCGCATGGCCGCTACCGGGCGCAAAGACGATCGCCTGTCAGGGGGAGCCGGAGATCGGCGGGGGCGGATCGGCGCGCGCCGGGCCGCCTTCCGTCAGGGCGTCATGCCTGGCGGTCCTGCGCCCATTTCTTCCGCAGGAAGGCGCCGCGCGCGAGTTGCGGCGCGACTGTGAAGGGGTCGCCGAGCGTCGCCGCCGCGCGCCATCCCCAGCGCGGATCGGCCAGGATGGCACGGGCGAGCGCCACCATGTCCGCGCGGCCCTGCGCCAGGATGTCCTCCGCCTGCCTCGGCTCGTCGATCAGGCCGACCGCGCGGACCGGCACGCCGACCGCCTTCTTTACCGCCTCGGCCAGATGCACCTGATAGCCCGGACCGCCCGGGATTTTCTGGAGCGGGGAATTGCCGCCGCTCGAACAGCAGATGTAGGCGAGCCCGGCGTCGCGATAGGCACGGGCGATCCCGATGCCGTCCTCCACCGACAGACCGCCGTCGACCCAGTCCGTCACCGAGATGCGCGCGCCGATCATCAGGGCGGGCGCGGCATCCCGCACGGCCCCGGCCACGGCGAGCGGAAAGCGGAGCCGGTTCTCCAGCGGCCCGCCGTAGCGATCGGTCCTGCGGTTGGACAGCGGCGACAGGAACTGGTGCAGCAGGTAGCCGTGGGCGGAATGCAGCTCGATGAAATCGAAGCCGGCGCGGGCGGCCCGGCGCGCGCCGGCGGCGAATTTCTCCACCAGAACGTCGATCCCGGCCTCGGTCAGCGCGTGCGGCGTGTGCCAGCCGTCGTCATAGGGGATGGCGGAGGCCGACACGGTCTGCCAAGGGTCCTCGTCGGCGCCCAGCGGCCCGCCGCCTTCCCAGGCGCGCCGGCACGAGGCCTTGCGGCCCGCATGGGCGAGCTGGACGCCGAACTTCACGCCGGGGCCGGCAACGCGCCGCGCCGCGTCGAGCGCGCGCTTCGCAGCCGCCTCATTGGCGTCGGAATAGAGACCGAGGCAGCCATGCGAAATGCGCCCCCGGCGCTCCACGTCGGTCATCTCCAGGGTGATCATGCCCGCGCCGGACATGGCGTAGGTCATCCACTGCTGGAGATGCCAGTCCGTGGCGGAGCCGTCGTCGGCCGAATACTGGCACATGGGCGCGACGGCGATGCGGTTGGGAAGTTCGATGCCGCCGAGCGTGATCGGCGTGAAGAGGCGCGAGGACATGGAGGCTCCGATTTTTTCGGGGCGCACTCTATAATGTTTGCGATGCGGCGCAATTGCCGCCGCGTCAGGGCAATCGCCGAACGGCCCGCCTGACGGGGCACGGTCGCCTGTGCTATCCGTGTCGCCAAGGTCACGAAGCACAGGAGCGCGGATGTCCGCCACGATGAAAGGCCCGGCGATCTTCCTCGCCCAGTTCGCCGGCGACGCCGCGCCGTTCGACTCGCTGGCCTCGATCACGGCATGGGCCGCCGGGCTCGGCTATGAGGGCGTGCAGATACCGAGCTGGGACGCGCGGCTCTTCGACCTCGAGGAGGCGGCGCGGTCGACGGCCTACTGCGACGAGATCAGGGGCGTCTGCGCCGACGCCGGGGTCGAGATCACGGAGCTGTCGACGCATCTGATCGGCCAGCTCGTCGCCGTCCATCCCGCCTATGACGCGCAGTTCGACGGGTTTGCGCCGCCGGCGGTGCGCGGCAATCCCGGCGCGCGGCAGGAATGGGCGGTGGAGCGCATGACGATGGCGGCGAAAGCCTCGCGCCGTCTTGGCCTCGACGCCTCCGTGTCGTTCACCGGAGCGCTCGCCTTTCCCTACCTCTACCCCTGGCCGCAGCGGCCCGCCGGGCTGGTCGAGGAGGCCTTCGCCGAGCTCGGCCGGCGCTGGAAGCCGATCCTCGACGTCTATGACGAGAACGGCGTCGATGTCTGCTTCGAGATCCATCCCGGCGAGGACGTGTTCGACGGCGCGACCTTCGAGATGTTCCTGGATGCGGTCGGCGGGCACCGGCGCTGCAACATCAACTACGATCCGTCGCATTTCCTGCTGCAACAGCTCGACTACCTCGCCTTCATCGACCTCTATCACGAGCGCATCAAGGCGTTCCATGTGAAGGACGCGGAGTTCAACCCGACCGGTCGTCAGGGCGTCTACTCCGGCTACCAGGGCTGGGTGAACCGCGCCGGCCGCTTCCGCTCGCTGGGCGACGGGCAGGTGGATTTCTCCGGCATCTTCTCCAGGCTCGCGCAGTACGGCTATTCCTCCTGGCCCGTGCTGGAGTGGGAATGCTGCCTGAAGCATCCCGAACAGGGCGCGGCCGAGGGCGCGCCCTTCATCCGCAGCCATGTGATCCGCGTCACGGAAACGGCCTTCGACGATTTCGCCGTCGGCGCGGCGGACCCGGCGCTGCTGCGCGCCATGATGGGGATCGCGTGATGGAAGAGCCTATCCGCTACGGAATGGTCGGGGGCGGACAGGGCGCGTTCATCGGCGCGGTGCACCGGCTCGCCGCGCGCATGGATGGAGAATTCGCGCTGGTGGCGGGGGCGCTGTCCTCCGACCCGGAGCGCGCAAAAGCGTCGGCCGCCGAACTCGGCCTCGATCCGGCGCGCAGCTACGGCTCCTTCGCGGACATGGCAAAAGCCGAGGCGCAACGGCCGGACGGGATCGAGGCTGTCGTCATCGTGACGCCCAACCACATGCACTATCCGGCGGCCAGGGCGTTCATGGAGGCGGGCATCCACGTCATCTGCGACAAGCCGCTGACCGCGACGCTGTCGGATGCGAGAAAGCTCGCCGCGCTGGTGCGGAAGTCGGGAAAACTGTTCGTGCTCACGCACAACTACTCCGGCTACCCAATGGTCCGGCAGGCGCGCGCGATGGTGGCGGCGGGCGAGCTCGGCCCGATCCGGCTGGTTCATGCCGAATACGCGCAGGACTGGCTGACCGAGAAGGTCGAGGACGGCGGCTCCAAGCAGGCGGCCTGGCGCACCGATCCAAAACAGTCGGGCGGCGGGGCGATCGGCGACATCGGCACCCATGCCTACAATCTGCTGCGCTTCGTCTCCGGCCTGGCGCTGGACAGCCTGTCGGCCGATCTGGACAGTTTCGTGCCGGGCCGTCGCGTGGACGACAATGCCCACATCCTGCTGCGCTTCGAGGGCGGCGCGAAGGGCATGATCTGGGCCAGCCAGGTCGCGCCGGGCAACGAAAACGCGCTGAAGCTCCGAATCTTCGGCACGAAGGGCGGGCTGGAGTGGGGCCAGGAAAACCCCAACCAGCTCTGGCACACGCCGCTCAGCGAGCCGCGCCGGCTCCTGACGCGCGGCGGCGCGGCGACGGGCGCGGCGGCCGGGCGGGTGACGCGCGTGCCGGCCGGCCACCCGGAAGGCTATCTCGAAGGCTTCGCCAACATCTATGCCGAGGCGGCGCGGGCGATCCGGGCGGCGCGGACGCCGGGCGGCCTGCCGGACGGGGATGTCGTGTTCCCGACCGTGGCGGACGGCGTCGAGGGCGTCGCCTTCGTCGAGGCCTGCCTGCGCTCGTCCGGAAAGAACGCCGCCTGGACCCGGCTACCCTGACGATCGATCCCACCCCGGTCCGGGCTGCATTTTCGCGTTGCAGGATCGGCAAGGTTGCGGTCTAAGACCAGCGCCGACCCGCGAGATGCCGTCCATGGCGAAGAGATTTTCCGTCATCATCCCCTGCCGCAACGAGGCGGCCAACCTGCCGATCCTGCTCGACGAGATCGAGCGGGCGATGCAGGGCCGCGACTACGAGATCGTCGTCGTGGACGACGGATCGACGGACGGGACGGCGGCGGGGCTGCAGGGCCGCCTCGACCCGCAGCGCCTTCGGCTGGTGCGGCACGACCGTTCCGCCGGCCAGAGCGCCGCGCTGCGCTCGGGCGTCTTCGCCGCCCATGGCGAGATCGTCATCACGCTGGACGGGGACGGGCAGAACGATCCCGCCTATCTGCCGAAGCTCGCCGACGCGCTGATTGCCGGCGGCCCGCGCATGGGCATCGCCGCCGGCCAGCGGCTGAAGCGCACCGACACGAAGCTCAAGCAGCTCGCCTCGCGCTTCGCCAACGGGCTTCGCGAGGCGATGCTCAGGGACGGCACGCGCGATTCCGGCTGCGGGCTGAAGGCGTTGCCGACGGCGCTGTTCCGGCAGCTGCCGTATTTCGACGGCTGGCATCGCTACCTGCCGGCGCTGGTGATCCGCGAGGGTTTCGCCGTCACCCATATCGACGTGGTCGACCGGCCGCGCCGGCACGGCAAGTCGAACTATGGCATCCTCGACAGGGGCCTGCGCGGGGTGCTCGACCTTATCGGCGTGTGGTGGCTGAGAAGGCGGCGCAAGGTCGTCCCGACGGCCACCGAGACGCTGCCGGACGGACGGACGGACGCGACTCAGTAGTCCGACAGTTTCATCTCCGGCCGATAATCCTGCCCGTCGACGTCCTTCACCACGGACTGGCCGCAGCGCATCATTCTCGTCTCGGGATCGAAGGCATAGGCCGGCGAGCCGTGGAGCTGCCAGCCCTGGTTCAAGGCCATGGTCACCTTGTGGCAAAAGCTGGAATCGTCGGGACCGGACAGGAAGCGGTACAGTTTCATCGCGATGTCTCCGATGCGCCGGTCCCGGCCTTGGCCAGCAGCTTTTGCGCCTGCTCGAAGTGCAGCCTCTCGACCATCTTGCCGTCGATCGCGATGACGCCCTTGCCGGCGTTCTCCGGCAGGGCGAAGGCGGCGACGATGTTTTTCGCCTCGGCGATCGCTTCGGGCGAAGGCGAGAAGGCGCGCCGCGCCGGCTCGATCTGCGCCGGGTGGATCAGCGTCTTGCCGTCGAAGCCCATCGCCGCGCCTTCCGCGCATTCGCGCGAGAAGGCGTCGAGGTCGCGGAAGTCGTTGCTGACGCCGTCGAGAACGGAAAAGCCGCCGGCGCGCGCCGCCAGCACCATCTGCGACAGCCAGGGATTGAGATAGCGGCGGTCGGGCGTGGGCAGGATGCCGGTCAGCTTCACCAGATCGTTGGGGCCGGCGATGAGGCAGTCGAGCCGCGCGGCGCGGTCCCTGCCCAGTTCGGCGAGGGCGCCGAGGTTCAGCATGGCGCGGGGCGTCTCGACCATGATCCACAGCCGCAGGTCCGTTCCGACATCGGCCTGGTCGAGCGCGTCGTCGGCGTCGAGGACATCGCGCGGCGTCTCGACCTTGGGCAGCAGGATCGCGTCGGGGCGGCAGGCGATCGCGGCGAGCAGGTCCTCGGTGCCGCCCTCCTCGGCCAGCGGGTTGATGCGGATGACGCGTTCCGGGCCGCCAGCGCGCCGGCCGGCGGCGAAGTGCGCCCGCAGCGCCTCTCGCGCCGCGGCCTTCTCGGACGGGCCGACGGCATCCTCGAGATCGTAGATGACGACATCGGGATCGAGCGAGGCGATCTTGGACATCGCCTTGGCGTTGGAGGCCGGAACGTAGAGCGCGGCGCGGCGTGGGCGGTGGATTTTCTGAGCCATAGCCTTTCTCATGCCCGTCGCCGCGCCGCCTGACAAGGTCCCGCCCGGCTCCCGACGCGATTGTTTCCTATGGCGAAACGGCCCCGGCGGCATGCAGCGCCGCGTCGACGGAAAGCGCGTTGCCGAGCGCGTGGAAGTCGGCCGTGTTGTCGAAGATGCACCAGACCGGACGGCCCGTGCGTCTTTCCGCCTCCAGCCTGCCTTGCAACGCGCGCAACGTGTCGGCGTCGTAGTCCGAATGATAAATCCGGGGGCTGCCGTGAAGGCGGAAATAGGACAGGCCGCGCCAGCCGCCCGGCTCGCCCGCGCCGGCGCAAGGGGGAGGATCGGCGGCCACGCGCGCCACCCGCAGGCTTTCGAGCAGCGCATCCGCCTGAGGCGTAAACCAGCTCGGATGACGCGGTTCGCAGGCGACGGCCCAGGACGACAGCGCCGCGAAGAAGCGCCGGGCGGCAACAGAATCGAAGCGGTGCCGGGGCGGCGTCTGGACGAGCAGCACGCCGAGCCTGGACCCAAGCCCGCCGACCTCGTCCAGGAAGCGGCCCAGCGCCTCGTCGCCGCCGTCGAGCGACGACCGGTGCGTGACGGCGCGCGGCAGCTTCACCGCGAAGCGGAAATCCTCCGGGACGGAAGCGGCCCATCGCTCGTAGGTCGCGCGCCTGTGCGACCGATAGAAGGAGGTGTTGATCTCGACGGCCGGCAGCCTCGCGGCATAGCGTTGCAGATGCGATCCGCCCGGCGGGAAGGCGGCGGCGTGCCGCGCCGGGACGTTCCAGCCGGCGGTGCCGATGAAAATCCTGCTGTCCATCCATGCGGACCTAGCCCGGTCCGGCCAGCGGTCAAGCGGCGGCGGGATTTGATTCGCAGGCGATGCTCGTATAAACCGGCTGCGTTCAACGTATCCGAGCAAAGCCGAGCCAGCCATGGACAAGTTCACGACACTCACCGGCGTCGCCGCCCCCCTGCCGATCGTCAATGTCGACACCGACATGATCATCCCGAAGGATTATCTGAAGACGATCAAGCGCTCGGGCTTGAGCGTCGGGCTCTTCGCCGAGATGCGCTTCAACGAGGACGGCTCCGAGAACCCGGATTTCGTGCTCAACAAGCCGGCCTACCGCAACGCCCAGATCCTCGTCGCGGGCGACAATTTCGGCTGCGGCTCCTCGCGCGAGCACGCGCCGTGGGCGCTGCTCGACTTCGGCATCCGCTGCGTCATCTCCACCAGCTTCGCCGACATCTTCTACAA
>JAPUFC010000058.1 GCA_027492275.1 Mesorhizobium sp. | reverse complement strand
CGACCGGGCAGGTGTTGAGATGGCACTTGCGCATCATGATGCAGCCGGCCGCGATGAGCGGAGCCGTGGAGAAGCCGAACTCGTCGGCGCCGAGCAGCGCTCCGACGACCACGTCGCGACCCGTGCGCAGGCCGCCGTCCACCTGGAGGGCGACACGGCTGCGCAGCCCGTTCAGCACCAGCGTCTGGTGCGTCTCGGCCAGCCCCATCTCCCACGGCGAGCCGGCATGCTTCAGCGAGGTCAGCGGCGAAGCGCCGGTGCCGCCGTCATAGCCCGAGATGGTGATGTGGTCGGCGCGCGCCTTGGCGACGCCGGCCGCCACCGTGCCGACGCCGACCTCCGACACCAGCTTGACCGACACGTCGGCCGCCGGGTTGACGTTCTTCAGATCGTAGATGAGCTGCGCCAGATCCTCGATCGAATAGATGTCGTGGTGCGGCGGCGGCGAGATCAGGCCGACGCCGGGCGTGGAATGACGCACCTTGGCGATGGTCGCGTCCACCTTGTGGCCGGGCAACTGGCCGCCCTCGCCGGGCTTCGCGCCCTGCGCCACCTTGATCTGCATCACGTCGGAATTGACGAGATATTCGGTGGTCACGCCGAACCGGCCGGAGGCGACCTGCTTGATCGCCGAGCGCTCGGGGTTCGCCGAGCCGTCCGGCAACGGAAGGTAGCGGTCGGCCTCCTCGCCGCCCTCGCCGGTGTTCGACTTGCCGCCGATCCGGTTCATGGCGATGGCGAGCGTCGTGTGCGCCTCGCGGCTGATCGAGCCGAAGGACATGGCGCCGGTCGAGAAGCGACGCACGATGTCGGCGGCCGGCATCACCTCGTCCAGCGGCACGGGCGCGCGGCCGGCTTCTTCGGCCAGCCTGATCCTGAACAGGCCGCGAATCTGCCGCGCACGCGCGGTCTCGCTGTCGACCTGCGCGGCGAAATCGCGGTAGGTCTCCCAGGAGCCCTTGCGGACGGCGTGCTGCAAGGTGGCCACCGTGTCGGGCGACCACATATGCGCCTCGCCGCGCATGCGGAACAGATAGTCGCCGCCGACCTCCAGCGCGTTGCGCAGCACGGGATCGTCGCCGAAGGCGTCGGTGTGCCGGCTCACCGTCTCGGCCGAAATCTCCTCCAGGCCGACGCCCTCGATCAGCGTCGCGGTGCCGGTGAAATACTTCTGCACGAAGTCCGACTTCAGACCCACGGCGTCGAAGATCTGCGCGCCGCAATAGGACTGGTAGGTGGAGATGCCCATCTTGGACATGACCTTCAAAATACCCTTGCCCAGCGACTTGATGTAGCGGTGCACCATCTCCTCGGCATCCACCTCGGCCGGCAGTTCGCCGCGCCTGTGCATGTCGGTGAGCGTGTCGAAGGCGAGATAGGGGTTGATCGCCTCCGCGCCGTAACCGGCGAGGCAGCAGAAATGATGCACCTCGCGCGGCTCGCCCGATTCCACCACCAGGCCGACGGAGGTGCGCAGCCCCTTGCGGATCAGGTGGTGGTGCACCGCCGCCGTCGCCAGCAGCGTCGGAATGTCGATGCGGTCCGGGCCGATCATGCGGTCCGACAGGATGATGATGTTGTAGCCGCCGGCGACCGCCGCCTCGGCGCGCTCGCACAGGCGCTCGATGGCGGCCGGCATGCCGGCCGCGCCCTCGGACGCCGCATAGGTGATGTCGATCGTCTTGGTGTCGAAGCGGTCTTCCGTGTGGCCGATCGAGCGGATCTTCTCCAGGTCGGCATTGGTCAGGATCGGCTGGCGCACCTCCAGCCGCTTGCGGCGGGACGAGCCGACGAGATCGAAGATGTTCGGACGCGGCCCGATGAAGGACACCAGGCTCATCACCAGCTCCTCGCGGATCGGGTCGATCGGCGGATTGGTGACCTGCGCGAAATTCTGCTTGAAGTAGTGGTAGAGCAGCTTGGGCTTGTCCGACATCGCCGCGATCGGCGTGTCGGTGCCCATCGAGCCGACGGCCTCCTGCCCCGTGGTCGCCATCGGCGCCATCAGGATCTTCAGATCCTCCTGCGTGTAGCCGAAGGCCTGCTGGCGGTCGAGCAGCGACACGTCCTTGCGCAGCGCGCGCGGCTCCACCGGCTTCAACTCCTCCAGGATGAGCTGGGTGTTGTTCAGCCATGTCTTGTAGGGATGCCTGGTGGCGATCTCCGACTTCACCTCGTCGTCGGAAATGATGCGGCCCTTGGCCAGGTCGATCAGCAGCATCTTGCCCGGCTGCAACCGCCACTTCTTGACGATGTGCTTGTCCTCGACCGGCAGCACGCCCGCTTCCGAGGCCAGGATGACGCGGTCGTCGTCCGTCACCATGTAGCGGGCGGGGCGCAGGCCGTTGCGGTCGAGCGTCGCGCCGATCTGGCGTCCGTCGGTGAAGCAGACGGCCGCCGGCCCGTCCCACGGCTCCATCAGCGCGGCGTGGTACTCGTAGAAAGCCTTGCGCTCGGGGTCCATCGACTTGTTGCCGGCCCACGCTTCCGGGATCAGCATCATCATCGCGTGCGAGAGCGTGTAGCCGCCCTGGAACAGGAACTCCAACGCGTTGTCGAAACAGGCGGTGTCCGACTGTCCCTCGTAGGAGATCGGCCACAGCTTCGAGATGTCGTTGCCGAACAGCTCGGAATCGACCGAGGCCTGGCGCGCCGCCATCCAGTTGTTGTTGCCGCGCACCGTGTTGATCTCGCCGTTGTGCGCGACCATGCGGTAGGGATGGGCCAGCTTCCACGACGGGAAGGTGTTCGTCGAAAACCGCTGATGCACGAGGATCAGCGCCGTCTCGAACAGCGGATCGGACAGGTCCTTGTAGTAGGCGCCGACCTGGTAGGCCAGGAACATGCCCTTGTAGACGATGGTGCGCGCCGACAGCGACACGCAGTAGGCGCCGATGTCCTTGTTGTCGTTCTCGGCGTAGATGCGGCCGGAAATGACCTTGCGCAGCAAATAGAGCCGCGCCTCGTACTCCTCGTCGTCCTCGATCTCGGCCGGACGCCCGACGAACACCTGCCGGTGGAAAGGCTCGGCGGCCGCCACGTCGGCTGCCTTGGACAGCGAGGAATTGTCGACGGGGACGTCACGGAAGCCGAGGATCGGCAGGCCCTCGGACTGCGCCGATTCCAGGATGACCTCGTTGACGTGCTGGCGCAGCGCCTCGTCGCGCGGCATGAACCAGTGGCCGACGCCGTACTGGCCGGCGGACGGCAACTCGACGCCCTGCTCCGCCATCTCGCGCCGGAAGAAGCGGTCGGGAACCTGCACGAGCACGCCGGCCCCGTCGCCCATCAGCGGGTCGGCGCCGACCGCGCCGCGATGCGTCAGGTTCTCGAGCATGAACAGACCGTCCTTGACGATCTGGTGCGACTTGACGCCCTTCATCTGCGCGATGAAACCGACGCCGCAGGAGTCGTGCTCGTTGCGCGGATCGTAGAGGCCGTGAGCGGCGGCTTTGGCGAGAGCGGCCTTCGTGCCGGACACCAGGTCAGGCGCGGTGGTCGCGGAAGCGGCAAGCTTCGTCATCGTCTCTCCCTCCGTCTCGGGCCCTTGCGGGCGGCGTTGATAGCGGGCCGGCTCCCTCTTGTCCGCCCGCGGATCGCGCCGTGGTTCGGCGTCATGATCGGCAAGGCGGCAGGCGGTTTCCGGCATCATCATCCACACCGGCAGCCGGACAAGCGTCATTATACGCCGATCCGGTTCCTGTCGCCTGGATAAATAAGACAGCAATACTGTCCTAAATTTCTATCGCAGAAAATCCGATGGCCGGCAAGACGCAATCGTAAAAATTTCCAGAGCCGTCCGACCGAAAATTTCACGAAAAAGGTTCGGCGCACAATATTCGGTCGCACCCTTGCGGCGGGGCCGGCAATCGCGCAAGCCTGTGCGAAACCGCCGGGATGCTCACGCCATGCTTTTCACCTCCGACAACTGGGCCGGCGCACATCCACGCATCGGCGCGGCGCTTGCCGCGCATGCGCAGGGATCGGTTCCGGGTTACGGCAAGGGGCCGCTGGACGTCGCGGTGGCGCAAACCTTCTCCCGCATCTTCGAGCGCGAGGTGGCGGTGTTCTTCGTGTCGACCGGCACGGCCGCCAATTCGCTGGCCCTGACGCTTCTCAACAAGCCGGGCGGCATCGCCTTCGGCCATCGCGAATCGCATGTGCGGGAAGACGAGTGCGGCGCGCCGGAGTATTTCACCGGCGGCGCGCGCCTGCATGCGATCGACGGGGCGGAAGGCCGCATGGACCCGGCCGCGCTGGAGCGCGCGCTCGCCCGCTTCGATCCCGATTTCGTCCATGGCGGCCGCCCCATGGCCGTCACCATCACCCAGGCCACGGAAGCGGGAACGGTCTATGGCCTGGACCGGATCGCCGAGATCGGCGCCATCGCCGCGAAACACCGGCTTCCGCTGCACATGGACGGGGCGCGCTTCGCCAATGCGCTGGTTGCGCTGGACACGAGCCCGGCCGGGATGACGTGGAAGCGCGGCATCGACATCCTGTCCTTCGGCGGCACCAAGAACGGCTGCTGGTGCGCCGAGGCGGTCGTGCTGTTCGACCCCGCGCAAGCGCGGGAATTCGCCTTCATCCAGAAGCGCGCCGGGCAGCTCTTCTCCAAATCGCGCTTCGTCGCCGCCCAGTTCGCCGCCTATTTCGAGGACGGCCTGTGGCTGGAAACGGCGCGCCACGCCAACGCCATGGCCGCGCGGCTGGCGCTGGGCATCGCCGGATCGACACGCGCCAGGCTGGCCTGGACCCCGCAGGCGAACGAGGTCTTCGCCATCCTTCGCGACGACGCGTTCGAGGCCGCGCGGCAGGCGGGCGCGCGCTTCTACGAGTGGCCGCTGCCCGCCGGCTTCGGCGCGATCGGCGACGGCGAAAAACTGTGCCGGCTGGTGACGAGCTTCGCCACCCAGCCCGACGAGGTGGACGCCTTCCTCGATCATATGCGCTGACGAACGAAAAGCGGCGCCGAAAGGCGCCGCTCGCGACAGGCGGTGACCGGCCGGTCACCGCCGATGCACCGCAGTCAGTTCACCGAGGTGGCCGCGATCTGCCGCGCGCCATTGCCGACAGCGCTGATCGCGATCTTGCGCGGCTTCAGCTCCTCGGGAATGTTGCGCTTGAGGTCGACGAACAGCAGGCCGTTCTTCAGGGCAGCGCCGGCGACGTCGACATGGTCGGCGAGCTGGAAGCGGCGCTCGAAGGCACGCGCGGCGATGCCGCGATAAAGAACCTCTTTGCCCTCCTCGTTCGTCTCCTCCTTGCGCTCGCCCTTGATGGTTAGCACGTTGCGGTGAGCCTCGATCGAGATCTCGTCCTCGGAGAAGCCGGCGACCGCCACCGAGATGCGGTAGGCGTTCTCGCCCGTCTTTTCGATGTTGTAGGGAGGATAGGTGGTGCCGTTGTCAGGCTGGCCGACGGTGTCGAGCATGCTGAAAAGCCGGTCGAAACCGACGGTCGAACGATAGAGCGGCGAAAAATCGACGTGACGCATGGTTGTTCTCCATTGAGCAACATGTGTTTGCGTTGTGCCCCCGATGCGGAACCCGAATGGCGTTCCGGCGAAGGGACAGCGGCCCCTGAAGGCGACCGCAACGGACATTTGGGAAGGCCGCCGCACCGTTTCAAGCCCTTTTTGGCGGGTGCGCGTACACGGATGAACGGGAGATGAACGCGGGCTTCGGCAGCCGTTCAGGCGCGCTGTCCTAGAGTGCGGTCAATCAGGGTCGAGCGGCTAGACACCGCAGCCTGAACGCCGGTCCGGGTGTAACGTCCCTTCCTCCCGGCCCGACATTGAGACCGGAAGCCGCCGCGACACACGGCCTTCCGGTCTCTTTCTTTCAGGCATGCGTCTCGACGAAGAATAGCTTTGCTTTTTGCCGGGGCGCTTCCTATCACGATGCGAAAGCGCGCCCGGACACGCCAAAATCTTCATGACCGAAATCTTCCATGAGATCGCAGGCAACGAGGTGCCGGACCGCGCGTCGGGCGGCTTCCTGACGGCCGCCGGCGGCATGAAGCTGCGCTACGGCCGCTTTGAGACCGACGTGCGGCCGCACAATGGCACGGTCATCCTGCTCAACGGCCGCAACGAATGCATCGAGAAATATTTCGAGACCGTCGGCGACCTGACGCGGCGTGGCTTCGACGTCGCCACCATGGACTGGCGCGGCCAGGGCGGCTCGGACCGGCTGCGCCGCATGGCCGGCCGCGGCCATGTCCGCTCCTTCGACGAGTATGCGCTGGATCTCGAGCAGTTCTTCCAGGAGATCGTCCTGCCGGACTGCAAGGCGCCGTTCTACATACTGGCGCATTCCGCCGGCGCGCTGGTCGCGCTGCTGGCCGCGCCCGCGCTGGCCAACCGCGTGCGCCGGATGGTGCTGCTAGCGCCCTTCCTCACCTATGCCGGCTCGACGCTCTCGCCGCAGTCGATCCGGCGCGTCGCCAAGCTGCTGACCTGGCTCTATCTCGGCCGCATGTACGGGCTCGGCAGGCCGCGCGGAACCCCCCTGCCCTTCGAGCGCAACATCCTCACCAGCGATCCGGTGCGCTACGAACGCAATGTGCGGCTCTACGAGACCTTTCCGCAACTGGCCACCGGCGGCCCCACCGTGGCCTGGATCAAGGCGGCGTTCGAGGCCGTGAGGACCATCAGCGATCCCGCCTTCATGGCGGCGGTGAAGGTGCCGATCCTGTTCGTCGCGGCCGGTTTCGACCAGGTCGTGTCGACCCGCGCCATCGACGCCTATGCCAGGCGCATGCGCGCCGGCTCGCTGCTCACCATCGACGGCGCGCAGCACGAGATTCTGCAGGAGGCCGACCGCTTCCGCGAACAGTTCTTCGCCGCCTTCGACGCCTTCGTGCCCGGCAGCGGCGAATACGTCTGAGGCTGTCCTACCGCTCCTGCAGCATGGCGATCGCCGCCCGGTGCAGCTCCGGCGTCGCCGCCGCTACCACCGCGCCGCCGCGCTCGGCCGCGCCGCCGTCCCAGGTGGTCACCACCCCGCCCGCTGCTTCGATGATCGGCACCAGCGCGACGATGTCGTAGGGCTGAAGGCCGGCCTCCACGACAAGGTCGACCTGGCCGGCCGCCAGCATCGCATAGGCGTAGCAGTCCGTCCCGTACCGGGCGAGCCGCACCGTGCTTTCGAGCCGGTCGTAGACGGCGCGGCGCCCCTCGAGGAAAAGCGCCGGCGTCGTGGTGCACAGCGTCGCCTGCGCCAGCGCGGCCGTCGCGCGCGTCGCCATGCGGCGCGTTCCGCCCGGCCCCTCGTACCAGGCCTCGCCGCCCGAGGCGCGGAACAGCTCGCCGGTGAAGGGCTGCGCCATCATGCCGGCGACGGCGTCGCCGTCCACCGTCAGCCCGACGAGCGTGCCCCAGAGCGGAATGCCGGAGATGAAGGAACGCGTGCCGTCAATCGGGTCGATGATCCACAGGTGCCGGCCGTCGCCCGCGTCGAGGCCGAACTCCTCGCCCAGCACGCCATGCGTCGGATATTCGGCGCGGATCAGGCGGCGGATCGCCTGTTCCGCCTGCCTGTCCGCCGCGGTGACCGGGTCGAAGCCCGCCGCCAGCTTGTTGGCGATGTCGCCGCCCTGGCGGAAGCGGGGCAGCGTCTCGGCCGCGGCGGCATCGGCCAGATGCCGCATGAACTCGGCGCTTATGTCCACCTCAACCTCTCCAGCGTTGCGGAATTGTCACGACTCGCATGATCGGCGTCCTACGGGAAGGACGGCTCGAAATTAAGCCGTTGACTTTTGTGCATCGCACAATATCGTTTCCTTGGACAGGTTCTCCTGTCCATGCCCTCCTTGGGCGTTTCCTCCCTAGACTTGACCGCATCGTCCGCGATGCGGTCTTTTTTTGGCCCGGCATCGTGGGGCCTATTCGGCGGCCATCGGCAGGCCGGGCGACAGGTCGGTTTCCGCGATCAGCCTGGCCGCGAAGAACGACAGGTCGCTCGCCAGCGCGTCGAAGCCGCCGGTCCGCGCGAGGGTCTTCTCGTTCATGTAGAGCGCGCGGTTGATCTCGATCTGCAGCGCATGCACGCCGCGCGCCGGCCGTCCGTAGTGCTCGGTGATGAAGCCGCCGGCATAGGGCTTGTTATGGGTCACGCGATAGCCCATGCCGCTGAGCAGGCCGATCGCCGTCTGCGTGAGCTCCGCCGCGGCGGACGCGCCGAAGCGGTCGCCGATGATGAAGTCCGGCCGGAAACCGGCATCGCCGAGCCTGATGCTGGCGGGCATGGAGTGGCAGTCGATCAGCACCGCCCAGCCGAAGCGCTGGTGGGTCGCGCCCAGGAGCTGCTTGAGCGTGCGATGGTAGGGCTCGTAGATCGCCTCGATGCGCCCGACCGCCTCCGACAGCGGCAGCCGCGCCGAATAGATTTCCAGCCCCTCTCCGACCACCTTGGCCAGCGTGCCGAGCCCGCCCGCGACGCGCGCGGAGCGGATATTGGCGAAGGGCGGCAGCGGCTCGGCGAACATTTTGGGATCGAGTTCCCACGGCTCCCGGTTAACGTCGAGATAGGCGCGCGGGAAATTGGCCACCAGCAGCGGCGCGCCGAGCGACGGCGCGACCCCGAACAGCTCGTCGACATAGGTGTCTTCCGAGCGGCGGATCGACAGCCCGTCGAGCCGCGACATGCCGAGGAAGCGCTGCGGATAGTGCCGGCCGCTGTGCGGGGAGTTGAACACGAACGGCACCGCCTGGCCCTCGCCGGCGCGGATCTCGAAGGGCGGAACCAGGGAGAAATCGTCGGCGGCCGTCAGCATGTCTCACCGGCTCGCGGGAAGTCGAAAGGCGTCATGCGGGCCAAACTGCCACCGGCCGGACGCCGTGTCCAGTTGCCGCGGCGGCACGGCCCGGCGCGCCGCGCAGCATGGCCTCGTTCACTTGATGTTTACCACGGAGACTTCATATACGGCATGGTTAATATCCCTGCGGCGCGGGAACGGGCGCAGCGACTTGCCGAGGTTCGGACGACACACGATGACACGCATCCTGCTTGCGGAAGACGATGACGACATGCGCCGTTTCCTGGTCAAGGCGCTGGAGCGCGCCGGCTACGACGTGAGCGACTTCGACAACGGCGCCAGCGCCTACGAGCGGCTGCGCGAAGAGCCGTTCTCGCTGCTGCTGACCGACATTGTCATGCCCGAGATGGACGGCATCGAACTGGCGAGGCGCGCCACCGAGATCGATCCCGACCTGAAGGTGATGTTCATCACCGGCTTCGCCGCCGTCGCGCTGAACCCCGATTCAAAGGCGCCGCGCGACGCCAAGATCCTGTCCAAGCCCTTTCATCTGCGCGATCTCGTGAACGAGGTCGAGAAGATGCTTCAGGCGGCCTGACCGGCCGCCGGCTGCAGCGACAACAGTTCGCGTGCGGCTATTGACGCGCCCGCACCGAATGTGGTGTATGCGCGCTCGTCGGATGGGCGTGTAGCTCAGCGGGAGAGCACTACGTTGACATCGTAGGGGTCACAGGTTCAATCCCTGTCACGCCCACCATCCTTTCAAGCACTTACGGCCCGGATACATACTGCCCGGCAGGTTCAACGAACCTGATCCGGGCCGAAGTCGCGTTCTGTTCGCGGCCTGTTCACGGAGGATGACGATGCGCGTTCTGGTGTGCGGCGGACGGAACTTCCGCGACAAGGTGAAGGTGTGGGGGTGGCTTCAAGCTGTCCACCTCAAGCGCGGCATCGAGTGCATCATTCATGGCGATGCGCCGGTGCGGACACTCTCGCGGTTCGATAGCCCTCATTCCGGGCGTATGGCAACTTCTCAGCAAATACGAGTCTAAGCACCGCGCGGCGGTCCTCCAGACGATCGGAACCCCAAAGTTTCCAAGGGTTTGCGAGAAAATCGCAAGCGGTTCGATAAGTTTCATCAAATGAAGCGCGCGGCTTGCCGCTTGTAGCGATCCTGTCTTTCAGCAGGGCCTTTTGCGTTTCCAGTGCGCGCAGACGTTTCTCATATGCCGCGATCACGGTATCTCCGGTGGCATCGACAAGTCGGTCAAGCAACTGGTCGATTTTCCCTTCGAGCGCGCGAAGCTCTTTCTCCAGCGCCTCTTGTCGCGCACGTCCGGCAACGGCGGCGCTGTTCCAGAGGTCGTGCAGCCATGCCAAGGCAAGCGAGAGAAGCCCATCGACAGGAACCAGCCCTTTCAGCAGCGTTTCGAAATCTCCTTCTATCGCCTGCTTCTTGACCGACTTCCGATACTCGGGGCAGCCTTTCGTGTCGCAAAGGTAATAGGGATATTTGCGGTGGCGTCCCTTGGACCAGCCCGCCGTCAAGGGCTCGTTGCAACACGCGCAAGTCACGAAACCACGCAGCGGAAAATCGACATTCAAATCCCGGCGCGCAGGTGCCTTGGCTTTGCCGCGCCTGCGATCCTGGATCGCCTGCCATGTCTCGAACGACACAAGCGCCTCGTGCTTCCCCTGAATGTAGTTGAGGCCCCACCGGGGAATATCAACGCGACCGGCATAAATCGGCCGGGAGAGAATCAACGCAACCTTCTCCCAATGCACGGCACCGCTTTGGCTTTTAGGCCAAGCGGGCTGGCTTTCGAGATAGCGCACGATCTCGGCAGGTGTTTCAAGCCGCCCGCTGGCATAGGCTTCCAGCGCATTCTGGATGATCGAGGCAAACGGTTCGTCCCGCACGAGCAGCTTGCCGTGCTCCTTCGTCGTCTCGAAACGATAGCCGATCGGCGGAGGGAATACCCAATAGCCGTTCATCGCCCGCGCCTGCATCTTCTGGATGACCTGCCGCGCATTCTGCTCGCGTTCCAGTTCGCCCTGCGCGGCAAGGATCGTCTCGACAAACTTGCCTTGCGGCGTGTCCTCGAATTTGAAGTTGAGACATTCAACGGTTGCACCGCGACGCTTGAAGGCCCGGCGCAACTGGATATGAAACTCCGTGTCGCGGGCAAAGCGCTTGAGGTCGTCAAATATGACGACATAACCCTTCTTCTTCGGCTGCGCGTCGATGTAGCTGAAAAGAGCCATGAGCGCCGGCCGCTTCATGAAATCGCCGCCACCCGTCAGGACGTCGGGGAATACGGCCTCAACTTCGTAGCCCTTCCCTTCCGCATAATTGCGGCAGCATGTTTCCTGGGATTCAAGGCCGTGGCCTTCTTCATTCTGCTTCTTGCTCGACACGCCGCAATAGATGAGGGCCGGTATTGGATTCGTAATTTTCATCGGCATTCCTTGTTCTTATTATTGTTGCCAGCATTCCGCCGAAAATAATTCGTGAGACTGTTTTCGCTGTCGCTGGATCGCCGAGAATTTACCACATCGGAGACTCCCGGCGCATCCGTTTTATTTTCATCATCCCCGTCCAGCATCGCCTGCTGCACCGGATCATCGCCGAAGGCGCGATCCACGAAACTTTGCATCATGCCCCCAACTACGCGGATGAGTTCGATCTTCATGGACAACGCCATATCGAGATGCGCGATGTGGACGAGATACTTTTCGAGATTATCAATATCGACGCGGGCACCGCCCGTTAGGTTGGCCGGTGCCGCATCCTCCACTATTTTACCGTTGCGCCGCCGCATCCCACTTCCTCCGCCGGTTTCAGGGTCTTGGGCCGACGCGCGATCGGTTACGATCGGCGCTTCGCGCCGGTTCGCCTTCGGGCTTTGAGCCGAGAGCAGGGGCGCGGCGCATTGACCACCGACCAGATGGATTTGTTCCCCTCATATATAAAAGCCTAGTTTTTATAAGAACACATCCCAATAAGAGCCCTCGCTTTTCGTGAGAAATACACGGAATTTTTCACGTATACGGCGCGTATTCATATAATTCTTCCACAGGCCACTGATTTAAGTTAAACTTTTAATTGAACGTCGTGCGGGTAGTCCGTGCCGGCCGACAGGGCTTCAAAACCCTTTCTATATGCGGCTGGCATCAGCCGATATGTGGTGCTCCTTGATTGCTGGATGAGCATCCTTGATGCCGCTCGGTCTTTGGCCGGGTGGCGGTGGCGCATGTCCAAGGCTCTGGCCCAAAGGCTATGGCGCCGTTTGCATTGATGAGCGGTTTTGAACACCCGGTCGCCAGGGACTAACCTCTGGTGGCTTTTTTTGTTTTCGGGAGCTCATGGAGATTGCATCGGTAAGTCGCGGGGATTGTGTCTGGCAACCGTCTTTTCTGCCGTCGGTCTGTTTCGGTCTTGTTTTCCTTGCCAACGCCGCGCTGGTGTCCGTCTTCTTCCTTGGCATGGCGGCGGGAGCCTGCCTCCTGCACATCTGGCGCAGCCCACAGAAGTCGGTAGTGAAATTTCCGCCGCATCGTCACAATCCTGAATCCGGCAACGTGTTCTTCGCCCTGTTCGCGGCCCTTGGCATGGTCGGCGTCGTCGGCGCGGGCATGATGACGGTGATGAAAGGCCCGGTCACGACAATGTCGCATGTGACCAAGCGCAGCATCGCCGAAAACAACATGATCGCGTCCACACGGCTTGCCGTGGTGTCGTCCACCATACAACAACCCGATAGCGGGGATTGCGATGCCGACGGCTTCGTGGAGCCGCTTCCCTTCCGCGATGCCGGGGCGGCCCCGAAACCTGCCGGCGGCGGATACCTGCCGACGACGCTCGGCGCATCCCTTATGGACCCGTGGGGCACGGAATACGGTTATTGCGTCTGGGACCACGGAAGCGTCGTGAAGGCGGAAGGCTGCGGCGGAGCCGGTGCGTATCGCCTCGCCGGCGCGCCGAACGATAGCCAGTATGCCGTTGCCGTCATCAGCGCGGGTCAGGACAGGACATTCCAGACAAGCTGCAACGCTTACGATGCGAATGCGGACAACAGGCCCGATGTGCCGCTGCTGAACAAGCCGGCTGGCAGCGACGATGTGATCCTGGGCTACACCTATGCGGAGGCGAACGCCCTTGGCGGCGGGTTATGGGCGTTGAAGTCGGGGGAACCTGAAACCGCGACCATCAAGAAAGGTATCGAGGTCGAGGGCGGCGGAAGCTTCGGCGGCTCGCTCATTCTTGGCGGCGGTTTGCTGCTGCCCGACCAGAATTCTTCCGGCGCGTGCGCCGAAGTGAACGACAGCAACTACGCCGCAACACATCCACCACGTCGCCCAGCCTCGAAATCTGCGACTGGCAGGCGGGTCGGGCGACTGGACCACGATCAGCAGCGATGGTGGCGGTGGGGGCAGCGGGTGCGGCGGTGGTAAGGCGTTCTACTACTGCAGCGACGAGAATTCCGACAATGACGGCATAGACGACATTGCCGCGTGCGTGGCCGCGACGGCAAGCACAGGGGCCAACAGGTTCCGGGCCGTAAGCTGCGAACGCTCCGGCGTGGGCTTCTACGGGGCAGGCGTGGTTCCGAGATGGACCGAAACGTTGTGGGAGGTATGGGCCAACGCATGGACCAACTGCGTCGATGGCACCACCCCTGTCGTGGACACGCAAGGCGGCGGCGGGGGATCGGCCGTGGAGTTGCCCCTATTTGACCGGACAGTCGGCTATTGTGTTTGTGCCCGGATGA
>JAPUFC010000057.1 GCA_027492275.1 Mesorhizobium sp. | reverse complement strand
ATCGCGGCCGGCTGCATCATGATGCGCAAGTGCCATCTCAACACCTGCCCGGTCGGCGTCGCGACGCAGGACCCGGTGCTGCGCAAGCGCTTCAAGGGCACGCCGGAGCATGTCATCAACTACTTCTTCTTCGTGGCGGAGGAGGTGCGCGCGCTGCTGGCGGCGATGGGCTTCCGTCATCTCGACGAGGTGATCGGCAACACCGACCTTCTGGAAAAGCGGGCGGTGGTGGCGCATGCCAAGGCGAGCGGGCTGGATTTCGGCCGCATGTTCTTCAAACCGGACGCGCCCGCCGAAGCTACCCACTGGACGGAGCGGCAGGACCATCCGATCCACGACGTCCTCGACCGCACGCTGATCGAGCAGGCGAAGCCGGCGCTGGAATCGAAGCTTCCCGTGAAGATCGAGGCGCTGATCAGAAACGTCGACCGGTCGACGGGCGCCATGCTGTCGGGTGAAGTGGCCCGCCGCTGGAAGCACAAGGGCCTGAAGGACGACACCATCGCGGTGAAGCTGACCGGCACGGCCGGCCAGTCCTTCGGCGCCTTCCTGGCGCGCGGCATCTCCTTCGAGCTGGTCGGCGACGGCAACGACTATGTCGGCAAAGGCTTGTCCGGAGGCCGCATCGTCATCCGGCCGCCGGAGGATTCGCGCATCGTGCCGGAGGAATCGATCATCGTCGGCAACACGGTGCTTTACGGCGCGACCGAGGGCGAATGCTATTTCCGGGGCGTGGCCGGCGAACGCTTCGCCGTGCGCAATTCCGGCGCCGTGGCGGTCGTCGAGGGCGTGGGCGACCATGGCTGCGAGTACATGACGGGCGGCATCGTCGTCGTCATCGGCAGGACGGGCCGCAACTTCGCGGCGGGCATGTCGGGCGGCGTCGCCTATGTTCTCGACGAAGACGGCGACTTCGCGCGGCGCTGCAACATGGCGATGGTCGAGCTGGAGCCGGTGCCCGAAGAGGACGAGTTGATGGAGAAGCTGCACCATCACGGCGGCGACATCGCCCACAAGGGCCGCGTCGACGTGTCCGGCGACATGACGCGGCACGACGAGGAGCGGCTGGTGCAGCTCATCTCCAACCACGCGCACTTCACCGGCTCGACGCGGGCCAGGGACATCCTCGAGAACTGGGCCGACTACCGGCCGAAGTTCCGCAAGGTCATGCCCGTCGAATACCGCCGCGCGCTGCAGGAGATGGAGCGCCTGCGCATGGGCGTCGCCGCCGAATGACACGGCTGGCGATCTTCCCGATGGGCGTGCCGCCGTCGCTGAAAACGGGGGCGCGACCGCGCGTCCCCGCGGGGCCTTGCGCCCCACGCCGAGTGCCGGAGCAGCGCTCCGGAATGCCGACTGAACAACGCACGACCGTCCGGTGACGACCCCGTCCCGGGTCGAACGCAATCCGGGAGCGAGCCATGGGCAAGGTAACTGGTTTCCTCGAAATCGACCGGCAGGTGCACAAGTACCAGCCGGCTTCCGACCGCATCCGGCATTTCCGCGAATTCACGCTGCCGATGACGGACAGGGAAGTGGAGAAGCAGGCCGCGCGCTGCATGGATTGCGGCGTGCCCTTCTGCCATGGGCCGACGGGCTGCCCGATCCACAACCAGATCCCGGACTGGAACGACCTCGTCTACAATGGCGATTGGGAGAATGCGATCCGCAACCTCCATTCGACCAACAATTTCCCGGAGTTCACCGGCCGCATCTGCCCCGCGCCCTGCGAGGAGGCCTGCACGCTGAATCTCGAGGACATCCCCGTCGCCATCAAGACGGTCGAGCAGGCGATCGCCGACAAGGCCTATGAGCTGGGCTTCGTGCGCCCGCAGCCGGCGGCGGCGAAGACCGGCAAATCGGTCGGCGTCATCGGCTCGGGGCCGGCCGGCATGGCGGCGGCCCAGCAGCTCGCACGCGTCGGCCACGACGTACATGTCTACGAGCGCGAGAGCCGCGCCGGCGGGCTGATGCGCTTCGGCATCCCCGATTTCAAGATGGAGAAGAAGTACATCGACGCGCGCGTCAGGCAGATGGAAGGCGAGGGCGTCACCTTCCATTGCGGCGTCAACGTCGGCGTCGACAAGACTGTGGACGAGCTGCTCGCCGCGCATGACGCCGTGCTCTACTGCGGCGGCTCCGAGAAGCCGCGTCCCGCCGGCATCCCTGGCGCCGAGCTGCACGGCGTGCACGACGCGATGCCCTATCTCGTGCAGCAGAACAAGCGGGTCGGCGGCGAGGACATCGGCTCCGTCGCCTGGCCGTCCGAGCCGATCGTCGCCGGCGGCCAGCATGTCGTGGTGGTCGGCGGCGGCGACACGGCTTCGGACTGCGTCGGCACGGCGTTCCGGCAGGGCGCGGTGCGCGTCACCCAGCTCGACATCCGCCCGCAGCCGCCCGAAAAGGAAGACAAGCTTGCCGTATGGCCCTACTGGGCGACCAAGATGCGCACCTCCTCCAGCCAGGCCGAGGGCGCGGAGCGCGAGTTCCAGGTGGCGACGCTGGAGTTCATTGGGGAGGACGGCCAGCTCACCGGCGTCAAGTGCTGCGAGGTGGACGAGAAGCGCAAGCCGATCTCGGGAACCGAATTCGTCATCCGCGCGGATCTCGCCTTCATCGCCATCGGCTTTTCCGGCCCGATCGAGACGGGCGTGCTCAGCGACCTGGGCGAACGGCTCACCGTCACGACCGACAGCCGCCGCTCGACCAACGTCAAGGCCGACGACCGCGACTACGCCACCAGCATCGACCGGCTCTACGTGGCCGGCGACGTGCGGCGCGGCCAGTCGCTGGTGGTCTGGGCGATCCGCGAGGGACGGCAGGCGGCCCGCGCGATCGATCTGGCGCTGATGGGCGAGAGCGTCCTGCCGCGATAGAGCGGTTCTGGTTTTCACGGAATCGGCAGAACCGCTCTATCTCTTTGTTTTAGCCGCATTTCCGGACGCAAAACCGCTTCGCACTTTTGCTGGAAATGCTCTAGAGCCCTTACAGGTCCTACCGGATCTCCCGCCGACCCGAGGGCCTGTCGGCGAACTCGGCGGCGGGGGCGGCCGGCGTGATCGAGGTGGTGCTTTCGGACGCCGGCGCGACAGGCGCCGCGATGACGACGGGCACGCCGAAATTGTCGGCGCGGCCCGGCACCGAAGCAGGCGCGATGCCGTCCACCAACAGCCGCTCGCCGGCCGAGCGCGCCTCGTGCTTGGCCGTGACCGAGGCGCCGAGAAGTTCCTTGCCGCCGTCGAGCTCCGGGTCGCGCAGCGAGATCGGCGCGGTGCGCACGATGGAATCGACGTCCACCGGCTTGTCGGCGTCGGTCAGGGGTGCGGCTGGCATCGCGGCGGACACGCCCGGCGCGACGAGGTCGCCGAGCAGCTTGGCCAGCGGTTTCTCGGCGTAGAAGGCGACCTT
Organism: Mesorhizobium sp.; assembly: GCA_027492275.1. Classification (GTDB taxonomy): domain Bacteria; phylum Pseudomonadota; class Alphaproteobacteria; order Rhizobiales; family Rhizobiaceae; genus JAPUFC01. The sequence continues at coordinate 10,184 of JAPUFC010000057.1, read as the reverse complement.
GCGCTTGCCCGCGGCGGTCAGGTTGATGCCGTCGTCGGCGCGCAGCCGCACCGGCTGGCCGTTGATGTCGGGGCCGGTCTGGATATAGGCGCCGGCCTCGTCGACGAAGCCGTCCCAGATGTCGACGAACTCGGCCCGGGTGCCTTCGGCGGCGGCGCGGTAGAAATCGTTGAAGTCGAGCATGTCGCGCAGCATGCTCGGCGGCTTGAAGGACGGCACGCCGACCCACACGAACGGAACGCCGGACTGAGACAGCGCCCTGGCGAGTTTTTCCGTGCGCGCCTGGTATTCCGCTTTCCAGGCGTCGGAGAGGACAGCCTCGCGCGACCCCTTGACGCTCATCTGCTGGCGGTCGTTGGCGCCAAGCATGACGATGATGGCCGCCGGCTTTTCGGCGGCGATGACCCTGGGCGCCTCCGCCGGCCAGTCGTAGAAGTCGTCGCGGACGAAGCCGGAGGAGCCGCTGGTGCGCGAGACGACGCGGATGTTGGGATTCTCGGCGTAGACCTGCTCCAGCCCTTCGGCGAGGCCGTTGCCGAGGAAGTCGCCGATGACCAGCACCACCTTCGCCTCGTCCGCCTTGGGCACGACGGGAGCCGCCGGGGCCACCGGGCGCCGCGCCGCCGGCTGCGAGGGGCGCGTGCGGGTCTTGGTCGTGACGGGCGGGGGCGGCGGCTCGACGCGCTCGGACTTGCGCGAGCCGAAGAAGAGGTCGCGCAGCGTCCAGGGGCGGCGCACGGCCTCCTGCGCGGCGGATACGGTGGGGTAGGCGACGGCGATGCCGCCGACCAGCACGGCGAACGCCAGGATCAGCAGCGGCAGGCGGCGCGATGTCGCGAAAACTCCCCCTGCCACGCCGAACTCCCGGTTCCTACTGCCTGAGCTTCTTCAGCACTTCCATGCTCGGATGGCCGTCCTGGGTCAATCCCGCGCGCGCCTGATAGGCCTTGATGGCGGTGCGCGAAATCTCGCCGATCTTGCCGTCCGCCTTGCCGTCGTAGTAGCCGAGCGTCGACAGGCGCGTCTGCAATTCCTGCTTCTCGGCGAAGGACAGCTTGGTGAACGGCCTGTTCCAGTCCTGCACCAGCCCGCCATAGCCGGCGATTTCGTCGGCAAGAAGGCCGACGGCCAGCGCGTATTTGTCGGAGTTGTTGTAGGCCTTGATGACGGAGAAGTTCTTCAGCATCAGGAAGGACGGGCCCGTGCGGCCGTCCGGCACCTTCAGCGTCGCGTTGTCGCCGGTGTTGCGGAAGGGCTTGCCGTTGGCGCGCGCCACGCCTGTCGTCTCCCACTTCTTCACCGTCATCGACCCGGCGGGGAATTTGCGGCCGGCGGGCAGCGCGACCTCGTAGCCCCAGGTCCTGCCGCTCTGCCAGCCGTTCTTGCGCAGCAGGTTGGCGGAGGAGGCGAGCGCGTCCGGGACCGAATTCCAGATGTCGCGCCGGCCGTTGCCGTCGAAATCCACCGCATAGAGCTGGTAGCTCGTGGGGATGAACTGGGTGTGGCCCATGGCGCCGGCCCAGGAGCCTGTGAGGTGGCTCTCGTCGATATCGCCGGTCTGCAGGATCTTCAGCGCCGCGATGAGCTGGCTGCGGGCGAACTTGGCCCGCCGCTCGTCGGCATAGGCCAGCGTCGCCAGCGAGCGCACCACGTTGCGCATCACGTCGGTGCGCTTGAGGATCTCGCCGTAGTTCGATTCCATCGACCAGATGGCGAGCAGGATGTGGCGGTCGACGCCGTATCGCGCCTCGATGGCGTCGAGCGTGCCCTTGTATCTGCGCGCCATGGCGCGGCCGTTGGCGATGGCGTCCTCATGCACGCGGTTGTCGAAATAGTCCCAGACGGGTGCGACGAATTCCGGCTGGTAGCGCGCCTTCTGCAGCACCTCGGGATCGATCTCGGTCACGCCGCGAAAGGCGCGGTTGTAGGTCGAGCCCGAAATGCCGCTCTTGGCGGCGGTCGCCTTGAAATCGGCGACCCAGCGCTCAAAGCCCGGCTCGGCGCGGGCGGGCCCCGTGGCCAGAAGGGCGAGGGAAAGGCCGGTCGCCGCGGCGAGACGCCTGACGGTCATGGCGAACATCGCGATCTCCTTTTTCGACAGTGATGGACCATTCATCATCGAAGCGGGTTAGAATTCGGTTTACCATAGATAGGCCCGGGAACGAAAAGCGGCATTGAATCTTAACAGGTCGCCTATGGGATACCGCCCGATATCCGCCGAATTCGGCGGCAGGATGTCATGCCCGGAAACAATCGACGAAACAATCGACCGCGCCGAGCGGGCCAAAGCCAGGAGACAATGGGAACCATGAAGAAAGTTCGCAAGGCCGTCTTTCCCGTCGCCGGTCTCGGAACCCGCTTCCTTCCCGCCACCAAGGCGGTGCCGAAGGAGATGCTGACGGTCGTGGACCGCCCCGTCATCCAGTATGTGGTCGACGAGGCGCGCGCGGCCGGCATCGAGCACTTCATCTTCGTCACCGGCCGCAACAAGGGCGTCATCGAGGATCATTTCGACATCCAGTTCGAGCTGAACCACACGCTGGCGCAGCGCGGCAAGGACGACCAGCTCGCAAGGCTGCAGCGCCTGCAGCCGCTGGCGGGGCAGACGAGCTTCACCAGGCAGCAGGAGCCGCTCGGTCTCGGCCATGCGGTATGGTGCGCGCGCGACCTAGTGGGCGACGAGCCTTTCGCGCTGCTTCTGCCCGACATGATCATGCAGGCCGAGACGCCGTGCATGAAGGAGATGGTGGCGCTCTACGAGCGGACCGGCAGCAACATCATCGCCGTCGAGGAATGCGACCCCTCGCAGACGCACAAATACGGCATCGTCGGGCGCGGCAAGGACACCCACAACGGCTTCGAGATCACCGCCATGGTAGAGAAGCCCAAGCCCGCCGACGCGCCCTCCAACCTCTACATCAACGGCCGCTACATACTGCGCCCGGAGATATTCGGCATTCTGGCCAGGCAGGAGCGCGGCGCCGGCAACGAGATCCAGCTCACCGACGCGATGCTGAAGCTGGCCGGCGAACAGGCCTTCCATGGCTTCCGCTTCACCGGCCGCACCTATGATTGCGGCTCGCCGGAAGGGTTCGTGGAAGCCAATGTCGCCTTCGCGCTGGCGCGCAGCGATCTCAAGGGCATCTCCGAGACGATCGCGGAGCATCTGTCGCGGGCGAAGCCGGCCGGCCAGAGGATGGCCGGCTAGAGCGGTTCTCGTTTTTACGGGATCGGTAGAACCGCTCTATCTTTTTGTTTCGGCCGCATTTCCGGCCGCAAAGCCGCTTCGCACTTTTGCTGGAAATGCGCTGGGCCGCCGCTTCAGCGCTGCAAGCGCAGGCCGACGAAGATGCTGTTGGTCCGCGCGTCGCGGCCCGGGATGCTGCTTTCCAGCGTCTCGTGACGAAGCCGCGTCAGCAGCCCGGCATAGCGGTTCAGCCACCAGGTCGCACCCAGTTCCGCGCTGGCTATGAGGTCGTGCTCGTCCGAGCCTGCATAGTCGCGCCATGAGATGCCGGCCGCCGCGTTGCCGGTGAGGTTGGCGCGCATTTGGCGCTCGACCGCCACGCCGCCCGAATACAGGACCGAGCCGCTTTCTCCGGCCGCGCTGGTGCCTTCGACCGTCGTCGAGCCCGACAGGGTGACGATGGTGCCGCGCATCGGCGACCAGGCGATGGCCGCCGCGATCGACGGCGCGGAAATGGTCTTGAGCCGGCCGTCGTCGAAATTCTCGGCGATCCAGCCGGCGGCGATCTCGCCCGACAGCTTCTCGCCGAGGTCGAAGGCGACGCCGGCGCGCGCGCCTAGCCGCAGCGACGACCGCTCGTAGCCGGCATTGTCGTAACGCTGGCGATACTGGCGCCGGCCGATCTCCGCCTCGATGAACGGCGTCAGGGCCGGGGAGATTTCGTAGCCTCCGCGCAGCGTCAGCGCATAGAGCGTGTTGTTGCGGTCCTTCTGCGACAGCACGCAGCAATCGCCGATCATGACGTCGCCGAACAGCTCGTGCGTGATCGCGCCCGTCGCGGCCAGACGCGCCTTGCCGGCGTCCTTTTCGATGCCGAGGCTGCCGGTGAAGGTTTGCCGGATCGGCTGCGAGGGCACGCCCGGAATGGCGTCGGGAGCGCTGGCCGAATCCGGCTTGCGCAGGTAGCCGGCGGTGCCCTTGAGCTTGTAGTCGCCGCCAAGCTGGAGCTCCACCGCGCCGTCGACGCCCAGCGCGTGGTCCTTGACCTCCTGGCCGGAAAGCTGGCGGCGATAGCTGCCGAAGGCGTCGATGCTGGCGCTGTTGCCGTCCCATTCGCGCGTCGCGGCGATGCGCGCCGTCGTTTCCGAGACGACCGCGCGCTTTCCCGCGGCCGTGGAATCGGCGTTGTCCGTCGCCGTCAGGCCCTGCTCCAGCGTCGGGCGGATGGCGAAGGTCCCCATGCGGATGCCTTGCGCGGCGAAGGGCTCGTCGTCGGTCGGACGCGGCATCACCTCGATGGCCGGCTCGCGCCGCGCGCCCCGGTCGAGCACGGCCATGTCGGCGGCATCGACCGTGGACTGGCGCACGGCGGCGGTCGAAGCGGTGTCCTGCCGGGCAGGCCGCCGCCGGACGGGCTCCTCGTCGTTCGCGGCGGCCGGGGCTCGCGCGGCGCTTCGCGGGGCGGGCGTCGCCTCGTCGTCCGATGGAGTGGCCACGGCGGCGGACTGCGCCGGCTCGAAGGTGCGCGAGCGCAGGATGAAGGGCGACGGCCGATCGTTGAGCGATTCGCGCAGCAACGGGCTTTCCTGCGCCGCCGAGATGGTGGGCGACACGCAGAGACAGGCGACGGCCAGCCGGCGCAGGCGCGCGCGCAGGAGCCCGGCCTTGCCGGACTGGCTGGATCGGTGTGACGTCATGCCTTTCGTGCGAGGCTCCCTTTGCCGGCGCGCCGGGCGCCAATGGTTGCCGAACCGTAAACGGCGATGGTTAACGGCCGGTTGAGACATCCGCCGCGCGGGCTGGCCCGACAGGCGCGCATGGACAGGATTTCGCGGAATCGCTAATGCGCTACGCATGCGCGCTGAATCATCGCAAAAGCCGTCCGGGCGGGCCGCCGCCGTCGCCTCCGCCATGCGGACGATCACCACCGAGGCGGCGGGGCTGGCGGCGCTGCAACAGGCCTTGCGGGCCGATCTGGCGGACAGTTTCGCCAACGCCGTCGAGCTGCTTTCCGGCATCGGCGGGCGCGTCATCGTCACGGGCGTCGGCAAGAGCGGCCATATCGGCTCCAAGATCGCCGCGACGCTGGCTTCCACCGGCACGCCGGCATTCTTCGTCCATCCCGTGGAAGCCAATCACGGCGATCTCGGCATGATCGCGAAGGACGACGCCATCGTCGCCGTGTCCTGGTCGGGCGAGACGCAGGAGCTGAAGGGCATCATCCACTATTCGCGGCGGTTCAGGATTCCGCTGGTCGCGATAACGGCGGGCGAACACTCGGCGCTGGCGAACGAGGCGGATGTCGTGCTGCTCCTGCCGCGCGCGCCCGAGGCGTGCCCGCACGGCCTCGCCCCCACCACTTCCACCCTGTTGCAGCTCGCCATCGGCGACGCGCTGGCGGTGGCCTTGCTGGAAGCGCGCGGCTTCACTGCGGAGCGCTTTCACATCTTCCATCCCGGCGGCAAGCTCGGCGCGTCGCTCAAGCCGGTGCGCGAGGTCATGCACGGCGGCGAAAGCCTGCCGCTGGTGCCGGCGGGCACGGGCATGCGCGAGGCGGTGCTCGTCATGTCGCAGAAGGGGTTCGGCTGCGTCGCCGTCCTGTCCGCCGACGGGCGGCTCGACGGCATCATCACGGACGGCGATCTGAGACGCCGCTTCGGCAGCGACCTGCTCGGCACGACGGTGGACGCAGTGATGTCGCGCAACCCCAAGACCGTGACCCCGGACACGCTCGCCGCCACGGCGCTGGAGACGATCAACGCCATGTCGATCACCTCGCTGATCGTGGTCGAGGACGACCGACCCGTGGGGCTGGTGCATCTGCACGACCTGCTCAGGATCGGGGTGGCGTAGGCGCGGCGCGTCCCCTTCGGCGCTACGTGCATCCTCCCCCGTGAACGGGGGAGGATCGGAAGACTGCGGCCGGAATTCCTCCCCTGCGAAGCGGGAGACCACGAAGCGGTGGAGGGGGAGCCGCCCGCTAGAGCGGTTCTGGTTTTCACGGAATCGGCAGAACCGCTCTATCTCTTTGTTTTAGCCGCATTTCCGGACGCAAAACCGCTTCGCACTTTTGCTGGAAATGCTCTAAGCCGCCTCGACCACCAGCTCCAGCTCGGTCGCGGTGACGCTGGCGACGCGGACGCGCGCGCCGGCCGGCAGGTCGGGGCCGCTGATGCGCCACATCGTGTCGTCCAGCCGCAGGCGGCCGCGACCGTCGGTGATCGGCTCGGCGAGCGTCGCCATGCGGCCGACGAGCTGCTCGGCGCGCCGGTTGAGCAGCGGCTGATCCGACCTCACCTTGCCGCTGCCCATGGTCTTGCGGCCGAGCAGGGCGCAGACCAGCGACAGGGCGAGGAAGACCAGCACCTGCACCTGCCAGATCCAGTAGCCGTGCTCCCAGATCAGCAGCGACACCGCGCCGACGACGAGCGCCGCTATACCGATCCACAGCAGGAAGACGCCCGGCAGGAGGATTTCGAAAACCAGCAGGATGAGGCCGAGGAAGATCCAGTTCCATGCCCCGAGACCGGAAAGGAACGAGATGAGCATGGTCACTCGTCCTGCGGCGCGGCCGGTCCCGGCCGGACCGCGGGCGGGCGGGCCGCACGCGGCCCCGGACGCGGCGCCTCGTTGCCGAACACCTCCCTGGCGATGGCGCCGATGCCGCCCAGCGAGCCGATCAGCGAAGACGCCTCGATCGGCATCAGCACGACCTTGCTGTTGTTCGCGGAGCCGATCTTGGCCATCGCCTCGGTGTATTTCTGGGCGACGAAATAGTTGATCGCCTGCACGTCGCCGGCGGCGATGGCTTCCGACACCACCTGCGTGGCGCGCGCCTCGGCCTCGGCCGCGCGCTCGCGCGCCTCGGCGTCGCGAAAGGCGGCCTCGCGCCGGCCCTCGGCCTCCAGCACCTGCGCCTGCTTGAGGCCTTCCGCCTCCAGGATCTGGGCGCGCTTGTTGCGCTCGGCCATCATCTGGCGGGCCATCGATTCCACGAGGTTGGCGGGCGGGTTGATGTCCTTGATCTCGACGCGCGTCATCTTGATGCCCCAGGGATGGGCGGCGTCGTCCACGATCCTCAGCAGCCGGTCGTTGATGGCGTCGCGGTTCGACAGCAGCTCGTCGAGGTCCATCGAGCCCATCACCGAGCGGATGTTGGTCATGGTGAGGTTGAGGATGGCGTTCTGCAGGCCGGACACCTGGTAGGCGGCCTGCGGCGCGTTCAGCACCTGGTAGAAGGCGACGCCGTCCACCGAGACGATGGCGTTGTCCTTGGTGATGACCTCCTGCGTCGGCACGTCGAGCACCTGCTCCATCATGTTCATCCTGGCGCCGATGCGGTCGATGAAGGGGATGATGATGTTGAGGCCTGGGCTCAGCGTCCTGGTATAGCGGCCGAAGCGCTCCACCGTGTAGTTGTAGCCCTGCGGGATCGTCTTGATGCCGGTGAAGATCAGCAGCAGGACGAGGATGACCAGCGCCGGGATGATGATGTCGAAACCGGTGAACGCCATGCGGTAAGCTCCCTCGGGCCGGCGCGCGGGGATCATGTCTGCTCGCGCCGGCAAGCCCAACCGAGACTTATGTGGGTTCGAGGGGCGTTACAATGCGCCAGGCGAAGAATGTTGCCGCGCGGGACGCCTGGCTCAGAAGCCGAACAACCCCTCGTCGGGGTCGCTGCGCCCCGCCGCCCAGTTGCGGATCATCTCGGAGGCGATCTGCGCGTAGGTGATGCCGTTGCCGCCATAGCCCATGACGGCGAAGATGCGCGGGCGATGCGGCAGGGGGCCGATCAGCGGCAGGCCGGTCGCCGTCGTGCCGAAGGCGCCGGCCCAGGCGAAGTCCGGCGTGGTGTCGAGCTGTGGAAGCAGCGTCTTCAGCTTGGCCGCGATGCGCGCCGTCTTGGCCGCCGTCAGCGAGTCGCGCTGCTCCTCGTCCTGGAAATCCTCGTCCTCGCCGCCGCACACGACGCGGCCGTCCGGCAGGGCGCGCGCATAGAGATAGGGGTCGGAGGCCTCCCAGAACATCGCCTGCTGCGGCCACAGGGCCCGCTTCTGCGGCTTGGTGGCGATCGCCCAGGTGGAGATGATGCGGTGCCGGTCGCGCGGCACGATGTCGACAAGCTCGTAGCCGGTGGCCAGCACGACGCGGCCGGCGGTGACGGTGGCGCCGTCCGCCAGCCCCACCTCGACGGAGTCGCCGTGATGGGCGAGATCGACGGCCTCGGCCGGCGCATGCAGCCTCGCGCCGCGCTCCAGTGCCTTCAAGAGCAGGCCGGCCGTCAGCCTTTCCGGGTCCAGCGCCAGATTGCCCTGGCTGCGGATCGCGGCGCGGTCGATGCCGTAGGTCTCGCGCATGGCGGTGGGCTTGAGAAAATGCGCCGGGATCGCGGCCTCGCGACGCGCCGCCGCTTCCTCCTCCAGGGCGCGCGGCGTCAGCACGTTGCCGGCGAGATAGAGCGAGGGACGCGGCGTCATGCGGCAGTCGAGGCCGAGGTCGCGGATGCGCGCCTCGAGATTGACCAGCCCGAGCCGCGAGCGCCGCCAGCCGGCGATGGCCGCCTTCCGCCCGATCTGCTTCGACAGCAGCGTCAGCGGCTGGTCGATCTCGTACTGCACCAGCGCGGTGGTGGCGGCTGTGGAGCCCTTCAGCGGGCCGCGCCTGTCGATCATCAGGACGTCCAGCCCCTCCGCCGTCAGCGATTCGGCCGCCATCGCGCCGCCGACGCCCATGCCCACGACCAGGACGTCGCAGCGCGCCGAACGCGGCGACGCCTTCACCGGCACGGCCGGCGCGCGGTAGGCCGACCAGACGGGCCGGCCGCTTCGCAAATCGAGTTTTCTGGCCATCAGCGATCCCCAGGGCGGGGCTTAACGCCGCCGCCGCGAGCCGGTTCCGTCAGGCCCAGCCCCGCAGTTCGCGCCGCGTCAGCGCCTCGATGACGGCCATGCCTTCCGGCGAGTCGTTGAGGCAGGGGATGTGCGCGAAGCGATCGCCGCCGGCATGCAGGAACTCGTCTCGTACCTCGCGGCCGATCTCGTCCAGCGTCTCGATGCAGTCGACCGAGAAGCCGGGATTGACGACGGCGATGCGCTTCACGCCCTCCTTCGCCAGCCGCTCCACCGTCTTGTCCGTGTAGGGCTGCAGCCATTCCTGCGCGCCGAAGCGCGACTGGAAGGTGGAAATCAGGCGCCTGTCGTCCAGCCCGAGCTTTTCCCTCAGCAGGCGCGTGGTTTCCAGGCACTGTTCGCCATAGGGGTCGCCCTTGTCCGCATAGGGTTTGGGGATGCCGTGATAGGACGCCATGATCACCTCCGGCTCGAAATCGAGCGCGGCGAGATGGTTGCGGATCGAGGCGGCCAGCGCATCGATATAGACCGGTTCGGCAAAGTAGGGCGGCACGCTGCGCACGGCCGGCGCGCGGCGCATCCGCATCAGGGCGCGGAAGAGCTGGTCGTTGGCGGTGGCCGTCGTGGTGGCCGAATATTGCGGGTAGAGCGGGAAGCTCAGCACGCGGTCGCAGCCCTTGTCCGACAGGCGCTTCACCGCATCTCGGATCGACGGGCTGCCGTAGCGCATGCCCCATTCGATCTCGACCGCCGGCAGGTCCGTGATCATCGCGCGCAGCTTTGAAGCCTGGCCGCGCGAAAACGTGCGCAGCGGCGATTCATCCATCTCGCGGTTCCAGATGCGGGCGTAGTTGGCGCCCGATTTTCGCGGCCGCAGCATCAGCACGATGCCGTAGAGGATCGGGTACCAGACCGGGCGGGGCAGCTCGATGACGCGCGGGTCGGACAGGAATTCGCGCAGATAGCGCCACATGGGCCTGTAGGCGGTGCCGTCGGGGGTGCCGAGATTGACGAGCAGGACGCCCACCCTGTCCCGGTTTCGTTCGGTCGCGATCTGCTGCCTGTCCATCCAAGTCTCCGCGCGGCCGTACTTAACCGACATTCCCCAAGTGGCCTGCCGCTTGACTTCAAGATCGCCTGATTTTGCT
>JAPUFC010000056.1 GCA_027492275.1 Mesorhizobium sp. | reverse complement strand
GGCATCTCCTCCCCTGCGAAGCGGGGGAGGTGGCCCGAAGGGACGGAGGGGGCGCATCCTTCGCACCCGGCCAGCCTCACGCAAGGCCCGCGCAAGACTCGACGCCTATCTTGGCAGCCATGGCCGTGGATTCCGTCAACCTCTTCAATCTCGCCGGGCAGCAGGCGCGCTGGCTCGCCGTGCGCCAGAACACGGTCGCCGGCAACATCGCCAACGCCAACACGCCCGGCTACCAGGCCATGGACGTCGAGCCTTTCGAGAAAGTGCTCGACCGGACGGGCGTGACGCTCGCCCGCACGGAGGCCGGCCATCTCGGCGGCCGCGCCGGCGAATCCGGCTTCGCCGTCGGATCGGGCGCAAAGGCCGCCACGGTCATGCCGTCCGGCAACGACGTGACGCTGGAGAGCGAGCTGATGAAGGCCGGCGAGATCCGCCGCTCCTTCGAGCTGAACACGGCCATCGTGAAGGCCTTCCACCGCATGATCATGCTGAGCTCGAAAGCCTGATGGACCCGCTCGCCTCCGCCCTCAAGATCGCATCGTCGGGCATGAACGCGCAATCGCAGCGCATGCGCGTGGTATCGGAAAACCTCGCCAACGCGCAGTCGACCGGCACGTCGCCGGGCGCCGACGCCTACCGCCGCAAGACCATCACCTTCGCCGCCGAGCTCGACCGCGTGAGCGGTGGCCAGGTCGTCGAGGTGGCGGGCATCTCGCGCGACCGCAAGGATTTCCCGCTCGAATTCATGCCCGGCCACGAGGCGGCGGACGCGGCCGGCTACGTCAAGCTGCCCAACGTCAACGTGCTGGTCGAGATGGCCGACATGAGCGAGGCCAACCGCTCCTACGAGGCCAATCTGCAGGTCATCAAGCAGGCGCGCGACTTAATCTCCATGACAATAGACCTGATGCGAAACCAATGATGATCGGGCCACTCGGCGGCATAAACCCCGGCTTCTCGCTCGGCCAGCCCGGCGCGGCGGCGGCGACGCCCATGGCGCAGGCGGCCGGCCCGAGCTTCGCTTCCGTGCTCTCCGACGTCGCGTCGAAAACCGTCGACACGCTGAAGGGCGCCGAGCAGCTCTCCGTGCAGGCGATCCAGGGCGAGGCGGACATGCGCCAGGTCGCCGAGGCGGTGATGACGGCCGAGCAGTCGCTGACGGCGGCGGTGGCGATCCGCGACAAGATCGTCGCCGCCTACATGGAAATCAGCCGGATGCAGATCTGAGGAGTACACGCATGAGAGCCCTCGCCATCGCCGCCACCGGCATGAACGCGCAGCAGACCAATCTCGAGGTCATCGCCAACAACATCGCCAACATCAACACGACCGGCTTCAAGCGCGCCCGCGCCGAGTTCACCGACCTGCTCTACCAGGTCGACCGCTCGCAGGGCGTTCCGGACCGCGCCAACGCCAATCTCGTGCCCGAAGGCGTGACGGTCGGCCTCGGCGTGAAAACCTCCGCCGTGCGCAACGTCCATATCCAGGGCGCCATGACCAGCACCGGCAACTCCTTCGACCTCGCCTTGAACGGCAATGGCTGGTTCGAGATCGAGGGGACGGACGGCCAGACGCTCTACACCCGCGCCGGCGCCTTCAACACCAACGCCACCGGCCAGCTCGTCACGCTGAACGGCGCGCCCGTCATGCCGGCGATCTCGGTGCCCACGAATGCGCTGGAGATCATCGTCAACAAGACCGGCCAGGTCTTCGCCCGCGTCGAGGGCCAGACCGACCTGCAGGCGCTGGGCCAGCTCACGCTCGCCACCTTCGCCAACGAGGCGGGCCTCGCCCCGCTCGGCGACAACCTCTTCCAGGAAACCGCCGCTTCCGGCCCCGCCACCACCGGCGTGCCGGGCGATCCGGGCTTCGCCACGGTCCAGCAGGGTTATCTGGAGAATTCCAACGTCGACCCGGTGAAGGAGATCACCGAGCTGATCTCGGCGCAGCGCGCCTACGAGATGAACTCGAAGGTCATCCAGGCGGCGGACGAGATGGCGTCCGTCGTTTCCAAGAATATCCGGTAGAAAACCATGTCGCGCTGGCTTCGCTCCCTCGCTCTCGCGCTCGCCGCCCTGTCGGCGACGCCCGCGCTCGCGCAGGAGCGGCAGGTCGTGCTGGTGCCGAGCCGCGTCATCTACCCCGGCGAGACCATCGAGCTGTCCGCGCTGAGGGAAGTGGCGCTCAAGCCCGGCCGCGCCGCGCCGGACGCCACCGCCATCCTGCCCGAACAGCTCGAGGGCAAGGTCGCGCGCCGTACGCTGCTGCCCGGCCGCTACGTGCAGACGGCCGCGATCCGGCAAGCCTGGCTGGTCGAGCAGGGCGCGGCCGTGCAGCTCTTCTTCGTCGCCGGCGCGCTCACCATCTCGGCAAGCGCCGTGACGCTCCAGCCGGGCGCGGCCGGCGACATGGTCAAGGTGCGCAACCTCGACAGCGGCAAGATCCTGACCGGCATCGTCATGGCCGACGGCACCGTCCGGGTCGGCGCATCATGATGCGCGCCCTCGCCCTCGCCCTGTCCCTGCTCCTTCCCCCCGCGGCGCTCGCCGCCGACATGGACGGCGAACGCTACGCCGCCGCGCAGGTGGAGGCCGTCACCGAAGGCGGTCTCGGCCTCGGCGGACCAGTGTCGCGCATCAAGGACATCGCGCAGTTGCAGAGCAGCCGCGACAACCAGCTCGTCGGCTACGGCCTCGTCATCGGCCTCAACGGCTCGGGCGACGGCCTGCGCAACTCGCCCTTCACCGAACAGTCCATCCGCGCCATGCTGGAGAATCTCGGCATCGCCACGGAAGGCGGGCAGTCGCGCGCCAAGAACGTCGCCGCCGTCATCGTCACCGCCAACCTGCCGCCCTTCGTTCAGCCGGGCTCGCGCATCGACGTCAACGTCTCATCGCTCGGCGACGCCACGTCCCTGCAGGGCGGCACGCTGATCATGACCCCGCTGAAGGCGGCCGACGGCGACATCTACGCCGTGGCGCAGGGTTCGGTCATCGTCTCCGGCTTCAACGCGCAGGGCCAGGCCGAGCAGTTGACGCAGGGCGTGCCCACCGCCGGCCGCGTGCCGAACGGGGCGATCGTCGAGCGCGAGGTCAGGGCCGACTTCGCCACCCAGCAGAGTCTGGTGCTGCAACTGCGCAACCCGGATTTCTCCACCGCCGTGCGCATCACCGACGCGATCAACGCCTATTCGCTGCAACGCTTCGGCGAGCGCGTCGCGCGCGAGCAGGATGCGCGCACCGTCATGATCCGCAAGCCCGCCAAGCTGTCGGCGGCGCGCTTCTATGCCGAACTGGAGAACCTCGCCGTGCAGTCGGACACGCCCGCCCGCGTCGTCGTGGACGAGCGCACCGGCACCATCGTCATCGGCAACGACGTGCGCATCTCGCGCGTCGCCATCAGCCACGGCACGCTGACCGTGCGGATCACGGAGATGCCGCGCGTCGTGCAGCCGGAGCCCTTCTCAAAAGGCGAAACCGAGATCGAGCCCTTCACCGCCATCGAAGCCAGCCGGCCGGATGCCCGCGTCGCCGTGCTCGACGGGCCCGACCTCCAGACGCTGGTGTCCGGGCTGAACAAGCTCGGCGTCAAGCCGGACGGCATCATCGCCATCCTGCAGGGCATCAAGTCGGCCGGCGCGTTGCAGGCCGAGCTGGTGCTGCAATGAGGGTCGCCATGAGGCTCCGCGCGAAGCACGCCGGGCTGGCGCTGGCCACGGCGATCTGCCTGACCAACACCGGCATGCCGGCCTCGCCCGAGGCGATCTCGGCCAAGCCGGACGAGATCGAGCGCTTCTGCTCCAACATCGCCGATTCGGCGCGCGACCGCCGCTACGTCATGCAGGCCGAGGAGCTGAAGACGCTCCAGCAGGACATCGACAGGCGCATGGCGCTGCTGGAGGAAAAGCGCGCCGAATACGAATCCTGGATGAATCGGCGTGAGAAATTCATCCAGCAGGCGACGGAAAACGTTGTGAAAATCTATGCGGGCATGAAGCCGGACGCCGCCGCCGAGCGCCTCGCCCAGCTCGATGCCGGCCTCGCCGCCGCGATCCTCCTCAAGCTGGAGCCCCGCAAGTCCGGCGTCATCCTCAACGAGATGAACAGCAAGGCGGCGGCGACGCTGACCTCCATCATGGTTCATGCCGCGCGCAGATCGGACCCGACATGAACCGCGCCGTCCCGCCGCTCTTCGCGCTCGCTTTGCTCGCCGGCTGCTCGACCACGGTCAAGGAGATCGGCAAGGAGCCGGCCCTCTCGCCGGTCGGCTCCGGCCTCGAGCGCGAGGTGGCGCACTATGCCGACGTGCCGCCGGCCGCGCCGAAGAAGTTCTCGCTGTGGAACGACCGCCAGAGTCGGCTGTTCACCGACCCGCGCGCGCTGTCGCCGGGCGACATCCTGACCGTGAAGATCAGGATCAACGACCGCGCCCGCTTCAAGAACGAATCCGGCCGCAGCCGCACCGCCGCCCGCTCGCTGGGCCTCAGCGGCGAATTCGGCTGGGGCGCCGAACACAAGACCTACAGCGGCTCCGGCAGCGGCGACGCCAGCGCCACCGGCCAGATCGGCTCCAAGACCAGCACCGCCGGGGCGGGCGCGACGGAGCGTTCGGAAAACCTCGACCTGCTGGTGGCGGCGGTGGTGACCGACGTGCTGCCCAACGGCAACCTGATGATCCGCGGCAGCCAGGAGGTGCGCGTCAACGCCGAGCTGCGCGTGCTGACCATCGCCGGTATTGTGCGCCCGCAGGACATCGGCGCCGCCAACACGATCTCCTACGAGCGCATCGCGGAGGCGCGCATCGCCTATGGCGGGCGCGGGCGGCTGACGGAAGTGCAGCAGCCGCCCTACGGCCAGCAGATCCTCGACACCTTCCTGCCGTTCTGAGGACAAGCGTCATGGCAAGCGCGGCCGCAGACATGACCGAGGGACGCCCCGCCAGGGGGCCGTCGCTGATCGTGCAGATCGCCGCCATTCTCGGCCTGTCGATCGCCGCCGCCGGCATGGGCTGGCTGTCGGGCCAATACCTGGAGGGCGGCGACGGCAGGAAATCGGCGGCGCCGCACGCCGCCGAAAGCAAGGACGCGCATGCCGCGCCAGCCGCGGCGCACGCCGGCGGCGTCAGCCTCGTGGTCCCGCTGGAGCCGATGACGACCAATCTGGCCGCCCCGGCGGGCACCTGGATCCGGCTTGAGGTGTCGCTGGTGCTGGACGCGCCGCAGGCGCCCGAGATGATCGCCACCGTCCACCAGGACATCCTCGCCTATGTGCGCTCGCTGAAGCTACACCAGATCGAGGGGCCGAGCGGCTTCCGCCATTTCCGCGAGGACCTCGACGAGCGCGCCGCACTGCGCAGCGGCGGCCACGTCAGGCAGGTCATGATCCGCACGATGCTGTTCGAATGAAGCGCCTCGCCGCCGCCGTCCTCCTGCTCGCCGCGACCGCCTCCACCGCCGCCGCGCAGCAGATCGATCCCGGCGCCATCGGAGGGGCCATCGGCGCCATCGGCCAGGCCGACGGCCAGACGGTCGGCACCATCATCCAGATGTTCGGCGTGCTCACGGTCCTGTCGATCGCGCCGGGCCTGCTGATCATGGTGACGAGCTTCACCCGCTTCGTCATCGCGCTGTCGATCCTGCGCTCCGGCATCGGCCTCCAGACCACGCCCGCGAACATGATCCTGATCAGCCTCTCGCTGTTCATGACCTTCTACGTCATGACCCCGACCTTCGACCAGGCGTGGACGAACGGCGTGCGCCCGCTGATGGAGCGCCAGATCGGCGAGGCCGAGGCCTACGAGCGGATCTCGGGCCCCTTCCGCACCTTCATGGTCAACAACGTCCGCGACAAGGATTTCGACCTCTTCGCCGATCTCGCGCGCGAGCGCGGCCAGACGGTCGACCGCCAGAACGTCGACATGCGCGTGCTGGTGCCGGCCTTCATGATCTCCGAGATCAGGCGCGGCTTCGAGATCGGCTTCCTGATTGTGCTGCCCTTTCTGGTCATCGACTTGATCGTCGCCACCATCACCATGGCGATGGGCATGATGATGCTGCCGCCGACCGTCGTCTCGCTGCCGTTCAAGATCCTGTTCTTCGTCCTGATCGACGGCTGGAACCTGCTTGTGGGCAGCCTCGTCCGCTCGTTCAATTAACCCCTTATCAACCTCCCTTAACCAATTCCGTTAAAACAGGTTTTCTGCGATTTACATCGCGTTAACCCTGTTCCTTACGGCTTTGGAGAGAGGTTCGCGCCCATAGTCCCGGTCAATGGCGGGTTGATCCAAGCAAGTGGGGGGTCATGGGCATGATGCCGCTCCGTCATACCGGTCGATCCGGTATGTCCGTGTACGAGTATGGGGACGAGTAGCATCATGGCCAGCATCATGACCAACGCCTCGGCGCTTACCGCGCTGCAGAGCCTGAACAACACCAACAAATCGCTCGAGACCACGCAGACCCGCATTTCGACGGGCTATCGCGTCGCCGAGGCCTCCGACAACGCCGCCTACTGGTCGATCGCGACGACCATGCGTTCCGACCACAAGGCGCTGTCGACCGTGCAGGACGCGCTCGGCCTCGGCGCCTCCAAGGTCGACACCGCCTACACCGGCATGTCGAAGGCGATCGAGACCGTCAACGAGATCAAGGTCAAGCTGGTCGCCGCCAACGGCGCGACGGCCGCCGACAAGGAGAAGATCGACACCGAGATCAAGGCGCTCCAGGGCCAGCTGAAGAGCTACGCCGACGCCGCGACCTTCTCGGGCGCCAACTGGCTGTCGGTCGACACGACCTCGGGCCACGCCGCGGCCGGCACCTACGACGACGTCAAGATCGTGTCCTCGTTCAACCGCAACGCCGCCGGCACGGTGTCGCTCGGCACGACCGACATCAAGGTGCAGGACATCAAGCTGTACGACGCCGCGGCGGCCGCGACCGGCCTGACCGACGGCATCCTCGACGCGGTTCGCCTCGGCACGACCGGCGCGCGCCAGGCGACGGCCTCGGCCCCGACCGCCGGCACCGACGCCGCCACCGACACCTACACGGTCTCCACCCTGTCGGTGAAGGATTTCTCGGACGCCCAGATCACCAAGCAGCTGACCGTGGTGGAAGCGGCGCTGAAGGAGATGACCTCGGCCGCCACGCAGCTCGGCACCGCCAAGCAGCGCATCGACCTGCAGAAGACCTTCACCTCCAGCCTGATGGACTCCATCGAGCGTGGCGTGGGCCAGCTCGTCGACGCCGACATGAACAAGGAATCGACCCGCCTGCAGGCCCTCCAGGTCCAGCAGCAGCTCGGCATCCAGTCGCTGTCGATCGCCAACGGCAACGCCCAGACCATCCTGTCGCTCTTCCGCTAAGCCGAACCGCCTGTCGGACGATGACGGCCGCGCCCCGCGCGGCCGTTTTCGTTCGTTAAGAATCCCGCTCGCGCGTCATCGCCCTTAAGCAGCCGTTAACCATCTTCGCCTAATCATGGTTAACGAAAGCCAATGGCGGGCTGACCCGAGTGGTCGACGTGCATGATGCCCACCTCGCCCGGCAACTGAATGGCCAGGACACGGTCGCAAGCCTGTCCGTCTTGAAAGGGTGAGTATCGTGGCAAGCATTCTGACGAACGCCTCCGCCTTGACCGCATTGCAGAGCATGAGCGCGACCAACCGGGCGCTCGAGCAGACCCAGTCGCGCATCTCGACGGGCTACCGCGTGGCGGAAGCCGCCGACAACGCCGCCTACTGGTCGATCGCGACCACCATGCGCTCCGACAACAAGTCGCTGTCCACCGTGCAGGACGCGCTCGGCCTCGGCGCCTCCAAGGTCGACACTGCCTACACCGCCATGAGCAAGGCGATCGACACGGTCAACGAGATCAAGGTCAAGCTCGTCTCGGCGGTCGGCTCCACCCCCGCCGACAAGGACAAGATCCAGACCGAGATCGCCACGCTGCAGAAGCAGCTCAAGAGCTTCGCCGACTCGGCAACCTTCTCCGGCTCGAACTGGCTGTCGGTCAACTCCACCGTCGCGCTCGGCAACCCCTCCGCCGGCACCCACGCCGACGCGCAGATCGTGTCGTCCTACACCCGTGACGCGGCCGGCAGCGTGACGCTCGGCAAGATCGCCATCAAGGTGCAGGACATCAAGCTCTACGACATGGCGGCGACCACCAACGCCACCAAGGGCATCCTGGAAGGCCTGCGCCTCGGCACCAGCGGCGACCGCGACAACACCGCCACCGCCGCCGTGGCCGGCACGGTCGCGGCCACCGACGGCTACGCCGTCGCCACGCTCACCGTCGTCGGCTTCACCGACGCGCAGATCACCCAGATGATCAACGTCACCGACAACACGCTGCTGGAGATGTCGGACGCCGCCACCCAGCTCGGCGCGGCCAAGAAGCAGATCGACCTGCAGAAGCAGTTCACCAGCAACCTGATGGACTCCATCGAGCGCGGCGTGGGCCAGCTCGTCGACGCCGACATGAACAAGGAATCGACCCGCCTGCAGGCCCTCCAGGTCCAGCAGCAGCTCGGCATCCAGTCGCTGACCATCGCCAACACCAACGCCCAGCGCGTGCTGTCGCTCTTCCAGGGCTGATATCGCCGGCATCACCTTCCGATCGGGCCGCGGACGACCGCGGCCCGATTTCATTTTCGCACAAGCTTCGCGTCCTACCCTTGCACCGGCTATTCATGGGAGCAGCCCGGTGCCCGACCAGATCCGGACCATCATCGACAATCTTCTCCAGCTCGGCCCGCGCCGGCTGGCGATCATGGGCGGCGTGGTGGCTGCGGTGCTGGCCGTCGTCACGGTCGGCTCCCTCTATCTCAACCGTCCCGCCTTCGAGACGCTCTATGTCGGCCTGGAACGCTCCGACGTGAACCAGATCGGGCTGGTCCTGAGCGAGAACGGCATCGCCTTCGACGTCGCCTCCGACGGCACGACCGTGCTGGTGCCCAACGGCGCGACCTCGCGCGCACGGATGCTGCTGGCCGAGAAGGGCCTGCCGACAAGCGCCAACGCCGGTTACGAGCTGTTCGACAATGTCGGCTCGCTCGGCCTCACCTCCTTCATGCAGCAGGTGACGCGCGTGCGCGCGCTGGAAGGCGAGATCGCCCGCACCATCCAGTCGATCGCCGGCATCCGCGCCGCCCGCGTGCACATCGTCATGTCGGAGCGCGCCTCGTTCCGCCGCGACGAGCAGCGTCCGAGCGCCTCGGTCGTCATCCGCGCCTCGGAGATGGACGCAACCCGCACCGCCGCCTCCATCCGCTACCTCGTCGCGGCCGCCGTTCCCGGCCTCGACGCGGCGGACGTGACGGTGCTCGATTCCAGCGGCACGCTGCTCGCCGCCGGCGAGGACCCGAGCAATTCCAGCTCCATGCGCTCCGTCACGGTCGAGCGCACCGTGGAGGCGCAGATCGAGGCCAATATCCGCCGGGCGCTGGCGCCCTATCTCGGGCCGGAGAACTTCCGCGCCAGCGTCAAGGCCGACGTGAACACCGACACGCGCCAGACCGAGGAGACGATCTTCGATCCCGAATCGCGCGTCGAGCGTTCCGTCCAGGTCGTGCGGGCGAACGAGAACAACAACCAGAAGGCGTCCGCCGCCCCCGCCAGCGTCGAGCAGAACCTGCCGGAAGCCGACACGTCCGCCGGCGCGGACGGCCAGGAATCCTCCTCCCAGAGCGACCGCAAGGAGGAGACGACCAACTACGAGATCAACACCAAGAAGATCGCCACCGTGTCCAACGGCTACAGCGTCACCAAGCTGTCGGTGGCCGTCGTTGTGAACCGCCAGCGGCTGTCCGCCGTGCTGGGCGAGAACGCGACGCCGGAACAGGTCTCGCAGCGCATCGCCGAGATCCAGAAGCTGGTCGCCTCGGCGGCCGGACTGAGCGACGCGCGCGGCGACGTCATCAACGTCTCGGCGGTCGAATTCATCGACGGGCTGGACGGCCAGCCCGTGGCCGGTCCGGGCTTCCTCGCCGAGGCGGGCCGCTACACCGGCACGCTGATCAACGCCGCCGCCTTCATCGTCGTCGTCTTCCTCGTCTCCTTCTTCGGGCTGCGACCGCTGGTCGCCTCGCTCCAGCCGAAGCCCGCTTTGCCCTCGCCGAGCTTCGACGAGGTGCAGATGTCGCTGCCGGGACCGGGCGGAGCCTCGCTTGCCGCGATCGGGCCGCTCGGCGCGCTGGGCAGCCCCGACATGGGCATGACGGCGCTTCCCGACGGCACGGCCGGTCCGGGTCCGCTGGACGAGTTGCGCCAGAAGCTGAAGCCCGCCCCGCAGGACCGGCTCGCCCGCATGGTCGACTTGAATGAGGAGCGCACGGCCATGATCCTGCGCAAATGGGCCGCGCAGGAGGTCGCCGGCTGATGGCCGCCCATGCCCTGATTGACGCGCTGCCGGATTTCGGCGCGAGGCCGGTTCTGCGCGCCGCGCCGCCGCCGCCCGCGCCGCCGCCGGTCGACATCGAGGCGCTCGTCGCGCACAGAGTGGCTGAGGCGGAGGCCGCCCTGGCGGAGCGCTTCCAGGAGGCGCTGGACGCGGAGCGCGCCGAAACCGAGGCGCGGCACGCCGCCGGGATGGCGGCCGAACGCGCCCGCCTCGGCGAGGCGGCGGCGGCGCTGATCGGCGAGCGCCTCGCCGACATGGAGCACCGGCTGGCCACGCTCGGCGGCGACGCGCTGGCGCGCATGCTGGGCTCGCTGATGAGCGAGGAGCTGCAACGGCGCGCGCTGGCGCGGCTGGCCGGCGTGATCCGCGCCGCCCTGGCCGACCGCGACGCCGTGCGCGTCGAGATCGGCGGCCCCGTCTCCCTGATCGAGCCGTTGCGCGACGCCCTCGGCGACCAGCCGGTCGCCGTCGACTATGTGGAAAGGCCGGGCTTCGACGTCGTCGTCGCCATCGACGGCGACCTGTTCGAGACCCGCCTCGGCGAATGGTCGGCGACGCTGTCGGATATCATCGCATGAGCGCTGCCGTCGGCGAGGAACCCAGGCACGAGATCGTCATCGTCCGTCGCGGACACGGCGACGACCATGACGATCACCATGGCGGCGTGTGGAAGATCGCCTTCGCCGACTTCATGACCGCGATGATGTGCTTCTTCCTCGTCATGTGGCTGATCAACGCGGCCAACGAGCAGACCAAGGCGGCCGTGGCCAGCTATTTCAACCCGGTGAAGCTGGTCGACCGCAACGCCAGCCGCAAGGGGCTGGACGAGCTGACCGAAGGCCCCGCGACCAGCGGCGCGAGCGAACCCGCGCAGCCGACGGTCGACGTCGGCGCCGAGGGACAAGGCGAAGCCAAGGACAAGCAGGCCTCCGAAGAGGCGCGCAACGAGCAGAAGTCCGACCGGCGCCTGTTCGACAATCCCTATGCCGTGCTGGCGGAGATCGCGCAGCAGACCGACACGCTGCAGAATCTCAGCGCCAAGGGCGACGGCGGCGCGCAGCTCGCCGGTCCGGCCAGCGGGGCGTCCGGCGGCGACGCATATCGCGACCCGTTCGCGCCCGATTTCTGGTCGCAGCAGGTGGCCGCCGCCGACACCGCCGAGGCCAATTCGGCGAAGTCCGGCGAGGGCGGCGCGACGCCCAACGACGATCCGTCCGTCGCCTTGGCCCCGCCCGCCGAGCCGCAGCCGGCGGAAAAGCCAGCGCCCGCCGCGCAGGCAGAACAACCGCACGAGCCCGCCGACGCCGCGCCGAGCAAGGCGGCCCTGGAGACGGCGGCGGCGATCAGGAAGGAGCTTGCCGCCGCTTTCCGCCCCGGCGAGAAGATGGCCGACGGCATCGATGTGGTTGCCACCGACAAGGGCGTCACCATCTCCGTCACCGACCAGCTCGATTTCGGCATGTTCGAGATCGGCTCCGCCCTTCCCCGCCGCGAGATGGTGCTGGCGATGGAGAAGATCGGCGACATCCTGAAGAAGCGCGGCGGCGCGCTGACCATCGGCGGCCACACCGACGCCCGCCCCTTCCGCGGCGCGACCTACGACAACTGGCGGCTGTCCAGCGCCCGCGCGCAGGCCGCCTACTACATGCTCGTCCGCGCCGGGCTAAACGAGAAGCGCGTCACCGAGATCGCCGGCTTCGCCGACCGCAAGCTCAAGGTGCCGGCCGATTCCTATGCCGCCGCCAACCGCCGCATCGAAATCCTGCTGGAGGTGGGCGGTTGACCGTGCCCGGCAAGCCTGCCGCGCTGGCGGCGCTGTGCGTGGCGGCGTTCTGCGCCGGCGCCCGCGCCGAGGGCGGCTTGCAGCCCTTCCAGATGGTGCGCGCGTTGGAGCAGGTGCAGGACCGCATCGCGGCGGGCGACCATGCCTCGCTGCCCATGCAGCGCAAGCTTCTCGAGATGACCGACGCGCGGCTGCGCGCCACGACGCCGGAGGAACTGGCCGAGCCGAAGAACCGCGCCGCCTTCTTCGCCTACGCCATGAACGGCGGCAATCCGGCCACCTTCCAGGCCGCGGTGGAACGCCTTCCCGCCGACGACCCGGACCGCAAGCTGGCCGGCGCGATCGGCCTCTACATCTCGGGCCAGACGCTCGGCGCGCAGGAGGCATTCGCGGCGATAGACCCCATGCGGCGCGACCCGGAGGTCGGCGCCTATCTGGCGCTGATCAAGGGTTCGGTCTTCGCCGGCGACCGGGCCAAGGCGGCCATGGAATTCCTCGATCAGGCGAGGCTTCTCGCACCCGGCACGCTGGTGGAGGAGGCCGCGCTGCGGCGCACCATCGCCCTGGCGCCGGACGTCGACGACCCGCGCCGGTTCATGCGCGCGTCCTTCCGCTATGCCCACGCCTTCCTGCGCTCGCCCTATGCCAGCCAGTTCGCCGACTCCTTCGTCGCCGGGGTGGTTGCGTTCCACGGCCGTCTCGACATGGAAGAGGTGATCGCGCTCACCGACGTCATGGACCCGGAGCGGCAGCGCGTCCTGTTCCTGCGCATCGCGCGCAAGGCCGCGATCGACGGGGTCTCGGAGCTCTCGACGCTCGCCGCGCAAAAGGCGGAGGAGATCGGCAAGGACCCGCGCGCGACGCTCTACTCCAGCCTCGCCACCATGACGGCCGACAAATCGCCCAGGGGACCGGCGGAAGCGGTGTCGCGCCTCGACGGCATCGACCGCGACCAGCTCTCGGCCAACGACCGCCGCCTGCTCGACGCCGCGCGCGCGGTGGCGGCGGGAATCGCCGCGCCGCCGGCCGGGCAGAAGCCCGAAAAGCCCGCCGAGCCCGGCGAGAAGCCGCCGACGGTCGAGCGCTTCGCGCCGCAGATCTCGCCGCCGCCGCCCGATCCGGTCCATGCCGCCGTCGAGAAGGCGCGCGGACGCCTCGGCGAGATCGACCGCCTGCTGGAAGCCACGCCGCAATGACGCGCGTGCCCGAGCAGCCCCTTTTCGGCCTCGCGAAGGCGCGCCCGGCGGGCGGACGCCAGCCGGAGGCGCGCACGGCCCTCACCTTCGGCGACGCGCTGAAGTCCGGGAAAGCGCGCTCCGACGCCCATCCCGCCGACCGGCACAAGACGCCGGCGCAGGCGGGAAGCGCGGCAAAACCCCTTCCACCCGTCATCGCGCTGAAGGTCGCGCAGCGCCTCGACGCCCTGCCGGACGAACCGAAGGTCTTTTCCGGGACGACGGCGGAAAAGCCCGCGCCGGCTGTCGATGACGAGGAGACGCCCTCCTCTCGCGAGGCGCGCGACAAGGAAGCCGGAAACGACCGGGGGATCATCCCGGTCACCCTGCCGGCTGCCGAAGACCGGCCTTCGGCGACAACGGGCTTTCATGCCGGCCGGGAGAGCGGCGGCGGGCGACGGCCGGCCGGCGACATCGGCGAGGCCAGCGCACCGCCCGCCGCCGATGACGCCGGGAGCACGCGGCAGCGGACTGGTCCGGCGCGGCCCCAAAGCGCACCGGCCCATGCCGCGACGGCCGAGCCGCCGCAAACGCCCACCCGGCATGAAGCCAGGCCGGACAGCACCGGCGACCGCGCCGCG
>JAPUFC010000055.1 GCA_027492275.1 Mesorhizobium sp. | reverse complement strand
CGCCGTTCACCTGCAGGTCGACGAATCCCGGCGCGAGAAGGGCGTCGCCGAGAGCGTCGTATTCGAACCCGGCCGGCACCTCGTCAACCTTGACGATGTTGGCGACCGACCCGTCCTCGATCAGCACGGCGGATTTTTCGTGCCAGGTTTCACCGTCGAAGATGCGGGCGGCGATCAGCGCCGTGCGGTCAACCATGCGCGACTTCCCGGCTTTTCTGCCCGAACCGCCGCGCGGCCATCGCCACGGCCCCGCCGAGCGCGTCCTGCTTTGGCGCAGACAGCCGGGCGCGGATGCCGGCAGCCAGGCGGGGCTCGATGAGCGGCGCCAGCCCGCCGAGCAGGCAGAGCGGCGCTTCGGGGGCGACGGGCAGGGCGTTCAGCGATGCCTCGACGGCGGCGGCCGCGCGGCCGAGAATGCGCGCGGCCAGCCCGTCCCGCTGCTGCTCGAACACCCAGGGCGCGAAGGCGGCGAAATCCGCCGGCTTTGCCTCGCGCGTAAATTCCACGATCTGCTGCGGTTCGCCGAAACGTCGCATCACGCGCTCGGCCAGAGCGGAGGGCGGCAGGATGCCGTCGTGGACGAGCAGCGTCTCCTCCAGCAGGTCGCGGCCGATGCGCGCGCCGCCGCCCTGGTCGCCCAGCAAGAATCCCCAGCCGCCGATCTCGCGCAGCGTGCCGGCCCGACGGGCGAGATAGGCCGTGCCGGTGCCGATGATGCCGATGGCGCCGTCGCCCGCGCCGACCGCGCCTTCGAGCGCGATCGCCGCATCGGTCTCGACGGCCGCGTGCGGGAAAGGCAGCAGGGCCGCGATGCCGTCGCGATAGGGGCCGACATTGCTGCCTGCCAGCCCGAGCAGGGCAGGGGTGCGCGCCAGCACCGCCGCGTCCACGCCCGCGTCGCGCAGGGCCTCGTGGACGGCGGCGAGGATGCTGTCGCGGGAGCCTTCGAGATCGGTTCGGATGTTGGCCGGGCCGCCTGTGCCCCGGCCGACGATGACGCCGTCGCCGGTCGCCAGCGCGGCCCGGCAACCCGTGCCTCCACCATCGACGCCGATGACGAATCCCATGCTCTCTCCGCTCGACCGGCGGACAGCTAAGGACGATTTTGACGGAAGAGACAAGATACGCGCGGCCGGAGGCGCTTGCCGCGGCGGCTCATCGAAGCGGCGCAAGCCGCTGAAATCCGAGTCTGCTTCGTCAGGCGACGGCGCGCGCCAGCGCGCAGTGCGACCACAGTTCGGACAGCGCGCCGACCAGATGGTCGATATGGGCGTCGGTGTGGAGCGGCGTCGGCGTGATGCGCAGCCGCTCGGTCTTGCGCGGCACGGTCGGGTAGTTGATCGGCTGCACGTAGATGCCGTAGCGGTCGAGCAGGATGTCGCTGATCCATTTGCACTTCGCCGCGTCCTTCACCATCACCGGGACGATGTGGCTCGGATTGGCGAGCACCGGGATGCCGGTCGCCTCGAGGCGCGCCTTGACCTTCTGCACGCGCTCGCGATGCCGGGCGCGCTCCAGCGGCGAGGCCTTGAGGTGGCGGATGCTGGCGGTCGCGCCGGCCGCGCCGTGCGGCGGCAGAGAGGTGGTGAAGATGAAGCCCGAGGCATAGGAGCGGACAAAGTCCACCACGCCGGCGGAAGCCGCTATATAGCCGCCGACGACGCCGAAGGCCTTGCCGAGCGTGCCTTCGATGATCGTCACGCGGTCCATCAGCCCTTCGCGCTCGGCGATGCCGCCGCCGCGCGGGCCGTACAGGCCGACCGCGTGCACCTCGTCGAGATAGCTCAATGCGCCGTGCTTCTCGCAGACATCGAGGATGGCGCGGATCGGGGCGATGTCGCCGTCCATCGAGTAGACGGATTCGAAGGCGACGATCTTCGGCCGGTCGGCGCCGTATTCGGACAGGATACGGTCGAGATCGGCCGGATCGTTGTGCTTCCAGACCCGCTTCTCGGCGCGCGAATGGCGGATGCCCTCGATCATCGAGGCGTGGTTAGCCTCGTCCGAGAAGATCACGGCGCCGGGAATGGCCGAGCCGAGGGTCGACAGGGTCGCCCAGTTGGAGACGTAGCCGGAGGTGAAGATCAGCGCAGCTTCCTTGCCGTGCAGGTCGGCCAGTTCGCGTTCCAGCAGCACATGATGATGGTTGGTGCCGGAAATATTGCGGGTGCCGCCGGCGCCCGCGCCGCATTGGTCTAGCGCTTCGTGCATCGCCTTCAGGACGATCGGATTCTGGCCCATGCCGAGATAG
Source organism: Mesorhizobium sp. (assembly GCA_027492275.1). GTDB lineage: Bacteria > Pseudomonadota > Alphaproteobacteria > Rhizobiales > Rhizobiaceae > JAPUFC01. The sequence goes on along the minus strand of JAPUFC010000055.1, from coordinate 70,864 downwards.
TCGTTGGAGCACCATACGGTGACGTCGGAGGCGCCGTCGCCGCTGTAGCGCTTGGCCGCGGGGAAGGAGCCTGCCTTGCGCTCCAGCTCCGCGAAGACGCGGTAGCGTCCTTCCTCATGCAGATTGTCGATCTTCGTGGCGAAAAAAGCTTCGAAGTCCATTCTTTATGCCATCCTTGCGGCCCGCGTCCCATGCAGGCCCTTTTCCGCCGGGCTCTGCGGCCCGATCCGTCTCCCGCCCTTCGCAGGTCAAGTCTTCGCGATTTGATAATCTGCAATGGCAGGGCTGGCAATCGCCGGCGTTTCGCTTTCACCCGGCTGCGTCACAAAACCACGTGAGCCCGACCCCTCGGACCCGGCGCGATGCGGCCCTTTTCCATGCGCCGCCGCATGTTGCGGTGTCGCACGGCGATCACCCGGCATTGGCGCGGTTTCGGAGACGTCCGCTTCCGATGCCGGAACAGTGAGTAACGGTTAAATCTCCGAACTTGAAACCGTAACAAGTCTGCCCGGCGAACGGCAAACCTGCTTTTTTCGCGTGCCGGCCCGCAAGCAGATCGACAAACAATTTCCAAACCACACAGGAAGCTGTAGAAATCCGTCCGTTCGGAGACTGGCGGCGTGATGCTGCGGTTCAGATGCGAACGATGGTTTGCTCGGTCGTGTCATCCTGTAGACACATTGCTATGTCGAATGTGCGGGTACATTGTTCATCGAATGCTTGGCGCTTGTTTGATTCGGATTTCCGAGTGAGTGTAGATTTCGAAGAGGCCGAACTGGCGCCCCGACCGGAGCATCCCATCCGCTGGCATGCCGCGAGCATCCAGCCGGGACGCTCGGCGATCGCCGCGCTGCATCTCTCCCGGCAGGGCTTCAGGGCATACGTCCCGTGCCGTGAGTCGACCGTGCGCAGCGGTCGCAGGATGGTGCGCCGCGTGTCGCCTTTCTTTCCCGGCTACATCTTCGTGTCCTTCGACGTCGCGCGCACGCGCTGGCGTGCGGTCAACGGCACGACAGGCGTGCGTTCGCTCATCATGCAGGGGGAAAAGCCGGCGCCGGTTCCGCGCGGCCTGGTGGAGGGCATGATCGTCCTGACCGGCGCCGACGGCCTGCTCGACCTCAGCGGCGGGCTTTCAGCCGGAGACAGGGTCAGGCTCCTGGCGGGGCCCTTCGCCGATCTCCTCGGCACGCTCGACAGGCTGGATGCCGGCGGTCGCTGCCGGGTGTTGATAGAAATCATGAATGGCGTGGTTCCCGTCATCATGGAACGCAAAGATCTGGTTTCCGCGGCCTAGCATTTGCAATTGGCGGAAATCGTCGGACGGTGTGGCTCGGCTTCACGCAAGCGCGAGTGCGGTAGCTTTGTGTTCGGCCTTCAAACCTTGACGCTTGCATGCGCGGCCGCCGGCGGCCGCGGCGGAGATCGATCCTGACAAGTCTGACCCTTCGGCTCGGTGGCCCGTCGCGCTTCTTCCTGCGGATCCGCTTCCAGTTGCTCGGCGCGCTGATCGTGGGCGTGCTGCTGCCGGTCCTGCTGGCGCCGACCGGCAGCCTGTCCGGCAACTTCGTCAGCTACGCCGCCGCGCAGACGTTGCGGAACTCCGTATTCGCGTGTTTCGCCGCGATCGTCGTGGGCTTCTATTTCCACCGCCGCCTCGCGATCTTCCCCGGCGTCAACGCCGGCTTCTACATCCTTCCCACCTTCACCGCGACCTATGCGGCCGCCATGCTGATCCTGTTCTTCCTGCGGATCGACTACAGCCGCTTCCAGCTTCTGGCGAGCTTCCTCACGACGCTCGCCTGGTTCTTCGCCATCACGCTGGTCGTGCGGCGCTACGAGACCTATCGCATGGCGATCGTGCCGGGCGGCGAGGCGGACCGCGTGCAGGCGCTGGAGGGCGTCGAATGGGTGAGGCTCAGCCGGCCGGAGCGCGAGGTCGACGGCGTCCACGGGCTGGTCGCGGATTTGCGCGCCGACATGCCCGACGAATGGGAGCGGCTGATCGCCGACACCGCGTTGCGCGGCATTCCCGTCTTTCACCTGAAGCAGGTGACGGAATCGCTCACCGGGCGCACGGAGATCGAGCACCTGTCCGAGAACACGCTCGGATCGCTCAATCCCAACCAGGCCTATCTGAAGCTCAAGCAATGGGCGGACTGGGTGGCGGCGCTGGTCATGCTCGTGGTCCTGGCGCCGCTGCTGCTGCTCGTGGCGCTCGCGATCCGGCTCGATTCGCCCGGTCCGGCGCTGTTCCGGCAGCAGCGCATGGGCTATCGCGGCGAGGTCTTTCGGGTCTGCAAGTTCCGCACCATGCGCCAGGAGGCTCCGGCCGGCGAGGGCGAGGTGGCGCGGCGGGCGGCGATGACGCGCGACAATGACGAGCGCATCACCGCCCTCGGCCGCTTCCTGCGCCGCTCGCGCATCGACGAACTGCCGCAGCTCTACAACATCCTGCGCGGCGAGATGAGCTGGATCGGTCCACGGCCGGAGGCGCTCGTGCTGTCGCAATGGTACGAGAAGGAACTGCCCTTCTACCGCTATCGCCACATCGTGCGGCCGGGGATCACCGGCTGGGCGCAGATCAACCAGGGGCACGTCGCCGAGAAGGACGAGGTGCTCGAAAAGCTCCATTATGATTTCTACTACATCAAGAATTTCTCGCCTTGGCTCGATCTGCTCATCGTGCTCAAAACGATCAGCACCATGCTCACGGGCTTCGGCGCGCGGTAGAGCAGGTGTCTGACGCGCGCCGCCGGGCCGTGGAGTCGGCGCCGGGAGAAAAGTCCGCCGTGACGGATTGAGGACAACGACCAATGCGAATTTCGATGATCGGCTCGGGCTATGTCGGCCTTGTCTCGGGGGCCTGCTTCGCGGATTTCGGTCACGAGGTGGTCTGCGTGGACCGGGATCGCGAGAAGCTGGACCTGCTTCGGCAGGGCAAGATGCCGATCTACGAGCCGGGCCTGGACGAACTGGTCGCCGTGAACACGGCGCAGAACCGTCTTTCCTTTACCGACGACCTGGCGGGCGCGGTGGCCGACGCGGAGGCGATCTTCATCGCCGTGGGAACGCCGTCGCGGCGCGGCGACGGCCATGCCGACCTGTCCTATGTGCATGCGGCGGCCACCGAGATCGGCCGCGCCCTCAAGCGCTATTCGGTGGTGGTGACCAAGTCGACGGTGCCGGTGGGCACTGGCGATGAGGTCGAGCGGCTGATCCGCGAGGCCAATCCCGACGCCGACTTCGCCGTGGTGTCCAATCCCGAGTTCCTGCGCGAGGGATCGGCGATCGAGGATTTCAAGCGTCCGGACCGGATCGTGATCGGGACCGAGGACGAGCGCGCGAGAAAAGTGATGTCGGATGTCTACCGTCCGCTGTCGCTGAACGCGGCGCCGGTCCTGTTCACCGGGCGGCGCACGGCGGAACTGACCAAATACGCCGGCAATGCCTTCCTGGCGATGAAGGTCACCTTCATCAACGAAATGGCGGATCTGTGCGAGCGGCTCGGCGCGGACGTGCAGGACGTGGCGCGCGGGATCGGCATGGACGGGCGGATCGGTTCGAAATTCCTGCATGCGGGCCCTGGCTATGGCGGCTCCTGCTTCCCGAAAGACACGCTGGCGCTGGTGAAGACGGCGCAGGATGCGGCGAGCCCGGTGCGGCTGATCGAGACGACGGTGGCGATCAACGACCAGCGCAAGCGCGCCATGGCGCGCAAGGTCGTCGCGGCCTGCGACGGCAGCGTGCGCGGCAAGACCATCGGCATCCTCGGCCTGACCTTCAAGCCCAACACCGACGACATGCGCGACGCGCCGGCGCTCGACATCATCCAGGCGCTGAAGGATGCGGGCGCTTCGATCCGGGCCTACGACCCGGTCGGCATGGAGCAGGCGCGGCGGTATCTGGAAGGCATCGACTTCGTCGACAACGCCTACGAGGTGGCGCAGGGGGCCTCGGCGGTGGTGATCGTGACGGAATGGAACGCGTTTCGTTCGATGGATCTGGCAAGGCTCAAGGCGCGCATGGCAAGCCCGGTGATGGTCGACCTGCGCAACATCTATCGCGGCGACGATGTGCGCGCGCACGGCTTTTCCTACGTCGCCGTCGGGCGGCCGGACGCGGAGAGCCGGCAGGCCATCAGCGGAATCGCCGCGGAGTAGATTGCATGCGCGTTCTCGTCACCGGGTCGGCCGGCTTCATCGGCTACCATCTGTGCGCCCTGCTGCTGCGCGAGGGGTTCACCGTTCACGGCTATGACGGGGTGACCGATTACTACGACGTCCGCCTCAAGCGGCGGCGGCAGCAGATGCTGCTCCAGAACGCGGGATTCTCCGACACGGAGGGCATGCTTGAAGACATGGCGCTGCTGTCCGGAACCGTCGGGACCTTCCGGCCGGATGTCATCGTGCATCTCGCCGCCCAGGCAGGTGTGCGTTACAGCCTCGAGAATCCGCGCGCCTATGTCGACACGAACGTTGTCGGCACGTTCAACGTGATGGAGTGCGCCCGACAGGCGAAGGCGAGCCATCTGCTGATGGCGTCCACGTCCTCCGTCTACGGGGCCAACGAGGAGATGCCGTTCCGCGAGACGGACAAGGCGGACACGCCGCTGACCATCTATGCCGCGACGAAGAAGGCCACCGAAGCGATGGGGCATTGCTACGCCCATCTGTGGGCGCTGCCGACGACCATGTTCCGCTTCTTCACCGTCTACGGCCCGTGGGGCAGGCCGGACATGGCCTATTTCAAGTTCGCCGAGGCGATCCTCGACGGGCGGCCGATCGACATCTACAACCATGGCGACATGAAGCGGGACTTCACCTATGTGGAGGATCTGGTGCGCGCCATCCGCCTGCTGATCGACGCGCCGCCGCCCGTGCCGGAGGGGCGCGGGGCTCCGATCGAGGGCGACAGCCTGAGCCCGGCCGCGCCGTATCGCATCGTCAATATCGGCAATTCGGAGCCTGTCGGCCTGCTCGATTTCATCGAGGCCATCGAGGATGCGCTGGGCGTGAAGGCCGTGCGCAACTACATGCCCATGCAGCCGGGCGACGTGCCGGCCACCTGGGCGGAGGCCTCCCTGCTGCATGCCTTGACGGGATACCGGCCGCGGACGGATGTTGGCGAGGGCGTGCGGCGGTTCGTCGAATGGTTCGTCGAGCATCGCCGGCAGCAGCGTCCGGCCGCATGAAGACAGACCGCATGAAAACTGGCCGACGCGTCGAGCAGGGAGCGGAATCCGCTGGCTGAGATCATTCCCCTCGTCCTGAGCGGTGGTTCCGGCACCCGGCTGTGGCCGTTGTCGCGCGCCTCCAAGCCGAAGCAGTTCCTGAATTTCGGCGGACGGCGCTCGCTATTCCAGGAGACGCTCCTGCGGTGCAGGCGCGGCGACGTGTTCGACGCGCGGCCCATCGTCGTCGGCGCCGAGGCGCACCGTTTCCTGCTGGCGGAAGATTTGCGCGAGATCGGCATCGACGCCGACATCCTGCTGGAGCCCGTGGCGCGCAATTCCTGCGCGGCGGTGACGGCCGGCTGCCTGCAAGCGCTGTCGCGCTCGCCAGGCGCGGTGGTGCTGGTGCTGGCCGCCGACCATCACATTCCGGACGCGGCGGCTTTCGGCGCGGCGGTGTCGGCGGCGGCCGCCAATGCCGAGGCGGGCGAACTGGTCACGTTCGGCATCCGGCCCGACCGCCCGGCCACCGCCTATGGTTATATCCGGCCGGGCGAGGCGGCGGGCAGGGCGGCCAAGGTCCAGGCCTTCGTCGAGAAGCCTTCCGGGACGGCCGCGAGCGGCTATGTCGCGGAAGGATACCTCTGGAACAGCGGCAACTTCCTGTTCCGCGCCGATGCTTTCCTGGACGAGCTCGGCCGTTTCGAGCCGGCGATCCTGGAGCGGGTCGCGGCAGCGTATGCCGCCGGGCGGCGGGACCTTGATTTCCTGCGGCTGGAGGAGGCGGCCTTCGCCGCCGCGCCCTCCATCTCGGTGGACTACGCCGTGATGGAAAGGACAGATCGCGCGTCGGTCCTGCCGGTCGACTACGGCTGGTCGGATGTCGGAAGCTGGGACGCGGTGGCCGAGATCCTGCAACGGGACACGGACGGCAACACGGTCGTCGGCGATGCCTCGCTGCTCGACTCGCGCAACAATCTCATCCATGCGGACGGCAAGCTCGTCACGCTGATCGGCATCGAGGACACCGTGATCGTGGAGACGCGCGACAGCCTGCTCGTCGCCAGCAAGGCGCGCTCCCAGGAGGTGAAGGCGCTGGTGGCCCAGCTCCAGCGGGAGGGGCGGATCGAGGCCAACGAGGCCCTCCAGGTTTTCCGGCCCTGGGGCAATTACGAGCGGCTGGACATCGGCCCCGGCTATCAGGTGAAGCGCATCGTGGTGAAGCCGGGCGGGGTGCTCTCCCTGCAGAGGCACCAGCATCGCGCGGAGCACTGGGTCGTCGTGCAGGGACAGGCGGAAGTCACGGTGGACGGAAAGGTCGAGATGCTTGGACCCAACGAGGCCGTCGACGTGCCGATGGGAGCCGTCCACCGGCTCGCCAATCGCGGCGCGAACCCGGTCGTCCTGATTGAGGTGCAGACGGGCCACTACCTTGGAGAAGACGACATCGTCAGATTGCAGGACGTCTACAACCGCGTGCCGGAGTCGCAGCGCTGACACCTCGAATCCATGGGACCAGAGCCGCTCCGGGCCTTGTCCGGGCCTTCCTGGCCTTCACTCTCGTCGTGGCCGCCCTCGTGACCGCGACCTGCGCCCATGCGGCGGATGAAAGCGGCAACCTGCTCGGCGGCGCTGCCTATCGGCTCGATCCGGCGCCGAACTACCAGCGCGCTCTGGGGCCGGCAGGCACGGAACTCACGGATGGGCGGGCCGGGGAAGGCCGTATCTGGACATCGGGGGAAGCGGTCGGCTGGACCTGGCGGATGCCGGTGACGGCGACTTTCGATCTCGACGCGCCGGCCGTTGTCGATCATGTGCGGGTGCATGCCGCTTCCGGGACGGATGCGGGCATCCATCTGCCATCCCAGCTCCTGGTTTTCGGAAGGGACGGTTCCGGCCCGTTCGCCTTTCTCGGCGCGAGCGAGCTGGGCCGGAGCGGGGACGACAGCAAGGGCCCGTCCGTCGGCAGCGTCGACATCCGTTTCGGGCCGAGCCGGGTTAGCCAGCTCGTGGTCGTCGGCTTCGCCCGCGGCCCGTTCCTGATCCTGAGCGAGGTTGAGGCGTTCGGATCATCGAAAGAGGGGCAGGAGCCGGACGGCGCGCTGGCCGACGCCGCGGCGCTGCTCCGGTTCGCGATCGATCATCGCCGGGCCGCGATCGAGGTCGAGCCGGATGCGCGTCCGACGGGACCGGACATGGCGCGGCGCTGGGCCATGCCGCTAGGGCCGGATGCGAATGAGGGCATGGCCGCCTGCACGGCGGAGCGGGTCGATCCCTGGACCGGCGAGCGCGCGGCGCCAGCCGAGGGTAGCGCAGCCGCGCCCGCCGGCGATGCGCCGCTGGTCGCGTTGACCGGGGGGCGCGACTATGCGGCCTGGCGCATCGTCAACCGCTCGCGGCAGGCTGCGCCGGTGACCATGGCCGTGGCAGCCCCGGCCGGCGTCGAAGCAAAGGTCTTCGCGCTGGCGCATGCGCAGGCGCTCGACCGAAGCTGGGTGCCGGATGTGGTGACGCCGTTTGAACCGACGACGCTGCCGCCCCGCTCGGCCATGCTGGTGCTCGTGGAAGCCTCGCCGCAGCAGGCGGGACACCACGAGATGGCGATTTCCATCGGCTGCGCGGAGGAGACCAGGAAGGACGCCCTCGCCCTGACGGCCGTGGCCGCCGATCCCACCGTGCAGCCCCTGCATGGCAATCTGTGGACCTATCTGCACGAACCGCCGCATGCGCCCGTTGCGCGGGCCCTGGCCTGCGAGCCGAACGCCCTGGCCGGCTACGGTGTCGATACGGTCGTCGTCCACCCGGGCGCGCTGAAGGCTGACGGCGGACGCCCGGAGGCGCTGCTGCGCGACTATTTCAAGGCCTATCGCGACGCCGCGCGGGTCCTGCTCTACATGAACATCAGGGACTGGGCCTTCGCGGGAATGCCGGACGAGGACGCGGCCGAGTGGCTCCGCCACTGGTGGGACTGGGTCCGGCAGGTGGCGCGCGACGAAGACGTCGGAGGCGAGCTCCTGCTCTATCCGATCGACGAGCCACGCTATGACGACCTTCAGGCCATGATGCGCTTCCACGGCCTTGTGAAGAAGGCGGGAATCGAGGCGCGCATCTACGCGACGCTGGAGAAGCGGTCTTTGACTTTTCTTCCATGGGTCGACGTCGCGCAACTGCATCGCCCCTCGCAGGCCGGCGTGAACCTCGCTGCCTTCATGGGGCTGTCGAATGTGGAACTCTACGACACGCGGGAGGACGGCAAGCTCCTGTCCCCCGGCGGCTACTATCGCCGGCAGGGATGGGACGCATTCGCCTTCGGCCTCGCGGGCATCGGCGTCTGGAGCGCGTGGGACAGCACCGGGCTGTCCAGCCCCGAAACAGGCTGGAACCCCTTCACCGGGGAAAGGGAACGTGACTTCGGCATGCTCTATGCGGGGCCGGACGGCTGCGCCTGGCCGAGCCTGCGCCTGCTCGCCTGGCGGCGCGGGCTGGAAGAGAACCGGCTGCTAAAGCAGTGCGAGGCGAAGCTGACCGAGGAGCGTGTGAAGAGACTGGCGCGTTCCGTGCTCGACGGAGATGCCTTCAAGGCGGCGACCACTGTTATCTCCAGCTTGGTTGGAGCATGCAGCTGATGCATTCTCCAAGGGTTTCCTCGGCCACCTCGTCGGACTGGCGCGTCGATTGGCCTGCCAGGGCATTGGTCATTATGTGCGTGCTGAATCTGAACGGCGTGTTCAGCATGATGTTCGATGTCGGGCAGGTTGTGTCCCTCGGAATGCTTGTTGCCGCCGTGGTTCTTGTTGTCGGCACCGGAAGATATGCATGGTCGCGTCCTTTCAGTCTGCTAGTTGCAGCGATCACAACCTATCTTATATTCGGGCTTCTTTTTTATGATCATTTGGTTTCGGTCGAGCCGGCCTCCAAGTATATTCAGACATACTTTAACACGATTCTGATTGTTTGGGCGATTGCCGGCTATGTAGCCAGCCTTGAAGCGGGTACACGGTTAGCGAGGTTCCTAACGTTTATTCGGAACATCTTTCTTGTTTCCGCCGCGTCGGTATGGGCTTCGCCGATACTTTATGAGTATTACGTCAATCTGCCTTTCTCTGCACAGCAGCGGATGGGCGGTTTCTTCGGTAATCCCAACGAGGCAGCCATGGTTTCCGTCCTGGCAGTGGCATTGACTCTTGCCTTGCCTTTCAAGAGCAGGATCATACAATTAGGCGCTCTTGGAATGGCCAGCATTGCGGTTTTCATGACGTTCTCGAAAACCGGCATGAGTTGTCTGGTGGTCATTCTGGCGTGGCATCTGGTCCGGAGCGCCAAAGGGCTTGGTCTGGCGTTGCTGCCTCTAGGAGCGGTGATTGCCATCGCAATCATACAAGAACCTACTTCGATCCTTGAAGCCATAGCCGAGAATCCGATGCTGGAGCTCGATCAGTCCCAAAAGGGGCGTATCCTGGCCATAGGACAGATCCTTGGTGGGCAACTCGATCAGCAGACCACCACGGGACGAACTTATCTCTGGCAGATAGTCATCGGTCGAGCTTGGGATAATTTTCCTTGGGGCGGCGGCTTGGGAAGCGCCCACCATGTCGTTGGCGGCCTGTTAGAGCGTAATGTCTGGCAGGGTGCCCACAATACTTTCCTGATGATGTGGGCAGAAGCTGGAGTTTTGCCGGCATTCCTCCTAATGGCGGCCGTGTTAGCCGCACTCGTCTCTAGCATTTACTATAGCCGTGGACAGATTGAACTGACTAGTTTGGCTATTCTATGCGTGGATATGATGGCTACACATACTGCATTAGGCACCCGGTATCACAATGTGGTGCTGGCGACCATTCTAGGTCTTATTGCTGGCGTCCGTAAGAAGAAATCCAAAAATAGCCACGCGGTCGGATCGTTGCCAATTCGTCGGGAATCTGTCATTTCTGGAAATGAAAATATTTCTTATATTATTTATTAATTATTGTTTTTCTTAAGTAATGCGCTTCTCTTGGCCTGTCATCAAATTAGTGTATATGACTCATGCAGTCGATCTTGTTAATTGGCCCATTTCCGCAACCAAAAGGAGGGGTCTCGATACATGTCGAACGCCTGTCCCGGTCGCTCGCATCTTATAGCTGGCCTCACTCCATTCTTGACGAATCTCGGCAGGTAACTCCGGGAGTTCTGAATTTCCGACAGATTTCATGGATCCGATACTTAGCCATCCTGCGACGGCATCGTATTGTTCATATCCACAGCTCCAATCCTTTTGTTCGTTTGCTTCATACGCTCGCCGCCAGAGCAATGGGGCTCGATATCGTTCACACCGTCCACTCCAGCCGAGGCGGCAGGCTTGCAACGGTGGCGCTTAGGTTCGCTTGCCGTCTCGGACAGGAGCGGATCGGTGTCAGCAAGGCTGTTGCAGAGACGTTGGACGTGCCTGCCGTCGTCATTCCGGCATTTATAGCGCCGGCTCAGGAAGACGAGAGAATTCCGGCTGAAATCGAGGAATGGCTGAATTCTCAGGCAGCAAGCGGCCGCCGCATCATCGCGATGAATGCCTTCAATACGGCAAAGATCGATGGAGTCGATCTCTATGGCCTCGACATGATCGTCGAAGCTTTTCGAGACAGTGAGTTGGCGCGCGATCACGCAGCGCTCGTCTGCGTTTCCATGATGGAGCCTGAAAGAGATTATTTCCAGATTTTGCTGCGACAGGCTGAGAATATCAATGACCGCCTCCGCTTCGTGACGGACGAAGTTTCTTTCGCGGGGGTATTGCGCCGATGCGACGTTTTCGTTCGTCCGACAACTACCGATGGAGATGCAATCTCCGTGCGGGAGGCACTGTGGTATGGCAAGACGACGATCGCCTCCGATGCTGCTGTGCGACCAGAGGGAACCACACTGTTTGTTTCGCGCGACCCGGAGGATTTTATAAGAAAGATCATCAGCTCGAAAAATTTCGAAGGCGATGTAAGAACCTACGGAGAAGATTTTTCGGAGAAGGTCATTGCTGTTTATGCAAGCCTTGGGGGCGTTCACAGTGACCTCCTTGCCAAACGCTGAAAAGCCTTATCGCCTCGTCCTCCGCGAGATCGCCTCCCATACGGCGATCACCTTCCTGTCCACGCTTGCCATCCAGGCGACGACGTTCGCCATACTGGCGCTTGCGGCCGTCATCTTGCCGGTGGGGGAGTTCGCCCGCCTTAGTTTGATCGTCGCCGCCGTCATGCTGGCCAGCGCGCTGTTCGAGTTGGGTCTCAACATCACCTCGACGAAGATGTACGGCGACACGCGTGACGAAGGCTATCTGCACTTCGCTTTCCTCATTCGTCTTGGACTTGTGCCGCTTGGTGCAGTGATTGGCGCTGCGGTGGCTTTCGCGGGATTGTCGGATATCGGCTTGGGCATCGCGCTCGGGGCGATCCTGAATATCTGGAACGGCATGCGGGCAACGGACCAGGCCCGCCAGGACTATGGAAGCTTCGCCCGATCAAGCGCGGTCTTTGCGGTGCTACGGGCGACGGCGGGGCTTTTCGCCTTGTTCGTGTTCCACGACGCGCCGCTGGTCGCGATAGCCGTCTACGCGGTCCCTGTGGTCGCCTGTCTCACATCCGCGTCGGCGCGCCTCTTCCGTGAGGCCCTGTCGGCGCCGCGTCCTGAGATCGCAGGCGTCCTGCGCTATGGGACCTATGTCTACATCAACGCGGTGACGTTCATCGCTATTCCCTACGTGCCGCAGTTTTTCGTCGCCTCGCGGTTGGATGCTGTCCATGTCGGAACCTATGGGCTGATCCTGACCTTCCTCGGACCGATATCCCTGGTGGTCAATTCCCTTTACAATGTTCTCTTGCCCAAGATGCTCGGTACGAATTCATCGGTCGAAGGCATGCTCTGGAGCCGTCGCGGAGCGATTGCGATCGTGATGCTGTGGCTCGTCATGCTGGCCGGAAGCGGCGTGCTTGCGGCTGGGCTGAATGCCGTCTACCAAGCCCGATTTCCCGGGATCGTGCCTATGTTTCTCCTGTATTTCGCAGGATTCTCGGCGTCGACTCTATTGGGGATTTATACCCTCAGCGTGCATACTCAAGGCGTCCCACAGATCAACATGGTGGTAAATGCCGTCCGCCTTGTGGCCCTGCTGGCAGCCTTGTATGGCTTCGGTAGGTCTCTTTCCTCGATCATCCTGATCGTCGTCTGCATGATGGTGATCGGCCAGATCGCCGTTGTTGCATGGCTATCGCGCCGCAGGTTTCTTTCTTCGCGAGTCCAATCATGTGCGGAATAGCAGGGATATTCGAACAGGGCGGGGGCCGGTTGCTGGTTCCCCGCATCCGCCGCATGACGGGGGCGCTCACCCATCGCGGCCCTGACGGCAGCGGCGAATGGATCAATGCGGAGACCGGCATCGCGCTGGGGCATCGGCGATTGTCGATCATCGATCTTTCGCAGGCCGGGAGCCAGCCGATGGCGTCGGTATGTGGTCGTTACCGGATCAGCTACAACGGAGAATTGTACAACACGTCTGAGCTGCGCGAGCGGCTGTCCCAACTCGGAGTGAGGTTTGTCGGCACATCGGATACCGAGGTTCTCGTCAACGCGGTCGCGGCATGGGGCCTGGAGGCCGTCCTGCAGGATATCAACGGCATCTATGCGTTTGCCATATGGGACAGGCAGACCCGCACGCTCTCGCTCGTTCGTGATCGCATGGGCGTCAAACCGCTCTACTGGAGCTACTCCGACGGAAAGCTGCTGTTCGCCTCGGAGGTTCGGGCGTTCGCGGCCCTGCCGGAGTTCGACCGCTCCATAGACATGGAGGCGGTAGGATCGCTTCTCCGGTACAACTACATACTTTCGCCGATGACGATCTATAGGGCGGCGCGCTCGCTGGAGCCAGGGATGGTGCTAACCGTGCCGCCGCACGGTGCGCCGACCGCAAGGCCATATTGGAACATCAGCGAGGTTGTCGCGCGGAAAGCCGAGGACCGCGCACACGGCATCCGGCCGGAAGAAGCCGTGGAAAGGCTCGAGGCGTTGCTGAACGACGCGGTTTCCCGGCAGCTGGTTTCGGATGTGCCCATTGGCGTGTTTCTCTCCGGGGGTGTCGATTCCTCGACTGTCGCAGCGCTCGCCCAGAAGGCTGCCGGGAGCCCCGTCCGTTCGTTTTCGATCGGCTTCGAATCGTCCGAACTCAACGAAGCGGTGATGGCCAAGGCGGTCGCGGACCATCTTGGAACCGATCACACCGAACTCTACGTGACCGAAAAAGATGCTCTGGATTGCGTGCCACGTCTTCCCATCATCTATGACCAGCCGTTGGCCGATCCATCCGGCATTCCAACTTTTCTGCTATGCAGTCTGGCGCGCCGGCACGTTACCGTGGCTCTGACGGGCGATGGCGGCGATGAAAGCTTCCACGGTTATTCCCGCTATGCCAAGGCTGCCCGGATACACTCGCGGCTGAGTGACATTCCTCAAACTGCGCTCTCGCTGGCGCGGCAATTGGCGAATGTGACCGGGGCTGGTCATATCCGGCAGAACGGGTTCGAATATCCGGGCAAGCTGGCCCGGGCCGGCTGGCATGCTTCTCGCCTGCTCAACTATGCCGGCGAGGACGTTCGCGACGTGTACATGCACTTCCTCTCCCACTGGCCGGAGCCGGAAGCCGTCGCGCCCGGCAGTTCGGTCAACGATGCGCGTTGGCAGGCGAGCAAGCGTGTCACCTCCGATCTTCATGAACTGATGATGCTCTACGACAGTTTGACCTACATGACGGACTGCGTGCTCGCCAAGACGGACCGGGCAAGCATGGCCTCGTCGCTGGAGGCCCGCGTGCCGTTACTGGATCATCGTATCGTCGAACTGGCCTGGAGCTTGCCGACAAACGTCAAATATCGTGATGGCGCAAGCAAATGGATTTTGCGTCAAGTTCTCCACAAATACGTCCCGCAAGCGTTGGTCGATCGCCCCAAGGCGGGCTTCGGAGCGCCGATCGGGCTATGGTTGCGGACGGCTATCCGGGATTGGGCGGAGGATCTGCTGTCGAGGAAGACCCTTCGCAAGTGGGGAATTGTCGATCCAACTGCGATCGAAAAGGTCTGGAAGGCGCACCTTTCCGGCCGTGTCGACGCCGGAGGACGGCTCTGGTCGATTCTGATGCTGCACGCCTGGCTGGAGGAAACTGGGAGTCCGGCACCGGCAATCGGGGCCTCGGACTGGGAATCCGTACCTGCATGACGACGTCTCAGACGCTAGCCTTCGTTCTGCCGAACGTATTTGGCGGGGGCGCGGCGAAAGTTGCGGCCATCCTATGCGGAGAATGGGTCGATGCCGGCCACCGGGTCCATTTGATAACGTATGAAGACCCCGGACAGGTGCCCGTCTATCCCCTGGATAGCCGCATCATCCGCCACCAGATCGGGCTGGGCGTTTCGCCGAGAAACCTTCTAGGCTTCGTGGGCAACAATGTGCGTCGCGTTTCTCGTTTGCGCCGTACCCTACGCCGTATACAACCTGATGCAGTCGTCGCCTTCCTTCCCGAAGCAAATATGGCGGCTGTTTTCGCCGGTTTGGGGCTCGGGTTTCCGGTTCTAATCAGCGAACGCAATCATCCCGAGCACCACAAGGCCTCACGGATCAATGCTTTTTTGCGCCGCCGCCTATACCCGCTTGCGACGCGACTTTGTGTGCAGACGCAAGACATCCGCGACTGGTTCCGGACCAATCTCGGCCAGGAAGCGAGCGTGATCCCCAATCCGGTGCGGATGCCCGATCAGGGCGTGGCCGTCGCTCATCGTCCACAGGGGCGACGGCAGGCGATTTCACTCGGGCGTCTCGATCCGCAGAAGGGTTTTGACCGGCTGATCGATGCCTTTGCGGCTATTGTCGCAGACGTCCCAGAATGGGACATCGTCATCTATGGTGAAGGCAGCGAACGTGCAAATCTTGAGGCCCAGATCGAGCGGCTGGGCCTCGCTGGACGCATCGCTCTCCCCGGTTCGACACAGGCGACTTTCGAAGCTTTGCAGGCTTCCGAGCTCTATTTGCATCCCGCTCGCTATGAGGGATTTCCCAATGCGGTCCTTGAAGCCTTGTCGACCGGACTATGTGTCGTGGCGACTGACTGTCCCGGCGCTACGGGAGAAATCTTGCAACATGGCAAACATGGCATGCTCGTTCCGGCCGAGGATACACAGTCGCTCGCCGACGCCATGCGCTACGCCATGAATGACCAAGCGCTTCGTTCCGCATATTCGGCGAAAGCGCGTGAAGCGGTGAACGCCTATGCTTCCGCTTCAATTGCCGCGCTTTGGCTTGACGAGATCGAAGGCTGCAAAAAGTGTCGATAGATCGCCGCACATCCGCTCTCGTGCCCTACCGCCACACCTCCAAGCTCGGCACCACGCCATAGTACAGGCCGGGGGAAATCGGGACGTGGCCCGGTGTGACGAAGGGAGCGGCGAGGTAGAAGACCGTTCCGGGCGTCGCGTAGAGTCGTTTCAGGATGTTGTTGTAGCCCACGAACTGGCGTGGATTGCGGTTGACGAGGCGTGTCACCTGTTTCCAGCCGTCCCCAGGCACGAGCACTTGGTGGCTGGTATAAGGGGTCCCGTCCAGGTGCAGCGTGGCTTCCGCGCTGTCGTAGAACAGCGCCACCGCGCCGGACTTCACGCGCAGGTGGAAATTGATGGTCATTTGCGTGGGCACGGGCGCGTTCGGGTTCGTCATGCACAGATAGTAGGTCGTGGCGCCCACCGTCAGCGGTGTCGCCGTGCCGGAGCCGGCGGTAACTTGGAGCAGATAGAATTCCACGCCGTAGCGCCGCCATGCAGCGTTGGCGGCATCCTTCAGCCTGGTGACGAGCGCATCCACGTCCGCGTCGAGCGCGGCCGCCGCCCCGCCATAGGTCGAGTTGTCGAAGATGAATTTCGGTCCCGCGGCGAAGGCGGAGCCGTTCACGGTGCTGAAATAGGCCGGGGTGGTGAAGCTGGCGGCCGCCGCCGTTTGCGGCTCGGGGCTGCCAGCGAAGCGGCCGGCGTCGTTCAGCAGGTTGAAGGGGGCGGCCAGCGGCGGCGTCAGCGGCATGGACACCGCGCCGGTGCCGCGGTTGACCACGATGGCTTCGCGCCAGGTGGATCCGTTGGCGCTGACCTTGACGTGGAAATCGTCGTCGCCCGTCGTTCCGAATTCGGCCCGGCCCGACCAGCCCGTCTGGTAGAGCATCGAGGCGCTGCCGCCGGCGGCTGCCTTGTTGAGCTTGAGCTGGACGCTGCCGGTTCCGGGCGTCACGTCGTCATGGCTGATCAGCACCGCGTCGGATTTGACCGAGAGCCTGTTCGTCGCGTCGGCGGTGGCGTTGACGCCGGCAAGCGGCGTGGGGTTGACGGTGTTCGTCGAGATGTCGATCCAGGTCGCGCCGTAAGGCCAGCGCCTTGTTCTCATCGGCCACCCAGGCGATCCAGCCTTTCTTCGGGGGCAGGAAAGCCCATGCGCCGTCCTGGAAGGCGGCGATCGTGCCGGCCTGTCCCGACCACGCGTCGCCGGCGCCGGCCGCCACGATGTAACGGTCGCCCTCGGCGGGCGTCGCGGGCGGCGTGGCCAGATGCCGGTCGGCGACCGAGAGCTGGACGAGCGCGTCAAGCGCGCGCAGCGCTTCGTTGTGCGTCACATGCTTCTGGGCCTGGGCCGGTAGGATATAGGGAAGGGCGAGATTGGCGGTCGAATCCATGCAAATGGCTCTCCTTTGGTCGTTGCCCCACAGTTTGAAGCGTCACGACAGCAGGTGGACAAAGCATTGATGATTTATCGCGATGGCGAAGAGGCGGGGGGGCGGCCATGAGGCAAGTGCTGCAGTCCCTCAAGACAGGCGAAACCGAGGTGGCCGAGGTGCCGAGCCCGGCAGCGGGCAGGGGGCAGATCCTGATCCGCACGTCGCGGACGTTGATTTCTGCCGGCACGGAACGCATGCTGGTCGATTTCGGCAAGGCAGGCCTGATCGGCAAGGCGCGCCAGCAGCCGGACAAGGTCAAGCAGGTGCTAACCAAGATCAAGACCGACGGGCTGGCGACGACGCTAGATGCGGTGCGCGGCAAGCTTGATCAGCCTTTGCCGCTCGGCTACTGCAATGTCGGCGCGGTTGTCGCCCTCGGCTCCGGCGTGAACGGTTTTTCCATTGGCGACAGGGTCGTTTCGAACGGCAAGCACGCGGAGAGCGTCGCCGTTCCAGTCAATCTCTGTGCGAAAATTCCTGACACGGTCCCAGACGAGCACGCGGCCTTCACGGTGGTGGGAGCAATCGCGCTTCAGGGTATCCGGCTGGTGCAGCCAACCCTTGGCGAGGCGGTCGTCGTCACCGGCTTGGGGCTTGTCGGCCTGCTGACCGTGCAATTGCTGCGCGCCCATGGCTGCCGCGTTCTGGGGCTGGATTTCGACAGGCGAAAGCTGGAGCTGGCCGAGAAGCTTGGCGCGGAAACGGTCGACCTGTCGGCCGGGACCGATCCGGTCGTGGTTGCAGAGCGCTTTTCGCGTGGACGTGGCGTCGACGCTGTCATCGTCACCGCTTCCACCAAGAGCAACGAGCCGATGCACCAAGCGGCGCTGATGTGCCGCAAGCGCGGCCGCATCGTGCTGGTCGGCGTCACCGGACTGGAGCTGTCGCGCGCGGATTTCTACGAAAAGGAACTGACCTTCCAGGTTTCATGCTCCTACGGACCCGGTCGCTACGATCCGTCCTACGAGGAGGGCGGCCGTGACTACCCCTTCGCCTTCGTCCGCTGGACGGAGCAGCGCAATTTCGAGGCCGTGCTGGACATGATGGCGGACGGACGGCTGGACGTGTCCGCGCTGATCTCGCATCGCTTCGACCTGTCCGATGCCGCCAAGGCCTATGAGGTCGTGTCGGGGTCTGAGCCTTCGCTCGGCATCCTGTTGACCTATCCCGAGGCCGGCGCGCTGCCTGCGGCGAATCTGACGCGTCGCACCGTCACGCTTTTCAGGGGGATGCCCGAGCGGCCCGGCGTACCCGCGAGCCAGGCACGACTGGGCGTCATCGGCGCGGGCAACTACGCAACCGGTGTGCTGATCCCGGCTTTCGCGAATTCCTCGGCGAAGCTGGTCGCGGTTGCCTCCAGCGCGGGGGTCACCGGGCTGCATGCAGGCAAGAAGTTCGGCTTTGGGCGGACGACGACCGACACCAGCTCCATCTTCGACGCGCCCGATATCAATGCCGTGGTCATCGCCACGCGCCACGACACGCATGCCTCCATGGTTTGCCGGGCGCTGGATGCGGGCAAGCACGTCTTCGTGGAAAAGCCGTTGGCGCTAACCGAAGCGCAGATCGATGAGATCGAGGCGGCGAGGGCGCGCGCGTTGGAGCGCGGTCTCTCCCCCATAATCATGGTTGGTTTCAACCGGCGCTTCGCGCCGCATGCGGTCAAGATGAAGGAATTGCTCGGTGGCATTCCCGCGCCAAAGGCGATGGTGATGACAGTCAATGCCGGTGCCATCCCGCCGGGGCACTGGACCTTCGATCCCGAACTCGGCGGCGGCCGCATCATCGGCGAGGCCTGCCATTTCGTCGATCTTCTCCGTTTTATGGCTGGTGTTCCCATCGTGGGTGCCACCTCGACCGTCGGCGCGTCCGACGACATCGCCACCCTGCAACTCACCTTCGAAGACGGATCGATCGGCACGATCCACTACTTCGCCAACGGCAGCAAAGCCTTTCCCAAGGAGCGGTTGGAAGTGTTCGCCGGCGGCAAGGTGCTGCAGCTCGACAATTTCCGCAAACTCAACGGCTTTGGCTTCGGAAAATTCTCTGGCATGCGAAGCTGGCGGCAGGACAAGGGGCAGAGAGCCTGCGCGGGGGCCTTCGCCGACGCGGTTGTGGCAGGAGGGACTTCTCCGATTCCCTGGCAGGAACTTGTCGAGACGAGCCGCGCGACGATCCGATTGGCCAAGGGAGCGGCAGCGTGAGCAGTCTCACTGAAATGATTGACCGGCGGTTCTACCCGGCATTCGGCAAGAATTGGGACGATACGCTGTTCCGGCAGCGCATTCTGCGCCATCTCACGCCGTCCTCGGTCATGCTGGATCTTGGCGCGGGCGCGGGGATCGTGGCCGCGATGGATTTTCGCGGCCATGCCGGGCGCATCTGCGGCATCGACCTTGATCCACGCGTCACGGAAAATCCGTTCCTGGATGAAGGTCTCGTCACCGACGGCGCGTCGATCCCCTACCAGGACGCCACTTTCGACATCGTGTTCAGCGACAATGTGCTGGAGCATCTCGCCGATCCGGTCAACGTCTTCCGCGAAGTGGCGCGCGTGTTGAAGCCCGGCGGCCGCTTCCTCTTCAAGACACCGAATAGAACCCACTATATGCCGCTGATCTCTCGGCTCACGCCCCACGCCTTCCATCGCTACGTCAACCGCAAGCGGGGCAGGGCGTCGGAAGACACGTTTCCAACGCATTACCGCGCAAACTCTCTTGCAGACATCGCGCGTGTCGCAGACGCATCCGGCTTCAAGGTCGAAAGCGTCGAACTCATCGAGGGACGTCCAGAGTATCTGAGGATGTTCGCGGCAACTTATCTGGTCGGTCTTGCCTATAAGCGGCTGGTCAATGCCATGCCGGCCCTGTCGCGTTTTCGCGTGCTGCTGATCGGCATCGTCCGAAAGAAAGACTGAAGGAATTCATGCCCGACAACAGCATCACCCTTGTCGACATCATTGCGGGAGCGCGGCCGAACTTCATGAAGATCGCGCCGATCATCAAGGCGCTGGAGGCGCGGCGGGCCGCCGGCGGGCATCTGCGCTATCGCCTCGTCCATACCGGCCAGCATTACGACACCCGGATGTCGGGTGATTTCTTCGCACAACTCGGCATCCCCGAGCCGGACGTGAACCTTGAGGCCGGCTCGGGGACGCAGGCGGAACAGACCGCAGCCATCATGGTCCGCTACGAAAAACTGCTTCTCTACAGCCCCAGTCAACTCTGCCTTGTGGTCGGCGACGTCACCTCGACCATGGCCTGCGCGATCTCGGCGCAGAAGCTGCGTATCCCCGTCGCCCACGTCGAGGCCGGTATCCGCTCGGGCGACTGGGGCATGCCGGAAGAGATCAACCGCATGGTGACGGATTCCATCACCAACTGGTTCTTCACCACCAGCGAGACGGCCAACGACAATCTGCGCCGCTCCGGCGTCGGGGAAGAGCGCATCTTCTTCGTCGGCAACACGATGATCGACACGCTGCTGGCGAACATGGAGCGGCTGCGCCCGCCGCCCTTCTGGGACGAGCTCGGCCTGACGCCGAAGGGCTATTTCGTGGTGACGCTGCACCGCCCGTCCAATGTCGACGGGCAGGCGGCCTTCGAGCGGCTTCTGGCGGCGATCGGCCACGGCGCGCGCGATTTGCCGGTTGTCTTTCCCGTGCATCCGCGCACGCGAAAGACGCTGGAGACGCTGTCCACGCTTCCGGCCAATGTGCGCTTCGTCGAGCCGCAACCCTATCTCGAGTTCAACTATCTCGTGAGGCACGCAAAAGCCGTGATTACCGATTCCGGCGGCATCACCGAGGAAACGACGGTGATGAGCGTGCCCTGCATGACCCTGCGGGATACGACGGAACGCCCCGAGACCGTGACCGTCGGCACGAACGAAATCCTTGGCACGACGGACCCGGCCGCTCTGGCCGGTGCGCTCGATCGACTGTTCGCCGGAGAGTGGAAGAAGGGCGGCATTCCCGAAAAGTGGGATGGCCGCACGGGTGAACGTATTGTCGGTGCCTTGGAGACGCTGTTTCCCGCATGACGATGTCGCCGGCGCGGCTGCGCCTCTATTGGGAAACCGTTCGCCATCTGCGGCCGGCGCAGCTTTATGGCCGTGTCTGGTGTCGCGCCGCGCGCCCTCGGCCCGACCTGCGGACAGCGCCAGGGTTGCGGGCGAAAGCGCGTGGGTGGGTCAGCCCCGCCCGTAGAAGGCAGAGCCAGTTCGGAGCGGACGAGTTCCGTTTCCTGAACGAGACCCGAACGCTTGCGCGGCATGGCTGGGACGATGCACTGTTCCCCAAGCTGTGGCGCTACAATCTGCACTATTTCGACGACCTCAATGCCGAAGGCGCCGCGGAGCGGGTGGGCTGGCATGGCGCGCTGATCGAACGCTGGATCGCGGAGAATCCACCGGGAAAGGGGACCGGCTGGGAACCTTATCCCACCTCGCTGCGCATCGTGAACTGGGTGAAATGGGCTCTTGCGGGCAACGACCTGCCGCGGGAGGCCGTCCGGAGCCTCGCCGTCCAGGCGCGCTGGCTGACGCGCCGCCTGGAGGTTCACCTGCTCGGCAACCATCTGTTCGCCAACGCCAAGGCGCTCGTCTTCGCCGGCTGCTTTTTCGACGGCCCGGAGGCCGAGGCGTGGCTGGATCTGGGCCTGCGCATCCTGGGACGGGAAATTCCCGAGCAGATCCTGGCAGATGGCGGGCATTTCGAACTCAGCACCATGTATCACGCGCTGGCGCTGGAAGACATGCTCGACCTCGTCAATGTGATGCGCAGCGCCGGGCTGGCGGTTCCTGCGTCCTGGAGCGGAAAAGTCGACGCCATGCGCGAATGGCTCGCGGGCCTGTGCCATCCGGATGGAGAGATCGCCTTCTTCAACGACGCGGCAATCGGCATCGCGCCTTCGCCGTCAGAGCTGGAAGGCTATGCCGTGCGGCTCGGCTGTTCCAGGCTCTCGCCGATGCCGCCCGGCTGCCGTCATTTCGCCGAGAGCGGCTATGTGCGGCTCCAGAACGAGCGCACGGTCGTGCTGATCGACGTGGCGCGCGTCGGGCCGGATTATCTGCCCGGCCACGCGCATGCCGACACCTTGTCCTTCGAGCTTTCGGTCGACGGTCGGCGCGTCCTCGTCAATTCCGGGACATCGGTGTATGGGACCGGCGAGGAGCGACTCAGGCAGCGGGGCACGGCCGCGCATAACACCGTTCTGGTGGCCGGCGAGAATTCGTCCGAGGTCTGGTCCGGCTTTCGCGTCGCCCGGCGCGCGCGGCCTTTCGACCTGAAGGTGGAAGGCGATACGGTGTCCTGTAGCCATGACGGCTACAAGCGCCTTAAGGGGCGGCCTGTCCATCGGCGGACATGGCGTCTCGACACGGACGGGCTGACCGTGGAAGACAGCGTGTCCGGGCCGCATGGGAGCGAGGCGCGCTTCCATTTTCATCCACGGGTCGGCGTCGGAATCTCCGGCGAGGCCGGCGCCGGGTCGACGGCTCTGCACGGTGGCGGGGCCGTTCGGTGGCAGGCGGTCTCCGGTTCGGCGCGGCTGGAGCCCGCCAGCTTTCATCCCGAGTTCGGGATTTCGCAGCCGACCTCCTGCCTCGCGGTTGCGCTGGCCGGCGGCCAATGCACAATCCGCTTGTCCTGGATCTGACATTTCCGCATGCACATCCTTTTCCTCACCGACAATTTTCCGCCGGAGGTGAACGCGCCGGCCAGCCGCACGTTCGAGCATTGCCGCGAGTGGGTGAGGGCGGGCGAACGGGTGACGGTCATCACCTGCGCGCCGAATTTTCCGCGGGGGAAGGTTTTCGGCGGCTACAGGAACAGGCTCTGGCAGTCGGAGATGATCGACGGGGTACGCGTTATCCGGGTCTGGTCCTATATCACGGCCAATGAGGGTTTCGCGCGGCGCATCGCCGACTATGTCAGCTACGCCGTCGCCGCCACGCTCGCCGCGCCTTTCGTGCGCAAGGCGGACATCGTCATCGGCACGTCGCCGCAATTCTTCACCGCCTGCGCCGCCTATGCGACGAGCCGCCTGAAACGCGTGCCCTTCGTCTTCGAACTGCGCGACATCTGGCCGGAATCCATTCGCGCGGTGGGGGCGATGAAGCAGTCGCGCGTGCTCGACTGGCTCGAGACGCTCGAACTGTTCCTCTACCGCAAGGCGGCCCTCGTCGTTTCGGTGACGAATTCCTTTCGCGACAATCTGGCGTCGCGTGGCATCGATCCCGGCAAGGTCAAGGTGATCACCAACGGCGTGGATGTCAGCCGTTTCAAGCCGCTGGCCAAGGATGCGGCGCTGTCGCGGGAACTCGGCTTCGACGGCAAGTTCGTCGCCGGCTACATCGGCACGCATGGCATGGCGCACGCGCTTGAAACGATCCTCGATGCGGCCGAGCACCTTCGCTCGCAGCCGGGCGGAGACGTCTATCGCTTCCTCTTACTCGGCGACGGCGCGCGAAAGCAGGAATTGAAGGCGGACGCCGCGCGGCGGGGCCTCGACAACGTCGTGTTCGTCGATTCCGTTTCGAAGGACGATGTGGTCCGGTACTGGTCGCTGCTCGACGCCTCCATCATTCATCTGAAAAAGAGCGACCTGTTCACCACCGTCATTCCGTCGAAGCTGTTCGAATGCATGGGCATGGGCATTCCGGTGCTGATGGGCGTGGAGGGAGAATCGGCAGGGATCGTGGAGCGAACCGAGGTCGGCTTGCTGTTCGAACCCGAGAACGCCGACGCGCTGTGCGCCGCGCTTACTCGTCTCGCCGCGGATCAGGACCTGCGCCTCCGTCTGTCGGCGAACGGACAAACGGCGGCCATCAGCTACGACCGCAGCACCCTCGCCATGGAAATGCTTGCCCAATTGCGCCTGCTGGCTATGCCTGCCGGCCGAACGGGGTCGAACTGATGCCGGCAGACCTCATCCGTTAACAATTCCCCCAAGGATGCTTATCATGAACGAACGTGTCGACGTTTCGGCAAGCGATGATCTCGCCGACAGGCTCGCCCGGCGCACGGCCGTGGCCGGCATCATCGGTCTCGGCTATGTCGGTCTGCCGCTTGCCGCCGCCTGTGCGCGCGGAGGCTTCCGCACCGTCGGCTTCGACGTCGACGACGCCAAGGTCGTGGACTTGAACGCGGGCAGGTCCTATATCGACGCGGTGCCAAACGCGACGCTGGCGGAGCACATCGCCGACGGACGCTTCAGCGCGACCTCTGACATGGCGAGGCTCGGCGAGTGCGACGTGATCGTCATCTGCGTGCCGACCCCGCTGTCCAAGCAGCGCGAGCCGGACCTGAAATATGTCGAGGCGACGTCGGAGACGATCGCCAGATATCTGCGCCCCGGCCAGCTCATCGTGCTGGAATCGACCACCTATCCCGGTACGACCGAGGATGTCGTGCGGCCGATTCTGGAGCAGGGCGGACTGCGCAGCGGCAAGGATTTCTTCCTCGGCTTCTCGCCCGAGCGAGAGGATCCCGGCAACACGAGCTTCCGCACCACCACGATCCCGAAGGTCGTCGCGGGCGACGGGCCGGCTGCCGCCAAGGTCATCGAATCCTTTTATGGCGCCGTTGTCGACAAGGTCGTCGCGGTCTCTTCGCCAAAGGTGTCGGAAGCGGTGAAGATCACCGAGAACGTCTTCCGCGCCGTCAACATCGCGCTCGTGAACGAGCTGAAGGTGATCTACGACGCCATGGGCATCGACGTGTGGGAGGTGATCGACGCCGCGGCCACCAAGCCGTTCGGCTTCATGCCCTTCTATCCGGGGCCGGGGCTCGGTGGCCATTGCATTCCGATCGACCCGTTCTACCTGACGTGGAAGTCGCGCGAATACGGCCTTCCCACCCGCTTCATCGAGCTGGCGGGCGAGATCAACGTCGCCATGCCGCGCTACGTGGTCACCCGGCTCGAACAGGCCCTGGACAAGTCGCTGCAGGTGTCGCTCAGCCGGGCCAAGGTGCTGATCCTCGGCTTGGCCTACAAAAAAAACGTGTCGGATGTGCGCGAAAGCCCGTCATTCCAGCTGATGGAGATCTTGGGCAGGCGCGGAACGCATGTCGATTTTCACGACCCCCATGCGACCGTCGTGCCGCCGACCCGCGAACATGCGGAATTTACGGGCCTGCGTTCCGTGGACCTTAGCGCCCAAAGCATCGCGTCCTATGACGTCGTCCTGGTGGCGACCGACCATGACGCCGTCGATTACGCGCTGGTTGCCGAAAACGCGAAGCTCATCGTGGATACACGAAACGTGTTCGCCAGACGGGGCATCGAAGCCGGTAATATCGTCAAGGCCTAGCCATGCTGTCCCTGCCACTGGTTTGAAGGGGAGGGCGCTGGAAGTGAAGAAGATTGCGCTCGCGTCGATTGCCTTGCTCGTATTGATCGCAGTGCTCCTGGCGGTGACTTTGCATTTTCGCGAGAAAGGACGGCCGGCGCCGGCGCCGGCCGCGCCGGTTTCGGAGCCCGTCACAGGGCGGCTGGTGATCAGGTCGCTCGCTGACATGCAAGTGGGCGGAAAGCCGATCGTGTTGTGCGGTGTTGCGAATCGCAAACCGGCCGCTCTGCAGCCCATGCTGCTGGATGCAGCCAGGAAGGCCTGGCACGGACGGGACGTAACATGCGTTCCGGTCGGGTTGGGGACGCCCTGCGACGGTCGGGCGTCCGCGACATTCGGACGCGCCCTGGTCGTGCAGTGCATGGATGGCGATGTCGACATGGCTGCGGATCTCGCCGACAAGGGCATTCTATGCGATCTGCCGGAGCAATCCGGGGGAAGATATCGCCCTTGCCAGCCGGCCGGCTGACCCGAATTTCGGCGGCTTGTTGCCCGCCGAATGACTTTTTCAGGCGCTATCGTAAACTGAGACAACGGTATTTGTCTGTTTCGGCGGCAATATCCCGATTTCCTCAACATTAGATTCGACTGAAGTAGCGGCTGCTTCGAAATTCGAAACGCGGTCGAGAGCTGTTCAGTTCGTGCATGTCATAAATGATTAATCTTTCTTGGCCGATCTCGGACCGACTACTTGTCGGCTATCGGATTCGACGCAGGGTTGTTACGCCCGGATTTAAAGCGTGACGCCTCCATGCAAAAAGTAACTGTTTCAGGGTTGGTCTCGCGGCCAAAATGCGTTACAAGCCCCTGAGTTCAACCGTTCGGAGAAAAGGCGGCATGAAGTTCCGAGCCCATTACCTCTTGGCAGGAGCGCTGGCGATGCTGGCTCCTGTGTCCATCGCACCGGCCATGGCGGAGGAGGGTGCTCCTTCTTGTGCCTGCCCTGTTTCCGTGACCGACGGCGCGACGTTCGGTTCGATTTCGTCCGTAACGGGCAGCGTCCTCGTTTCCCAGAAGGCGAGCTTCGTCGGTGCTGAAAGCGGCGCCCCTCTGACCCTGGGTACCCGCGTCGTCACCGGTGCGAAGTCGTCGGCCAATCTTTCGATTGGCGGAAACTGCGCCATCGAAATGGGCGCCAATGCCAGCGCCACGGTGGTCAAGCAGGGGCAACAGCTCTGTGTTCGCGTAATCGGCCAGGAGAAGACGGCTTCGGTTGCCGATCAGGCTCTTCCTGCGCGTCAGGCGGAGTATGGGCAGCAGGGCGTCGGCGGCGCGCCGCGTGCCGGCGGTTTCTTCGGCGGTGGCTTCGGTGTTCCCGAGGCGCTTTTCCTCGGCGCCGCGGGTGGTGCGGTCGCCGGTGCCGTCGTCGAGGCGAACAAGGATGACGACGACGGTTGCGTGTCGGGCTGCTGACCGGCCCACGCCAATCGCTTTCGGACCGAGCGCCCGCCGAATGGCGGGCGTTCTTGTCGGTGCAGGCGCTTTCGGGTTGCCGGTTACGTGTCCGTCACGGTGCTCGTGCGGGTCGGGTGGCGCTTGGCGTTCGGCATGATTGATCTTCATTCGCATATCCTGCCGGGCCTTGATGACGGTTCGCCCTCCCTGGCCACGTCCCTCGAAATGGCCAGGATGGCGGTGGACGACGGCATCACGCATATGGCGTGCACGCCGCATATCGTGCCGGGGTTGTACGACAACGATTGCGCCTCGATCGTCGATCGCATGTCGTTGCTGGAGGCGGCGCTGGCCGCATCCTCCATCAAGCTGCGGCTGTTCAGCGGCGCCGATGTGCACATTGCTCCCGATCTGCCTGAGAAGCTGCGCGCCGGGACCGTCCCGTCGATCAACGGCAGCCGCTATTTCCTGTTCGAGCCGCCCCATCATATTCTGCCCCCGAAGATCGAAGAGCTTGCCGCTCGCCTCATAAAGGCCGGCTTTGTGCCTATCCTGACGCATCCCGAACGGCTGACGTGGATCAAGTCGCACTATCGGGTGATCGAAAACTTGAACGCGTTGGGTTGCCTGATACAATTGACGGCGGATTCCATCACCGGCAACTTCGGAAAGACGTCGCTCTATTATTCCGAGAAACTCATCGACGAGGGGCGTGTGGACATCATCGCAAGCGATTGCCACGGGACGAAGTCCAGGAGGCCGCTGCTGTCCAGGGCGCGCTCCATACTGGAAAGCCGGGTCGGTTCGGCGGAGGCGGAGCGCATGGTGTTGAAGCGGCCCGCCGCGATTCTGTCGAACAGCCTGATCGCTCCGGCGGGGCAGTCCGTCCCGCCATCGGTCGAGACTGCGGCGCCGCCTTCGGAGAAGAAGAGCCTGCTCGGACGTCTGCTCAAGGGTGGCGCAAGATGAAGTTTTCGCTCGCCAGGTATCGCTTGCCCGTGCTTGCCGCCGCGGCGCTTGCGCTTTCGGCGTGCTCCAGCACGTCCGGCTCGTCGGGTTCCGCTGTCGATGCCCTGCAGTTGTCGTCCACCGGCGCAAGCGGCGGCGATTCCTCCCTGAAGGTCGTTCCCGTGCTGCCCGCCCCGCGCGGCGGAAGCGACGGCAACGAGCAGCCGCTGTCGGCGGGAGATATCCTGGAGCTCGACTTCTTCCAGGTCGACAATCTCGACCGCACGGTGCAGATCGATGCCAACGGTCGCGTCTCCCTCGCGCTCATCGGAACGGTCCAGGCCGCCGGCAAATCGGTTCGGCAATTCGAGCAGGAGATCGAGAGCGCTTATGGCGCGAAATATCTGCAGAATCCGGACGTCACGGTTTTCATCAAGGAATCGGCCGGCCAGCGGGTGACGGTGGACGGGGAGGTCAACAAGGCGGGCATCATTCCGGTGTCCAGCACGACCACGCTGCTCGACATCGTGGCGCAGGCCGGTGGCTTCAGGCCCGTGGCCGACGAGAGCAAGGTCTATGTCTATCGCGATATCGACCGCCAGAAGCTGGTCGCCAATTATGACGTGAAGGCCATACGGCAGGGCAAGAAGCCCAACCCGCGCATCTATGGCGGCGACGTCGTCGTCGTCTTCCCGTCGTCCAGCAAGGTGGCTTTCCAGAACCTCAAGGAAGCGCTCGGCGTCGCCAACACGGCGACGCGGATTGCGATCATTCCATGATTCCAGCCGGCACGATGATCAACGCCCGCGAAGGAGCATGAACGCCGATGCTTGACCGGAACAGGCAACATCAGGTCGCTGTCGCGGGGGGGCCGCGCGGCGTTCCCGACTTCTACCATGAATCGCCGGCGGCCTACGGCTATTCCCGTGATGCCTTCGATGAGGAGCGCGGCTTCGACCCGCTGAAACTGCTCTACTACGTGGTTCAGTATCGCTGGCTGATCGTCACGATGCTCGCGGCCGGCCTCGTCGCCGGCATCATCGTCACCATGATGATGACGCCGAAGTACCGCGCCACGTCGACGCTCGAGGTGCTCGTCCCGTCGGCGAAGGTGTTCCAGGACATCGAGGTCGTCTCGGAAGCCAGCGACGTGCGCGCCTTCCTGACGGCGCGCGAAAAGCTTCTCAGCCGCGCCCTGGCGCAGCGCGTCGTCTTCCAACTCGGCCTGACCGAGAAGGCGGACTTCCTGTTTCCGACCCCGGATTTCTCGCTGACGAACATTCTTTATCGCGCCTTCGGCGTTCGCAGCACGCCCGCGCTGTCCGACTACACGCCCGAGCAGCGCGAGCGCATGGCGATCGAGCGTCTGCTGCTCAACCTCGGCGTTCAGCTCGTTCCCAACACGAGCCTTCTGTCCATCACCTACAGCGACCAGAAGCCAAGCTACGCCCGTGACATCGCCAACCAGGTCGCGCAGAGCTTCATCGACCAGCGGATCGACCAGACCAGCGAGACGTCCGACCTGGCGAGGCAGTTCATCCAGGAGCAGGTGATCCAGACAAAGGCCAAGTTGCAGGCCTCGGAACAGGAACTCGTCGCCTACGCCAAGGAGGCCGGCATCACCTTCACCGGCGCCGAGAAGTCGCTGGTGACCTCCAACATCGAGACGATCAATGCCGCCCTCTCGGCCGCGATCCAGGAACGGCTCGACTACGGCCGGCTGGTGCAGCAGATCGATGCCGGCCGCGGCGCGAGCCTGGAGCAGGTCCTGAGCAGCAAGCCGCTCCAGGAGCTTCAGGCCAAGACCACGGAACTCGAGGGCGAGTACCAGCAGAAGCTCGGCATGTTCAAGCCCGGCTTCCCGGAGATGCAGCAGCTGGCGGCGCGGATACGCGAGATGCGCAAGCAGCTCAACGGCGGCGTCATGGCGATCACCGACTCCATCCGGCTCAAGCACCAGGAGACGATCGAGAAGGAAGCCGATCTGCGGGCGAAGCTGGCTGAGCTGGAGAGCCAGCAGGTCGCCTACAATGACAAGAACATCCAGTACACCATCCTCAAGCGCGAGGTGGATTCGAACAGGTCGCAGTACGATACGCTGATCGCCAAGCTGAACGAGGTGGGCGTCGGCTCGGAGCTCAAGTCCCAGAACGCCTCGGTGGTCGACCTCGCGGCCCTGCCCGAAAAGCCGTTCTCGCCCAGAAGGCTGATCAACCTGGCCGTGGCGTTGACGCTGTTCATGGCGCTGTGCGCCGCCGTCATCTACATGCTCGAGCTGCTGAACAATTCCTTCACCAACCCCGAGCAGGCGGAAGGAGAGCTCGGTGTGCCCGTCCTCGGCATTCTGCCGCTGGTCGAAGACAAGATGCTGGCCGAGAGCATCGCCGACCAGAAGTCCGGCTTCTCGGAAGCGCACAGGTCGCTGCGAACGGCGCTGCAGTTCTCCGGTACGGACGGCGCGCCGCGCACGCTGCTCGTCACCAGCGCGGAGCCCTCGGAAGGCAAGTCGACGACATCTTTCAAGCTGGCGCAGGATTTCGCCGCGCTTGGAGCCCAGGTGCTGGTCATCGACGCCGATCTGCGCAAGCCGAACCTGCATCGCCTGTTCGGCATGAGCAACACGATCGGTCTGAGCAACCTGCTGACCAACACCGTGCGCAAGGACGATCTGCCGAACATCATGCGCCCGAGCAAATATCCCAACGTCTCGGTGATGACGTCCGGCACGATCCCGCCCAACCCGGCCGATCTGTTGTCGTCGCCGCGGATGGCGATGGTCGTCGGCAATCTCGGCAAGCGCTTCGACATGATCATCATCGATGCGCCGCCGATCGTGGGGTTGTCCGATGCGCCGATCCTGAGCCGTCTGGCCGAGGGCACGCTCATGGTGGTGTCAACGAACCAGGTCACGCGCAAGTCAGCCAAGGCGGCCTTCCGGCGGCTGCGGTCGGCTGGCGCCAACGTGCTCGGCGTGGCGATGTCGAAGTTCGCGGTGAACAAGTTCGACTACAACTACGCCTACAAGTACATGAACTATCAGTACTATGGCTACGGTAACGACGCGCCGAGGCTGGAGAGCCATGCGCAGGGAAAGGTCGACCAGGACAAGCATGCGCAGCCCTCTTTCGTTTCTCGTCTGGCTGGTCGCTTTGGCAAGCGTTTCGATGATTATCTCTCAAGGGCTCGGGCGGGTTCTTGAGACGGCCGATCCGCTGCTCGCCAGCTATGTCGATCCATTCAGCGCGGACCAGAGGGTCCGCGCCGTCGCCGGTCTACTGCGCGAGGACGCGTCCGACGAAGACCTGAAAGCGGCGGAAGAGCAGGTGCGCGCCGCGCTCGTCTTCAATCCGGTCGACGCACGCCTCTTCAGCATATTCGGCGAGATACGCGCCCGCAGGGGGCAGGTCGAGGAGGCTGTCGGCGATTTCCAACTGGCCCGCTCGCTGTCGAAGACGGAGCAACTGGCGGTCCAACGCCTGATCGCCATGTCGCTGCAGCGGGGCGATATAGCCTCGGCCATGGTCGACATCGACACGCTTCTGCGCCGCTGGCCGGACAGGTTCGAAGCCCTCGGCCCGTTCTTCCTGCCCGTGTTGAAGGACGAACGTGGTTTCCAGGCCGTGCTCGATGCTCTCCAGAAAGGCGCGCCATGGCGCGGCCGGCTTATCCGCTATCTGGCGCAGCAGGCGGAGGGCGTGACGGTGGCGGAAGAGCTCCTGGGCGATCTCGGGGCGGCGGGCATCAGCATCGAGCCGACCGAGATATCCGCGGTCATCGCGGCACGGATGCGCCTGGGGCAGTATGAGCTGGCTCACCGCTTCTTCCTGTTCACGCTTTCGCCGGAGGATCAGAAGCATGCGGGCTACATCTTCAATCCCGGCTTCGCGCCGATAAAGCTGCAGCGCTATTTCGACTGGCAGTACCCCCGCACGTCAGGCGTCGAGATTCAGACGCTTTCCGGGGAGGATGACGGAAACGGGGGCGGGGCTCGTGTCCGTTTCCTCAACGCACCGGTCAAAAACACCGGCCTCAGCCAGATATTGCTGCTGCCCCCCGGCGACTACGAGTTGCTGGTGGAAGCGTCGGCGACAGGGCTGTCTCTCCCCAAGTCGCTGTTCTGGGGCATTTCCTGCGGCGGAGGCAAGCAGATCGGGCGGCTCGAACTGGTCGAGGGCAGCTATCAGAAGAAGGAATTCAGCCTGCGTTTCAATGTGCCCGATACCGGTTGCGAGGTGCAGAACCTCCGCCTGCTGACGGACCTGGTCGCGGAAAGCTGGCGGTTCCGTTACCAGGGAGAGGTTGTCATGCACTCCGTCCGGCTGGAAAAGGTTTCCGCGTGACGGCGGCGGCCAGGGAAACCGACAAGTATCTGCTCGGCATCGTGATCTTCCTGGCCATGTGCATAGGTGGGGGAACGCGCTCCGGCCTGATGACGGATTTCATTCTGGAGGCTGTCACCATATTGGTATGCAGCCGCATTCTGGCCAAGCCGGGGGCGGTGCCGGTATCGGGAACCGCGGCCGTCCTGATCTCCGCCGCGCTCGCCGCCATGATCCTCCAGCTCGTCCCGTTGCCGAGCGGCCTGCTCGTCTGGGCACGCAACCCGCCGGTCACGGAGGCCATGGAGCGCTCCGGGTCCCCGATCGCCTTCATGACGCTCGGCTTCTCCTACACCTTGCGTTCCCTTCTGGTCTTCCTGTCGCTGTCGCTGTTCTTCCTGGCGGTCAGCCGGTTGCGGTCCGATCAGGTCGTGGGCCTGGCGCCGTTCTTTCTCGTCGGCGTGCTCTGCAACATCCTCGCCGGCGCCATCCAGTTCTCCAGCGCCGATCAGGTGGTGATCGACGATCTGCTGCCATATCGGATCACGGCCGGTTTCTTCGCCAATATCAACCACTTCTCGTCGCTGCTTTTCGTGACGATTCCGTTCCTGGTCTATTACGGCGTCATCCGCGGCAACATGAAGGTGGCGGCGTGCGGGATGGTGGTGGTCATGCTGATGCTGCTTGCCGCGGGCTCGCGCGCGGGTATCGGCATCGGCTTCGGGATCATGGTCGCGTCGATCGTGCTCCTGTCGTCGCGCAGCCGTTTCGGCATCGGCGCGCTGCTCGTCCTGTTCGCGGCGCTCAGCATCTACAGCATGGGCGCGTGGACGCGCTTCGAGGCGGACAAGACGAACTCCAACAGCCTTCGCCTGGAGTTCATCGAGACGACCTGGGACGGGATCAAGGACAACTGGCTGACGGGGACGGGATACGGCAATTTCGAGCAGGCCTACCCGATCTACGAAAAGCCGGAGCATATCTTCCGCTATTTCGTCAACCACGCGCACAATGAGTATGTGCAGCTTGTCTTCGAGGGAGGGATTTTGGCCGCGCTGCTCATTGCGGCGTATCTTGTGCTGCTGCACGTGCAGTTCTGGCGGGTGCGGGCCGACGCGTTTCGAAAGGTGGCCTATCTGGGCACGCTTTTCCTGCTGTTGCATTCGCTCGTGGACTATCCGCTCCGGACTTTCGCGCTGCTCGTGCCCTTCGTCTTTTTCAACGCCATCCTGTTCTATTCCGGCACATTTCCAAAGAAACAGGTGCAGGCCCGAATCGGGGATATCGAGATCGATGATGGAAGCAACCTCGTCCCGGCAGACCGAACGCCGCAAAAAACCCATCGGCGCGATCTCCTGATGCGGCCCCAACGGTAGATGTTCGCCAAGCCCGGCCTTCCGGGGCGGGTCGGGCGCGGCGGCGCGTTCACTCGAGCGCGACGACATCCACCGACTGGTCGCCGGCCTGGGCGCCGGTGATCTTCAGCACGCCGACGATCGGCGCGACGTCCGAATAGTCGCGGCCGTGGCCGACGGTGATGTGGTCGCTGCCGGCCCGCATGCCGTTTGTCGGGTCGAACTCCTGCCAGCCGGCCTCCCGGCCACACCAGACCCTGACCCAGGCGTGCATGGCGTCCGCGCCTTCCAGCCTCGGCTTTCCGGGCGGCGGGATGGTGCGCAGGAATCCGCTGACATAAGCCGCCGGTACGCCGAGCCCGCGCAGCCCCGCGATCATCACGTGGGAGAAATCCTGGCACACGCCGCGTTTCAGCGAAAACGCCTCGCCGGCCGTCGTCGCCACGGTGGTGGCGTCGCCGTCATAGTCGAAATCGCGATGGATGCGCAGGCACAGATCCATGGCCAAGGCGGCGACGGAACGCGCCGGCGCGAGGCTTTCGCGCGCATAGGCGGTGATGTCGGTCGCCAGCGAGGCGTGGTCGCTCGACGCGGTGAAGTGGTGCGGCGAGGCGCGATCCAGCGACCAGGTCCGGGCGAGCTCCCCGCCGAGAACGGTAAGCGGCGGCGACACGTCGAAGTCCGGTTCGGGCCGCGAGACCGACACGCGCGCGGTCATGCGCGTCTCGAAGGAATCGTGGGCGTCGCGGAAGGCCACGGCCGTCACCGCATTGCCGAAGAAATCGGTGAAGTCAGAGCGCTCGGCCGGGGAGGGCGACACGGACAGGGACGAGGCGACGACGCGCTGCGCGCCGTCCAGGTTGAGCGGCAGCACGCGCAGATGATGCCGGCCGCCACCCACCGGCAGCGCGTAGTCGTAATGCATCAGGAGCTTGATGTCGTAGAGCATCGGATCAGGCGAAGTAGCTGCGGGCGACGGCCGTATAGAGGTCGCCGATCTCGTTGGCGAGCCTGTTCAGCGCGTCGGGTCCGAGGTCCTTCGCCTCCTTGATGGCGAGGCCCGTGTGCAGGCGCAGGATCTCCTTTCCGGCGGCGGAGAGCTGGCCGTTCTCGGCCGCATGCGGCAGATGCGCGATCTCCTCCTTCAGGCGGGCGAGCTGGAACAGCACCGAGCGCGGGTTGAGCGGCTCCAGCGCCAGGAGGTCGATCAGACTGAGGCGGCCCGAGCCGACGGCATATTGGCGGCGGTGCGTCAGCACGCTGTCGCCGATCTCCAGCATCATGTCGAGCGCGCCCTCGGGCATCTTCCTGCCGGTCAGCCAGGCCAGCGAACGGGCGATCTGGATGCCCCGCTCCAGACGCCTGCCGATCTCCAGGAAGCGCCAGCCGGTGGAACGATACATGTTCTCCTGCAGCAGGCCGGAGAAGCCCGCCAGCTTGCGCAGCAGCACCGTCATGGCGCGCGTGGCGTCGTCGCCGGCCGTGACGTTGCGGGCGAAACGGTGGACGGTGTTGGACAGGTCGCGCAGCGCCAGCCATCCGTCCGGCGAGAACCGGTCGCGGATCTGGTTGGCGCTGTAGGCGGCGCTGTCCAGGCTGCCGGCCAGACCGTCGGGAATGGCGCTCTCGATGTCGATGCCGAACGGCTTCATGTAGCGCCGCACCTCGGCGAGCAGGGGCATGTCCGGGTCCGAGCTTTCCGCCAGCCGCACATGGTAGGCGCGCAGGATGCGCACCGCGTCCTCGGCGCGCTCGATGTAACGCCCGAGCCAGACCAGATTTTCGGCGGCGCGGCTGGGCAGCGTGCCGGGCGGGCTGCGCCGCAGGTTCTCGGCGCCGTCCTGCATCAGCGTGTCCCTCGGCACCGGCTTGGCCGAGACAACCCAGACGTCCGCGGCGCGCCCGCCGCGCTGCATGGCGATCGCCGTGGGGTCGGCCGATGCGCCGACGCGGGCGAAACCGCCCGGCATCACCGTCCAACCGCCGGCGGTGCGCGCCAGATAGATGCGCAGGCTGGCCGGCCTGGCCTCCAGACGGCCGTCGATGAACACCGGCGTGGTGGACAGCGTCACCGCCTCCTGGCCGACGAAGCCGCCGCCATCGGCGTCGATGCGCCCGGCCAGCGCGCGCCGCTCCTGCGGCCCCAGGCCGGCCCCCAGGATGCTGGAGCCGTCGTCCTCGAAGGACAGGCCCGTCGACAGGGCGGGGCCGACAACCATGCGGTCGAGATGTTCCAGCACGTGCCGCCGCTCCGCCTCCTGCCCGCACCACCATGTGGCGATGCCGGGCAGGGCGAGATCCTCGCCGCGCAGGGCGCGCGCGATGCGCGGCAGGAAGGCGAGGAAGGCGCGCGTCTCCAGGATGCCGACGCCGAGCGCGTTGACGACCGAGACGCTGCCGCGCCGCACGGCCTCCGCCAGGCCCGGCGTGCCGATCCGGGATTCCGGGCGGAATTCCAGAGGATCGGCGAAGGCAGCGTCGAGACGCCGCCACAAAACGCTCACCGGTTTCAGCCCCGCCACGGTGCGGACCATCACTTGCCCGTTGGCGACCGTCAGGTCCTCGCCCTCCAGCAGCATGAAGCCGAGGTAGCGGGCGATGTAGGCGTGCTCGAAATAGGTGTCGTTGAGCGGGCCGGGCGTCAGGATCGCCACCGCCCCCGATTGTCCCCCCGCCATGCCGACCAGCGTGTCGCGAAAGCCCCGGAAGAAGCCGGCCACGCGATGCACATGCGTCTCCGCGTAGATGTCGGAGAGCGCGCGCGTCGTGGCGACCCGGTTCTCCAGCGCGAAGCCGGCGCCGGAGGGCGCCTGCATCCTGTCGCCCAAGACCCACCAGCCGCCGTCCGGTCCGCGCCCTAGCTCGAAGGCGCAGAAATGCAGGAAATGGCCGCCGGCCGGCACCGCGCCGGCGACCGGGCGCAGATATTCCGGGCTCGATGCGACCAGCGAAGGCGGCAGCAGGCCCTGCGCGACGAGGCGGTTATCCCCATAGATGTCGGCGGCGATGGCCTCGAACAATTCGGCGCGCTGGATCAGCCCGGCGCTGATCGTCGCCCATTCGTCCTCGTCCACCAGCATGGGGACGTAGGCGAGCGGCCATTCCCGCTCCTTCGCGCCGTCCTTGTCATACAGGCGGTAATAAACGCCGGCGTCGCGCAGATACTGGTCGGCGCGGGCGAAGCGCCGCTTTAGCTCGTCGGGGCCCAGCGCGTCGAGAGCGGCGATGAAGCGACGCCAGGACGCACGCGGCCGGCCCTGCTCGTCCACCATCTCGTCGAACACGCCGCGCAGCGGGCGATAGGAGTCGAGAAGCCGGCCGGCTTCCCGCTTCGCGGGCATGCGTCTGGTCTGATTCCCCCTTGCCATTGCGGGATCACACCCCCGCCGGCCGCCTGAGGTCAAGCGTCAGCGGAAATTCCGCCGACGGCTGCTCCTCGACCGGGCGAAACGTAGAAGGCGTGTGGCCGGCGGGAATGAAGCGCGCCAGCCGCCTGGCTTCCGCCTCGTTGGCGTTGACCGGAAAAGTCTCGTAGTTGCGCCCGCCGGGGTGCGCGACATGGTAGACGCAGCCGCCGATCGAGCGGCCGGACCAGCGGTCGTAGACGTCGAAGGTCAGGGGCGCATCGACGGGCAGCACCGGGTGCATGCCTGAGGACGGCTTCCAGGCCTTGAAGCGCACACCGGCCACCGCCGTCTGGCGGCTGTCCGTCTGCCGCAGCGGGACCACGCGGCCGTTGCACAGCACGGCGTGGCGCGCCGGATCGAGGCCGTCGGTGCGCACCTGCAGCCGCTCGGTCGAGGAATCGACGAAGCGCACCGTGCCGCCGATCGCGCCCTGTTCGCCCAGCACATGCCACGGCTCCAGCGCCTGGCGCAGCTCCAGCTTGATGCCCTCGTAGGAAACCTCGCCGCAGAAGGGAAAGCGGAATTCGAGCTGCGCGTCGAACCATTCGGGGCGGAAGTCGAAGCCGTTGGCGCGCAGGTCGGCCAGCACGTCGATGAAGTCGGCCCAGACATAGTGCGGCAGCATGAAGCGGTCATGCAGCACCGTGCCCCAGCGCACAAACCCGCCGTCCAGCGGGTTCTTCCACAGCCGCGCGACGATGGCGCGCACCAGCAGTTGCTGGGCGAGGCTCATGCGCGCATTGGGCGGCATCTCGAAGCCGCGGAACTCGACCAGCCCGAGCCGTCCGGTCGGCCCGTCAGGCGAGAACAGCTTGTCGATGCAGATCTCCGAGCGGTGGGTGTTGCCGGTCACGTCCACCAGCATGTTGCGGAGCAGGCGGTCGACCAGCCAGGGCAGCGGCGCCTCGCCCGCTCCGGGCATGGGAACCTGCGCCAGCGCGATCTCCAGCTCGTAGAGCCCGTCATGCCGCGCCTCGTCCAGGCGCGGCGCCTGGCTGGTCGGGCCGATGAACAGGCCCGAGAACAGGTAGGACAGTGCCGGATGCCGCTGCCAGTAGAGCACGAGGCTCTTCAAAAGGTCCGGCCGGCGCAGGAAGGGGCTGTCGTTCGGCGTCTCGCCGCCGACCACGACATGGTTGCCGCCGCCCGTGCCGGTGTGGCGACCGTCGATCATGAACTTGTCGGCCCCGAGCCGCGTCTGGCGTGCCTCTTCATAGATCGCCGTCGTCGTCGCCACGCAGTCGCGCCAGCTCTTGGCTGGATGGATGTTGACCTCGATAACGCCGGGATCGGGGGCGACGCGGATGACGTTGAGGCGCGGATCGTGCGGCGGGGCGTAGCCTTCGATATGCACCGGCAGGCCCAGTCTGGCGGCCGCGCGCTCGGCGGCGGCGATTAGCTCCAGATAGTCCTCGAGCCGCTCGACCGGCGGCATGAAGACGGAGAGGCGGCCGTCGCGCGGCTCGACGCTGATGGCGGTGCGCACCGCGCCGCCGATCTCGCCGAGCTGCTGCTCGACGATCTCCTGCCCCGCCGTGCCGGGTGTGAAGCCGGCCACCATCTGGCCATGGCCCTCCAGCATCGCGGCATGGGCGGGCAGCGGCTCGCGCGGCACGGAGGGATCGAGCGGCACGACGTAGGGGTAGCGCGCCGGCGGAACATGCGGCAGCGAGCCGAGCGGCAGGCGGTAGCCAACCGGCGAATCGCCCGGCACCAGGAACAGGCGGCCGCGCCGCGTCGTCCACTTCTCCGACCGCCAGCGCGGGCCGGTCGCGGCGGCGTTCCAGCTCTGAACCGGCAGCACGTAGCCGGTCGGCCGCGTCAGGCCGCGCTCGAAGACGCGCGCCAGCCGGCTGCGCTCCTCCGGGTCCTCCAGCTTCGAGTTGGACGGATCGACATTGTCCGGCAGCCTGCCTTCCTTGAGAAGCCATTCGCCGGGGTCCTCATAGGCTTCCGCGACCATGTCGGCGCCAAGACCCAGCTCCTCGGCGATGCCGGTCAGCAGCGCCCTGGCGGATGCCTCGCCCGGCTTGCCGTCCGCTCCTTCCTGCGCGATCAGCGAGGAGTCGGCCCAGACGGGTTCGCCGTCGCGCCGCCAGTAGAGTGAAAAGGTCCAGCGCGGCAGCGTCTCGCCCGGATACCACTTGCCCTGTCCGTAATGCAGAAAACCGCCCGGCGCGAAGCGCTCGCGCAGGCGGCGGATCAGCCTGTCGGCCTTTTCGCGCTTGGTCGGCCCGACGGCGGCGGTGTTCCATTCGGGCGATTCGAAATCGTCGATGGACACGAAGGTGGGCTCGCCGCCCATGGTCAGGCGCACGTCCTGCTCTTCCAGCACCGCATCGACATGCTCGCCGAGCCGGTCCAGCGCCTCCCAGGATTCGTCGGAAAAAGGCTTGGTGATGCGCGGATGCTCGGCGACGCGGTCGACGCGCATGTCGAAGTCGAAGGCGATCTTCGTGTCGGGCGATCCGGTGAAACCGCCGGAGATCGGCGCGGCGTTGCGGTAGTGTGGCGTGGCCGCCAGCGGCACATGGCTTTCGCCGGTCAGCAGGCCGGAGGTGGGGTCGAGCCCGATCCAGCCGGCGCCCGGCAGATAGACCTCGCACCAGGCATGCAAATCGGTGAAGTCGACCGCGGTGCCGGCGGGGCCGTCCAGTGCGACCAGATCGGGCTTGAGCTGGATCAGGTAGCCGGAGACGAAGCGCGCCGCCAGCCCGAGATGGCGCAGGATCTGCACCAGAAGCCAGCTTGTGTCGCGGCAGGACCCCTTGGCGAGCGCCAGCGTTTCCTCGGGCGTCTGCACGCCGGGCTCCAGGCGCACGATGTAGGCGATCTCGCGCTGCAGGCGGGCGTTGAGGCCGACGAGGAAAGTCACCGTGTTGGCGGGCGTGCGCTCGATCGTGGCGAGGAGCTTTTCCAGCAGCGGGCCGGCCGGCTCCGGCGTGCGGTAGATGGCGAGGTCGGCGCGGATATCCTGCGGGTAGTCGAAGGGAAAGGTCTCGGCCTCCGGCTCGACGAAGAAATCGAACGGGTTGTAGACGGTCATGTCGGCGACGAGGTCGACCTCGATCTTCAGCTCCGTCACCGGCTCGGGAAAGACGAAGCGGGCGAGGAAGTTGCCGTAGGGGTCCTGCTGCACGTTGACGAAATGGTTGGCCGGCGAGACCCTCAGCGAATGGCTGAGCACCTTGGTGCGCGAGTGCGGGGCGGGATGCAGCCTTACGATCTGCGGACCGAGGGTGACGGGCCGGTCATAGGTGTAGTGCGTGCGGTGGTAGACGGCTGCGAGAATGGCCATGAACGCCCCTGACGATGACGTCCTAGCTTTTCACAATTGGCGTGTCATCTCAAAGCCCATATTGCGCTGCGATATGA
Source organism: Mesorhizobium sp. (assembly GCA_027492275.1). GTDB lineage: Bacteria > Pseudomonadota > Alphaproteobacteria > Rhizobiales > Rhizobiaceae > JAPUFC01. The sequence continues at coordinate 30,785 of JAPUFC010000055.1, read as the reverse complement.
GCTTTGAGATGACACGATGCTTCATGTCCGATGCAGGCAGCCCCGATTTTGCCGCAATCCCGCCACGAAAAAGACCCAATTCGCGCATTGTCACAATCCCAGGCCGGGGCGATGGAAATGGGTGGCGATGTCGTCTCGTACAGGCTTGCGACGTCCGGGCGCGCGGGGTGCGGAAACTGCCGATGAAACCAATCTTCGCCGAAGGGCTTTAGCCCTTTTTGCTGCCTTGCCGTCATTCTGGCCCTCGGAATCGGAACGTTCATGACCATCCAGCCCGATCTCAAGCGGTTGCCGAAGGCAGCGCATGATTTTCCAGCCACCGAGGAGCCGATCCGCAGACCCTACGTTCCGGAGGATCGGCTGCGCGCGCTGGGCGAGGCGCTGGCCAAGGGCGCCGACGAGGCGCTGGACGAGCTCGGCAGCCTCGACGTCCATTCCCGCATCCGCGACAATGCGAAGAAGATTCTGGCGGTCTATCGCTCGACCAACAAGGCGCAGGCGCGCGGCGAGACGATAACGCCGGCCGCGCAATGGCTCCTCGACAACAACTACCTCGTCGAGGAGACCATCTTCCAGGTCCGCCGCGACCTGCCGCGCAGCTTCTATCGCGAACTGCCCACCATCGCGCTTCGCAACGGCCGGAAGGTGCCGCGCGGCCTCGCCATCGCCTGGGCCTATGTGGCGCATACCGACAGCAGCGTCTCGGAAGAGGGCTTCAAGGCGATCGTGGAAGGGTTCCAGACCTCCGAGCCGCTGAAGATCGGCGAGCTGTGGGCGCTGCCGTCCTTCCTGCGCTTCGTGCTGACCGAGAATCTGCGGCGCATCGCGGTGCGCGTGGAGCGCTCGCGCATTATGCGCACCGCCGCCAACGAGGTGGCGGACCGGGTGCTGGTGCCCGGCACCGGCAACGAGCAGGACCGCGACGTGCTGGCGAACTACGCCGCCTATGCCGCCGACACGACGTTCACCACGCAGCTTCTCTATCGCCTGCGCGACGGGTCGCAGAACGCGAGCGACGCGATCCTGTGGCTGGAGGGCGAGCTCGCTAGGCAGGGGACTGACGTCGAGGCCTCGATCCGCGACGAGCACCAGTCGTTGTCCAGCGGCAACGTCACCATCAGCAACATCATCCGCGGCATCCGCCTGGTCGACGACGTCGACTGGACGGTGTGGTTCGAGACCGTCAGCCGCATCGACGTGCTGCTGCGCGAGCGTTCCGACTTCGCGCTGCTCGATTTCGCCTCGCGCGACCAGTACCGCAACGTCATCGAGGAACTGGCCAAGCGCTCGGCGCTCAGCGAGCACGAGGTGGCGGAGAAGGCGCTGTCGATGGCAGACGAGGCGGCCGACGGCGCGGTCGGGGAGGCGCGGCCCGCCGAGGCCGATGTCGGCTTCCTGCTCGTCGGTTCGCGCCGCGCGGAGTTCGAGCGGGCGATCTCCTACCGGCCGACCTTCCGCGAGACGGTCGGCCGCGCCATGCGCCGGCTCGACTGGATCGCAGTGGCCGTGCCGGTCGTCCTGCTGACTGTCGTCCTGATGGTGCTGTCCGGCAGCGCGCTGGCCAATATCGGCATGCCGTCCTGGGCCATCTGGGTGATGCTGGCGCTGTTCGTCGTCCCAGCCAGCGAAGGGGCGGTCGGATTCCTGAACACGCTGATCCTGCCCTTCCTGAGGCCGACGCGGCTGGTCGGCTACGAGTTCAAGGACGGCGTGCCGGCGGAGGCGCGCACGCTGGTCGTGGTGCCGTCGCTGATCGGCTCGCGCGACGATGTCGAGGAAACGGTCCGCAACCTCGAAGTCCACCATCTGGCGAATGCGAGCGGCGAGGTCTATTTCGCGCTGCTGTCGGACTGGCCGGACAGCAAGGTGGAGCAGAGCGCCCACGACGCCGAGATCCTCGACCATGCGCGCGGTGAGATCGCCAGGCTCAACCAGCGCTATCCGAAGGAGGGCTCGCCGCGCTTCCACCTCCTGCACCGGCGGCGGCTGTACAATCCCTCGCAGCGCGCCTGGATGGGGTGGGAACGCAAGCGCGGCAAGCTGCACGAGCTGAACCTGCTGCTGCGCGGCGACCACGACACCACCTTCCTGCCGCCCGACGCGCCGCTGCCGCAGGGCGTCGTCTATGTCGTGACGCTGGATTCCGACACGCGCATGCTGCGCGACACGGTCAGCCGGCTCGCCGGCAAGATATGCCATCCGCTCAACCGGCCGGTGGTGGACGACAAGAGCGGCCGGGTGGTCTCCGGCTACGCGATCCTGCAGCCGCGCGTGACGCCGTCGCTGACCACGGGCGACGAAGCCTCCTTCATGCAGCGCGTGTTCTCGTCCAATCGCGGCATCGATCCCTACGTGTTCGCGGTATCGGACCTCTACCAGGACGTGTTCGGGCAGGGCACCTTCACCGGCAAGGGGCTTTACCACGTCGACGCGATGGAATCGGCGCTGCGCGACCGCATCCCGGAAAACGCCGTTCTCAGCCACGATCTGCTCGAGGGCGCGCTGGCGCGGGCCGCGCTGGTGACCGACGTCGAGGTGGTGGAGGACTATCCGACCCGCTACTCGGTCGACGCCTCCCGCCATCACCGCTGGGCGCGGGGCGACTGGCAGCTCCTGCCCTTCATCTTCGGGCCGTCCTCGGGCGTGCCGCCGCTGTCGCGCTGGAAGATGATCGACAACCTGCGCCGCTCGCTGACACCCATCTTCTGGGTGCTGGCCTCCGTCGCGGGCTGGGCGCTGCTGCCCTTCACACAGGCGGCTCAGTGGCAGGCGCTGCTGATCCTGGTGCTGTTCATGGCGCCGACCTTCGACATCGTCGATTCGCTGATGCCGAAAAGCACGGAAGCGACGGCGCGCGGCCATTTCAGCGCGCTGTTCCGCGATGTCGCCTTCGGCACGGCGTCCGTCGTGCTTCGCGTCGTGCTGATCGCGCATTCGGCCTGGATGATGGCCGACGCCATCGTGCGCACCCTCTACCGCATGTTCGTCTCGCGGCAGAACCTTTTGGAATGGCGCACCGCCTCGCAGGCGCAAAAGGCGGGCGGCAACGATCTGTGGTCGTATCACCGGCTGATGTACAGCGCGATCGTCATCGGCATCGTCGGCCTCGCCATTCCCGTCGCGGCGGATTCGACGGGCGCCTTCGTCGCCTTCTTCTTCGCCCTGTTCTGGATCGGCTCGCCCACCTTCGCCTGGCTGATCAGCCGCTCGGCCGAGACCGAGGACCGGCTGCACATCTCGCCGCAGGACACGGTGCGGCTGCGCATGATCGCGCGGCGCACATGGGCCTATTTCGAGGAATTCGCCACCGCCGAGCACAACCATCTGCCGCCGGACAATTTCCAGGAGACGCCGAAGCCCGTCGTGGCTTCGCGCACCTCGCCGACCAACATCGGCGTCTATCTCCTGTCCGTGGTGTCGGCGCGCGATTTCGGCTGGATCGGCATCAACACGGCGATCGGCCGCCTCGAAGCCACCATGACGACCATCGAGGGCATGCGCCGCTATCGCGGCCATCTGCACAACTGGTACGAGACCCGCACGCTCGACCCGCTGCATCCGTTCTACATCTCGGCGGTCGACAGCGGCAATCTGGCAGGCCATCTGGTCGCCGTCGCCGCCGCCTGCTCGGAATGGGCGGAAGCGCCGTCGGTGCATATCCAGGGCGATTTCAACGGCATCCTCGACTGCGTCTCGATCCTCGACGAAAGCCTTTCGGAGCTGCCCGACGACCGCCGGCAGCTCCGCCCGCTGCGCCAGCGCCTGATCGACCGCATCGAGGGCATGCGCCGCGCGGTGGAAACCGTGAAGACGCAGCCGGAGATGGCGTCGATCCGCACCATCAACCTCACCGTGCTCGCCGGCGAGATCCGCAAGCTCGCCACCGCCATCGACATGGAGGCGAAGTCGGCGCAGAGCGGCGTCCTGTCCATGTGGGCGCAGCGGCTGGAGGAGACCTGCGAGGCGCATCTGCAGGATTCCCACACCGACGAGCAGGCGATCCAGGCGCTGCGCACGCGGTTGCTCCAGTTGCGCGACCGCGCCCGCAAGTTCGCCTTCGAGATGGATTTCTCCTTCCTGCTGCGGCAGGAGCGCAAGCTTCTGTCCATCGGCTACCGACTGGAGGAGCACCAGCTCGACGAGGCCTGCTACGATCTGCTGGCCTCGGAAGCGCGGCTGACCAGCCTGTTCGCCATCGCCAAGGGCGACATCGCCACCGAGCACTGGTTCCGGCTCGGCCGTCCGGTGGTCCAGATCGGCTTCAAGGGCGCGCTGATGTCGTGGTCGGGCTCGATGTTCGAGTACCTGATGCCGCCGCTGGTGATGAAGGAGCCGCAGGGCGGGCTGCTAAACCAGACCAGCAATCTCGTCATCAAGCGGCAAATGCAATATGGCCGGCAGAAGCGCGTGCCGTGGGGCATTTCGGAAGCGGCCTACAATGCGCGCGACCCGGAACTGACCTATCAGTACACGAATTTCGGCGTGCCGGGGCTCGGCCTCAAGCGCGGGCTCGGCCACAATCTGGTCATCGCGCCCTACGCCACGGTGCTGGCCGCGCAGTTCTCGCCGCGCGACGCGGTGCAGAACCTAGACCGGCTGAGGGCCGTCGGCGCGCTCGGCCGCTACGGCTACCACGACGCAGTCGACTACACGCCCGAGCGCGTGCCGGAGGGCGCGGAGTGCGCAGTTGTCTACAACTACATGGCGCACCATCAGGGCATGTCGATCGTGGCCGTCGCCAACGCCGTGTTCGAAGGGCGCATGCGCGACCGCTTCCACAGCGATCCGGTGATCGAGGCGGCGGAGCTGCTCTTGCAGGAGAAGGCGCCGCGCGCCATCGTCGTGTCGCCGGTGCGCACGGAGGCCGAGGAACGGCCGGCGCTGGAGGTCACCAGCCAGAGCTCCGACATCCGCAAGATCGCGGTGCCGGAGAAGGCGCTGAAATCCACCAATCTCATGTCGAACGGCCGCTATTCGATGATGCTGACGGCGACGGGAACGGGATGCAGCCGCTTCGACGAGCTGGCCGTGACCCGCTGGCAGGCCGATCCGAGCGAGGACAGGCAGGGAAGCTTCATCTTCCTGCGCGACTTGGCCACCAACGAATGGTGGTCGGCCACGGCCGAGCCGCGCCGCGCGCCCGACGAGCAGAACGAGGTGATCTTCGGCGACGACAAGGCGAGCTTCATCAAGACGGTCGGCACGCTGCGCAGCGAGGTCGAGTGCATCGTGGTGTCCGAAGGCGACGGCGAGGCGCGCCGCATCACCCTCGTCAACGACGGCCCGTCGGACCGGCAGATCGAGGTCACCTCCTTCTGCGAGCTGGTGCTGGCGCCGGAGGCCGCCGACAGCAGCCATCCCGCCTTCTCCAAGATGTTCGTGGAGACGGAGATCGCGCAGGACGCGCGCATCGTGCATGCGCGCCGCCGCAAGCGCGCGCCCAGCGACGCGTCGATCCACGCGGCGCATTTCGTGACGGTCGGTTCCGGCGCGGCCCGCGACGGGGAGGCGGACACCGACCGGCGGGCCTTCATCGGCCGCGGCCGCACGCTCGGCGAGGCCGCCGCCTTCGATCCCGGCGCGCATCTGTCGGGGGCGCAGGGCTTCACGCTCGATCCCGTGTTCGCGCTCAGGCGCCGCGTGCGCGTGCCGGCTAACAAGAAGGTGACGCTGGTGTTCTGGACCATCGTCGCCTCGGGCCGTCCCGAGATCGACGCGGCCATCGCGCGGCTGGACAATCCCGACAGCTTCTCGCGCCAGTCCATGCTCGCCTGGACGCGCTCGCAGGTGCAGACGCGCCATATCGGCCTGTCGCTGTCCGACGCCGTCAACGTGCAGAAGCTCGCGGCCTATCTCATCTATCCGAGCCCGCATCTGAGGATGCCGGCGGAAACCATCGCCGCCGGCCTCGGCCGGCAGTCGGCGCTGTGGCCGATGAGCATTTCGGGCGACTTCCCGATCCTCGCGATCCGCATCGGCGACCAGGCCGACCTGGAGATCGTCGCGCAGGCGCTGCGCTACCACGAATATCTGCGCGCGCGCGGCCTGGTGTTCGATTTCGTCGTGGTCAACGAGCAGGCGTCGTCCTACGTGCAGGATCTGCAGCAGGCGATCGAAGGCCTGTGCGACAACAGCCGCCATCGCGGCCGCGATCTCGGCCCGCGCCAGCACATCTTCGCGGTGCGCCGCGACCTGATGGACGACGTCTCCTACCGCACGCTGCTGTCGGCCGCCTATGTGGTGCTGCACACGCGCAACGGCCGCGTCTTCGACCAGATCGAGCGCGCCGAGGCGGCGGCGCTCGCCGAGGCGGAGACATTGGCCGAAGCGCAAGCCGGCACGGCCGGAGAGGCCGCGCCGGTTCCCGCGCAGCGCGGCGGCGTCGAGGCGTCGGGCGACGGCCTGTCGATGTGGAACGGCTTCGGCGGCTTCGACCGCGAAGGGCGCGACTACGTCGTGCGACTCGGCGCGCGGACCGTCACGCCGCAGCCGTGGATCAACGTGGTGGCCAACGGCAATTTCGGCTTCCATTTGTCAGCCGAGGGAGCCGGCTTCACCTGGAGCCGCAACAGCCGCGATTTCCAGCTCACGCCATGGACCAACGACCCGGTGGTCAACCGGCCGGGCGAGGCGATCTATCTCCACGACCAGGCGAGCGGGCGCGTGTTCTCGCCCTTCGCCGGCGTGGCGCGCGACCCGTCCGTCGCCTACGAGGCCCGCTACGGGCAGGGCGTCATCACGCATTGCGCCAAACGCGGCTCGCTGGCCGTCGAGCTGACGCAGCTCGTCGATCCCGTCGACGCCGTCCGCGTGTCGCGTCTCGTCATCCGCAACACCGGCCCGATGACGGCGCGGCTGCGCGTCTATGCCTATGCGGAATGGGTGCTCGGCACGAACCGCATGCGCAGCGCGCCGATGATCGTGCCCGAGCTCGATGCCGACACGGGCGCGCTCATGGCGCGCAACCCCTATCACCTCGATTTCGGTGACCGCGTCGCCTTCCTGGCGGGGGATGCGCCGGCGCAGTCGGTCACGGCGGACCGGGGCGAGTTCCTCGGCGGCGGCGACGTGCTGATGCCGGAGACCGTGCGCGTCGGCGCTTCGCTGTCCGGTCGCGTCGAGGCGGGCCACGATCCCTGTGCGGCCATGGCGCGCGACGTGGAGATCGTGTCGGGTGGCGAGGTCGTGCTGCAATTCCTGCTCGGCGAGGCAGGCTCGGCCGCCGAGGCCTCCGCGCTCGTCTCGCGCCATCGCGCGAAATCCTTCGAGGAGCGCAGCGCCGAAACCGACGCGCAATGGCGCGGCTTCCTCGACAAGCTCCAGGTCTCGACGCCCGACAAGGCGTTCGATCCGCTGGTCAACAACTGGCTGCCCTATCAGAGCCTCGCCTGCCGCATCCGCGCCCGCTCGGCCTTCTACCAGGCCAGCGGGGCGTTCGGCTTCCGCGACCAGTTGCAGGACACGCTGGCGCTGCTCCTGCATGAGCCGCAGCTCGCGCGCGACCAGATCCTCAACGCGGCGCAGCGCCAGTTCCCCGAAGGCGACGTGATGCACTGGTGGCTGCCGCGCACGGGCGCCGGCGTTCGCACCCTGATCTCGGACGACGTCGTGTGGCTGGGCTATGCGGTCAACCGCTACATCCAGGTCACCGGCGACGCCGGCATCCTTTCCGAGGACCTGCCCTTCGTCGAGGGCGACCGGCTGGCTGAGGGCCAGCATGATTCCTTCATGACGCCGGAAGTGTCCAAGACGCGCGTCAGCCTCTACGAGCATTGCGCCCGCGCGCTGGACCTCGCCGTCGAGCGGTCGAGCCCGCGCGGCCTGCCGCTGATCCTCGGCGGCGACTGGAACGACGGCATGAACCGCGTCGGCGAGGGCGGCAAGGGCGAGAGCGTCTGGCTCGGCTGGTTCCTGCTGAAGACGCTGCGCGATTTTTCCGCCATTGCCCGCGGGCAGGGCGACGCGAAGCGGGCCGATGCATGGGAATCCCATGCCGACAGGCTTAAACAGGCGCTGGAGGACGACGCCTGGGACGGCGACTGGTACATTCGCGGCACCTATGACGACGGCACGCTGCTCGGATCGAAGACGTCCGAGGAATGCCGGATCGATTCCATCGCCCAGTCGTGGAGCGTGCTGTCGGGGGAAGGCGACCCGGAGCGCTCGCTCAAGGCGCTAGAATCGGCGCGGCATCACCTGATCGATGGCGAAATCGGCATCCTCAAATTGTTCACGCCGCCCTTCGCCGACACGGTCAAGGAGCCGGGCTACATCAAGGCCTATCCGCCCGGCGTGCGCGAGAATGGCGGCCAGTACACGCATGCCGCCATCTGGATGGTCGTGGCGCTGGCGCAGGCGGGACGGGCGGAGGAGGCCTACGCGCTGTTCTCCATGCTCAACCCGGTGAACCATGCGCTCGACCGGCAGGCCGCCGAGCGCTACAGGGTGGAGCCCTATGTCGTATCGGCCGACATCTATTCCGCGCCGGACAAGGCCGGCCGGGGCGGCTGGACGTGGTACACCGGCTCCGCCGGGTGGCTCTACCGCGCGGCGGTGGAAAGCATCCTGGGCATCCGAGTCGAGGACGGACGGCTGACGGTCGCGCCAGCCATTCCGCGTTCGTGGAACGGCTACGATGCGACATTTCGGCACGGAGAAGCGACGTACCGCATCAAGGTCCGCCACGATGAAGGCGTATCCGCGCCATCGATCGAGACCGGCGGACGGCGCGTCGAAGGGAATGCGATCGACATAGGAACGAAGGGAGATGTCGAGCTGTTGGTGTTGCTGCCGGGTTGACCCACGAGCCATAGCGGTAACGCGGGAATCGGGCCTTCGCCATCTTTTCGCCGCAACGAAGCCGTTTTTGCTTACTTCTCAAACCGTTAGCCGATCACGGCAGTTTACGACCCGTAGCTTTATGTTGCTCGTGGTTTCGGAACCGCGGATGTAGGAGCAAGTTTGTGTCGCGAAGGGATTGATGATGCTATCTTATGGTGCGGTGCGCCATGAGAAACCCATAGGGGTATTTGCGTGTCTTTGCTGGAAGTCTACTGGCGAGCCCTTCGCTATCTGAGCGCCGACCGGAAGCGCGTCGCGCTGATCTGCGCCGCCAACATCGCGCTGGCGGTGATCACGATCGCCGAGCCGGTGCTGTTCGGCCGCATCATCGAGGCGATCACCGACGGGAACGACATCGTCCCGACACTGCTTCTGTGGGCCAGCCTCGGCGCCTTCAACATCGTCGCTTTCGTGCTGGTGGCGCGCGGCGCGGATCGCGTGGCGCATGCCCGCCGGGCCGGCGTGCTGTGCGAATCCTTCGAGCGCATCATCGCCATGCCGCTCTCCTGGCATCACGAGCGGGGAACGTCGAACACGCTGCACACGCTGCTGCGCGCCGTCGAATCCCTGTTCGGGCTCTGGCTGGAGTTCATGCGCACGCATCTGGCGACGGCCGTCGCCATGATGCTGCTCATCCCGACCGCCTTCGCGCTGGACATGCGCATGTCGGCGGTGCTGGTGCTGCTGGGCATCAGCTACATCGTCATCAACCGGCTGGTCATGAACAGGACCACCAGCGGCCAGCGCGCGGTCGAGCAGCACTATCACAAGGTCTTCGGGCATGTGAGCGACTCGATCAGCAACGTCTCGGTGCTGCAGAGCTACAACCGCGTGACGCATGAGGCGTCGGCGCTGCGCGAGCAGGCGCGGGCGCTGCTCGACGCGCAGAACCCGGTGCTGGACTGGTGGGCGCTGGCCAGCGCGCTCAACCGGCTGGCCTCCACCGTGTCGATGATGATCGTGCTGCTGATCGGCGCGCTTCTCGTCTCGATGGGCGAGATGCGCATCGGCGACGTGGTCGCCTTCACCGGCTTCGCCACCCTGCTGATCAGCCGGCTGGAACAGATCACCGGCTTCGTGAACCAGATCTTCGACGCCCGCGTGCGGCTGGAGGAGTTCTACAAGCTCGAGGACGAGGCCAAGGACAGCGAGGAGCCGGCGGACCTCGCCGATCTCCAGGACATCAAGGGCCATGTCCGCTTCGAGGAGGTCGGCTTCTCCTTCCCGAATTCGGGGCAGGGCGTGGAGGACATCTCCTTCGAGGTGCTGCCGGGCCAGACCGTCGCCATCGTCGGCCCGACGGGCGCGGGCAAGACGACGCTCATCAACCTGTTGCAGCGGGTCTACACGCCGCAGCACGGACGCATACTGATCGACGGCGTCGATACCAGGACGGTGACGCGCCGCTCGATCCGGCAGGCGATCGCAACCGTGTTCCAGGACGCCGGCCTGTTCAACCGGACCATCGAGGACAATATCCGCATCGGCCGCGAGACCGCCGCCTACGGCGATATCCACGCGGCGGCGGAAGCGGCGGCCGCGCACGACTTCATCCTCGAGAAGACCAAGGGCTACGACACGATGGCGGGCGAGCGCGGCAGCCAGCTTTCGGGCGGCGAGCGCCAGCGCATCGCCATCGCCCGCGCCATCCTCAAAGACGCCCCCATCCTCGTTCTGGACGAAGCGACCAGCGCGCTCGACGTCGAGACGGAGGGGCGCGTCAAGGAAGCCATCGACAAGCTGCGCCGGAACCGCACCACCTTCGTCATCGCCCATCGCCTCACCACGGTGCGCGACGCCGATCTGGTGATCTTCCTCGACAAGGGGCGGATCATGGAAATGGGCGGCTTCGCCGAGCTGTCCGGCCGCAACGGCCGCTTCGCCGCGCTGCTCAGGGCAGGCGGGCTGCTCACCGACGAGGAGGTGCGCCGCTACAGCCATGTGGCGCGCGAGGAGAGGGCGGCCTGAGGCGGTGAGGTCGCACGCGCCGCCTGTTGAATTGCGGCGGGCGCGGCGCCGGTCTATTGAGGCGCGATGAACGAGCTTACCGAGCGCGCCGGATTTTTTGGCCGGCTGGCCAATCCCACCCGCTTCCTCGCCTTGGTCGGGGCCGTCGGGCCATGGCTGGCGGGCCTGTCCGCCCTGCTGATCGCCTTCGGCCTCTGCCTCGCCTTCGGCGCGCCCGAGGACTATCAGCAGGGCATCACGGTGCGGATCATGTACATCCATGTGCCGTTCGCCTGGCTGGCCATGATGTGCTACGCGATCATGGCGGTGTCGGCGCTGGGCACGCTGGTGTGGCGCCATCCGCTGGCCGATGTCGCGCTGAAGGCGGCCGCGCCGCTGGGCGCCACCTTCACCGCGCTGGCGCTCGCCACCGGCTCGATCTGGGGCAAGCCGATGTGGGGCACCTGGTGGGTGTGGGACGCGCGGCTGACCTCGGTCTTCGTGCTGTTCCTGATCTATCTCGGCATCATCGCGCTGACGCGCGCCATCGACGATCCCGGCAAGGCGGCGCGGGCGGCGGCGGTCATCACGCTGGTCGGCGTCGTCAACCTGCCGATCATCAAGTTCTCGGTCGACTGGTGGAACACGCTGCACCAGCCTGCTTCCGTGTTCCGCCTCGACGGCCCGACCATCGACGGCTCGATGCTGTGGCCGCTGATGTCGATGGCGGTCGCCTTCACGCTGCTGTTCGTGACGCTGCATCTCTATGCGATGAAGGCCGAGATCCTGCGTCGCCGCGTGGCCGCGATGCGTCAGGTCGCGGCGCAGCGCGCGGAGCGTCAGGCCGCCGGCGCGCAGTAGGCGTCGCCCATTTCCCTGATGTCGACGATCTTGCGCTCGAAGGCCGACCAGTCGTCGGCCTCGGCGATTGGCTCCCACAGCGCCTCGACGTCCTCGATCAGCATGGTGCAGGGTTTTTCGCGCGCGAAATAGGGGTGGTCGAGCCGGGCGCCCGCCGCCGGCTCGTGCGCCGCGAGCGCCTCCGCGAAGCCGGCGAAGGCGGGTGATTCGTAAAGCGAAGCGGCAGGGCCGCGCCGCGCCTTGTCGCCGTTTCCCCCTCCGCCGTGCCAGTCGAACAGCACCTGCTCGAACGGGGCCTTGCTGCCGCTCATGAAGCGCCAGAAGCCGGAGGCCAGCGCGGCGTCGGCCTCCTTGCCCCCCGGAGTGAGGCCCAGCCGGCGCAGCAGCGCCGCCTCGAATTCCCGCTGGAACAGAGGCGCGAAGTTCTGGAGCGCGCTTTCCAGATCGGCCTTTTCCGCGAAAGGCAGCAGGCACTCGGCAAGCCGCGTCAGGTTCCACAGCAGCGTGTCGGGCTGCCGTCCATAGGCATAGAGGCCGGTCTCGTCGAAATAGGCGGCGGTAAAGGCCGGGTCGAGCATGGGCAGGAAGCGCCACGGGCCGTAGTCGAAGCTCTCGCCGGTGACGTTGATGTTATCGGTGTTCAGCACGCCATGGACGAAGCCGGCGAGCATCCAGCCCGCGCCGGTGCGCGCGACCCGGGCCGCCACCGCGTCGAGGAAGTTTTTCGCCCGCGCGGCGACATCGTCGTCCCAGGCCTCCGGCATATAGGTCCGGATCGCATGGTCCATCAGCTTGAGGATGTTCTCATGCTCGTCGAGGTAGAGCAGGCGCTGGAAGCTGCCGATGCGGACGTGCGAATGGCTGAGCCGGACCAGCACCGAGGCGCGCGTCGGCGAGGGCTCGTCGCCGCGCATCAGCGCCTCGCCGGTCTCGACCAGGCTGAAGCTCTTGGAGGTGTCGACGCCCAGCGCCTCCAGCATCTCGGTGGCCAGCACCTCGCGCACGCCTCCTTTCAGCGTCAGCCGGCCGTCGGCGGTGCGCGACCAGGGCGTGCGCCCGCTGCCCTTGGTGCCGAGGTCGAGCAGGCGTCCGTCCTTCAAATCGTGAAGCTGGGCGAACAGGAAGCCGCGCCCGTCGCCGAGCTCGGGATTGTAGGAGCGGAACTGGTGGCCGTGATAGCGCAGCGCCAGCGGCTTCGCGAAGCTGCCCGGAACGGGCTCGAAGCGGCCGAAATGATCGATCCACTCCGCGTCCGTCAGGTCGCCCGCGCCGATGCGCTCGGCCCAGCGCTGGTTGCGGAAGCGCAGGACGTGTTTCGGGAAGCGCGCCGGCAGCACCTCGTCATAAAAATCCGGGCCGAGCGCGGCATGGCGTGTCGAAGGGCGTGCAGGGCTTGACCAGGGCATGTTCGGTCCATGAAGGGGATAGGCTGGAACCCTCATAGCGCAGTTCGGTTCCGGCCGCGCCCCTTCGGGCGGCGGGCCGCGAAATTGACAGAGCCGGCGGCCAGACCTTACATCGCCTGGAGGTGCCGGAAGGGATTCCGGCCTGAGGAACTGCGGGGTGGTCGGGGTTGCGGCGCTTTCTCTTGGTTCTGCTTTTCCTGCTGGCCGGCGCGGGGTTTTCCGCGACGGCGCAGGAGCGCGTGGCGCTGGTGGTCGGCAATTCCGCCTATGAGCACGTGCCCTCGCTGCGCAATCCGCGCAACGACGCCGAGGATTTGACGCGGAAGCTGGAGGGGCTCGGCTTCACCGTCGTCGGCGGCGTCGATCTCGACCGCCGCAAGCTGGTCGAATCGCTGATAAAATTCGGCCGCGCGGCGGAACGGGCGGAGGTGGCGCTGTTCTTCTATGCCGGGCACGGCCTCCAGGTGAACGGCCAGAACTATCTGGTGCCGGTGGACGCCATGGTCGAGTTCGAGAGCGAGATCGACCTGTCGCTGGTGTCGCTGTCCGGCGTCATGCAGCAGTTGGAGCGCGGCAGCCGCACCAACCTCGTCTTCCTCGACGCCTGCCGCGACAATCCCTTCGCGAAGGACCTGGCCAAGAGCTCGAACCGCTCGGCCGCCTCGCTGTCCAAGGGGCTCGGCCGCATCCAGACCGGCTCGGAAACCTTCATCGCCTTCGCCACGCAGCCGGATGCCGTGGCGTCCGACGGGGCGGGGCGCAACTCGCCTTTCACCAACGCCCTGCTGAAACATATGGCCACGCCAGGCCAGTCGATCTCGGACATGATGATCGAGGTCCGCAATGACGTCTTTTCCGCCACCAACGGCCTCCAGGTGCCATGGGATTCATCGTCTTTGCGTGGACGATTCTCCTTCGCGCCGGCTGCGGCGCAGGCCGCGCAGCCGACCGCGCAGGCGCCGCTGTCGGCGGTGGAGGCCAAGCAGGCCTACGACATGGCGGTGGATGTCGGAAGCTGCGGCGCATTCGAGGCGTTCATGCGCCGCTATCCCGGTTCCTTCTATGCCGATCTGGCGAAGGAACTGGCCTCGAAAGCCTGCGCCGCGCCGGAACAGGAGCGCGTCGCCAGCGCCGGCGCGGTGACGGCGACGCGCCGCATCGCCAGGGAGGGCACCTGCGCGAAGGGGCCGTTCGACGTCGATTACTGCGTCAGCTCCGTGCTGAAGCCGATCAAGGGCAATGTCTACGATCCCGGCCTGATGTTCGACGGCAACCGCGAGACGGCCTGGGTCGAGGGCGAGAAGGAGCTCGGCATCGGCGAGACGATCACCCTGCATTTCGGCCGCGAGCGGCTGCTTTCGGGCTTCGAGATCGTCAACGGCTACGACAAGAACCAGCAGATCTGGGCCAGCAACGCGCGGGTCAAGGCGCTGGAGGCGACGACGAGGAGCGGGGTTCTCGGCATCACCTTGCAGGACGTGCGCGGCCCGAGCCGCGTCGATTTCGACCGGCCGGTGCGGACGCCGTATCTGGAGCTGCGCATCAAGGACGTGTTCCCCGGCACGAAATACAAGGACACGGCGATCAGCGAGCTCTATCCGATCTTCGCGGATTAGGATTTCGGGTGGCCGCAGGCTGCCCGGTGCGTCCTTCGAGGCTCGCTTCGCTCGCACCTCAGGATGAGAACCCTTTGCGCCAGCTTCCCTCATCCTGAGGTGCGAGCCCGCGCTGCGTTTTCCAGGTTTTTTCGAGCCTCGACGGGCGAGCCTCGAAAGACGCACGGAAACTCAGTCCGCCGTCACCGGAAAATCGAATCGTTTCCGGGGGTAGGGCTCGTTCGCCAAGGTGAAGTGCCACCATTCCCGGCGGTAGTTGCGGAAGCCGGCGGCGGTCATCGTCTCGACCAGAAGCCTTCTGTTCTTCGACACGTCGCCCGAAATGCGTGAGGCGGTTTCGCTGGCGGGATCGAAGCAGTCGAAGCCCGTGCCGAAGTCGAGTGTCTTGCCGCCAGTCGCACCGCAGGAAGGGTCGGCGGCCGGGGCGCCTTGCAACGGCGCGATGCCGAGGTCGACGGTCGAGCCGCGCGAATGCGCCGAGCGCACGCCGACATAGCCCTTGGCGATCAGGTCGCCGCGCTTCACCTTCGGATGCCAGCGCGCGTCGGGCGGGCCGCCTTGCCTCGTCCAGCGCACGAAGTCGGCGACGGCGCGCTTAGGCCGATAGCAGTCGAAGACGACCAGCGAGAGGTCCTGCGTTGCAAGCGCCTTTTGAGCCTTTGCCAGAGCCGCCGCAGCCGGGGGGGTCAGGATGCAGACCGCGGCCTCGTAGCCATCCACACGCCGCCCGAGAAAATTGCCGGGCCCGGCATAGCGCACGTCCTGCCTGATCGTAGGATCGACATCGCTCAGCCGCACGAAGCCGCCGGGCAGTTCCGCGGCGAGGGCGGGGGCGACAAGCAGGGATAGGAACAAGATGAGGCGTGTTAGCCGTCGCCCGCCGTCGCCGAAAAGCCGAGTCGCGAGCAAGGCTTGGCGCAGCCTATTCAACGAAAACCTTCACGCTCGCGGCGCGGCCGGCGGCGTCGATGACAGTGAGCGTGGCGTAGCCCGCGCCGTCCGGGACCCAGCTCGTCTCGCGGCGGCGCACCACCTCGGCCAGCGGCTTGCCGTTGGCCAGCCAGCGGAACGGCGCGCGGCCGCCCTGCAGCTTCAGCACCAGCGGCGCAGCTTCCGGCTGGAGCTCGACGCGGGCGCCTTCCGGCGGGAAGACGATGCGCGGGGCGGGCTCGACGACGCCCGCCGCCTGCGGCATCCGGTCGGCGGGCATGAAGCGCTGGAGCGTCACCGGAAGCTGCTGGCGCGTCGGGCGGAAGGAGCCGGCGGGCGGGCGGCGCAGCGGCACGGCCGCGAGGCCGGATCTGGCGAAACCCTCGAAGAGGATGGGGGCGGCGCTGTCATAGCCGGCGATGCCGGGCACAGAGCCCGAATCCGCGCGCCCGACCCAGACGCCCAGCACATAGCGGCCGTCATAGCCGACCGACCAGGCGTCGCGGTAGCCGTAGGAGGTGCCGGTCTTGTAGGCGATGCCGCGCTGCATCGCTCCGAGCGGAGGCCGCACGCCGGACAGGATGTCGGTGACCTGCCACGCCGCCTCGCCGGACAGCAGCGTGCCGTTCTCCAGCGGCTCGGGCGGCGTCTTTTCCGTGCCGTCGCGCAGCAACTTGGCGCGGCCCTCGTTGGCGAGCCCGGTATAGAGCTGCACCAGATCCTTCAGCGTCAGGCCGACGCCGCCGAGGCCGATCGCCAGTCCGGGCGCTTCGTTCGCGGGAAGCAGCGGCGTTACGCCGGCCTGCCGGAAGCGGGCGGTGAGCCGGGCGGGGCCGACACCGTCCAGAATCTGCACCGCCGGCACGTTGAGCGACAATTGCAGGGCCTGGCGCACGCTGACGTCGCCCTGGTAGCCGAGGTCGAAGTTCTTCGGCCGGTAGCCGTGGAAGTCCGAGGGCCGGTCCTCCATGATGGTTTCCTGCGCCACCAGCCCCTGCTCGAAACCCAGCCCGTAGATGAAGGGCTTCAGGGTCGAGCCGGGCGAGCGCGGCACGCGGGTCATGTCGATCCAGCCGGAGCGGGCGGCGTCGAAATAACCGGCCGAACCGACCTCGCCGAGGATGTCGCCGGTGACGGCGTCGGCCAGCACCATGGCGACGGAGACGCGCGGCCCGAGCCTGCGGGCGGCGGCGCTGGCGACGGCTTCGAGGCCGGACTGGACGCCGGCGCGGATCGTCAAGGCATGGAGGTCGGCGTCCGGATTGCTGCGCAACGCGGCCTCAGCGGCGTGCGGCGCGAGCGCGGGAAGCGCGAGGCGGGTTGCCGGCACCTCCTCGAGCGCGGCCCGCTCCGCCTCGCGCGGCTCGATCAGGCCGGAATCGACCATGCGGGCGAGCACGCGATCGCGCGCGGCCAGCGCGATGCCGGGGTTGCGGTCCGGGCGGCGGCGCTCCGGCAGTTGCGGCAGGGCGACGAGAAGCGCCGCCTCCGACAGCGTCAGGCGTTTCGGCTCCTTGCCGAAATAGGCGAGGGAGGCGGCGCGCACGCCTTCCAGATTGCCGCCATAGGGCGCGAGGGTGAGATAACGCTCCAGAATGTCGGTTTTTGAGAGACGACGCTCGATCTGGACGGCGCGGACGATCTGGCGCAGCTTCGCTGCGATGCTGCGGCTTTCGCGCGGCTCCATGAGGCGGGCGAGCTGCATCGACAGCGTCGAGCCGCCCGAGACGATGCGGCCGCGCCCGGCCAACTGGCCGGCGGCGCGCAGCAGGGCGAAAGCATCGACGCCGGGATGGTCGAAGAAGCGCTTGTCCTCGTAGGCGACGAGCATCCTCACGAATTGCGGATCGACCTGATCGACGGAGGTCGCCAGCCGCCAGCGTCCGTCCGGGGCGGCGAAGGCGCGCAGCAGCACGCCGTCGCGGTCGGCGACCTCCTTCGAGACGGCGAGCTTTTCAGGCAGCGGCGGCGGGAAGGCCTTGTCCAGCCGGTCGAGCGCGAAGGCGGACAGGCCGAGGAAGGCGGCGGCGGACGCGGTCGCTATGGCTGTGCGACGGAGGATTTTCCGGACGTTCAGCAAGAGCACCCCCACCCCTTACCCCTCCCCACAAGGGGGAGGGGGATTCTGACAGGTCCCTGCCAAGACCCTGCGCCAGGGTTGAACGCACCGCATCTCCGAATACCCCTGCCCCTTGTGGGGAGGGGTGAGGGGTGGGGGTGCTGTCCCGCCAAGTCCGGGCCGGTGCGGAGCAGCGCCATCGCCGATCGCCTTTACTTCACCGCCATCATGCCGGTGGCGGTGCGGGCGGCGAATTGCGGCCGGTACATGTCCTCCACCGTCGCGGCGGGGTGGACATAGGTGCCGGGCGTCACCGCGCGGACCACGTAGGCCAGCACGATCTCGCCGTTCTCGCCCTCGTCGCGATTGAACGCGGCGGTGAAGCGGTCGTCGCGGAACTCCAGATGCGCGGCCTCGGTCTCCTCCAGCCAGTCGAAGTTCGACAGGTCGGCGCTGTTGACGAGGCGCGGATTGTCGATCTCGAAGCCCGCCGGCAAAAGATCGTTGACCAGCACGCGCGAGGCCCAGGAATTGGACTCGTTCACCTTGAGCACGACGACGAAGCGCTCGTTCTGCTTCGCCTCCGTGATGTTGGCCTCCTCGCCGTCGAGCGAATAATAGGTGCGTTCGATGGAGAAGCCGTCGCCGCCTGCCGGCAGCGGCTGGGCCGGGGCCGCGACCGTGGTGACGACCGCCTGCACGGCGGCCTTGCCGGTGTTGGCGACGACCAGCGGCCTGGCGACCAGCGCGTCGCCCGTCATCTGCCGGTTGAACGCGCCGGTCCAGGGCGCGCCGTCCACCGTCAGGGTGAGGCCGGCGTTGGCGGCCGTCAGCGCGCGGGTGGCCAACAGCATCCAGGCATCGTCCTGGGTGCTGGTCCAGCGCGTCGCCTTCTTCGTGTCGGCGACGAACTTCACCAGCTCCGGCACGATGGACGGTGTCGGCTTGCTGTCGGCGGCCAGCGCCAGCATGGCGGCGCCGTCGCGCAGCTTGGAGCCGTAGTCGGCGCGGGTCCAGTCGTAGTCGGTCTGCGCCTTCGCCATCCGGAAGGCGGCCGCGAACGTCGCTTCCGAGCGCTGCGCGTCGCCGTAGAGGGCGAGGCTGGCGGCCAGTTGCGCCACCGCCAGCGGGCTGGAAAAGGCTTCCAGCTTGGTGTCGGCGTAGTAGCGCAGGTCGCCGATGGAGGCCTTGCGGTTGCGCGCCAGCACGTAGAGCGCATAGGCCATCTCGCTGCCGCGTCCCTCGATGTCCTGGTCGTAGGCCAGCGAGTTCTGCAGGTTGGAGATCGCCTGCGCCATGGCGTTGGCGGGCACGTCGTAGCCCTGCTCGCGGGCGCGGGTCAGGAAGTCGGTGACGTAGGCATCCAGCCACAGATCCTCGTCGCCCGGCGACCACAGGCCGAAGCTGCCGGAGGAGGACTGGTTGTTCAGCACGCGGTAGATCGCGGTCTGGATGCGCGTCCTCAGTTCGGGCTCGTCAGCCATGCCGACCGCCTTAGCCATGTCGCCGACATAGAGCAGCGGCAGCGCCCGGCTGGTCGTCTGCTCGGTGCAGCCATAGGGGTAGCGGTCGAGGGTCAGCAGCAGCGAGGGCACGTCGAAGGCCGCCGACTGCGAGACGCCGACGCTGACCGACGCGCCGTCCATCAGGCTGGCGGCGAGCAACTGGCGGTCGACGCGCAGGCTCTTGCCCGGCCCGAGATCGACCACGAGCCGCGTGGTGACCGGCATGGTGGAGGGCCGGACCGGCAGCGCCAGCTCCTGCTCGATGTCGGGTCCGCCCTCGCGGGAGAGCCGCACGGTGAGGCCGGCGTCGCCGATGGCCGTGGCGGTGAGCGGCACGGCCAGCGTCTGGCGCTTGCCGGCGGCGAGCGTCAGTTTTTGCGGCGCGTTGCCGACCGTCAGCCCGCCGGCGGTCTCCAGCGAAAGCTGGTAGTCGCCGTCCGGCGCGTCGGTGTTGGCGACGTCGAGGCGCAGCGTCGAGGCATCGCCGGGGGCCAGGAAGCGCGGCTTCGAGGCGGTGATGACGACCGGATCGCGGACGATCACGTCCTGCTGGGCGTGGCCCACGGCCTCCTTCGTCCACGCCACGGCCATGATGCGGGCGGTGCCGTTGAACTGCGGGATGTCAAAGTTGACGGTGGTGGTGCCGTCCGCGTCGAGCCGCACCGGGCCGGAGAAGAAGGCGACCAGCTTCTCCGTCGGCGGATTACCCTGGGCGGTCATGCCGCCGCCGTCGCCGCCGGTGCGCAGCCGCCCGGCGACGCCCAGCGAGCCGTCGATGAGCCGGCCGTAGAGGTCGCGGATCTCCAGCCCGAGGCGGCGCTGGCCGAAATACCAGGCCTCGGGATCGGGGGCCTTGTAGCGCGTGAGGTTGAGGATGCCGACATCGACGGCCGCGACCGTGACATAGGCGTCAGCACCGGGAGCGGCGCCCTCGACCTTGACGGGGATCGAAAGCTGGCCGCGCGGCAGGTTCTTTTCAGGGGCCGACAGCGTGACTGCGAGCTTCTTCGCGCCCGGATCGACCTTCAGCCACTTCACGCCGATGGCGCGGGCGGGCATGCGGCTTTCGACCGCTTCGCCGGGCCGGTAGAGCGTGGCGGTCACGTAGGCGCCCGCGCCCCAGTCGCCGACCGGCAGGTCGACGGTCGCGCCGCCGGCAGGCACGGTCGCCGAGACCGTGGTCAGCAGCTTCTCCGCGCCGATGGTGACGAGGAGCTCGCCGGCGAAGCGCGGCGACACTTTCAGCTTCGCCACCTCGCCGGCGGCGTACTGATCCTTGTCCAGCGCGATCTCCAGCCCGTCGGGCGTCTCGGTCGAGGTGGCCGCGACGTACCAGCCGGCGTCGAACTCGTAGCTCGTGGCCGGGCCGGCCGGGTCGGAGGTCTCGACCTGAAGCCGGTAGCGGCCCCAGTCGACCGCCTGCGTCAGGCCGATCTCGCCATCGGCGGCGATATCCACCTTGCCGGAGGCGATCGAGCGGGTGGTGGTCACCGGCTCGTAGTTCCAGGAATTGCCGGAGCGGTACCATTGATAGTTGCGCTCGACCTTGACCAGCGTCCACAGCGCGCCCGGCATGGCGGTCCGGTTCCCGGCCGCGTCGGCGGCGATCAGGCTGAATTTCGCCGTGCCGCCCTGCGGCACCGCGCCACCCGAGAAATCGGGGCGGATGCCGATTGCGGGACCCTGCGGCCTGATGCCGATGTCCAGCGCGCGCTCGACGGCGCGCCCGCCGGATTCGCGCATGCGAACCGTCACCCCGGCGTTGAGCAGGCGCGTCGTGGAGGGGAGCCGGTCGACGCGGACGGGGAAGGTGGCTTTCCCGTCCTCCCCGACCAGAGGCAGGTTCTCCAGCGGGATGCGCTGGGCGTCGCCCTGCTCCTCGTCGGCGAGGCCGAACCAGTAGCCGGCGAAGCGGTCCCACTGGCGCTTGGTCGAGACGGTGACTTCGCCCTCCAGCTCCAGACCGGCGGCGGGCGCGCCGTAGAGGAAGCGGCCGTCGACAGTCACCTCGGCGGGTTCGCCGGCCGCGATCTCGGTCTTGTCGGCCTTTATGTCGAACTCGATGCGGTCCGGCACGAAATCCTCGACGAGGAAGTTCTGCGTCGAAAGGGCCGGCTGCCTGGGATCGGTGTGGATGGCGACCGACCAGGTGCCGCGCATGGCGCTCGGCGCGAGGCCGAGATCGACCGCGTGGCCGCCCATGGCGCGGCCTTCCGAGACCATCCGCCGGTCCTCGACGCCGTCGGGGCGCGAGAAGATGAAGGTGAGCGGCAGGTTCTCCACCGCGTCGGCGGAGCCGTCGCGGGCGAGGGCGGCGACATGCACCGTCTCGCCGGCGCGGTATATGCCGCGCTCGGTCCAGGCGTAGATGTCGAGCTCGCCCGGCGTGGCGCGGCCGGCGACGCCGCGATCCGAGAGGTCGAAGCCGGCGCGGGTCATGTCGAGGAAGACGAAGTCGGACTGGCCCTGCGCCGCCATCAGCACGGCCGGCACCATGCCGGCCTCGCCGCGCGTCAGGCCCGGATTGAAGGTGGCGCGGCCGTTCGCATCGGTCGTGGCGGTGCCGAGCACCTCGTTGTTCTTGGCCAGCAGCGTCAGGTCAGCCCCTGCGATCGGCTTGGCCGAACCCAGCGAGCGGGCGAAGACGTTCAGTCCGTCCTGCCCGGTGTAGGTCGACAGGCCGATATCGGAGACGACGAACCATTGCGTGGCACGCGAATCCCAGCTTTCGCTGCGGTCGTCCTTCGGCTGCGCGGTGAGCACGTAGACGCCGGGCTTGCGGTCGGGCAGGGCTTCGTCCACCGGGAAGGAGGTGGTGATCTCCTTGTTCAGCTCGCTGCTTATCGCCATCTCGCCTTCCCACACGGGCGAGCCCATGTCGTCGGCGATGGTGCTGATGTCGTAGCTGTCGAGCTGGCGCAGGAAATTGTAGCCGGAAAGCAGGCGGGCCAGCGAGCGGTCGCCGACCCGGTAGAGCTTCATGTCGGCGACGTCCATGTTGACGGTGACGACCGGGATGCCGCGCCGCGCATGGGCCGGCAGGACGAAGCTCTCGCCGGTGAAGCGGGCGGACGCGCCGCGATCCTGCACATAGATCGACAGCACCACAGGCGAGGCGAGGGTCTCGCCGATCGCCGCCGGCAGGCCGGGACGGAAGGTGACGCGGTAGCTCTTGCCGTGCTCCAGCCCGCCGACGCAGACTTGACGGCCGGATGCTTCGACGCTGCGGGGCGCGGCCTCGTCGACGGTCACGAAGGGCGCGTAGTCGACACCGGCCTTGACCAGGTCCTCGGAGAACTGCGCGCAGATGCGCGGCGAAGCCGAATCGGCCTCGACCGTATGCTCGATGATGCGGAAACCCTTGCGCGCCTTCAGGTCCTCGTAGTCGGAGCGGACGCTGGCCGAATTGACCAGCGCGAGGCTCGCCTCATAGGCCTTGAGCGCCGGGCGGAACAGTTCGCGCCTATCGAGGCCGGCGGCCAGCGCGGCCAGCGCGTCGGCGCGGGCGGGCGCGGTGCGGGAGACGAGATAGGCGTTCTGGGCGGCGGAGGTGGCGTCGCGCTGGAACTGCGCGGCTTCCGTGCCGTTGGCCGGCTTGATCGCCAGCACGGCGCGGGCGAGCTTCTGCCACAGCGAGCCGTCCTCCGGCGCGATACGCAGCGCGGCGGTGAAATTCTGCATCGCGCCGCGCGGATTGCCGGTGCGCATCTGCAATTCGCCGTCCTGGGTCAGTCCCACCAGGCCGCTGTCCGACGGCTGCGCGGCCGGATCGGCGATGCCGGTTTTGAAGGCGCGGGCCTCGTCCTTCATCCAGGCGGGGAAGAAGGACAGCTCGGCCGGCGCGCCGATGTCGGGATCGCCGTTGACCGGCACGACCTTGCCCGCGACCGCGCCCCGGAAGGGCTTGAGCTGCGCGAAGTCGGACTTCATGAAGCACCACTTCGCCTTGGTGTTGTAGGTGAAGGCGCGGCAGGACTGGTCGGCGAGGCAGCTCGTCTTGCACTGGTCGAGCGTGACGTTCTGCTCGGAGCGCAGGTCGAAGCCGAAATAATCCTGGTCGTTGGTGGTCACGACCTGCCGGGGCGCGCGCTGTGCAGCCGTCGGTTGCATCTCCGCCGCCGGCGAAGAGGCCGGCTGCTGGGCCGCAGCCGGTGCGGCCAGCCCCGCGAGAAGAAACGCCAGAAGCGGAAAAACGGTCAAGACGCGCATCGCAAAAGCCCTCAAATCGCGTTGCCCTCGGCGCGGCGGGGGCTCTCCCAGCCCTCGAACGCCGCCCGGGCAGGATTGACCGCCTGCCCCGGTCTGGTCTACCGCTGCTATCCTTATGCGTGTTTTTTGCAACCGGACAGTGTCGGCGAAGAAGCGGCTTTCGAAGATCGTTCGATTCCCGAAGCCCAAGCCCGCCGATTTAACACACATCGATTGTGGCCCCTTTACGAGCGCTTCAAAAGTTCATTCCAATTTTAGGTTTGGGCGCTAGTTTGCCTCGTATGGCGGAAACGAGGCCGCATATAACAGGCAAGGCTTATCGGCGCGCGCAGCTCCTGCGGCTCGCGTTTTCGGTGCTGCTCGTCTCCACGACGGCGCTGGCGACGATGCCGCGCGCCGACGCCTTCGAGATCTTCGGCTTCAAGTTCTTCGAGCCGGACGAGGGCGACGAGGACATCGCCGACCCGCTGGCCTATTCGGCGACGCTGGAGCTGTCGGTCGAGGACGACGACCTGAAGGACCGCCTGGAGAAGGCCTCGGCGCTGGTGCAGGACGCCGAGCGTCCGGTTTCCGGCTCGCTGGGGCTTCTGGCCAAGGCGCGGGGCGACCGCGAGCAGCTCGTCGCCGCGCTCTACGCCAATGCCCGCTACGACGGCGTCGTCGTCATCGAGATCGCCGGCCGAGCGCTGGACGATCTGCCGCCGGACGCGGAGTTCGACCGCAACGGGCCGGTGCCGGTGACGATCCGCGTCACGCCCGGCAACGTTTTCACGCTGGGCGACATCGCGCTGGCGGGAGACGCTGCGGGCCTCGCCCCGGCGGAATTCGGGCTGGTGCCGGGCGGCAACGCCGGGTCCGACGCGATCCTGCGGGCGGAGGCGGCGATCGTGCGCCGCCTCAAGGAAGAGGGCAGGCCGCTGGCCAAGGTGACGGGCCGCGACGTCGTGGCCGACCATGCGACCAGCACGCTCGACGTGACGCTGACCGTGGCCGCCGGGCCGGTCGCCGCCTACGGGCCGACGACCGTCAGCGGGACCGAACTCGTCGACAACGAATTCACCGCCTACATGGCGGGGCTGGAGCGCGGCAAACAATATTCGCCGGAGGAGATCGACCAGTCGCGCGAAAGGCTGCTCGACCTCGGCGTGTTCTCCAGCGTGACCTATCGCGAGGGTCCGGACCTCGACGGCGAGGGCAATCTGCCGATCGGCATCGAGGTGAGCGAGCGCAAGATGCGCTTTTACGGCCTCGGCGCGACCTTCTCCAACACGGAAGGTCTCGGGCTGGAAGGCTATTGGGGCCATCGCAACCTCTTCGGCCGGGCCGAGAAGCTGCGCATCGAGGGTTCCGTGGGGCGCATCGGCGAGGCCAAGGGCTTCGGCGACATGAACTACAACGCCGCGATCCTGTTCGAGAAGCCCGGCGTGATCGGCCCGGATTCGAAGTTCTTCGCCAATCTGCGCGGCGTCAACGAGCATCCCGACGCCTATGATCGCTTTTCGGTCAAGGCCGATGCCGGCGTGTCCTACAAGCTGACCAAGACGCAGACGGTCGCGGCGTCGGTCGCAGTCGACTATTCCAAGATCACCGACACGTTCGGCACCAAGCGGCATCTCATCGTGTCGACGCCGCTGCAATACGAGTTCGACAACCGCGACAACCGGCTCGATCCGAAGCGCGGCTTCCGGGCGGTCGCCTTCGCCGAGCCCAGCTACGACACGCTGAACGGCGCGGTGTTCCTGAAGACGCGCGGCGAGCTCTCGGCCTACCGCGCCATCGACGAGGCGCAGCGCTTCGTGCTGGCGGGGCGGGTGGTCGCCGGCTCCATCGTCGGCGCCTCGCTGGAGAACATCCCGGCCGACCGACGTTTCTATTCGGGCGGCGGCGGCTCGGTACGCGGCTACGCCTATCAGGGCATCGGGCCGAAAGACATCAACGGCAACCCGACCGGCGGCCGCTCCTTCGCCGAGACCTCGCTGGAGATGCGCATCGCCATCAACGACACCTTCGGCGTCGTTCCCTTCATCGACGCCGGCAGCGTGTCGGAAGGCGCGTTCCCCGACCTGTCCGGCTTCAAGGCCGGCGCGGGCGTCGGCATCCGCTACCTGACGCCGTTCGGTCCGCTGCGGGTCGACGCGGCGATCCCGCTCAATCCGGGTCCCGGCGATCCGAGCTTCGGCATCTATGCCGGCGTCGGACAGGCCTTCTGATGAAGCTTGTGCGGCGCATCCTGCGCATCCTCCTGATTCTCGTCGCCGTCGTGATCGCCTTCTCGGCCGGCGCGCTGGCGGTGCTGACGCTGACGCAGACGGGCCGCGACAACCTTGCGGGCATCGTTTCGGGTCTGGCCTCCGGGCCGGGGCGCACGGTCAAGATCGAAGGTCTGGCCGGCATCTGGTCCGGCAATCTCAGGATCGGCAGCGTGGTGGTTTCCGACCGCGACGGGCCGTGGCTGGTGGCGCGCGGCGTCGCCGTGGACTGGTCGCCGGCAAAGCTGCTGTCCTACCGCTTCGATGCCGAGCGCGTCCATGCCGACCGCGTCGAGGTGGCGCGCGCGCCGAAGGCCGAGCCGGTGCCGGAGGCGCAGCAGGGAAGCTTCTCGCTGCCCGTCTCCATCAATGTGCGCGGGTTGGATTTCCCGGACGTCGCGCTCGGGCCGCAGCTCGCCGGCGGCGTCGCCAGCGTGGGGGCGGCCGGCTCGCTGGTCGTCGATGCCGATCCCATGCAGGTCCAGTCCGATTTGACCGTCACCCGCACCGACGGTCGCGCGGGCGACGTCAAGGCGACGATCGACTTCGCGCCGGGCGAGAACCGCATCGACATCGACGTGCGCGGCTCGGAACCGAAGGGCGGCATCATCGCCAACCTGCTCGGGCTTCCGGGCGAACCCGCCGTGGAGATCGCGGTGGCCGGCAGCGGCCCGGCGGCGGACTGGAGCGGAAGCGGGACCTTCACCGTGGACGGCGCGCCGCTGGCGCAGGTGGAAGGGCTGCATCGCTTCACGGATCGCGGCTCCTTCATCGAGGCGAAGGGCAGCGGCGCGTTCGAGCGCTTCCTGCCCGAAAAGTTCCGCTCGCTGCTGGCCGGCGATTCCAGCTTCGACGTTGCCGGCACCATCATCAGCCATGCCGACACTGGCGCACGGGGCCTGACGATCGAGCGCGCCTCGCTCGAAAGCGCGGCGGTTCGGGCGACCGCCAGCGGCACGCTCGACCCATCCAGCGCCAGCGATTTCGCGCTGGAGGTGACGGCGGCGGGCGAGGGCGCGCCGCTTTCCTTCGGCACGGAGGAAGCGCCGATCGACCTCGTGGTCCGCTCGGCGAGCATCCGCGCGCTCGGCGACGGCAGCGAGCCGAACCTCGACATCGCGGCGGCGCTCTCCAGCCTCAAGACCAACGACGTGGAGCTGCGGCAGGTCGATTTCGCGCTGCATTCCGACGGCTTCAACCTCACCGCCCGCACCGGGCCGGTCGCGGGGCAGGTGACGGCGGCGACGCTGATCATCGACAACCCTACCATCGCGCCGCTGGTCGCCGGCCAGATCCGCGCCGGCCTGGAAGGCACGCTGTCGACGGAGGCGCTCGACGTCGCCAAGGCGACGATCCGCAGCGACGCGCTGACCGGAAACGCCTCGGGCCGCGTGTCGCTGGTCGATGGCTCGATCGAGATCAATCTCGACGCCGACGCGGCGTCCGCCGCGCTGCCGGCTGCCGCGCGGCCGGTGCTCGGCGAGCGCGTGGCGCTGGACGGCACGATCCGCCGCGACCATGAGGGCCTGGTTTCCGCCGATCCCTTCACGCTGCGCTCCGGGCCCTTGCAGGCCACCGGCACGATCCGCACGCGGAACGGCGAGATCGACGCGCTGCTGACCGGCACGCTGGCCGATATCGCGCCTTTGGCGCAGGGCGCTTCCGGCGCGGTTTCGCTGAGCGCCAGCGCCAAGGGGCCGCTGTCCACGCCCGATGTCTCGCTCACCGTCAACAGCGACCGCATCGTGGCGGCAGGGCGCGAGATCACCGGCCTGAAGCTCGACGCCAGCGGCAAGGTCGATCCCGCCAATCCGGCGGCCGACGTGAAGCTTTCCGGCACCGTCGCCGGCGAGACGCTCAACGGCAGCGCGCGGCTGGCCACGGTGCAGGGCCGGCGCGAGATCAAGGGGCTGACCGTTTCGCTCGGCCAGAACCGCATCGCCGGCGACCTGCTGCTCGACGAGAATTTCGTGCCGGTGGGCACCATCAATTTCCAGTTGCCGCAGGTCGGCGCGCTGGCCGCGCTGGCGCTTGAAACCGCCGAGGGCGACCTCAACGGCACGATCAGCTTCACCAACCAGGGCGCGCCGGCACTGAAGCTCGACGCGCGCACCGCCGGCATCCGGCGCGGCGACCTGTCCGCCAAGAACGTCGCAATCGCCGCGGGCATCACCGACTATCTGTCGCAGCCGGCGGTGACCGGGACGGTCAAGGCGGCGGAAGTGGTTTCCGGCACGACCGTGGTCAGCGGCGTCGACGTGCGGCTGCGGCAGGACGGGCCGTGGACGGGCTTCGACGGCGGCGCGACGGTGGCCAACATTCCCGCGCGGGCGGCGGGTCGCGTGAGGCTCGACAACGGCCGCACGATCATCGAGCTTGCCTCGGGGCAGGCGACGGTGCAGGGCGTCGTCGCGCGCATCGCTCGCGCCTCAACCGTCGAGATCGTCAACGGCGCGGCGGCGCTGCGCAACGTCGCGCTGGATGTCGGCGGCGGCTCGGTGACGGTCAACGGCACGGCCGGCAGCACGCTCAATCTCGACGTGGCGCTGGCGCGCGTGCCCGTCTCCCTGGCCAACAATTTCGCGCCCGGCCTCGACGCGGCGGGCACGGCCAGCGGCACGGTCAAGGTGACCGGCGCGGCGGCGAACCCGTCCATCCGCTACGACGTGCAGGTGGCCGGGGCGCAGACCTCGCAGACGCGCGGCGCGGGCTTCGGGGCGATCAATGTCGGCTCGACCGGCGAGTTCGCCGGCGGGCGGCTCAATTTCAACGCGACGATCGGCGACGGGTTGGGCACGACGCTGCGCGGCGGCGGCAGCGTCGACACCCGCAACCAGGGCCTGTCGCTGAATTTCTCGGGCCGCGTGCCGTTCTCCTTCCTGACCGCCCGGCTCGCGGCGCAGGGACTGGCGCTGAGCGGCGCGGCCGACGTGTCCGTGCAGGTGTCGGGCAGCACCGCCTCGCCGGTGATCTCCGGCTCGGTGCGGACGTCTGGCGCGCGCTTCATCGAATCGCGGTCCGGCATCGCCATCAACGACATCGCGGCCGATGTGGCGCTGGGCAACGGCGTCGCCACCGTCCGCTCGCTCACCGGCAAGCTTTCCACCGGCGGGTCGATCTCGGCCGGCGGGACGGTCGGCATCGAAGGCGCGTTCCCGGCCGATCTGAGCGTCCGTCTCAATGACGCGCGCTATACGGACGGGCGCGTGGTGACGGCGACGATGAGCGGCGACCTCGCGCTCAAGGGGCCGCTGATGTCCGGGCCGACGCTGTCCGGCACGATCAACCTGGCGCGCACGGTCATCGCTATTCCGGACCGCCTGCCGTCGTCGCTGTCGACGCTGGACGTCAAGCATCGCAACGCGCCGGCGGCGGTGAGGGAACAGGATCAGGCGCTCAAGCCCGCCAGCGAGGCCACCGGCGGTTCCGGCGTGCTGACGCTCGACGTGACGGTGAACGCCAACAACCAGATCTTCGTCCAGGGTCGCGGCCTGGATGCCGAGCTCGGCGGAAGCCTTCGGCTTACCGGCTCGACGGCGTCGCCGCAGGCCACCGGCCAGTTCGACTTGAGGCGCGGCCGGCTGGCCGTGCTCGGCCGCCGGCTCGATTTCACCAGCGGCACGATCACCTTCTCGGGCTCGCTGGTGCCCTATATCGATCTCGCGGCGACCTCGCGGGCGGGCGACGCGGACGTCACGATCTCCGTCAGCGGACCGGCCAACAACCCGAAATTCGCCTTCTCCTCGGTGCCGACCCTGCCGGAGGACGAGGTGCTGGCGCGGCTGATCTTCGGGCGGTCCATGTCAAACCTGTCGCCGCTGCAGATCGCGCAGCTCGCCGACGCGGCGGCGACGTTCGCCGGCGTCGGCGGCTCCTCCAGCCTGCTCGACAAGCTCCGCAGTTCGGTCGGCATCGACGATCTCGACCTGAAGACGGACGAGAAGGGCGGCACCTCCGTTTCCGCCGGCAAGTATCTCAACGACCGCACCTATCTCAGCATCGAGAAGGGCGACAGGCCCGGTTCCGGCAAGGCCACCATCGACCTCGATGTCGGCAAGGGCGTAAAGCTGCGCGGCCAGGCGACCGACGGCGGCGAGGCCAAGGGCGGCATTTTCTACGAGCGCGAATACTGACGCTCTTTCATGCGTGCGCGGAACCCTTCGACCCGCCGCCTGTTGTCGTGCGAAACCGATCCACAGGAGTTTCGCATGAGCAGGAACGACAAAGAAAAGCTTTACGAGATCATCGACGACATCGAGATCGCCATGATGACGACGGTCGAATCGAACGGCGCGCTGCACACGCGGCCGATGGCCAACCAGAAGGCCGACGCCGGCGGCGCGATCTGGTTCTTCACCGAGAAGGACGGATCGGTGGTGAAGAACGTGCGCGCCAACAACAAGCTCAGCCTGGGCTACGCGTCCAGCGGCGCCTATGTCGCCGTGACGGGACGCGGCACGGCGGTCGACGACCGCGCGAAGATCGACGAACTGTGGAGCAAGGCCGTCGAGGCCTGGTTCCCGAAGGGCAAGGACGATCCCAATCTGACGCTGCTGCGCGTCGACCCCGATCTGGGCGAATACTGGACCTTCCCGTCCGCGCCGGTCAGCAAGGCCATCGGGTACGTCAAGGCCAAGCTTTCCGGCGAGCCGGCGGACGATATCGGCGAGAACCGCAAGGTCGCGCTGTAGATATAGCGCTTTCCGGCCGCCGGTGCGCCGGCGGCCGGAAAGCATTTAAACTTGACAATGGAAGTCAAGTTTATTAATCAAAACATCGGCTTAGCCGAAATTTGACCGATTGATAAAAATTTGGAACGTGGTAGCTTCTGTTCAAAGCAAGAACAGGGGACCGCGAATGGGTCAAAGCCAGTTCCAGCCAGGCATTGCTTCGGGGCGGCTCTCCTCCGTCACCTACGAGACCAATTTCTCCGACCTGCATCCGCCTCTCGACGGTCACGAGGCGCTGGTGGAATCGGACCGCTGCTACTTCTGCTACGACGCGCCGTGCATGCAGGCCTGCCCGACCGCGATCGACATCCCGCTCTTCATCCGCGAGGTCAGCACCGGCAATGCGCTGGGCGCGGCCCGGACCATCTTCGAGCAGAACATCCTCGGCGGCATGTGCGCGCGCGTCTGCCCGACCGAGACGCTGTGCGAGGA
>JAPUFC010000054.1 GCA_027492275.1 Mesorhizobium sp. | reverse complement strand
AAGCTCGCCAGCATCATGCTCTGGCTCAAATAACTAAATTGTCACTACAGCCTAGTGCCGTTCTCGTTCCTCCTACGGAATCGATAGAGCCGCTCCATCTCGCAAGATCGCTTCGCACTCTTGCTGGAAAGGTTCTAGCCAGCCTCCGATACCGTTACCTTAAAAAAATCGCCCTGGATGCTGAATTCCTCGACGCCCGCCTGCCTGGCCGTGAATATGATGGCTCTGGCGGGCGTGATGCCTCTGCAGAATTTGCTGTTCCGCCGCGCGAGACCGCCATCCGAGAACGCGCCGAGTGTAGCGGGCGGGAGGTCCGACGCGACAAAGAGCCAATCGCGTGGCAGCCGTCCGCAATCGCCGCGTTCGGCGTAGATCACCTTGCTCTCCCCCACCGACATCCATATCTCCGGCTTGTAGACGACCATGGGCGCATGATCCGCCGGGCCACCCCATGGCCGCCATCCGGAGGACCCGATGTGTCCGACCGCGATGCCGAGGACGAACAGCAATGCGCCCCCGACAACGGCCCACGCCGTGGGCACGCCTGCCGCTCGCCAGAGCCGGGGCATTCCATAAGACTTGCCGGCTTTGTCGGCGGCCGGCGGGTCGGCGGGGTTGTCGTCGTCGCACTCGTTCGCTTGCCGATAAAGTGCGTTCCAGCGCTCCAGCAGCACCGGATCCTGGTCGACCCCAAGCACCTTTTCCAGTGTCCGCAGACTGCGCAGGCGCGGAATATGCCTCCCGGAACGCCAATTGTTCAGATTGCGGAGGGCTGCCTCATACTCCTTTTGCCCGCCGCTGCCTGCCAATTCGCAATAACGGCCTGCAAGAGATGCGGCATCATGGAAACCGGCAGAATTGCACAGCTCATCGAAGAGGATGTGCCATCGGTTGATCTTCTCCAAACCATGAAGCGTCATCTGCCAGTCCTCCCTGCAAGCCCGGATGCCGTGTCGAGCACTTCTATCTTCATGTAGTCGTCCAGAATGTACATCTCCTCGATGCCGATGACCGTGGCTGTGAACATGACGGCTCGGACAGCCATTTCCCGCCCGCAATCATTGACCATCTTGCGGGCGAGCCCACCGTCCGCAAAGGCGCCTAAATCAGTCGAAGGCACTCTGATCGCGACTGCTTCCCAGGGAGGAGGAGGGCCATCGCAACTGCCGTACTCCCCGTGGATCAGCCGGCTCGTGCCGGCCGACAGGCGAACATATGCCTCATAACCTACCTCGGGCAGGCCGCTGAGGCCGGGCTGCCTGCCGGTCGCCCCCACCGCCACCGCGATACCAACGGCAATGGACAGGAAAGCGCCGAGGGCCACCGGATGGCGCGGCGCTCGCCATGGGCGGCCGAATGCCGGCTTTCCAGTGTACGGGGCGCGCGTCAGCAGACTCTTGCTGGTTTCGTGCCCGGCCTTCCTCGCGGTTTGGTACAGGGCGTGCCAGTGCCTTTCCAGTTCGGGATTTTTGTTCAGCCCCAGGATCGAGGACACCACAAGAAGGTTGGCTCGCTGGGGCAGTCGTCTTCCGGTCCGCCAGCTTCTCAGCTTCTTCCTGGCGGCATCAAAATCTTCCTGCCGTTTGCGCCCGGTGCGTGCGCAAAGTTCAGCCGCAAGGTCGCTGTTGTCATAGAACCCGTTGTGGTTGCACATCGCGTCGAGCAGCCTGTGCCATTCTCCGTATTCGTTCCAATCCTTCATCCCGACACGAGGCCTTTGTCACAACGACCTGATGATTTTCCGAAACTGCCTGGAATGGCAACCAAGCTGGCGGATCATTTTTCCGAAGTTTCCGACAATCGCTCCCTTTCTCGCATGACGGCAGGCGGTCGACCGCACAAAAACTGTCGGTGCCAAGTCATTGCAATTTGCGAGGGAAAATGCGCGCTCTAACGATTCTCGGTTCTTTGCTTGTCTTCGGATGCCTTTCCGTATCGACAGCGCAGGCCGCTTGCACGGGCACAAACGGGAGAGGCTGGGCAGGCGGCAACGGCGCCGGTCAGTTCACGATGACCACCGCGGACAAGGAATGCAGGATCAGCTTTCCCGGGTTTATGAACGGCGACACCCGGATACCGGCTACGCAGGTCACACTCACACGGCAGCCGAAGGCCGGGAAGATCACCGTGGTGTCCGGTCAAGGGCTGATCTACACGCCGGCCAGGGGCTTCAAGGGAAAAGACACTTTCTGCACACGGAACAAGTCACCCAAGATGCCCGGCGGCACGTTGTCCGGCTGCGTGACCGTGACAGTTAGATAGGAAGCGATCCAGGATTCTTCGCCGGGGACTGGATTTCTCCCCGCCTCCAGCCCGCCACGGTTCGCCGTTGGCGGGTTTTCTTTGGCTCCGCAAACCATTCCGGTTGCCCGCGAAACCATTCGAGCCCGTCGAGGCTCGAACGATGTGTGATGGTAGACGACGGCACAAGCAAAAGCAGGGATGCCGGAACGGCCGACGTCAAAGTTCGCAGGCATTTCAGATGGGGGCAAGTTCGCCGAATGGTGGAGCTGAGGGGGATCGAACCCCTGACCTCGTCATTGCGAACGACGCGCTCTCCCAGCTGAGCTACAGCCCCGTTCGGCGATGGCGCATTTATCGGTGACGGCCCCGCGCTGTCAAGCAGCCTTCCATCTCGTGACCGGCGGCGGCTTGCTCCTTCCCGCGCCAGTGGTTACATGTCGCGGGATCAATGGAGCCTGCGGATGTACGCCGTCTTTTTCATCATCCATCAGATACTTGATATCTATTGGTGGATCATCATCCTGTCGGCCATCTTCTCTTGGCTCTACGCCTTCAACGTGGTCAACCCGCGCAACCAATTCGTTGGCTCAGTCGGCAACATGTTGTTTCGTCTTACCGAACCCGCACTGCGCCCGATTCGTCGTTTCCTCCCAGACCTGGGCGGTATCGACATCTCGCCAATAATCCTGTTGCTGGCGATAACTTTCATCAAAGTGTTCCTGAATACGTCGGTTCAGCCCTTATTCGGAATAGGCTACATTTGATTGGAAGCTGCCTTCGGCTGCGCGCGGACGGCATCGACCTCTTCGTCAGGCTGACGCCTAACGCGCGGCGGGAGGGGTTTTCCGGTTTGGTCGATGGCGCGGAGGGCGCGGTCCATCTCGCCGCCCATGTCCGCGCGGTGCCCGAGAAGGGCAAGGCCAACGACGCGCTTATCGCCCTGGTGGCCGGCGCACTGGGCACCCCGCGCACCGCCGTCTCGCTGGTGTCCGGCGCGACCGCGCGGCTGAAGACGCTGCGGGTCGCCGGCGATCCGAATCGCCTCGCCGGCGCTGTCGCGGCGCTCGCCGCCCGGACATAGCGCCAGATGGAAAGACCGCCGCAGAGGCGGGCTGCCGGCGTTGCGGCCGGCCCGCCCGATCAGCCGTGGACCTGCGCCGCGCCGTGCGGTTCCGGGGCGGTCTCAGGCCCGCGCTTCAGCTCCCGGCGGGCGATGAAGGTGTAGAACATCGGCACGACGAACAGGGTGAACATGGTGCCGACCAGGATGCCCGAAAAGATCACCAGACCCATCGAGTAGCGCGCCGCCGCGCCCGCGCCGCTGGAGGCGATCAGCGGCACCACGCCCAGCGCCATCGCCGCCGTGGTCATCAGGATCGGCCGCAGCCGCACCTTGGCCGAGGCGACGATGGCCTGGAAACGGTCCATGCCGTGCGCCTCGCGCTGCTGGTTGGCGAACTCCACCAGCAGGATTCCGTGCTTGGTGATCAGCCCGATCAGGGTGATCAGCCCGACCTGCGTGTAGATGTTCAACGTGCCGAGGCCGAGATTGAGCGGCACGATCGCGCCGAAGATCGACAGCGGCACCGACATCATGACGATCAGCGGATCGCGGAAGCTCTCGAACTGCGCGGCGAGCACCAGATAGATCACCAGCACGGCGGCCCCGAAGGCGATCAGGATCGTGTTGCCCTGCTCCTTCTCCTGGCGCGACTGGCCGGAATAGTCGAGCGAGAACGTGTCCGGCAGGCTCTGCGCGGCGATGTTCTCCAGCGCCGCCAGGCCGTCGCCGGTCGAGACGCCGGGCAGCGGCAGCGCCGAGATCGTCGCGGAGTTCAACTGGTTGAACTGCTCGATGGCGGCCGGCGCGGCGTTGGTGGAGATGCTGACCACCGCCGACAGCGGCACCATCGCCCCGTCGACGCTGCGCACGAAGAACTGGCCGAGCTTCTCGGGATTGTCGCGGAACGCCTTCGGCACCTGCGGGATGATGTCGTAGCTGTTGGAGTCGCGGTCGAACTGCGCCACCTCGGGGCCGCCGACGAGCAGCGTGAGCGTGCGCCCGATATCGGCGATCGGCAGGTTGAGGGCGGCGGCGCGGTCGCGGTCGATCGTCATGGTGACCTGCGGCGCGTCGTAGGCCATCGAGTTCTGCACGACGATGAAGCGCCCGGACGCCTGCGCCTTGTTCTTGATCTCCTCGGCCTTCTCGAACACTTCGGAGGCCTCGCCGGTGGAGCGCACGACCATGGAGATCGGCAGGCCGCCGCCGGAGCCCGGAAGCGTCGGCGGCGCGAAGACGAAGGCCTCGACGCCCGCTACCTTGGAGATGCGGCCCTGGATGTCCGCCTGCAGTTCCTTCGAGCTGCGGTCGCGCTCGGCCCAGTCCTTGAAGGCGAAGCCGACGAAGGCGCTGTTCGTGGCCCCGGCGAAGGCGACGGCCGAGAACTGCGCCTGGGTCTCGGGGATGTCGTGGACCAGACCGAGCATCTGGTTGACGTAGGTCTCGGTGTAGTCGGCCGTGGCGTAGCGCGGCGCGGTCACGATCGACAGCAGGAAGCCCTGGTCCTCCTCGGGCGCCAGCTCGCTCGAGGTCTTGGTGAAGAGGAAGCCGGTCACCGCCACCAGCGTGAGCACGATCAGCAGCGTCACCGGACGGTATTTCAGCGAGCCCGTCACCAGCCGCTCGTAGACGGTCTCGACGCGGCCGAAGACGTTGTCGACGATGCGCTGGAAGCGGCTGTGCGAGCCCGCCTTGAGCAGGCGCGCCGACATCATGGGCGTGATGGTGAGCGCGATCAGGCCGGAAATGACCACGGCGCCGGCCAGCGTCACGGCGAACTCGCGGAACAGCGCGCCGGTCAGGCCGCCGGTGAAGGCGAGCGGCGCGAACACGGCCGCCAGCGTCACCGTCATGGCGACGATGGCCGACGAGATCTCGCGCATGCCGGCGAAGGCCGCCTGCATCGGCGACATGTGGTCCTCCTCCATGTGGCGGTGGATGTTCTCCACCACGACGATGGCGTCGTCGACGACGAGGCCGATGGCGAGCACCATGGCGAGCAGCGACAGGAGGTTGATGGAGTAGCCGACCGAGAACAGCAGGAAGCAGACGCCGATCAGCGACAGCGGAATCGTCGCGATCGGCATCAGCACCGAGCGGAACGACCCCAGGAACAGCAGGATGACGACCACGACGATGGCCACCGCCTCGGCGATGGTCTTGAACACCTCGTCGATCGAGGCGCTGATCTGCTCGGTGGAATCGTAGACGATCTCGATCGTCATGCCGAGCGGCAGCGATTCCTGGATGGAGGGAACGATGGTGTGGATGGCCTCGGCGGTGGTCAGCGGGTTGGCCGAGGGCGTCGGGAAGATCGCCAGGAACGTGCCAGGCTTGCCGTTGAAGCTCACCCGCGTGTCGGTGCTTTCGGCGGCGAGCTCGATGCGCGCCACGTCGCGCAGCCGCACCACGTTGCCGCCGCTGGAGATCAGCGGCAGGGCGCCGAACGCTTCGGGGGTCTGCAGGGTCGAGCGGACCGTGATCGAGGAGACGACATACTCGTTCTCGACCTTGCCGGGCGCCGACAGGAAGTTCGAATTGTTGATGGCGACGAGCACGTCGGAGGCGGTGACGCCGCGCGCCGCGAGCTGCACGGGATCGATCCACACGCGCATGGAATAGTCGGCGGCGCCGAACACCTGCACGTCGCCGACACCCTCGACGGTCGACATGCGCGGCCGCACGACGCGCTCGATGTATTCGGTGAGCTGCTCCGGCGTCATGTTCGGATTCTGCATCGACAGATACATCATCGCGAAGTCCTGGCCGGTGCCCTTGACGATGACGGGGTCCTTGGCCTCGGTCGGCAGCGTGCCGCGGACGCCCTGCACCTTGGACAGCACCTCGGTCAGCGCGACGTCCGGATTGGAGCCGAGCTTCATCTGCACCGTCACCGTGCTCGCCGACGGGCGGCTGGCTGAGGTGACGTAGTCGATGTTCTCCGTCGAGGCGACGGCGCGCGCGATCGGGGCGGAGATGAAGCCCTGGATCAGGTCGGCGCTGGCGCCGGGATAGAGGGTGGTGATGGTGATCGCGGTCTCGTCCACCTTCGGGTACTGGCGGATCGACAGGTTGAAGATGCCCTGGAAACCGAGCAGCAGCAGCATGCAGCCGGCCACGGTCGACAGCACCGGGCGGCGGATGAACAGGTCGGAGATGCTCATTGCGCGGCCGCCTGCTGCGGGGTGCCCGGCTTCGACGGATCGACGCTGTTGTCGACGGCGACCGACATGCCGTTGAAGAGCCGGTTCTGGCCGGCGGTGACGACCTCGTCACCGGCCTTGACGCCCTCGAGGATCTCGACCTGCCCGCCGTTGCGCCGGCCCGCCTTGACGAAGACCTGCGAAAGCACGAGGGCGGGCTTCTCCGGTTCCGCCGCGCCGGTGGCGGGCGGCGCCGATTGTGCCGCCGCCGGGGCCTCGGCCGGCTTTGCCGCGTCGGGCGCGGCCGGGCGCACGACGAAGACGTAGTCGCCGTACAGGCTGCTGGTCAGCGCGGTCTGCGGCAAGGCCAGGATGCCGTCCTCCTCGGGCAGCTCGACGCGAACCTGCACGAACTGGCCGGGGCTGAGCCTGCCCTCGGTGTTGGCGACCTCGGCGCGCACGCTCACCAGCCGGCTGGCGGGGTCGATGCGCGGATCGATGCCGCGGATGCTGCCGGTGAAGGGCATGTCGTCGCCGCCGATGCCGAGCCGCACCGTCTGGCCGATCTTCAGCAGCGGAAGCTGCTGCTCCGGCACGGTGAAGTCGACCCGCATCGTCTCCAGGTCCTGCAACGTCGCCACGGTCGTGCCGGGCGCGAGATACTGGCCGGGATCGATCCTGGGAATGCCGACCGTGCCGGCGAAGGGCGCCTTCAACTGCCGCTGGTCGACCACCGCCTGCAGCTTGCTGACCTGCGCGGCGGACGCGGAGGCGGCGGCCTGCGCGGTGTCGAGGTTGGCCTCGGAGCCGACGCCCTTCCGCTGCAATTCCTGCGCGCGGTTCAACGCGGTCTGGTCGAAGGCGGCCTGCGCCTTCTGCGCGTCGAGATCGGCGCGCTGCACCGCGTCGTCGAGCTGGACGAGGACCTGGCCCGCCTCGACCTTGTGGTTGGCCTCGAACAGGATGCCCTTGACGATGCCGGCGGTCTCGACCGCGAGCCCGACGCCGCGCACGGCGTTGACGGTGCCGATGGCCTCGATGCCCGGCGTCCAGCTCGCCGGCTTCACCACGACGGTCGACACCGTCGCCGCCGGGGGCTTCATGTTGGCGAAGAAGTCCTGGATCGCCTTGTCGCGGAACATGTTGAAGCCGATCAACCCGCCGCCGACGAGGATCAGAAGCACGATGGCGATCAAAAAGCGCTTGATCATAGGGGAGAACCGTTGCCCGAAGAAACGAAAGCGCGCTGCAGGCGCGCGTACCGTCATCGGCACTTCGCGCTTGCATCGCTACGCAAAATTACTGTACCGTCCAGACGGTAAAGTCAAGCCGATGGTGGAGATGGCTGACAAGCGTCCTGACACGAAACGGAAGATCCTGGATGCCGCGGCGGACATCGCCCGGGATCACGGGCCTGGCAACCTGTCGCTGGAGGCGGTCGCGGCCAAGGCCGGCGTGTCGAAGGGCGGCCTTCTCTACCATTTCCCATCGAAAGACAAGCTGCTGGAAGCCGTGGTCGAGGGCTTCGTGCAGTCCTTCGACCAGATGCTGCGCGAGCGCCAGCAGAAGAAGAACGACAGTCCCGACAGTCTCGTCCAGGCCTATCTGGAGCTCTTCGTCGAGGAGAACGACTGCCGCAAGCCGCCGCCCTCGGCCCTGCTGGCGGCGCTGGCGGAGAATCCGGAATTCCTGGCGCCGGTGCGGCGCTATCACCGCAGCTTCCTCGACCGCGTCAAGCAGAACGCGGGCGATCCGGCCATGGCCATGGTCGTCTTCCTGGCGATCGAAGGGCTGCGCTCGACCCACCTGCTCAACATCGACGTGATGTCGGTTGCCGAGATCGACGCCGTCGTCGGGCGGCTGAAGGGCCTGTTCGAAGTCGCCTGAGCGGGCGCTTACCGGCTCCAGATCGCGGATTCGCCGATCGCGTCGACGGTGGGGCAGCCGGCGAGCGCCATCGCCGTCTCCAGCTCGGCGCGCAGGATGCCGATGACATGGGCGACGCCCACCGCGCCTGCGACCGCCAGACCGTGCACCACCGGACGGCCGACCATCACCGCCTTCGCGCCGAGCGCCAGGGCCTTCAGCACGTCGGTGCCGCGCCTGACGCCGCCGTCGAGAAGCACCGCGATCCGGTCGCCGGCGGCCTCCGCCACGGAGGGCAACGCCTCGATCGTGGCGGGCAGCGTGTCCAGCGTGCGCCCGCCATGGTTCGAGACGACGACCCCGTCCATGCCGGTCTCGACCGCCAGCCGCGCGTCGCCGGCGTGCATGATGCCCTTCAGCAGCACGGGCAGGCGGGTCTCGGCGCGCAGCCATTCGATGTCGCGCCAGGCTGGCGCGCCGTCGAGCAGGCCCTTGAACACCGGGCTTTCGCCCGGCCCGGCCGTGGAGGAGGGCACCGCCATGCCGCGCGTGTTGACGGCCTCGACGCCCGCAGGCAGGCGGAAGCCGGCGCGGCTCTCCTCGTTGCGCGCGCCGTTGACGGGCGCGTCGACCGTCACCACCAGCGCCTCGTAGCCGGCGGCCTCGGCGCGCCGCACCAGGTTCAGCGTATCGGCGCGCCGATGCTGCATGTAGAGCTGGAACCAGAGCGGCGCATGGCGGGCGGCCGCGACCTCCTCCAGCGACACGCCAGCCTGCGTGCTGACCGTCATCCAGGTGCCGGTCGCGCCGGCGCCCAGCACGGTGCCCAGTTCGCCGTCGGCATGGAACAGCGTCTGGAACGCCGTCGGCGCGACGACCAGCGGCGCCGCCATCTCGCGCCCGAACAGCGTCGTCCTGGTGTTCGCGCCGGTCATGTCGCGCAGCACGCGGCCGGCGAGACGCAGCCGGTCGAAGGCCTCGCGGTTCCAGCGCCGCGTCAGCCCGTCCGCCGCGCCGCCCGCGAGATAGGCCCAGCGGTCGGCGGGCAGGCGCTGTTCGGCGTGCCGCTCGTAGTCGCCGAGCGAGACGATATCGGCGGGGATGGCCACGGACATCGCCGTCCGGGTCCTAGACTTCGGTCCAGTGGCGGATGAGGTTGTGGTAATGCGCCGTCAGCCCCACCACGGCCGGATCGTCGTCGGGCAGGCGCTGGCGGATCCGGATGATCGACCGGTCGAGGTCGTAGAGCATGGTGCGCCGCCAGTCGTCCTTGATCATGGACTGGATCCAGAAGAACGAGCCCCAGCGGCTGCCGCGCGTCACCGGCGTGACGCTGTGCATGCTTGTCGCGGGATAGATCACCATGTGGCCGGCCGGCAGCTTCACCTTGTGGGTGCCGTAGGTGTCGTGGACCACGAGCTCGCCGCCGTCATAGTCCTCCGGCGGGGTGAGGAAGAGCGTCGACGACACGTCGGTGCGGATGCGCATGCCAGCACCCGGTCCCTGGCCCGGCACGACGCGGATCGAGCCGTCGACATGCGCGCCGAAGGTCATGCCTTCGTCGTAGCGGTTGAACATCGGCGGCAGCACATGCAGCGGCAGGACGGCCGAGGAGAAGGTGGGGTTGCGGCCGAGCGCCCGCAGCACGATCTGGCCGAGCTCGCGCGCGATGTCGGACTCGACCGGCACCTGCAGATTGTTCTTGACCAGCGAGGCCTGCTCGCCCGCCGTCATGCGGCCGTCGATCCAGGATGTGCCTTCCAGGCGTTGCCGCACATAGGCGAGCTCCTCGGATGTCAGCACGTCGGGAATGGCGACCAGCATGGGCGGCTCCTTCGTTCGTCCGCCGGCGGGGAGCGATGTCCCGCCGGCGGTCGTTTCGATCCCTTGGGGCGGCCCTCAGGGACGGATGATGGCGATCGTGTCGCCGTTCGGGTCCTCGACCGGGGGCGCGTCGCGGCCGCCGGTGCGGGCCTTGTTCGAGACATAGGCGGTGTTCGAGCGCGGGTCGACGGCCACGGTCTGCGGCAGCGTGCCGGTGGCGAGCGAGGCGACCACCTTGCGCGTCCTGGTGTCGATCACCGAGGTCGTGCCGGACTGGCGGTTGGCCACGTAGAGCTTGCCGTCGCCCTTGCTCAGCCGGATGCCCAGCGGTCCGTTGCCGGTGTAGATCGTGTCGACCACCGCGCCGAACTCGGTGCTGACGACGCCGACCGTGGCCGAGCCTTGGTTGG
Source organism: Mesorhizobium sp. (assembly GCA_027492275.1). Classification (GTDB taxonomy): domain Bacteria; phylum Pseudomonadota; class Alphaproteobacteria; order Rhizobiales; family Rhizobiaceae; genus JAPUFC01. The sequence goes on along the minus strand of JAPUFC010000054.1, from coordinate 3,602 downwards.
CGATGTAGAGCAGCTTGGCCTGCGGGTCGTAGTCGAGATTGATCGGCGTCTCGCCGCCGGTCGGCCAGCGGCCGGCCACGCGCTTCTTCTCCAGGTCGACCGCGACGACCTGGTTGGCCGTCATGTCGGTGGCGAAGAGCCGGTTGCCCTCCTTGTCGAGCACCAGCCCGGTGACGCCGAGGCCGACGTCGAGGATCTCCTCCTTCAGCGTGTTGGTGGCGCCGTCGATGACCCACACCTTGCCGGTCTGGCCGTTGCGGCCGCCCATCATCGACACGTAGATCGTGTTGCTGTCCTCGTCCACCACGACCTCGCGGCCATGGGTGAAGGCGCCTTCCTTGCCCTTGATCGTCGTGATCTTGCCGGTGGCGACGTCGATGGCCGAGACGCTGTCCGCGCGGGTGTTGGTGGAATAGAGCGTCTGCGTCTTCTCGTTGAAGCCGAGGCCGTAGGCGGCGTCCGAGGTGACGTCGATGCGGCTCTTCTCATCGAGCGTCGCGGCGTCGAGCACGAGGACGAAGCCCTTCTCCGCCCCGCGCCCGCCGGGGGCGGCGACGTAGAGCTCGTTCTTCGCCTGGTTGAGGGCGATCTCGTAGATGCCGGGCGAGGGCGACTTGACCGTCTTCTCGATGGCCGGATCGGCGAAGGCGGCCGTCGCCGCGACGGCGATCGCCAGCGAGGCGGCGGCGCCCGCGAGGTATGTCTGGAACCGGTTCACGCTATGCTCCTTTGTCATGTTCCAAGCGGCAAACCTCCGCCCTGCTCGCACAGGAACGGAGGCTGCCCCGGTCGGTGGCCGCCGGCTCGCGCCGCCGGCCGATGAGGAATTCCCCCGAATTCCTAGAATTTCGCGCCGGCCGTCAGAAAGAAGCTGCGGCCGGACGACGGGATGATACGATTGGCGAAGACCTGATCGTAGTTCAGCCGGTCGGTGATGTTGTAGACATTGAGCGCCAGCCGGTAATTGTCCCGCTCATAGGACACCAGGGCATCCCAGGAGATGTTCTCCGGCGCGATCGACGTGTTCTGCGAGTTCAGCCACACCTTGCTGCGATAGGTCACGCCCGTGCCGACCAGCAGCTTGCCGCCGACGCTGTCCTCGATGTGGCGCGAGGCGTCGTAGGTCGCCCAGACCGAGGCCGAGTGCTTGGGCGTGAAGCTGACCTCGTTGCCGATCACGTCGGGGTTCAGTTCCTGGCCGGTCAGAGGAGCGGTCCTGTTACGGTAGGCCTTGGTGATCTCCGTATCGAGATAGGTGTAGCCGGCGGTCAGCGTCACAACATCCGTCACCTGCCCGCTGACGCCGATTTCGACGCCGCGGATGCGCTGCTGCTCGCCCGTCGAGGTCACGCTGCCATCGCCATTGTCGATGAGCGCGTTATTCTTGTTGGTCTGGAAGATCGCGCCGCTGAGGCCGAGACGGCCGTCCAGAAGATTGATCTTGCCGCCGACCTCGAAATTCTCGTTCTCCTCCGGGTCGAGGGCATCGTTGCCCGCCGGCGTGCCGGTGGCGGTGGAAACCGCCAGACCCTGCGGCGTCGCGGAACGGGCCCATGACACGTAGTAGGTCTGGTCGCGCGTCGGCTCCCAGATCACCGCCGCCTTCGGGTTGAACAGCGTCGACCGCGAGGACGGGCTGGGATCGGCCGGCGGCGTCGCGCCCTGCGCCGGCGTCAGCCTGGTATCGACCGAATACCAGTCCCACCGGACGCCGCCGGAGACGGACAGCTGCTCCGTCAGCCACAGGCGCTCGCTGGCGAACACGCCGATGTTGCGCGCCTCCGATTTGGTGACGCCGCCGTTCTTCTCATAGTCCAGCGTGGTCGACCAGTCGGGGTCGACGAGGTCCGTGGTAGGCCGCGTCGTCGTTGGCGTGTAGCGCCAGCCGTAGCGCGTGTTGCGCTGCGTGTGCATGTCGAGCCCGGTGACGAATTCGTGCCGGAACCGGCCGGTCTCGAACTTCGCCACGGCGGTGGTGACGTTCTGCGCCGCCCAGCCGTCCTGGCTGTAGGGCGGGGGGCCGCCACGCGTCACGGTCGCCGGCAGGCCGTTGAAATAGGGCGTGATGCAGGTCGCGGCGGCGCAACTGACGGCCTGCGGCGTGAAGAAGCGGTCGTAGTAGCTGACGCGCGTGTCGTTGTAGATCGTCAGCCAGTCGTTCGCCTCGTATTTCAGGCGGCCGGTGAGCATGTCGACCTGGCTGTCGTCGGCGTCGTTCTCGAGCCCGTAGAAATTCGAGCGGTCGATGCCGAACTCGGTGGCGGGCATGCCCACGTCGATGACGCGCTGGTTTGCCCCGGTGCCGTAGGTGCCCGCGGCGAAGACCGGAATGCCGTAGTCGGCGGTGCGGTTGTCCTTCTGGTGGAAGAAGGACAAATTGTATTCGAGATCGGTGCCGATGCCGAAGCCGACGGTGGCGGCGACACCCCAGCGGTCTGCGTCCACATGGTCGCGGTCGGGAACCTGCCCGCCATGCACCATGCCGTTGACGCGGAAGGCCGTGGTGTCGTTGATCATGCGATTGAGGTCGAAGGTGCCGCGTCCCTGCGGGCCGCTGCCGCCGCCGGCGGTGACGTCGATGAAATTCTCCAGCTTGGCGGTCTTGGACTGCGTGTTGACCGCGCCGCCCGTCGTGCCCATGCCGAAGGTCTCGGAGGTCGGGCCCTTGAACACCTGAACCGATTCCATGTTGAAGGAGTCGCGCGTGTAGGTGCCGAAGTCGCGCAGGCCGTCGACATAGAGGTCGGTCTGCGCCGACTGGCCGCGGATGCGGAAGTTGGAGCCGTTGAAGCCGCCGCCGCCCTCGCCGATGACCAGCGTGACGCCCGGCACGTTGCGCAGTACGTCGTTGAGCGTGGTCGCGGCCTGCTGGCGGATCACCTCCTGCGGGATGACGTTGACCACCTGCGGCGTGTCCTGCACGGTGCCCGGCAGGCGGCCGATCCTGGTCGAATCGTCATTGGCGTTCGCCGTGGCGCTGCCGTCGCCGTCGCCCTCGACGGTGACCTCTCCGACATCGATGGTCCCGCCGGGAGCCGCCGGCGCGGTGGACTGCGCGAAAGCCGGCCCGGTCAGCGCCGCCGACAGGGCGATGACCGGCAGCAAGCCCAGCGTGTTTCTGACCTGGTTGCCAGCGTCGCCCGAAGTCCCCGATGAAAATGATTCTGCGCCCATGCCGTCACCCCTTCTCGCCCCGCCGTCCATGCGAAGCCACAGATCGCCGTATTCCAGTTTGTTGCCTGCCCGGCGATGCGGGTGGGTTGCCGAGATACAATCAGCCAGGTCGCCCTAAAAAACATGAATGAATGAGTCAAGTATAAATCAGGCAGGCTGCTGCGATTTCGCCACCATTGCGCCATGATCGGCACACCGGCTAACCACCGGCGCCCCCATCGCTTTCTCACCTGAAGGTAATCAGCACCGTCGTCGACTTCGGAGCGCCGACCGAAGGCGGAGGCGCGGGCACCGGCGATGCGCGTCGGACCGTCTCGATGGCGGCCTGGTCCAGGCCGGGGTCTCCGGACGAGCGCGCGACCGAAACACCGCTCAAATCCCCCGAAGTCCCAACCACGAAGCGGATGCCGACGCTGCCGCGCCCCGCG
>JAPUFC010000053.1 GCA_027492275.1 Mesorhizobium sp. | reverse complement strand
AGCCGTCCGCGCGGCGGAATCGCTCGCCACGGCGAAACGGCCGCTGTTCCTCGCCGCCCGCATCATCTCCGCGCACCGCAGCGGCGACGTGGAGCTGCGCAACCAGCTTCTCAACGAGCTGAACGCCGCCTTTCCGAAATTCGCCGGCAACCCGGCCCCCAAATTCGCCAAGGACAACTACCCGCCCGATCTGGCGGCGCGGCTGACCCGGCTGTTGCGGGAGGCCGGCCTGGGCAAGGGCGCCTGAGACCGGGCTGGCGGCGCGGCACCGGCCCGGACGGTGCACGGAAAATCCCGTCGGGACCGTGTCCGCAGCGGCGCGCCATGCTTTGGCCGGTGGAAGCGTGCGCCAAGACGATAGGCAGGCGCCGGAATTCTGTGTTAACGATTGCTTCACCATGAATGGTGGAGCGTTTGATGGCTGAGGCAGTCGGTAGCCCACGGCGGACGGTCGGCCCCAACAAGCGGCTGGCGGACGCCATCCGCGACGTCAAGAACGCGGCGGCCGACCGGCAGGACGTGGTGGTCGAGCTGCGCGAGGCCAGCCGCACCCGGCTGGAGCTTCTGGCGGCCGAGCTGGCGCCGGTCTTCGAGGACGTGCCGGCCGATGTCGACCTGTTCGATTTCACCGTCTCCTCGGGGCTGCAGCCGCGCTTGTGGATCGATTCCGTCTCGCACGTGGCCATGGGCCGCGACCGGCGCACCTACCGTTTCGTGCGCGACACCCGCATCGGCCGCGTCGTGCTGGCCGAATCCGCCGCGACCGCCCCGGTCGTCGATCAGGTCACCCGCTACGTCGCCGAGCGGCTGGTCGAACGCGAGCGGCTGATGGAAGGCGGCGCGGAACCGGCTGCCGCGCGCGGCGCGCGTGCCGCCGTGGCCGAGGCGGCGGGACCGATCCGGCAGCGCGCGGACGGGAGCTGGCCGGCCTTCTCGACGGCTCTCTGCCTCGTTTTGGCCGGCGCGATCGGCGGCTTCCTGGTGACGGCCGCGCTGCTGTGGGAGCGGATATCCGGCCTGTTCGGGTAGACCGCCCTAATCCGCCAGGACCTCGATCTCCGAAGCGCTGGCGCCCAGCCTGACCCGCGACAGCTCGCGGACCTCGAGGTCGTCGCCCGTCACGCCGCGCCGTGTGAAAACCACGGACCAGCCCTCGGCGCTTCGCTCGATCTCGATCAGGTTCCATTGCGCGGCCGGATGAGCCCCGCCGGGCGACTGGCCGCCGGCCGCCACCCCGACCACCGGCACCTCGCCCTGACGCCCGGCTATCCAGGACAGCGTCGGCTCGTGCGAGTGCCCGTGCAGCACCAGCTCCGCGCCGTGGCGGGCGATGGCCTTCTGGACGTTGCCGATGCCGATGAGCCGCTTGTGCTGGCGCACCAGCCCGCGCACCGGCGGGTGGTGGATCATGACGATCCGGAACAGGCCGGCTGCGGCCGCCGCGTCGAGCCGGCGGCCGAGCCGCGCGGCCTGCCCCTCGCCGACGAAGCCGTTCGCCATGAAGGGCGCGGTGGCGCGCGCGGTCGACATGCCGATCAGCGCTGCCGGCCCCCGCGTCCGCATGTAGGGGAAGGCGTCGCGCGAGGCATGCGGCGCGCAGCCGTCGCCGACCATGAAGCGGCCCCAGGCCGCGGAGATCTTGTCGAAGGCGCCCGGCACATAGGCGTCGTGGTTGCCCGGCACGACGGAGACGTCGAAGCTGCGGGCCAGTTCCTCCAGCCACAGCCGGGCGAGTTCGATCTCGCCGTCGAGCGCCAGGTTGACGAGGTCACCCGTCACCGCGAGATGGTCGGGCGTGACCGCCTCGATGTCGTCGATGATCGCGCCAAGCACGCCCTCATGCATCAGCTTGCGGCGGTTGCGGTGCCAGTTCACGTAGCCGATCACGCGCTTGGAGGCGAGTTCGCGATAGGTTACATCGGGAAGCGGCCCGAGATGGACATCCGAGATATGCGCAAGCCGGAACATCGTCCTGTTCTAGGGCATGATGCCGAAAAGTGGGAAACGCTTTTGCTAAAAAGATCGTGTTCCCGGCCGGCGGCCCCGACAGTGACCGGCGCATGAGCGGCGCAGAAGACAAGGCCGGACCGTTCCGGCAGGCGGCCTGGCCGCGCCTGCGCATGCGGCTGTTCCATCTCTATTTCCTGCTCGCGCGGCCGATGACGCTCGGCGTTCGCGGCGTGATCCATGACGAAGCGCGAAACGCTGTCTTCCTGATCCGCCACACCTACGTGCCCGGCTGGCAGTTGCCCGGCGGCGGCGTCGAGCGCGGCGAGACCACGCTGGACGCCCTGCGGCGCGAGGTGCGCGAGGAATGCGATCTGGAGGTCGAGGGCATGCCCGCGCTGGCGTCGATGCATTTCAACCGCCATGCCAGCCCGCGCGACCACGTCGCCGTCTATGTCGTGCGCGCCTTTCGCGGCAGCGGCGTGAAGATGCCCGACAAGGAGATCGCCGAGGCCGGCTTCTTTCCCCTCGACGCCCTGCCGCAAGACGTCACGCCGGGGACCGCGCGCCGGCTCGCGGAGATTTTCGGCGGCGAGCCGCCCTCGCCCTATTGGTGAACGGCAAACCGGCCCCGGTCGTGCGCGGCCCAGTGGTCGACCAGCGGCCCCCCCGGCACGATGCCGGTCGGGTTGATCGTCTTGTGGCTGCCGTAGTAGTGCGCCTTGATGTGGTGCAGATTGACCGTGTCCGCCACGCCCGGCACCTGAAAGAGCTCGCGCAGGTAATTGGAAAGATTCGGATAGTCGGCGATGCGCCTGAGGTTGCACTTGAAGTGGCCGACATAGACGGGATCGAATCGCACCAGCGTGGTGAACAGCCGCCAGTCGGCCTCTGTGAGCCTGTCGCAGGCGAGATAGCGCTGGCCGGAAAGCCGCTCCTCCAGCCAGTCCAGCGTCGCAAACAGCGCGTCGAAGGCCTCCTCGTAGGCCGCCTGCTCCGTGGCGAAGCCGGCGCGGTAGACGCCGTTGTTCACCGTCTCGTAGACGCGCGCATTGACCGCGTCGATCTCGCCGCGCAGGGGCTGCGGATAGAGGTCGAGCGAGGCCTCGCCCCATGAATCGAAGGCCGCATTCAGCATGCGGATGATCTCGGAAGATTCGTTGGAGACGATGGTTTCGCTCCGCTTGTCCCACAGCACCGGCACGGTGACGCGGCCGCTGTAGGCGGGCTCGGCTTTCGTGTAGATCTGGTGCAGGAAGTCCAGGCCGTACAGCGTGTCGCCCGTCGCGCCGTCCTCGGCCAGAAAGGTCCAGCCGTTCTCGCCCATGAGATGGTGGACGATGGACACCGAGACGACCTCCTCCAGCCGCTTGAGCTTGCGCACGATCAGCGTGCGGTGCGCCCACGGGCAGGCCAGCGACACATAGAGATGGTAGCGGCCCGGCTCCGCCTTGAAGCCGCGCGTGCGGCCGGGCGCGGGGCTGCCGTCGGCGGTGACGAAATCGCGCCACAGCGATTCGCTGCGCTCGAAGCGGCCGCCGGATTTCTTGGTGTCATACCAGCGGTCCTGCCAGTTCCCGTCGACGAGCAAACCCATGGCGATCTCCTTTCCGTTGCCGCGAATGTAGGACGGCGTCGCCGCCTGTCGACGCGCAAATCGCTGAACGCACCGTCCAGAAGCCAAAACCTCGCCGAAAATGGACTGTGGACGGAACCCCGCTTTGATGATAGCGGAGCAGCGATGACCACGTTTGCGAAGATCCACCCCGAGCGACGACGAGCCCGCGCCTGACAGGCCGCCCGAGGGTGGCCGCGCGCCCGCCCTTCCCTTTCGTCCCGGACCGCAGACGATGACCCTTGCCGATATTCGCTACCTGCCGGAAAGCCCGGCGCACGACGCCGCCATCGAGGCCCTCAATGCCGAGGCCTTCGGGCCGGGGCGCTTCACCCGCGCCGCCTACAGGATCCGCGAGGGTGGCCCGCATGAGCGGGCGCTGTCCTTCGTCGCCACGCGGCACGGCGCGGTGGTGGCCTCGATCCGCCTCACCCGCATCGCGGCGGGCGACGGGCGCGGGCTGCTGCTCGGGCCCCTCACGGTCGGCCCCGCCTTCAAGAACATCGGCATCGGCCGCAAACTGATGGCCATCGCGATGGAGGCGGCTGCCAGGGCGGGAGCCGGCGTCGTGGTCTTGGTCGGCGACGCGCCCTATTACGGGCCGCTCGGCTTCTCGAAAATCCCGGAAGGCCAGCTCGCCATGCCGCGACCGGTCGATCCCGAACGGCTGCTCGCCGCCGAGATCGTGCCCGGCGCGCTGTCGCGCATGCAGGGCATGGTCACCCATGCCGACGCCGCGCGCGACAACCGTGACTTCCTTCGTCCCGGCGTGCGCCCGACGCTCGCCGACGTCGCCTGACGGGCCCATGACTGACAAGCCGGACACGCCCGGGAACGTGTTGCGCGAAACGGACGCCGAGGCCGTCGGCCTCGCCCGCGCGTTGATGCGAAGCGCCCGCTTCGGCGCGATCGCGGTGCTGGAGGCCGGTACCGGCATGCCGATGGCCAGCCGCGTCGGCGTCGCTACAGACGCGGACGGCGCGCCGCTCGTGCTGATTTCGGGGCTCGCCGCCCACACCAGGGCGCTCGCCGCCGACCCGCGCTGCTCGATCCTGCTCGGCGAGCCGGGCAAGGGCGACCCGCTGGCGCATCCGCGCCTCACCATGTTCTGCCAAGCCGGCCGTCTGGAAGCGGGCAGCGCCGGGGACGACCGCGCCCGCCGCCGCTACCTGAACCGCAATCCGAAGGCGAAGCTCTACGCGGCGCTGCCGGACTTTTCGCTGTTCCGGCTGGAGCCGGAACGCGCCAGCCTGAACGGCGGCTTCGGCAAGGCCTATCTCCTGACGCGTCAGGATCTCGTCCTGTCCGGTCCCGCCGTGGCCGAGCTCGCCGCCGCCGAGCAGCGCGCGATCGACCACATGAACGCCGACCACGCCGACGCGGTGGATGCCTATGCGCGCCGGGCCGGCGCCACGGCGACGGGCTGGAAGCTCGCCGGCATCGACGTGGACGGGTTCGACCTGCAACGCGGCGACGAAGTCCTGCGCGTGCCGTTCCCCGCGCCGCTCGCCTCCGCCTCCTCGCTGAGGCCGGTGCTGGTCGCCATGGCGGCGGCCGCGCGCGCGGCAGATCGGCAACAGGGCTGACCTATCTTCGCCGCGCGGCATCGCATGGCTTTCCGTTGCGGCGGCTTTGCACTAAATTGCAATTCAGACGGGAACCCAGATCGGCAGCCATCCGTCGGATATTTGCAACCTTTCCGGTCGTTTCACTCGCCCCCAATGACCGCCGGAGCGATTTTGACGTCGGGAGACATGGTTTCAAGAAGTCTGTTGGGCAAGGCTGAAGAAGCGGCGCAATTCCTGACGGTGATGGGCAATCCGAAGCGGCTGGCGATCATGAGCCACTTGCTGCACGCGGAGATGAGCGTGGGAGCCATCGCCGAGAAAGTGGACCTCAGCCAGTCGGCGCTGTCGCAACATCTGGCGAAGCTGCGCGGCATGGGGCTGGTCGAAACCCGCCGCGAACGCCAGATGATCTATTATTCGTCCAACTCGCAGCCGGCGCGCACGCTGCTGGTCGCGCTGGACGGCATTTTCCGCGAGGACCCTCCTTCCGCCCCTTGACCTTCCAGCAACTGGAATCCCTATCTCCATGATCGAACGCTCATGGAGATTGAGATGCGCATCGACCTGACGATCGAGAAAATGAGCTGCGCCGGCTGCGCGCGCGCCGTCGAGCGCGTGCTGAAGGCGCAGGCGGACGTGCGGGAAGCCGGCGTCGACCTCGCCGCCGGCCGGGCGACGATCGAGGCCGCGCCGGGAACCGATCCGTCGATCCTGACCGCAGCCCTGAACGCCGCCGGCTACCCCGCGCGGGCGGAGCCGGCGGCATGACCCGCGTCGCGCTCGACATTTCCGGCATGACCTGCGCCGCCTGCTCGGCGCGCGTCGGCAAGGCGCTCTCGGGCGTCGACGGCGTGCGGGAGGCGGAGGTCAACCTGCCGCTGGAGCGCGCCACCATCGAGATCGACGGCGACGTGAGTTCGCAAGCCCTGATCGCGGCGGTGGAGAAGGCCGGCTACGGCGCGACGCTGCGCGTCGACGACGCGGTCCGCCAGCGGCACGCGGACGAGTTGCGGCAGCGGGAGCGTCTGGCCGAGGAACGGCGCACGCTCTGGCGTTTCGCCGTCTCGGCGGTGCTGACCCTGCCGCTTCTCGCGGCGATGATCCCCATGATGACGGGCAGCCACGCCACGCTGGATCCCTGGCTCCAGGCGGCGCTGGCCGCCGGAGTCATGGCCGTGTCCGGGACGCGCTTCTACCGCGAGGCCTTTGCCGCCATCCGCGGCGGCGGCGCCAACATGGCGGTGCTGGTGTCGCTCGGCACCACCGTCGCCTTCGCGGCGTCGCTGGCCGAACTGCTGCGCGGCAACATGCATGCCGAGCTCTATTTCGAGGCCACCGCCGTGGTGCTGACCCTGGTCATGCTCGGCAAGTATCTGGAGGCGCGCGCCCGGCGCGGCACCTCGGCGGCGCTGGCCGCGCTCGGCCGGCTGCAACCGTCCGAGGCCGAATTGCTGACGGCGGACGGCACGAGGACCGTGCCCGCCGCGTCGCTCAAGGCCAACGACCGCATCCTCGTTCGCCCAGGCGCGCGGTTCCCGGCCGATGGCACGGTCGCCAGCGGCCATTCGACCGTGGATGAATCGCTGGTCACCGGCGAGAGCCTGCCGGTGGAGCGCGCCGAGGGCGACCCGGTGCTGACCGGCACGATCAATGGCGAGGCGGCGGTGGAAGTCGTGGTCACGCGCGTCGGCGCCGACACGCGGCTGGCCTGCATGGCGCGCCTGGTCGAGGAGGCGCAGGGCGGACAGGCGCCGATCCAGCGTCTGGTCGACCGCATCTCTTCGGTCTTCGTGCCGGTCATCCTGGCCGTCGCGGCGGCGGCCTTCCTGGTCTGGTGGCTCTATCTCGGCGATCTGGAAGGCGCGATCGGCGCGTCGGTGGCCGTGCTGGTCATCGCCTGCCCCTGCGCGCTGGGCCTCGCAACGCCAACCGCGCTGGTGGCGGGCACAGGCGCGGCGGCCAAGGCCGGCATCCTGATCCGCGACATCGAAACGCTCGAGCGCGCCGAGGACCTGACCGTCGCCGCCTTCGACAAGACCGGGACGCTGACGCTCGGCCGCCCGGCCGTCACCGCCATCCACGCCGCCGACGGCGACGAGAACGCCCTGCTGCGGCTGGCCGCGGCGATCGAGGCGCGAAGCGAGCACCCGCTCGGCAAGGCGCTGGTCGCGCTCGCCACGGAGCGCGGGCTGGACATCCCGCCGGCCTCCTCGGTCGAGGCCAGGATCGGGCGCGGCCTGACCGGCACGGCCGAGGGGCGGCAGGTCCTGGTCGGCAACGCGCGCATGGCGGCGGAGCTCGACGGCGCGGAACATGCCGACGCCATCGCGGCCGCGCTGGGCGCGGGCGGGACGCTGTCCTTCATCGCCATCGAAGGGCGGCTGGCCGGCGGCGTGCGCTTCGCCGACGAGCCCCGCCCCGAGGCGCGGGCCGCGCTCGCGGCCCTGGAAGCACGAGGGTTGCGCACCGTCATGCTGACCGGCGACAACGAGGCGGCGGCGAAGGCGATCGCGGAGCGCCTCGGCTTGTCGGAAGTCCGCGCCGGCTTGCTGCCGGAGGAGAAGATCGCGCTGGTGCGGGAGATGTCGCACGCTGGCGGACAGCGCGTCGTCTTCGTCGGCGATGGCGTCAACGACGGGCCGGCGCTGGCGGCCGCGCGGCTGGGCATCGCCCTGTCCTCCGGCGCGGACGTGGCGCGCGAGGCCGCCGCCGTGACGCTGATGCGGCCGGACCTGATGCTGGTGCCGGCCGCCCTGGACATCGCCGAGCGCACCCGCCGCACCATCCGCGTCAATCTCGTCTGGGCCTTCATCTACAATGTGATCGGCATTCCGCTGGCGGCCGCCGGCATGCTCTCGCCGATGCTGGCCGGCGCGGCCATGGCGTTCTCCTCCGTCTCGGTCGTCACCAACTCGGCGCTGCTCGCCCGCTGGCGGCCGCGCGGCAAGGCCCAGCCTTGATGCGCGAGATCATCCGCATCGACGATCCCGCCGACCCGCGCGTCGCGCCCTATCTGTCGATCCGCGAGCGCGACCTCGCCGGACGCGAGGGGCGCTTCGTCGCCGAGGGCAAGGTGGTGCTGAACGTGCTGTTCTCGGCCCGCCGTTTCGAGGCGGAATCGGTGCTCCTGCTGGAGAACCGCGTGGCGGGAATGGCCGAGACGCTGGCGCGCGCGTCGGCCGGCATGCCGGTCTACGTCGCCGGACAGAATGTGCTCGACGCCATCGCCGGCTTCCACATCCATCGCGGCGTGCTGGCCGTCGGCCGTCGCGGAACGCCGCCGGAGATCGGCGCCCTGCTGGGCGCCCTACCGCAGAACGCGCTGGTCGTGGCGCTGGTCGGCCTCGCCAACCACGACAATGTCGGCGCGATCTTCCGCAACGCGGCCGCCTTCGGCGCCGACGCCGTGCTGCTTGACGCCACCTGCTGCGACCCGCTCTACCGCAAGGCGATCCGCGTCTCGGTCGGCGCCGCGCTGAAAGTCCCCTTCACGGTCGCGCGCGACACGCATGCGCTGCTGGCGGCGCTGTCCGGGGCCGGGTTCGCGTCTCTGGCGCTGTCGCCGTCCGGCCGGGTCGGCATCGCGGACGTGCGGCCCGCGATCCGCACGGCGCTGTTCCTCGGCACCGAGGGCGAAGGCCTGCCGCCGGAACTCATGCGGGCGATGACGACGGTCCGCATCCCCATCGCCGGCGGTTTCGATTCGCTGAACGTCGCGGCGGCGTCGGCCGTCGCGCTGCACCGGCTGGCGCGAATCTAGAGCGGTTCTGGTTTCACGGAATCGGCAGAACCGCTCTATCTCTTTGTTTCAGCCGCATTTCCGGACGCAAAACCGCTTCGCACTTTTGCTGGAAATGCTTTAGCCGCCCAGCGTCTGCCGCTGCAGCGCCTTGACGCGCTCGGCCAGGCTGAGCGGCGCATCGTCCGGCGCGGACCGCGACCCTGCCGCGTCGGCCCCGATGGTGCGGGCGATCGGCGAGTTCGGACCGTCCATGAGGATTGTCAGGCGGATGACCTCGGCGGCAAGCGCCGCCATCTCCTCGCGGAGCCCGGCCTCGTCGATGGGAGCGCCGGGCTTGCGCGCCGTGATCGCGGCGAGCTGCGCCTTCAGCGAATCCACCTCTCCCAGGACTTTCAGATGGTCGCCCTTCGTCTCGGCAAGGTCGATGTCCGTCTCCTCCTGCCGCGCTTCCGCCTCGCCGAGCCTCGCCCGCGCCTCCTCCAGTCCGGCAGCGCTCCGGGCGAGCTCGGCCTGCGCTTCGGCGAGCCTGTCGCCAAGATCCTTCGCCTTCGTTTCCGCGTCGGCGCGGGCTTGCTCCAGCCGCGCGACCTGCTCGTCCAGTCCGGCGCGCCGGACTTCCAGCCCGTCTTTTTCCCTGCGCGACGCGGCGAGTTCAGCGGTCAGCCGCTCGACCTCGCTTTCGCGCGCCACGAGGTCGATCTGGCGCGACGAGGACGCGAAGCTGGCGTCGTCGTAAAGCCGCCCAAGCCGGTCGATCTCGCTTCCGTGCTGAAGCGTGGCGCGCTCGGCCTCCGCCAGCTTGCGCGACAGCTTCTGCCCTTCGTCCTGGCTGCGGTCGAGCTCGGCGCGCAGATCGTTGGCCCGCGCCTCCATCTGCGCCAGCGCCTTGGCCCGGTCGTCGCGCTCGGCCGCCAGCGCCTTCTGCTCCTCGCGGGCGCGCCCGAGCTCGGCCAACTGGCTGGTCGCCCGGTCGCGATAGGTCTGGACGCTCATCTCCAGCCGCCGCGCGGTCATGGCGAACTCGGCGCGCAGGCGGTCCTTGTCGGCCTGGATCTCGGCCAGCGACAGCGGCGCGGTCGCCTCGACGCGCTTTCGCGTCAGCGTGCTGGCGCGCCGCACCACGGCCGGCATGACCAGCAGCGCCAGGAACCCGGCACTGAGGAAGCCGAGGATGAAGAACAGGACCGACTGGATCAAGACCGACTACCCGCTGCGCAAGCGATGGCTATAGAGCAAGACGGGAGCGGTTTGAACCGCTCCCGTCTTGAACGCTCCGCATGGCGGCGGCGCGGCCACACCACTCGCCCGAAAACAATCAGCCCGAAAACACTCAGAACGGGTTCCAGGTCGGCTGGCTGGTGAGCTTGAGATAGCCGACATTGATGCCCAGCCTGGCGCCGACGCCGGTCCTGACCGGCACGAGGATCATGTTGCCGCGCTTCAGCGCAGTGAAGCCGAAGCCCGCGACGACATAGGCCGATCCGGCGACGCCCGCGAAGCGGTCGTAGAGACTGTCGACGGAATCGAGATTGTAGACCAGCATCATGGTGCGCGAGCCCTCGCCGCCCAGGTCGAAGCCCAGCGACGGACCCTGCCAGTAGAGGTTATGGTCGCCCGCGTTCTTGGTGTAGAGCGTCCCCTCGCCGTAGGTCAGCCCGCCGAGGAAGGCGCCCGAGCCCTCCGCGCCGAGGATGTAGCCGTTCGGCAGGCCGTAGGAGGCGAAGATCTTCTCCACCACGCTGGCGAGGCCGCCCGAGGTCGCGCCGAAGAAGCGATTGCCGGAATCGACGATCTCCTGCGCGGTGTATTGCTGCGCATGGGACCGGTTCGCGGACAGGCCGAGCGCGAGGAAGGATGCCAGGACCAGGCTGAGCAACAGCGACGCTGCGCGGCGCGGGGTCCGGTTGATAGATCGGAAAAACATGCGTCCACTCTCCGTACGGGAGCACATTCGCCGACGCCCTGACCGTCGCGGCTCTTGCCGGCCGCTGACCGTGAATCGCCCTAGACCCTAAGAGGCAATCCTTTTTCAACCATTAAGCATCACCATGAAGATGGCGGTTCGAAGGCGTCCGCCACGGTTTCCATGTCCGCGAGATTGAACCATCCACGCTGCCTGTTGCGGGCGGGAGAAGCACCTGTATAACCGGCGCCGTCACTCTGCCACCGTTGATTCGTTTACCTGGACGCCGAGCGTCCGCTTTTTCGAAGGGATTTATTGATGGCGGATATTTTCACCCTGACTGCGCCCGAGCTTGCCGCGCTTTTGTGCAGCCGGGTGTGTCACGACATCATCTCCCCCGTCGGCGCCATCAACAACGGGCTCGAGCTGCTGGACGAGGGCGGCGCCGACGAGGACGCCATGAACCTCATCCGCCAGAGCGCCCGCAACGCCTCCGCCCGCCTGCAATTCGCCCGAATCGCCTTCGGCGCCGCCGGCTCAGCCGGCATGCTGATCGACACCGGCGACGCGGAAGCCGTCACCACCGCCTTCCTCAAGAACGAGAAGCCGGAGCTGATCTGGACCGGCAAGCGGGCGCTGCTGCCCAAGAACAAGGTCAAGCTGCTGCTCAACCTGGTGCTTGTGGCGCTGGCCGCGATCCCGCGCGGCGGCAGGATCACGGTGACGCTGGAGGACGTTGACACGGCGCCGAAATTCAGCCTCGCCTCCAGCGGCCCGATGCTGCGCGTGCCGCCGAAGTTCCTCGAGCTTCATTCGGGCCACGCCACCGAAGAGCCGATCGACGCGCATGCCGTGCAGCCCTACTACACGCTGCTGCTGGCGCGCGAGGCCGGCATGACGATCTCGATCCGCGCCACGCCTGAGGAGATCGTGCTGGCTGCGGCATAGGCCGCGCCGTCCTCGCAACAATCTTACGATTTCAAGCCGGTTGGAACAATTTTATCCAACCGGTTTCCCAGTCCTTCACACCGCGTCCTCTATGGAAGTCAGGTCAATGACTGACACTTCCGGCCCGCTCGGGCATCAAACAAGGACCGGACATGAAACGATGCATTTTCGCCGACGGCTCGCCCGTCGTGCGGCAGGTTGCCAGGCGCATCCTGTCGTCGTCAGATCTCTACGTCATCGAGGCCGCGACCGGACAGGAGGCGCTGGCCATCTGCTCCGTCGACATGCCTGACTACATCGTCGTGGACGGCAATCTGCCGGACATGGCCGCGCCGGACTTCATCGCCGGCGTCCGCGCGCTGCAAAATCCGATCTATCCGCAGATCATCCTGTGCCTGACGGAGCTGGACATCGGCGCGATCATGCGCGCCAAGCGCGCCGGCGCGCAGAGCTATCTGCTGAAACCCTTCGACCGGACCCAGCTTTTGGAATGCTTCCGCACGCTGCACATGGTCGCGGCGTGAGCGAGTAGCGAAGAAACGAAAAGGGGCTGCCGCGAGCAACCCCTTCCTATTCGCTATTCGCCAGGAACCATTCGCTCGTTCAGGCGCTTTCGCGGATGTCCTCGGGCTCGCGCAGCACATAGCCGCGTCCCCACACCGTCTCGATGTAGTTCTCGCCGCCGGACGCCGCGTCCAGCTTCTTGCGCAGCTTGCAGATGAAGACGTCGATGATCTTCAGCTCCGGCTCGTCCATGCCGCCGTAGAGATGGTTCAGGAACATCTCCTTGGTCAGCGTCGTGCCCTTGCGCAGCGAGAGCAGCTCCAGCATCTGGTATTCCTTGCCGGTCAGATGCACGCGCTGGCCAGCAACCTCGACCGTCTTGGCGTCGAGGTTGACGATCAGCTCGCCGGTCTGGATGACCGACTGGGCATGGCCCTTGGAGCGACGCACGATGGCGTGGATGCGCGCCACCAGCTCGTCCTTGTGGAACGGCTTGGTCATGTAGTCATCGGCGCCGAAGCCCAGGCCACGCACCTTGTCCTCGATGCCGGCCATGCCGGACAGGATCAGGATCGGCGTCTTGACCTTGGACAGCCGCAGCGTGCGCAGCACCTCGTAGCCGGACATGTCGGGGAGGTTCAGGTCGAGCAGGATGATGTCGTAGTCGTAGAGCTTGCCGAGGTCCACGCCCTCCTCGCCGAGGTCGGTCGTGTAGACGTTGAAGCTTTCCGACTTCAGCATCAGCTCGATGCTCTGTGCGGTTGCACTGTCGTCTTCAATCAGCAAAACGCGCATTCTAGTCCCCTTTTCTGCCGCGGGCCGACCTCGCGAGGAATCGGCGGCCGAAGCAGTGTTTGCCTGAGTCGGAACGCTGCCATCGAATGGTTAACAAAACCTGTTTCGGCTTGGCAAGCGGCTTCAAAAAATTAACCTGCGGTGGCACCCACTTGAATCTAAAGCTGAATCATCGGACGGCGAAATTCGACGAAGCCAGCGCTCCAGACCAGGCCGGGTCAGCCCGCCGCGCCGCATCCGTACCGGGCGGCGGCGGTTTCTTTACCCTGCCTTAAGGCCTTGCCCCGTATGATTAACAATGCGCGTAAACGAAAGGTTACTGCCGGTAAAAAAGCTTAGGATTCCGTTTTCCATGCCAGCCGATGTCCTGTGGGGACCGGACATTGCGCGTTTCGGAAAACGGCAGAGGGGTGTCAGAGTTTGTGTTTCCGGGAGTCTAGGGTATGAAACCACGTGAGAACCTCGTCCGCCTGAAGCAGTTTCAGGTGAACGAGAAGCGCCGCCAGCTTTCGCAGCTGGACACGATGATCGCCGAATTCGAGCGCATGGCCAACGAGCTGGACCTGCAGATCGCGTCGGAGGAGCGCAAGGCCGGGATCAGCGACGTCAATCATTTCGCCTATCCCACCTTCGCCAAGGCCGCGCGGCAGCGCCGCGACAACCTCAAGAACTCCCAGGGCGACCTTCTCCAGCAGCGTGGTGCGGCCGAATCCCTGCTCGCCGAAGCGGAGGCCGAGCTCGCCAAAGCCGAAATGCTGGAGTCGCGCGACGTCAAGCTGAAGGAAGAGACGGCCTATCGCGGCGCGATGATCGGCTGAGCCAGCGCGCCGGTCGCTCCGGGATCGGACTGCAGATCAGGCCGTCCCTCATGGGTCCTTCGAGCCTCGCCGCGCGAGCGCCTTAGGATGAGGAACGGCGGGCGACAGCGCTGCTCGTCTGAAGCGCTCTGCGCTGGAGGCCCTCGGCGCGCAAGCCTCCTTTCCGCTGAAAGCCCGGCCAACACAGCCCGCCGGGGAAAACATCTCTGATCAGAAAAACCTGGGCGCAACCTCCCTCGTCCTGAGGTGCTCGCACAGAGAGCCTCGAAGGACGCACCTTGGGGGGGCTATTTTCCGGAGAAAGGCGGAGCCAAGGAGCTCCAATGCATGCCGGATCGGCGGCGAGCCGGGCCGTCCTGGCGCGAAGCCTAGTTGTTCAGTCCCGAGGTTAGGTGGCTTGGGTCGCGGCTGAAGCGGTGCG
>JAPUFC010000052.1 GCA_027492275.1 Mesorhizobium sp. | reverse complement strand
GCCCCCTCCACCACTTCGTGGTCCCCCTCCCCCGCTGCGCAGGGGAGGAGATGCCGGCCGCGACGCCGATCCTCCCCGTTCACGGGGGAGGGGGACGCTACGCTACCCCGGCACCCCCATCCAGCCGATCACCGCGCCCATGATGAGCGCCACGCCCAGCCAGTGGCCGGCGTCGATCAGCGTCAGGGTCCAGCCGAAGCCCTGGTAGCGGTGGTTGACGGCCAGCGTCGTGGCGACGAAGCCGGCCCACAGGATCAGCCCCGAGACGATGCCGTTGCGGATCGTCACCTGCCCCGGCCCGAGATGGGCGACAGCGCCGGCCAGCACGGTCGCCATGACGAGCTCGGCGACGAAGGAGACGAGGAAGGGCGCGACGCTTCGCTTCATCGACGCGGGATCGATGCGGGCGGCCTTCAGCCAAGGGTTCGACAGCGCCATGTACCACAACGCGCCGAACAGCCATGCGGCGATCGCCGCCAACAGGACGGCGGCGTAGTTGGTCCCGGCGAACTGCATGGTCTGGTCCCTCGATTCCGCCGCCAGTGAACGCCTGGCGGACCGCCCGGTCAAGCCAGCCGCCAGACCGTGGTACGCTTGACCTCCGCATCCTCCAGCGCGCGCGTCACCGGCACCTCGTAGACGGCGAGCTGCCGCAGGCGGGCGCGCGGCAGATAGGCGCGGCCGGGATCGCCGACGACGATGTCCGCGCCGCGCGCGGCGAGGCGTTCGAACCAGGGCAGCAGGGCATCCGCGAAGGCACGGTCGTAGAACACGTCGCCGGCCAGCACGACCTCCCAGCCGCCGTCCGTGCCGATGAGGTCGCGGCCGTAGAATTCCAGCGCGACATCATTGGCCGCCGCGTTGAGGCGGACCGCAGCCGCGCAGAACGGATCGATGTCGGCGGCGACCACATGCGCCGCGCCGGCCTTTTTTGCGGCGATGGCGACGAGGCCGGAGCCGGTGGCGAAGTCGAGCACGCGGCGGCCCGCGACCAGCGCCGGATCGTCGAGCACATGGCGCGCCAATCCCTGTCCGCCGGCCCAGGCAAAGGCCCAGAAGGGCGGCGGCAGGCCGATCCCGGCCAGTTCCTCCTCCGTCCGCTTCCATAGATCGTGCGCCTCATTTGCCAGTTGCAGGCGGATTTCCGGCACGTGCGGCGGCCGCATGAGCGTAGTGTTGTCGAGGATGAAGCGGTCGGCGGCTTCGGGCGAAAGGCGGCTCAGGGCGCGGGGTCGAGCCCGCCCATGCGGCAGACTTCCTTCCATTCGTCCGCCGTCACCGGCTGCACAGACAGGCGGGAATTGTTGACCAGCACCATCTGCGCCAGTTTCGGATTGGCCTTGATGTCGTTCAGCGTCGGCGGATGGGGCATCGGCCTGACCGCGCGCACGTCGACGCATTCCCAGCGCGCATCCTCGGTCGTCGTGTCCTGATGGGCCAGCGCCGCCACCTCGACGATGCCGACCACGTCCAGCCCCTCGTTCGAATGATAGAAGAAGCCGAGGTCGCCGATCTTCATGGCGCGCATGTTGTTGCGCGCCTGGTAGTTACGCACGCCGTCCCACTGGGTGCCCTTCTTTCCCTTCTCCGCGAGCTGGTCGTAGGAGAAGACGTTCGGCTCGGATTTGAACAGCCAGTGCTGCATGGCGTGCCCCTCAGGCGTCCGGGTTGTTGAACACCCAGTTCCAGCGCTTGATATCGGTCATGGCGAAGATCTCGGCCTTGGCATAGGGGTCGGAGGAGAAGATCCTCTCCGCCTCGGCGCGCTCGGCCACGTCGACGACGACGATGCTGCCGCAGGGTTTTTCGTCCTTGTCGAGGAAGGGGCCGGCGAATTTCAGGATGCCCCTGGCGTTGAGATCGTTCAGGAACGCGACATGGTCGGGGCGCACGTCGAGGCGCGTCTGCAGCATGCCGGGCTTGTCGGTTCCGATGAAGGCGAAGAGCATGGCGGATTTTCTCCTGTTGGTCTTTCCAGAGTGAGAGCCTAGAGCGGTTCTGGTTTTCACGGAATCGGCAGAACCGCTCTATTCTTTGTCTAGCCGCATTTCCGGACGCAAAACCGCTTCGCACTTTTGCTGGAAATGCTCTAGTCGTCCTCGCTGCGCAAGGGGCGCGACATCAGCGAGGAGACCGCCTCGCCGATGCTGATGCGGCGGGCGAGCAGCATGTCGACAGCGTCGATGATGGGCACCTCGATGCCGCGCGCGCGCGCCAGGTCGGCGGCGATGGACGCGGTCGGCACGCCCTCGGCGAGCGCCAGCCCCTCCAGCGGCGCGCCACGGCCGATCGCGGCGCCATAGGCGAAGTTGCGCGACTGCGTGGACGAGCAGGTGAGCATCAGGTCGCCGAGGCCGGACAGGCCCATCAGCGTCTCCGGCCGCGCGCCGAAATTCTGTGCCACGCGGCGCAGCTCGACGAAGCCGCGCGTGACCATGGCGGCCTGCGCGCTGGCGCCGAGGCCGGCGCCGGAAACCGCGCCGGCGGCAAGCGCGAAGACGTTCTTCAGCGCGCCGCCGAGCTCGACGCCGGTCAGGTCGCCGCTGGAATAGCAGCGGAACTTTTCCGTCGAGAACAGCAAGGCGAGTTTCTGCGACAGGAGGAGGTCGCGCGAGGCGAGCACGACGGCCGTGGGCAGGCCGCGCGCGACATCGGCGGCGAAGCTCGGACCGGACAGCGCCGCCACCGGGTTTTCCGGCAGCACGTCCGCGACGATGGAGGAGAGCAGCTTGCCGGTGGCGCGCTCGATGCCCTTGGCGCAGAGCACCAGCACGGCGTCGGCCGGCATGTGCGGCGCGACCGTCGCGAGCGCGGCGCGCAGCGCCTGCGCGGGCACCACGGAGAGCACGTGGGTGGCGTCGCGCAGCACGGCGCCGGCGTCGGTGCCGGCGTCGACCGGCTCGACCGCGAGGCCGGGCAGGTAGCGCGGGTTGCCGCCGGCCCGCAACGCGGCGGCCGCCTCGGGGTCGCGTGCCCACAGCTTCACCGCATGGCCGGCGCGCTGCATCTGAAGCGCCAGCGCGGTGCCCCACGCGCCTCCGCCCAGCACGGCGATCCGGCACACGCTCACGCCTTGGCTCCCCGCCGGCCCGAGCCGACCATGGGCGCCGAGACCTCGTCCAGCGGCCAGCGCGAGCGCGGCGCGAAGGAAAAGGCGTCCTCCTCATCCAGCCCGGCCTCGATGCGCTCGATGCCGGCCCAGGCGATCATGGCGGCGTTGTCGGTGCAGAGCCGCATGGGCGGCGCGACGAGGCGGAAGCCGGCCCCGGCGCACAGCGCGTCGAGCGCGGCGCGCACCGCCTTGTTGGCGGCGACGCCGCCGGCCACCACCAGCGCCGGCTCGGCGATGCCGGGATTCTCGCCGCGGAAGCGATCCAGCGCGCGCGACACGCGGTCGCAAAGCGCGTCGGTGATGGCCGCCTGAAAGGAGGCGCTCAGGTCGGCGACGTCCTGCCGCGAGAGCGGCGCGATGGCCTCGGCCGCCTGGCGCACGGCGGTCTTCAGGCCGGAGAAGGAGAAATCGGGCTGCTTCGAGCCCTTCATGGGGCGCGGAAAGGCGAAGCGCGCCGCATTACCCGCCAGCGCCGCCTTCTCGACATTGGGGCCGCCCGGATAGGGCAGGCCGAGCATCTTCGCCACCTTGTCGAAGGCCTCGCCGAGCGCGTCGTCGATGGTCGTGGCCCAGCGGCGATAGTCGCCGACGCCGCCGACACGCACGATCTGGGTATGGCCGCCGGACACCAGCAGCAGCAGATAGGGGAAGCCGATTGCGTCGGTCAGGCGGGCGGTCAGCGCATGGCCTTCCAGGTGGTTGATGGCCAGCAGCGGTTTTCCGGCGGCGGCGGCGATGGCCTTGGCCGTCATCAGGCCGACGATCAGCCCGCCGACCAAGCCCGGACCGGCGGTGGCGGCGACGGCGTCGATGTCGGCGAGGCCGAGGCCGGCATCGTCCAGCGCCGCCTCGACGATGCCGTCGAGCGCCTCGACATGGGCCCGCGCGGCGATCTCCGGCACCACGCCGCCGAAGGCCGCGTGCTCCTCGATCTGGCTCAGCACGACGTTGGAGAGGATGGACGGCGCGCCGCCGTCGAGCGCGACGACGCTGGCGGCCGTCTCGTCGCAGCTCGTCTCGATGCCCAGCACGCGGATCGCGCCGCCCCGTCGCATGCCGCCCCGTCGCATGATTGCCGCACAACCCTTTCCGCTTTAGGAGAGGTCCTTTCAGGGACCGGTGGTTCCGCCCGGTTATCACGGACCATGCGATGCAAACAACAGTTCTCAGGATCGGAACGAGGGGCAGCGCGCTGGCGCTGGCGCAGGCGGCCGAAACGCGCGCGCGCCTGATGGCCGCCCACGCCTTGCCGGAGGAGGCGTTCGAGATCGTCGTGATCTCGACCAGCGGCGACCGCATCCTCGACCGGCCGCTGGCGGAAGCGGGCGGCAAGGGGCTGTTCACCAAGGAGCTCGAGGAGGCGCTGCTCGACGGGCGGATCGACATCGCCGTGCATTCCTCCAAGGACATGCCGACCGTGCTGCCGGAAGGCCTTTGTCTCTCGGCTTTCCTGCCGCGCGAGGACCCGCGCGACGTGTTCGTCGGCCGTGCCGCGGCGACGCTGGCCGAACTGCCGCGCGGCGCCGTGGTGGGGTCCTCGTCGCTGCGGCGGCAGGCGCTGATCCGCCGGCGGCGGCCCGACCTGCGGGTAGAAACTTTTCGGGGCAATGTGCAGACGCGGCTGCGCAAGCTGGACGAAGGCCATGCCGACGGCACGATGCTGGCGCTGGCCGGCCTGAAACGGCTGGCGCGCGAGGACGTGGCGACCGAGGTGCTGGCGCTGGACGATTTTCCGCCGGCGCCGGGCCAGGGGGCGATCTGCATCGAAAGCAGGGTGGGCGACAGACGTGTGGAGCAGATGGTCGCGGCGATCGGCCACGAGCCGACGGCCTCGGCGCTCGCCTGCGAGCGCGCCTTCCTGGCGGCGCTCGACGGTTCCTGCCGCACGCCGATCGCCGGGCTGGCCGAGATCGACGGCGGCCGGCTGCGCTTCAGGGGGCTGATCCTGACGCCGGACGGGCAGACCGCGCACGATGTCGGGATGGACGGCAGCGCCGGGGACGCCGCCGCGATCGGCCGCCGCGCGGGCGAAACCGTGCGCGCCAAGGCCGGCGCGGACTTCTTCGAGGGCTGGACCTGAGATCATGCGGGTGCTGGTGACGCGTCCGCAGCCCGCCGCGCGCCGCACGGCGGAGCGGCTCGCCGCGCTCGGCCATACGCCCGTGATCCTGTCCCTGACGCAGACCGTCGCCGTGCCGGTCGACCCTCGCCTTCTCGACCGGGATTTCGACGCCGTCGCCGTCACCAGCGCCAATGCGCTCAGGCACGCGACGCGAGCCGTGCTGGCCCCGCTCGCGGGCCTGCCCTGCCAGGCGGTGGGCAAGCGCACGGCGGCGGCGGCGCGGGAGGCCGGGTTCCGGCTGGTCATCACCGGCTCCGGGGTGGCCGAGGGGCTGTCGGCGCGCATCGCCGAAAGCCGACCGCGCGCCGTCGCCTATCTGTGCGGGCGGGTGCGGCGGCCGGATTTCGAGGCGGCGCTGGCGGCGGCCGGCATCGCCGTCACGGCGGTCGAGACCTACGACACCGTGGCCGCCGACCTGTCGCCGGCAAATCTCGCGGCGGCGTTCGCGAAACCGGTCGGGGCGGTGCTGCTCTATTCGCAGACGGCCGCGCGCGCTTTCGCCGGGCTCATGGCGGCGAAAGCCGAGGTCGCCGAAGCCGTCGGGGACGCATCCATGCTTTGCCTGTCGGGGCGGATCGCGTCCGCGCTCGACCCGTCTTTCAGGGAAAAAGTGGCGGTGGCGCGGGAACCGGAAGAGGAGGCATTGCTTTCGCTGCTCGCGGGCCGGGCGTGAGCCCGGCGCGGGGGCGTCATCTCGCCGCCCCTTTTCTGCAAAGCTTGCTATGCTAGACACGGATGAACTGTGCGCGCCGACGCTCGCGACCGAACAAGGAGGCCCGGCCATGGTCAAGACACCCAGAACGCGGCATTCCAAGCCCCGCGATCCGGTCACGATCGAACTGGAGGCGGGCGAGGTGACGCACGCGGCCGGCGACGCGCCGCAGGATACGGCGGCGGCGCCCGCCGAGGCGACGAAGGCGGAGCCGGGGCCGACGCCGGAGGAGCAGCGCGAAGGCCGGGAGGCCGAAAGCCGGCCCTTCGGCTACGAGTTTCAGGACGAGGAGCCCGCGGCGCGGCCGGCCGAACCCGATCAGGACGCGGCGCGGGCCGACCGGGAATCGCCGGCCGCCGGGCGCGCGGCGGATGACGGCCGGCGCGGCATGGTGTTCCCGCTGCTGGCGGCCGGCGTCGTCGGCGCGGTCATCGCGCTGGCCGGCGGCACGGCGTTGCAGAGCGCCGGCCTTTTCGGCGCCTCCGGCACGCCCGCCATCGGCGGCATGCAGGCCGACATCGCGGCGCTGAAGAGCGAGGTCGCCGCGCTCAGGGAAAACGGGCAGGGCGCGAACGACGCCGGGCTCGCGCAGGCGCTCGACCAGCTCAAGGCCGATCTGGCGTCGCTGCGGCAGACCGTCGAAACGGGAGGCGCGGGCGACGCCTCGGCCCTGGAGGCGCGCATCGGCGAGATCGAGTCGCGGCTCTCGGGCCTGGCGCAGCGGGACGACACCGCCGCCGTCGCGGCGCTGGGCGAGCGGGTGGCCGCCGTGGAAGCGCTGGCGAAGCAGGCCGGCGAGACCGGAGCCGAGTTGCAGAGCCGCCTCGGCGCGGTGGAGCAGTCCCTGTCGGGGCTGACGGCCAGGATCGACGCGCAGGCCGAGCAGCCGAGGATCGCGCTGTCGATCGCCGCCGCGGCCCTGCGCTCGGCCATCGAGCGCGGCGCGCCCTTCGGCTCGGAGCTGGAGACGTTCGCCGCGATCGCGCCTTCCCTGCCGCAGATCGACGCGTTGCGCGCCCACGCGGAGACGGGCGTGCCCGCGCGTAGCGCCATCGCGGCCGAAACCGACGCCGCCGCCAAGGCGATGATCGCGGCCGCCAACCCCGTGCCAGCCGATGCGGGCATCTTCCAGCGGCTGCTTTCCAGCGCCGAATCGCTGGTGACCGTGCGCCCGATCGGCGAGGTGCAGGGGGCCGGCGTGCCCGAAACGGTGGCGCGGATGGAGGTGGCGGTCAAGGCTGGCGACCTGTCGCGCGCCCTGGCCGAGTACGAGGCGCTGCCCGACGCGGCCAAGGCCGCCGGGGCGGGCTTCGCCGGCAAGCTCAAGGCCCGGCTGGAGGTCGAGCAGCTCTCCGAGCAGCTCGTCGCCGCCGCGATGAAGGCGGCCTGAGCATGGCCCGGCTCCTGATCTTCCTCGCCCTCGTTTTCGCGCTCGGACTGGGCTTCGCCTGGCTGGCGGACCGGCCCGGCGAGATGGTGATGACCTTCGGCGGCTACCAGTACCAGGTCAGCCTGATGGTGGCGGCCGTGGCGGTCACGGCGCTCGTGGCGGCCGTCATGATCGCCTGGTGGCTGGTCAAGTCCGTCTGGAACAGTCCTTACGCCGTCTCGCGCTATTTCCGGGTGCGCCAGCGCGACCGGGGTTACCAGGCGCTGTCCACGGGGCTGATCGCGGCGGGCTCCGGCGACGGCGCGGCGGCGCGCCGGATGAGCCGGCAGGCGGCCAAGCTGATCCGGTCCGAGACCGAGCCGATGCTGCAACTCCTCGACGCCCAGGCCTCGCTGCTGGAAGGCGACCACGCCGGGGCGCGCGACAAGTTCGAGCGCATGCTGGACGATCCCGAGACGCGGCTCCTGGGGCTGCGCGGGCTCTATCTGGAGGCCGAGCGGCTCGGCGACAGGGGGGCGGCGCGCCACTATGCGGGGCGCGCGGCCGATCTGGCGCCGCAGCTCGCCTGGGCCTCCGACGCGACTCTGGAGGAGAAGACCGAGCAGGGCGACTGGGACGGCGCGCTGAAGCTGGTCGACGCGCAGAAGACCACGCGGCAGATCGAGCGCGAGGCGGCCAACCGACGGCGCGCGGTTCTGCTGACGGCAAAGGCGGAGGACCTGGCCGCGACCGACCCGGCCGCCGCGCGGGCGGCGGCGGTGGAGGCCAACCGGCTGGCGCCCGACTTCGCGCCGGCGGCGGTCGCGGCGGCGCGGGCGCTGTTCAAGGCGGACGAGGTGCGCAAGGGGGCGAAGATCCTCGAGGCGGCGTGGAAGGCGGAGCCGCATCCCGAGATCGCCGCGGCCTATGTGCATGCGCGGCCGGGCGATGCCGTGCTCGACCGGCTGACACGCGCCCGCAAGCTGGAATCGCTGCGCCACAACAATGTGGAATCGTCGCTGGCGGTGGCCCGCGCCGCGCTGGACGCGCATGAATACGCCGTCGCGCGCGAGGCGGCGGAAGCGGCCATCCGCATGCAGCCGCGCGAGAGCGCCTGGCTGCTGCTGGCCGATATCGAGGAGGCGCAAACCGGCGACCAGGGCAAGGTGCGGCAGTATCTCGCCCGCGCTGTGCGGGCACCGCGCGATCCCGCCTGGGTGGCGGACGGCGTCGTTTCCGAGCGCTGGGCGCCCGTCTCGCCGGTGACCGGCCGTCTCGACGCCTTCGAGTGGCGGGTGCCGGTGGAGCGGCTCGGTCAGGTCATCGATGAGAACGATCCGACGATCCTGCCATCCTTGCCGCCGGCCCGCCCGGAGACGGATGACGCTGTGATCGAGACGCCGCAGGTGACGGCTGACCCGGCAGAGGGCGCGCCGATCGGAACGCCGGCCGGCGTCCCGGACGGCGATGCGACCCCGGCGCAGGACCCGGCGGTCGCGCTGCCGCCGCACCTGCCCGACGATCCGGGTGTCGATCCCGCCGACAGGACGGACGATCAGCCCGCGCGCTTCCGCCTGTTCTGACGGCGCCTCCGCCACCATCAGGGAGATTTCATGTTCGACCGCATCATCGCCTTCCTGAGAGACATGCCGACGGGCGGTTCCGGCGCGGGCGATCCCTCGCCCGGCGACGATCCGCGCGTGGCGACGGCGGCCTTGATGTACCATCTGATGGACGCCGACGGCGTCCGGCAGGATTCCGAATGGGAGAAGATGAAGGCGGCGCTGGCCGTCACCTACGGAATCTCCGGCGCGGCGCTGGACAGGGTGATCGAGCAGGGCGCAGAGGCGGACGCCAACGCGGTCGACCTCTACGCCTTCACCAGCGTGGTCAAGCGGCATCTGGACGAAGAGGCGCGAATCGAATTCATTCGCCTGATGTGGGAAATCGTCTTCGCCGACGGGGAGCTGCACGAGCTGGAGGACCATACGCTCTGGCGGGTGGCGGAACTGATCGGCGTCGACCGCCGCGACCGCATCCGCCTGCGCCGCGAGGTGCAGGGCACGGTTCCCGGCGCGAAAGGAACGTCCAGCGAGGAAGACTGAGCTTCGATGCCAGCAGGGGTCACGCCGAGCCGGATCACGCCCGCCGCAGCCGCCCGTCAGATTCTCGTCATCCTGCACCAGGAGGGATCGAGCCCCGGGCGGGTCGGGCAGATGCTGGTCGAAGCCGGCTTCGCGCTCGACATCAGGCGGCCGGCGCTCGGCGACGCGCTGCCCGAGACGCTCGACCATCATGCCGGCGCGGTCGTCTTCGGCGGGCCGATGAGCGCCAACGATTCCGACGATTTCGTGCGCCGGGAGACCGAGTGGCTGGCCGTGCCGCTGACGGAGGGCAAGCCTTTGCTCGGCATCTGCCTGGGCGCGCAGATGCTGTGCAATCATCTCGGCGGAAAAGTCTGCGGCCATGACGACGGCGTGGTCGAGATGGGCTGGTATCCGCTAAAGGCGACCGAGGAGGGCAGCGCCCTCCTGCACTGGCCCGAGATGGTCTACCAGTTCCACCGCGAAGGGTTTTCGCTGCCCTCGGGCGCGACCCTTCTGGCCACGGCGGACACCTATCCCAACCAGGCGTTCCGGTACGGCGCGCATGCGTGGGGCATCCAGTTCCACGCCGAGCTGACGCGCGTGATGATGCAGCGGTGGGTGGTTCGCGGCGCCCAACGCCTCACCCTTCCCGGCGCGCAGCCTGGCCGCGACCATCTCGGCGGACGCATGATCTGGGACATGCATCTGCGGGGATGGCTGGAGGAATTCCTCGGGCTGATCTTCGGCAAGCCGCCCCGCAGCCGCCGCCACATGCCGCTGCCCGGCCGGGACTGAAATCCGATTTCCTCGCCGCTGTGAACCGAAGGAACGCGCCGCGCGTATGTGAGGCATGGTCCTGCGGCAGGGAGACCGTGCTTGCGCCTCAAGACGATTTTCATGACCGGGCTGATCCCCGGCGTCCTCCTCTCCGGCCTTGCCGGCGCCGCGCAGCCGGACCCGCGCGGCGTTTGGCTGCGCGACGACGGTAAGGCGCGAGTAAGAATCGCGCCCTGCGGAAAAGGCAGGGTGTGCGCCACCAATCTGTGGATCGGCGATACCAGCAGGGGCGAGGCCGTCGGCGACCGGCTGATCATGACCCTTTCGCCCAAAACGGCTACGACGCTCGCCGGAACGGCCTACGATCCGAAGCGCGGGCTGACCTATTCCATCACCGTCGACGTCGGCAAGGACAGGCTGACGACGCGGGGCTGCATCGTCGGCGGCCTGCTGTGCCGCGACGTGTCGTGGACGCCGGCGAAATAGCCGCATGGCATCGCGCACGGCCAGCAAGCCGGTCATCGTCCTGTTCCGCAACGATCTGCGCGTCGCCGACAACGGCGCGCTGGCGGCGGGCGCGGACAGCGGCCGTCCGGTCATCCCGCTGTTCGTCCTCGACGAGACGGCGGGACGCGCGCGCGGCGCCGCCAGCCGCTGGTGGCTGCATCATTCGCTGGAGGCGCTGGGCGCTCGGCTGAAAGCGCTCGGCGCGCCGCTGGCGCTTCGCCGGGGCGACACGGACAGCATCGTCGCCGATGTGCGGAAGGCGAGCGGCGCCGGGGCCGTGTTCTGGAACCGCCGCTACGAGCCCGGCTGCGCGGCGGCGGACAGCAGGCTCAAGGCGAGGCTGAACGACGAGGGCATCGAAGCGGAGAGCTTCGACGGCGCACTCCTGCACGAGCCGTCGCGGGTGAAGACGGGCTCCGGCGGATTCTACCGCGTCTATACGCCGTTCCGGCGGGCGCTGGCCGGCGGCCTCGATCCGCGCGATCCGATCGACGCGCCGGAGCGGCTCACGCCCTGGGGCGGACATCTCGACGGCGAGCCTCTCGACCGCTTCGGCCTTCTGCCGGAAAAGCCCGACTGGGCCGGCGGGCTGCGCCAGCGGTGGACGCCGGGCGAGGAGGGCGCGCGGGCGCGGCTGGAGGCGTTCCTGACGCACGATCTCGACGACTATGCGCGGGGCCGCGACTTTCCCGGCATGGAGGGCACCACGAGGCTGTCGCCGCATCTGGCCCATGTCGAGATCACGCCCTTCCAGATCCTCGCCCGCCTCTCCCGGCTGCGGGCGAGCCGGCACGAGGCGGGGGCGGACAAGCTGCGCCGCGAGATCGTCTGGCGCGAATTCTCCTACCACCTGCTCTTCCACCGGCCCGCTCTGCACACGGAGAATTTCCGGGAGGAGTTTCTCCGCTTCCCGTGGCGGCGGGACGAGGCGGGCCTGCGGGCCTGGCGGCGGGGGCTGACAGGCTATCCGATCGTTGACGCCGGCATGCGGGAGTTGTGGCGGACGGGGTGGATGCACAACCGCGTGCGCATGATCGCGGCGTCCTTCCTGGTCAAGGACCTGATGATCGACTGGCGCGACGGCGAGGGGTGGTTCTGGGACACGCTGGTCGATGCCGACCCCGCCGACAATCCGATGAACTGGCAGTGGGTGGCCGGAACCGGGGCCGACGCCGCGCCCTATTTCCGCATCTTCAATCCCGTGCTCCAGGGCGAGCGCTTCGATCCCGACGGCGACTATGTGCGCCGTTACGTGCCGGAACTCAAGGCTCTGCCCGGGCGCTGGCTGCACCGGCCCTGGGAGGCCCCGAAAGCCGCCCTGGACGAGGCGGGCGTGACGCTTGGCGAGACCTATCCGCTGCCCATCCTGCGCCATGACGAAGCGCGGGACCGAAGCCTGGCGGCCTATCGGCAGATGCGCCGCAGTTGATATATCAGGATGGAACAAGACGAATGAAGAGATATATCACGGCCTATCTCGTTGTCGGGCTTGTCTTTCTGGCGGTCGACGCGGTGTGGCTTTCGCTGATGGCCGACCGGCTCTACCGGCCGCTGCTCGGCCCCCTGCTCGCGCCGGAGTTCAAGCTGATGCCGGCGGTGCTGTTCTACCTGATATATGTTGCCGGGACGGTGTTCTTCGCCGTCGTCCCGGCCTTCGCGACAAACCGGGTCGGCACGGCGGAACTGCGCGGCGCGCTGTTCGGCTTCTGCGCCTATTCGACCTATGACCTGACCAACCACGCCACGCTGGCCGGCTGGCCGGCGATCGTCTCGGTCGCCGACATCGTGTGGGGGTCGACGCTCACGGCCGTTTCCGCGACCGTGGGCTTTCTTGCCGCGCGGCGGGTCGCTCCGTCGCGCGCATGAGGCCGGACAGGAGCAGGCCGACGAAAACGGTGAGGGCGGCGGCGCTCAGCGCGTTGATTCTGGCCATGGCGGCCAGCTCGGCAGCGTCGTAGGCGCCGAGCGGCGGTCCGTAGCGATCGTGCAGGCCGAGATAAAGGAGCAGGGCCGCCGCGACGAGCGACAGCCCCGCCAGACGCTCGGCAGGTCGGAACAGGGCGGCGGCGATGAGGGCGCAGGGCAGCAGGAACATCTCGACGCCCGAGGCGACGCCGAAGGCCTTTGCGGTGATCGCGGTGTTCGCCATGCCGGCCGCCGGCAGCAGGATGCGCGACAGGAACGGCGCGCGCCGCGCGACCAGCGGAATGGCGGCGAAGACCGGCGTGGAGAGGAAGGTCAGGAACACCGGGCCGAGGCGGTCGCCGACGATGCCGTAGATGTAGAGCGGATAGAAGGGCTGGTTCCAGGCGACGGTCAGCGCGATCCAGTTCGCCGCCTCGACCGACGGATCCCCGTGCGCCGCATAGGCGCGGATTTTTCCCCACAATGCGGCAAGCCTTTTCATGCCGCTGATTACGCCCGGCGCCGGTCGCCGGATCACGGCTCGGTTCTAGTCGGCGGCTTCCTCGATGCGCTCCATGTCGTCGTCCGACAGGCCGAAATGATGGCCGATCTCGTGGATGAGGACATGGGTGACGATGCCGCCCAGCGTCTCCTCGTTCTCGGCCCAGTAGTCGAGGATGGCGCGGCGGTAGAGCGTGATGCGGTTCGGTCCCTCGCCGGTCTGGGGGTTCCAGCGTTCGGCGATGCCGCGCCCCTCGAACAAGCCCAGCAGGTCGAAGGGCGTCTCCAGCGACAGGTCGTCCATGATCTCGTCGGTGGGGAAGTCGGCGATCTGGATGACGATCTCGCCGGTCAGCGTGCGGAACGCCTCGGGCAGATGGGCATAGGCCTCGATCGCCATGATCTCCATCTCCTCCATCGACGGCGACAGATGCTCGTGCCAGCTTCGGGTCTGGTAGATGCGGGCCATGTCGTCTCCTTTTCACGCGGCATATAGCCTTTTGCGAAGCCGGTTTCGAGATGGCGGCGAAGGGCGTGCGGCAGGCGGCTGCCGTGGAGAGGAATCAATTCTTAGCTTCCGGCTTGACTCTGCCCTGCCGCTCTGGAATCTATCAGAACATAACAGGAACGAATTCGGAAGAAGCGACCGCCATGACGCCAGCCGCCATGGCGCGGCGGGACGTCGTGTCCGCGTTGCGCCACACCATCGCAAGCATCGAGGGCCGCCCTGCCTGCCGGCTGGACGCGCCCGGGGGGACGGCGGACGAGCGGGACGATGTGATGGTGCGGCGCTCGGCGGGGCGGGCGGACGCGGAGAGCGCCGGAGCGCCGGGAGGCCGGCTCCTCACCGGCGCCGGCGATTTCGACGCGGCGCTCGGCGGGGGCCTGCCGCTCGGCGGGCTGACGGAGATCCACACGGCCGAGACGCGCGACGCCGGTTCGGCGGCCGGCTTCGCGCTGGCGCTGTGCGCGCGCCTGCCGAAGGATGTCGCGGGGCCGGTGCTGTGGATCGGGACGCGGGAGGTCTTCCACGAGGCGGGTCTGCCCTACGCCATCGGCATCGCCTCGCTGTTCGGACTGGCGGCGGAGCGGCTGCTGGTCGCGTGCGGGCAGCGCGCGGAGGACGCGCTGTGGATCGCCGGCGAAGCCGCCGGCCTGCCGGACCTCGCCGCCGTCGTGCTGGAGCTGCGCGGCGCGCCCAGGGCGCTGGACCTAACGGCGACGCGCCGCCTGCACCGGCGGGCGCAGCTCGCCGGCCGTCCCGTCCTGTTCCTGCGGCCGGCCGGCGCGGCGCAG
>JAPUFC010000051.1 GCA_027492275.1 Mesorhizobium sp. | reverse complement strand
CTCCAAGAAGGAGCAGCTAAACTGATTCCATCACATGATGGGACCAGACACCTAGCCTTAAGTCGACTGTTCCGCGAAATTTTGGAGCGTGCCTACACGGTTCAAGCGAAGTTCCCTGGTCCAGGGGGCTTTTGGACGGCCGTGCACAGAGAAAAGGCTTCGGTCCTTTCGTCGGGATCGGGCAGGTTTTCTACGGTCGTTTGGAGGCGCTATGAAAACCCCGGGCTCGTTTGATCAAAAAGACATCGTCGACATGCTCCCGGCATTGCGCGCCTTCGCCATGACCTTTTACCGCGACAGGACGGACGCCGACGATCTGGTGCAGGAGACGCTGGTTCGCGCCTTCGGCGCGATCGATACGTTCGAGCCCGGCACCCGGCTCAAGTCATGGCTTTTCACCATCATGAGGAACACGTTCTACACCAAGATAAAGAAGTACAATCGCGAGGCGCCCGGTCTCGCGGATTGCGTCTCCGATCAGCGAAGCGTGGCTCCGACACAGGAGCGCAGCATCGAGATGAAAGAAGTGCACGAGGCGATCCATCGGCTGCGCCCGCACCATCGTGAAATCCTGTTGCTGGTCGGTGTGCTCGAAATGCCCTATGAGGAAGCCGCCGCCATAACCGGCTGCGATATAGGCACCGTCAAGAGCCGGCTTCACCGGGCCCGCCTCGCGCTCCTCGCGGCTCTGGGGGAGGGCTCGGTCATGAGTTTCCTGGCCGACGCGAAACGGCAGTCCGCGCTCTATCATTGAACGCCGCTGATGTGCCGACGAGCCGCTCCGTGCTGCTCGCTAAGGGTCTTGCCGGGCGCCGAGCGTCGCGCTTTCCGTGACGCCTGCCTCCTTCACGATGGAAGCGAGCGGCATCCGCGCCTCGTAGCGAAGCCCGGTCGGCTCGATTCGCAGCGATGCCGAGGCCTTGAGCTCGTAGGGGAGTGTCTGCTCCAGGATTTCCGTTCCGAAGCCCTTGCGGGGCGGCCGGCTCAGATTCCTCAAGCCCTTTTCCAGCCACGAAAACTGCATCGTTCCGTCCTCGACCGTCCAGCGGATCGCGACATGTCCCCCGGAAGTGGTCAGGGCACCGTACTTCACGGCGTTCGTCGTCAACTCGTGGACGGCGAGGCCGATGGTTTCGGCCGCTTTCGGCGTCAACGCCAGCGGGACGCCTTCGATGGTGAGATTATCCCCTTCCTTGCCGCCCGCCGCCGCCAGTTCATCGGCAAGGATAGAGGCCAGGTCGATGCCGGCGGCCGGATCGCGCGTCACCACGGCCTGGACCCGGGCGAAGGCATTGATGCGACCTTCCAGATGCGCGGTATTCTCCTCGAGCGTCTCGCTCTGCTGCGCCGTCCGCCGGATGATGGAACGGATGACGGCCAGCGTGTTGCGCACGCGGTGCTGGAGTTCCGCCAGCAGGACCTTCTGGTGATGCTCCGCCGCCTTGATCTGCGTTATGTCGTGGCCGACACCGCCGATCAGGGTCACCTGGCCGGAATCGTCGGTGATCGGAAAGTCGGTATTGCGCAGCCAGCGAATCTCGCCGTCCGCCGGTCTTCGGATCCGGTATTCGAAGGCGGCGCGCTCGCCCGCCCGGACGCGGGCGATGCTCTGGATCGCCTGCTCGCGATCTTCCGGCACGATGAGTTCGGTCCAGGTCTGGAAATCGTGCGCACCGAGCGCGGCGTCGCGGCTGATGCCGTAGATTTCCTCGAAGGCGGGGGTGAGATAAATCCAGCGCAGCGTCCCGGCGTCGCGGATCCACAACACGTCCTGCGAGGCCTCCCCGAACTGACGCAGCCTTTCCTCGCTCTTGCGCAGCGCTTCCTGAACCGTCTTCTGGTCGGTCACATCGATATGCGCGCCGACAAGGCGCACCGCCTTGCCTTCGGGGTCGCGCTCGATATCGGCGCGTGCATGGATCCAGCGCACGGCCCCGTCGGAAGGACGAACGATGCGATACTCGCTTTCATAGATATCGTCGTTTCCCGCGAGAGCATCGGAAAGCGCGCGCCCGGCTTTTTCCCGATCGCCCGGGTGGACGCGGCGGAGCCACTGGTCGTGGCTTTCCGCGGCGAGCCCGCTCGGCAGCCCGTGGAGCTTGAGGTATTCCGGGGAACGTGAGCCGCGCAGCCCGCCCGCCACGTCGATGTCGATGCCCCCCACGCGGCCGATGCGCTGCACGCGGGCCAGGTCCGCCTCGCGCACCCTGAGACGTTCCTCGTTGTCGCGCAGGGCCTTTTCGGCCTCCTCGGCGCGGTGCTTGGCCGTTGCGTCGACCGTGACGTTGAGCAGGCCTGCTACCGCTCCGGATTCGTCCCGCACGGGCGAATAGGAGAAGTTCCACCACGTATCCTCGGCATAGCCGTGCCGGGTCATGACCAGCGGCATGTCCTCAAACCTCACCGTCCGCCCGGCGAAAACCCGATCGACGAGCGGCTCGATCTCCGCCCAGATATCGGGCCACGCCGCGCTGAACGGCAATCCCAGCGCGCGCGGGTGGCGCTCGCCGAGCATCGGCGCGTAGGCGTCGTTGTAGAGGATGGTTCGCTGCGGGCCCCAGGCAAGCTGCATGGCATGGCCGCAGGCCAGCATGAGGTCAACCGCCGTCTTCAGGCTTTGCGGCCATCCGCCGATGGCGCCGAGCGGTGTCGATGCCCAATCGTAGGCGCGGACGCGTTGCGCCATTTGGCTCGCCCCGCCGGGCCAGGCGTTTTCAGTCGTGCTAACCGTCGTTGGCATCGAGGTGCCTGCCTTCGCGCTGGAGGTGCAGGTAGTTCGGATTGAAAAGCGCGGCCGTCTGCAGCGCCTTGAGATTGGGAATTGTCAGCGTCCGGTCCTTGAGGACGATCAGGTTGGAGACGCGCAGTTCCTGCAGGGTGCGGTTGACGTGCACGGTCGAAAGACCGAGCGTCTCGCCGAGTTCGATCTGGGTCAACGGAAACTCGCAACTTTTGTCGGTGGTCTGACCCGCAACTTCCAGGCGCATGAAAAGTTCGCAAAAAAGGATGCGCCATGCGTTCCAGGGCGTCGCGCTGGCCGAGATTGACGGTCCATTCGCGCTGGATGGCGGCCGCGACCAGCGATTCCCACCACAGCGCCTGGGTGATGCGGGGATGTTCCAGCATCATTTCGTCAAACGCGGTTCTGCTGATTTCCGAAATCACCACCGGCGTGACGGCGCCGATCGAGTGATCCATCTCCTTCAGGATGAAGACGTTCAGGTCGCACAGATCGCCGGGCAGGAAAAAGGCGATGATTTGCCGGCGTCCGTCCTCCAGCGTCTTGTAGCGGCAGGCCCAGCCCTGATTGATCAGGTTGATATATTCGGGTTTCTTGCCCTCGTGGATGATGTCCTCCCGCGCGGAGAAACGGCGGATGCGCTGGGCGCCGATCCGGGTCAGAACGTCCTGGTCGGCCGGCGACAGTTTGGTGAAATGCTCCAGCTTGCGGATCAGGGCGCGCCTCACGGATTGCTCTCCTTCTTCCCGCACCTTATGAGCCCCTCGGCTTTCGGCCCATCGCATGTTAATGTCCGAACCGGTGCTACGGTTCAAATGGCGATGGTCTCAGGAGGAACGCCATGGAGTATGAACCCGTGGGTTTGCGCGTGCTCATCGTCGAGGACGAGTATTTCATCGCGCGCGAAATCGCCGACGCCCTTCAGCATGGCGGCGCCATGGTCGTCGGTCCCGCCGGCAATCTCGAAAAGGCCTTGCATATCATCGGAAAGACGGACGTCGACGTTGCCGTCCTCGATATCAACCTCGGCGGAAAGGTCGATTTCGCGCTGGCGGACGAACTCGCGGCACGACGCGTGCCCTTCGTCTTCGCCACCGGTTACGACGCCGGGATCATCCCGGCGCGGTTCAAGGACATTCCGCGCTTCGAGAAGCCCTACGACACGGCTGGCTTGATCGACCATCTGCGGCGCATGTCGCTCGCGGTCGGCGGGGAAGCCTAGCCCAGGGCGGACTGGGGCAGCACGAAGGGCGCTTGCGCGGGCGCGACGCCGACCTTCAGCGGGCAATCGAAGACCCGTCCGAGGAGTGCATCGGTCAGCACCTCGCCCGGCCCGCCGCTGGCCGCGACCGACCCGCGATGCATCACGACCAACCGGTCCGCGAACATGGCGGTGAGGTTGAGATCATGCAGGATGGCGACCACGCCGCCGCCTCTCGACGCGAAGTCGCGCGCCACCTGCATGATCGCCAACTGGTGCTTGATGTCGAGGCTGGAAACCGGCTCGTCGAGAAGCAGGAAGCGCGGGATGCCGTCGAGCACGGGCTGCCAGACCTGACACAGAACGCGCGCCAGTTGCACGCGCTGCTGCTCGCCGCCGGAAAGCTCCTGGTAGAAACGTCCGGCGAAGCCTTCCAGGTCGACCGCCGCCAGCGCTCTTTCCGGCAGGAGCCTTTGGTCGGCGCCGGACACCCCCGGGCGCCCGCCCAGCGTTCCCAGGCGCACGACCTCCTGCACGGTGAAGGGAAAGGACAGGGTGGTGGCCTGCGGCAGCACCGCCCGGTGAAGGGCCGCCTCCCGAGGTTTCGTCGCGGCAACCTCGCGGCCGTTGATGGTGATGCCGCCGCGGTAGCCGATCTCGCCGGCCACCGCCTTGAGCAGGGTCGATTTGCCCGAACCGTTGGGGCCGATGATCGCCGTCGTCTCGCCGGCTCGCGCCGCGAACGTCACGTCGCGCAGGATCGTCGTGCGGCCCATGGCGACGCAGACGCGGTCGGCGACGATCATCGCGGACACCTCACAGATCCACGATGCCGCGCTTGCGCAGCAGGATCCAGAGGAAGACCGGCGCGCCGGCGACCGCCGTCACGATGCCGATCGGCAGTTCGGCGGGCGCCACGATGGTGCGGCTGACGGCGTCCGCCACGAGGAGCAGGCTGGCGCCCAGCAGGGCGGAAGCCGGCAGCAGGTAGCGGTTGTCCGGCCCGATCGCCAGCCGCAGGAGATGCGGCACGACGATGCCGACGAAGCCGATGCCGCCCGACACCGCCACCGACGCGCCGACGGCGGACGCCACCGACACCACCGCCGCCGTCTTGAAGCGTTGCAGCGGCACGCCGAGATGGGAGGCGGTCGCCTCGCCCAGCGCCAGCGCGTTGAGGCCGCGCGCCAGGAACGGCGTCGCGGCCAGCGCCAGCACGATGATGGAGCCGGCCGAGCCGATCTTCGGCCATGTCGCGCCCGCGAGCGAGCCGAGCTGCCAGAAGGTGAGGTCCCGGAGCTGCCGGTCGTCGGCCATGGAGATCAGGATGCCGGTCAGCGCCATCGCCAGCGCCGCCAGCGCGATGCCGGCGAGCAGCATGGTGGCGATGGACGTGCGGCCGTGCCGGGTCGCCACCATCTGCAGGATCGCCGTGCTGACGAGCCCGCCCGCGAAGGCCGCGACCGGCAGCGCGAAGCCGCCGAGCGGCGCGAGGATGCCGGCGCCCAGCACGATGACCGAGATGGCCCCGAGCGCCGACCCCGCCGAGACGCCGACGAGGCCGGGGTCGGCCAGCGGGTTGCGGAACAGGCCCTGCATGACCGCGCCGGACACGGCCAGCGCGGCGCCCACCAGCATGCCGAGCACGATGCGCGGCATCCTGATGTCGTGGATGATGATGCGGTCGCGTTCCGACAGGGCGCCCTGCAGGTCGCCGGACAGCCAGCCGCGCAGCAGGCCCGCGACCGACGCGTCGGAAGCGCCGGCCGTCAGCGACAGGAGCGCGGTGGCCGCGAGAAGAAGCGCCAGGCCGAGCATCGTCGCCCGGGCCAGCGCGCTCCTGTCGCCCCTTGCGCCGGATGCGAGGACGCGGCGCATCCCGCCCGCCATGTCGAGGGACATCGCCTCAGTTGCCGGCGCCGGCGCCGTAGAGCGCGTGCGCCAGATCCTTCACCGCGCCGGCGGTGCGCGGACCGAAGCCCAGCAGATAGGCCCCGTCCATCTTGATGAGCCGTTTCTGCACCCCGGCCGGCGTCGCGGCGATGGCCGGATGCGCGAACAGCTCGGCGTCGAAGTCGCCATGCGTGCCGCTGCCGGCGCGCGTCATCATGAGGATGACGTCGGGCCGCGCGGTGATCGCCGCCTCGTCGGTGAGCTGCTTGTAGCCCTCGTAGCCGGCGATGGCGTTGACCGCGCCGGCCAGGGATATGACGCCGTCCGCCGCCGACCGCGACCCGGAGGCGAGGATCTTGCCGCCCTGCATGGACAGGATGAACAGCACGCGCTTGCGCTCGCCGACATTCGCCGTCAGCCTCTGCGCGGCGTCCAGCTCGGCGTCGACCTGCGCCGCCAGGCGCTCGGCCTTATCCTCCACTCCGAGCGCCCTGCCGACGAGGCGCACCTTGGCGACGATGCCGGCATGGGTGAAGTCGTCGGGGAT
Organism: Mesorhizobium sp.; assembly: GCA_027492275.1. GTDB lineage: Bacteria > Pseudomonadota > Alphaproteobacteria > Rhizobiales > Rhizobiaceae > JAPUFC01. The sequence goes on along the minus strand of JAPUFC010000051.1, from coordinate 8,087 downwards.
TTCCACATAGGGGACGCTGGCCTTCTTCAGCACCTCGATCGCCTCGCGCGGCCCGCTGCCCTGCAAGGCCAGGATGCCGCTCGGATGGACGGACAGGACGCCTTCGGGCGAAAGCTGGCGCATGTAGCCGACATCCGGCAGCCGGAGCGCCGCAGGCGGGTAGGTGCTGGTGGAATCGCGAGCGACCAGCTTGGTCTCCTCGCCCAGGGCGAAGATGATCTCGGTGAGCGATCCGCCGATCGAGGCGATGCGGCTGGGGTCGGGAAAGACGGCCGCTTCCTCGGCAAGGGAGGCGACCGGCATCGACGGCATCGCCGAGAATGCGGCGAGACCAACCAGCATGCGGCGTCGGCTGACGAAAATCGACATGGAAGAATCCTTACGCTGCGGCCGGAATGCGCGGCAGATGTTCGGCCAGCCAGCGCCAGTCGCTCCGCTCCGTCTCGCCCTCGTGGCGTTCGCCGAAGAACTGGATGATCATGCCGCCGGCCGCGTCGAAGACCTCCACGGAGGTGACGTGGCCGTCCTGCGTCGGCTTGCGGACCGCCCACACCTCGGCGATGCGGTCCATGCGCAGATGCAGATGGAAGGTCTCGTCCATCACGTTGATCCATGGACCCATCGGCTTGACCGATGCGATCGGGCCGGAATGGATCTGGATGCAGCCGCGGTTGCCGACGAAGCACATGACGGGGATGGCCTGCTCGGCGACGTGATGCATCATGGCCGACACCGCCTGGCCATCCAGCCTCCACGCCCGGTCGTCGCCGACTAGCCGCACCGCGCTGCGCCGGCTGAGCTTCAGCTCCTTCAGCATGCCGAAGAACTGGTGGACGTCCGTCATCCGGCTCCAGCGGTCGCGCAGCGCCGCGACATCCGGACCGGTCTCGCCATGGGCGTCGACGGGCTCCGCCGGCTCCAGCGCGCGGGCCTCCAGGGTGCGGCCCTGGTCGCCGGACGTCAGCGAGGCGACGAGAGCCTCATAGGCTGGAAGGTGCGAGCCTTCGCGCAGATGCACCTTGTGGACGGCCTCGCCGGAGGCGTCGAAGAACTGCAGGCTGCGGCGCACGGCGTCGCCGTCGCGCTTCTCGACCGCGAAGCCGTGCGCCCAGGTTCTGGGGAAGATGCGAAGATCGATCTGCGTGCCGAGCACGAGCGCGGTGTGGTCGCCGGCGATCACCTTCTCATAGACGCCGATCTTCTCGTGCACGGCGCTCTCGTTGCGGGTCAGCGCCATGACCTCGCCGACCGCCTGCAAACGCTTGAGGATATCGGCCACGCGTGGCTCGATGCGGGTGACGCCTTCTCCGCAATGGGCGGCAACCAGCTCGGCTTCCGTGATGCCGAGCTGGGCGGCCAGGTCACGCTCGCGCGCCTTCGGATTCCCGATCCTTGCGTCGACGATCTCGGACGGCGAGGGCTTCGTGCTGCGATCCATGGCTAGGCTCCTGAACGTCGGCTCGGTGCGTGCCGGCGGCGCAAGCCGATGCGGCGTGGCACCAGTAAGATAACTTGACACAAAAAATCAAGTTATCTACGACGCAAAAGTGGAGCGTAGCCATCAAGTTTATTCGCGGAGTCCTGCGGGGCCTCTGCGGCCAGCCATCTCCCTTGTCGAAACGATCGGAGATTGGCGTGGGGACTATGGGACACAGGGCGATGTGGGTGGCCGGCACGGCGCTGGGCCTGGTGCTGGCGGCGTCGGCGGCGGGCGCGCAGACGGCGCCGCCGCCGTCGGGCGGCGTGATCGAGCTTGACCCGATCTATATCGAGGGGTCGGCCAAGCGCGAGAAAACCGCCACGACGGTGGACAAGGCCGCGATCGAGGAGCGCATGGCCGACAGCCTCGACGAACTCGGCCAGCGCATCGACGCCGGCGTGAACATCAACCGCGACAACGGCAGCATCAACATTCGCGGGCTCGACGGCAACCGGGTGCTGACCACGATCGACGGCATCCGGGTGCCGTGGCTGACGGACCCGCGCGAAAGCGCCCGCGGCGGCTTGAACACCATCGACTTCGACGGCCTGTCGGCCATCGATATCGTGCGCGGCGCGGATTCGAGCGTGCTCGGCTCCGGCGCTCTGGGCGGGGCGGTGCAGTTCCGCACGCTCGATCCGGAAGATCTGATCGAGGACGGCAAGACCTTCGGGATGATCACCAAGGGCGTCTACGACAGCATCGACGAGAGCTGGCGCACCAATGCCGCCGTCGCCATGCGCCACGCCGACACCTGGCTCCTGGTGCAGGGCGGCTACCGGCAAGGTCATGAGCGCGACAACAAGGGCGACGTCGGCGGCTATGGCGCCACCCGCACCGAGCCCAACCCGCGCGATTTTGACCAGCGCAACCTGCTGGTCAAGCTGCACCAGTATGTCGAGGGCGGCCATCGCTTCGGCCTGACCGGCGAGTTCTTCAACCGCGACGACGACATCCACAACATGGTCGGCACGACGTCCAGCTACCAGCAGGGCACGTTCAGGTCCGGCGAGGAATCCAACCGCCGCCGTGTGTCCGGCGAATACACGTTCGAGGCGCCGGACAAGGGCGGCTTCGTCGACAATGCCCGGGTCATCGCCTACTGGCAGGACCAGAAGCTGAACAACACCGTCGACGCGACCCGCGTGAAAAGTTCGCTCGGCTCGATCATTCCGGGCGACCCGTTCTATTACGGCTATCCGTTCGGCCCCTACCAGCGCGACAACTGGATCAAGGCGGAGACCTACGGCCTGTCCGCGGCGGCGGACAAGACCATCGACCGTGGCGGCGCCAGCCACACGCTGCGCTTCGGCGGCGAGATCTACGGGCAGAAGACGACGCAGTACTCCCAGGGCCTGGACAATTGCCCGGACGTCGACTGGCTGTTGCTTCCGCAGCCCTTCGGCCCGCAGGCCTGCCGCTTCCTGCACAGCAACGCGTCTGACATGCCCGATGTCGACAGCGGCGTCGTCGGCCTCTTTGTGGAAGACGACATCAGGATGTTCGACGATCGCCTGACGATCACGCCGGGACTCCGCTTCGACTGGTTCCGGCACGATCCGAGGTCGACCGCCGCCTATGAGGACAGCCCCAACTACGATACCCGCTATCTGAAGGACAACGACGGCAGCCGCTTCTCGCCGAAGCTGCGCGCCGCCTGGCAGGCGAGCCCCGACCTGGAGATCTGGGGACAATGGGCGCAAGGGTTCCGCGCGCCCACCGCGACCGAGCTCTACCAGAACTACGGCCAGCCCGGGTCCTACGCGCGTGTCGGCAATCCCGACCTCGAGCCCGAGACCAGCAGCGGCTTCGAGATCGGCTTCAGCAAGCAGGGCGCGGACTATTCCGTCTCGGGCACGGTCTTCAACAACTACTACCGCAACTTCATCGATACGGTGACGGTCGATTCGCCGGACTATCCGGTGGCCGGCATCACCAGCAACGTGAACGTCGCCCGCGTGCAGATCTACGGCGCGGAGCTGCGCGGCGAGTGGAGGTTCGCCGACAACTGGCGTAGCTGGGCTTCGGTCGCCGGCGCGGTCGGGCGGGACCGGGACACCGACGCCTACATCAATTCCATCCCGGCGTTGCGCGCCATCCTCGGCCTCGGCTACGCCGCGGAGCAGTGGGGCACCGACGTTTCGGTCACCTTCGCCGCCGCCAGGGACAAGGTCGGCGCCAACGGATTCGACGCTCCCGGCTACGGCGTCGTGGACACCATGTTCTGGTGGCAGCCCGAACGGTTCAAGGGCTTCAAGGTCCAGGGCGGCGTCTTCAACGTCTTCGACAAGAAATACTGGAATGCGGTCGGCGTTCCCGACGGCACCAGCGCCACTGCCAAGGACCGCTTCACGGAACCGGGCCGGAGCTTCAAGCTGGCGGTGAGCCAGAAATTCTAGACCATGCGCGACGGGATCGCTTGAAGCGCGGCCGGTCACGACCGATGACGGAAACCGCCCTGGACGGAGGCGGTTTCCGTGGCCGCGACGCCACAGGGCTATAGTACCGACATCGGGCGAAAGAATTCCGCGTGACAATTCAATCGTTTTAATGGATATATCCCGACCTTGAGACGGCGGATCGGCGGGAAGGCGGCTTCGAGGCCTGATCCTGTCTCGATACAGCTCATGGAATGGATCGTCTTCACCGATGCGGATCGATTTGCGGCGCTGCGCGCTTTCCCTGGCTCTCACGGTGTCGATGGCTGCGCCGGGCCTGGCGGACAATGAAACGCGAAGCGGGGTCAAGCCGTTGGGGACAGGCGTGAGCCTGGCGGCGGGTGATTCCGCCGCGCCGATCAGGGAGCAACCGGTGGTGGCCGCACCAGCACCTCGTGACGCCACGGTCGAAAGGGCGCAGGACTTTACCTATCTGCTTCGCCGGCCGGCCAAGCCGACGTCCAGGACGATCGTCTTGATGCATGGGTCCGGCGGGGACGAGCAGACGCTGATGGGGCTCGCCGAAAAGATCGCGCCGGATGCGAACCTGCTCGGTGTGCGCGGGCGCGTGCGACAGGATGGCATCAACCGCTGGTACCGGCGGCTCACCCCCACCAGCTTCGACCAGCAGGACATCGTCGCGGAAGCCAAGGCGTTCGTGGCCTCCCTGTCGGCGGCCGCCTCCGCCTACGGGCTGGACCTGAACCGGGCCGTCTTCCTGGGATACTCGAACGGCGCCAACATGATCGGCGCCATCTCCCTCCTCTATCCCGACCTCGTCCACCGCGCCGTGCTGATGCGGTCCATGCCCGTGCTGGAGAAGGTGCCGGAGGCGAAGCTCGACGCCGATGTCCTCGTCATTTCCGGCAGTTCGGACGTCACCTACAAGCCTTTCGCGCCCAAGCTGGAAAAGCTGTTGGGTTCGCATGGCGCGCGGGTCGAATCGCAGGTGGCCAGTTCGGGCCATCTGATCGGCGACGAGGACGCCGCGCTCGTCCGCGACTGGCTGGCGCGGGCCGACGGCAGGCTACTTGCCAACGTGGCCAAGTAGCTTCGACGGCTGCGCGGTCCGGGCGCCCAAGGGAGAAGCGCGCCCTTCGCCGACCGGGCGAACGGCTTTCGCCACTGCTCCGCTCTGCCGCAGTTGACGCAGCCATTCGAGGTAGTAGGCGAGCGCAAACTGCAACATGATGCCGGTCGAGATCAGGACGGTATCGAACAGCAGCCCGCCCGGGCTGATGATCTTCATGATCTGCGCGATCATGGCCAGAAGCGTGCCGGCGATGAAGACCGGCAGAGCGTGCCTGCCCAGAATCGCCAGCGGATGGGTGGCGCGGGTGCGCGCGAGATTGGAGAGCGCCGGAATCGCCGCGATCAGGTAGGCGAGCGACAGAATGTGGAGCAGTCGCGGCATCGACAGGAACGTCTTGTCGAATCCGGTGAGCACGGCCGGCTGGCCCATCGACAGGTCGATGCCCCAGAGCGGTATTCGGACCCACGCCAGCGACAGAAGGAGATAGCCCGCCGCCGCGCCGGCCAGCCAGGGGTTGAAGCCGATCTCGCCGCCGCGCTTGACGTGGATCATGGCCGCGAGACCGATCACGAACAGGAACTGCCAGGAGAGCGGGTTGAGGAACCAGAATCCGCTTGTCGGAAAATTCGTCGGCGCGATCTGGTAGACCCCGGCCGCCAGCCAGACGAGCCCCGACACCGCGACCATCAGACCGAGACTGACCCTGGAGAGGAGGAGGAACGCCGGCATCAGCAGCAAGACGCCTGCATACATGGGCAGGATGTTGTTATACCCGATCTGATGACCGAGGGTTGCCAGACCGACCAGCGCCTCCGGCGTGTCCTCGATGATGGTCTGGACGTTGATGAGCTTGAGCAGATCGGGGCGCGAGAAATGAAGCGCGGCCGCCGAGAAGATCGCAAGCGTGGCGATTGTCGTCATGATATGGGCGACATAGAGCACGCCCGCCCTGCGCCACGCCTTCAGCGTCAGCAGAAGCCTGTCGCCGGGCTTGAACTTCGACCCATAGGCGAGGGCGGCGGCGATTCCTGAAATAAGAACGAAGGCTTCCGCAGCATCGGAGAAGCCGAAATGCTTGTGCGTGAAATTCTCGAAGATCGTACCGGGCACATGATTGACGAATATCGTCAAGAGCACCAACGCCCGGAAAACATCGATTCTCGTATCCCGCATATTCTAGACCTGATAAGACATGACGTTGCTAAACAGTCAGGCCGGACTTTGGTTCCGACATTGTCGGAAAGGCCCGGATCGAATGCGTGCCGGCGTTCTAAGCTGTTGAAGACATTGGGCAAGACAGGCGCGCGAAGACCGGGTGGCGAACGGCCGCCCGCCGATTCCGCCCGCCGGAGACCGCTTCGATCGGAAAAGGTTCGGCCATGACGGAGCCGCGCGGGTGCCGCCACGAAAACGCCCGTTTCCGCCGCTCAGCGTCTTCGGGAATCCCTTGCGCGGCTCTTTCCCGATATGCGAGACCCACCCGATCGATTGGAAAGACGCCGATGTCCTGGAGCCGTCTGCTTGCTGCCGAACCGGCGAAAGCCGCCACATGCGGCGCCATGCCCGATGGCTATCCGTGACGTGATCCGCTGATTCCATCCCGAAACCGGGCCCTTTTTTGCAGCCCGGCCGCCAGTCCTTCGAGGAAAAGACCGTGCCAGCCTGGCCCTATCAAGAGGCCGCATCCCTGCCCCCTCGTTTCGCGAGCATCCCCGGATGACCGAATCCAGCAACCCGGCTGATGCGGAGCGGAACGACGGACCGCTCTCGCGAATGGTCGGCCGCATTTTCGAACCGCGGGTTCTGGGTCCGATCATCGGGGCGGTCGCGATCGCCGCGGCCTTTGCGGTGATCCACGAGGTCAGCGGCAAGCTGCACCTGCATCAGATCGGCCGCGCCATCGCCTCGGCCACCTTCGCCGACGTCGCCCCGGCCCTGGCCTTCACGGCGATCAGCTTCGTCGCCATGTCGTTCTACGACGTCCTGGCGGTGCGACGGGCCGCGCCGGGGCGCGTGCCGATCTCGCTGGCCATCTTCGCGGGGCTGGTCGGGTACGGCATCTCCAACGCCGTCGGCTTCCATGTCTTCGTGGGCGGGCCCGTCCGCTACCGCATCTACCAGGTGGCGGGCCTCGACGCCGCCGATGTCGGCCGCATCGTCGGCATCTCGTTCCTGACCTTCAGCGCCGGCATCGTCGGGACCGTCGGGCTGGCGCTGCTGTTCGATCCGGTCGGCCTGCCGGCCCTGAACGAACTCTCGCCCGCCGCCGACCGCATGCTGGGCGCGGCGATCCTGCTGGCGCTGGCGGCCGGCATCGTATGGCTGGCGCGCCGGGACCGGCAGCTCTCCATCCTGGGCTGGCGCTTCCCGCTGCCGAGCGCAACCAGCGCGCTCGCCCAACTGGCGATCGGCGCGATCGACATAGGCGCAGCCGCGGCCGCGCTGTACTGCCTTCTGCCCGCCGATGTCGTTCCGGGCTTCGCGGTCTTCGTCCTCATCTTCGTCGCCGCCATCGTCGCGTCGGTGATCAGCCACGCGCCGGGCGGGCTGGGCGTGCTGGAGGCGACCGTCGTCCTGGGTCTCGGCGTCGGCGCGCGGCCGGATGTCGTTGCGGCGCTGGTCATCTTCCGGGCAGTCTACTATCTGGTGCCGCTGGCCCTCGCCGCGCTCGGCCTTCTGGCATTCGAGGCGTGGCGCGCGCGCTCCGCCGTCAGCGCCGTGGCCGGCACCACCTTTCTGGTGACGCGCCGCGTCGTGCCGCCGCTGATGGCGACGCTGGTCTTCTTCGGCGGGATCGTTCTGCTGGTTTCCGGCAACGTGCCGTCGCTCGACGCCCGGGCGGGCTTCCTCAGCAGGGTGCTGCCGCTGCCCTTCGCCGAGGCCTCGCATCTTCTCGCCAGCCTGTCAGGGCTGCTGCTCGTCATCCTCGCCAGGGGACTCTACAAGCGCATCGCGCTGGCCCGCATCGCCGCCATCGCCGTCCTGCTGGCCGGCGCCGCCTTCTCCTTCCTCAAGGGGCTGGACTGGGAGGAGGCCGCCATCCTGTCGGTGATGGCCGGCATCCTGGCGCTTTACGGCAACGCTTTCTACCGCCGCGGCGACTGGAGGGCGTTCCGCCCCAACCCGACCTGGATCG
>JAPUFC010000050.1 GCA_027492275.1 Mesorhizobium sp. | reverse complement strand
GGCTGCGCCGCGCGCCCGTCGGCATCGTGCCGCAGCGCGGGCAACTGCCGCCCAAGGAGCGCGCCGCGCTGTTCTGCGCCATGGCCGAGAAGCAGGGCGCCAGCGTCGCGCGCGTTCGCAAGGCCGAGGATGCGCCGCGCGAGGTCGCGCGCTATCTGCGCGACCGTAACCTCCCCGCCGCCATCCGCATGGGCGACGACCCGTATCTGCGCGACATGCCTTGGGACCGGCAGCGCGCGCTGGAGGTCCGGCGCGGCCCGTCCGACGGCGACGATCTCGCCGGCGTCAGCCATGCCTTCGCGGGCATAGCCGAGACCGGAACGCTGGCTCTGCTGTCCGGGCCGGACAACCCCACGACGGTCAATTTCCTGCCCGAGCATCACATCGTGGTGGTCGATGCCGAAGCCATCGACGGCCACATGGAGGCGGTGATGGCGCGCGTGCGCGAAAAGTTCGGCCGGGGAAAGATGCCGCGCATCGTCAATTTCGTCACCGGGCCCTCGCGTTCCGCCGATATCGAGCAGACGATCGTGCTCGGCGCGCACGGGCCGCGCGCGCTCCATGTCGTCGTGGTGGGGTAGGCGGGCCGTGGCCCGGCCGAAGGGCATCCGCCTGGCGGACGCGTCCGCGCCGGAGGGCATGGTGCTCTACGCGATCGGCGACGTTCACGGCCGGCTCGACCTTCTGGAGGAGATGCACGGCCTGATCGCCGCCGACCGCGACGGCCGCCGCGCGGCCGACTGGCGCATCATCCACCTCGGCGATTATGTCGATCGCGGGCCGGATTCCCGCGGCGTCATCGAGTTCCTCGTCTCGGCCATGGCGCGCGACCCGCGCGCGATGGCGCTGGCCGGAAACCACGATGTCGGCTTCCGCGATTTCCTGACGCCGGGCGAGCTTCCCGGAATCTTCCTGAACCATGGCGGACCCGACACCGCCCGCTCATACGGCGTGGACTTCGACCTGTCGTCGCGCAAAACGCTTCTCGACAGCCAGAAGAGGCTGATCGAGGCGGTTCCGGGAAGCCATGCGGCGTTCCTGCGCGGCCTCGATTTCTCGGCCTGCTTCGGCGATTTCTTCTTCTGCCACGCCGGCATCCGGCCGGGCGTCGCGCTAGACAGGCAGGACAGGGGGGACCTCGTCTGGATCCGCCAGGAGTTCCTGAACCACGCGGGGCTCTATCCCAAGGTGATCGTCCACGGCCACACGCCCGTGCCGGAGCCGCAGTTGCGCGACAACCACGTCAACCTGGACACCGGCGCGTTCTCGACGGGCATCCTGACCGCGCTCGTCGTGGACGGCGCGGACAAGAGGCTGCTGAGGGCGGGGAAGGAGATTATCTAGCGGCTGGCGACGACGCCGTAGCCATCGACCGAGACATGATCGTTCGCCGCGTCGGCGGCATAGATGCCAACGCCCCACAGGCCGATGGCGGACAGCATGGCAAGCGACAGGAACACTGCTTTCACGGGGGTCATCTCGGTTCGACTTTCGTCACTTCTGCCAGTGCTGCGTTACGATTCGGTTTCCGTTCGGCCAAACAATGCGGCTCCGGCGCGGACGTTCCCTCCGCTAATGGCCTTTTGTTTCGCGATCGTGCCGCCGGCTGCCGCTGAGGAAACGGAAATTTCCGCCCGGCGCGGGGCGGCGTCCGTGTAGTCCGCCGGGCGGGCGGAATCGAGGGGAGGCGGCTGCTTTCGCCGCAAAGAAATCGGCCGTGTCAAAAATGCCACGACCGGCGCGGCGGCGGCGGGCCTTGCCGCTCCGCCCGCCATCGTCTAGGACGCGCCTCTATCAGCGCTGCAACGAAGTCCCGAAGCGAAGACATCCCGAAGCGAAGACATGGCCGACAAAGCGGAAAAGACCAGGGCCCGGCTGCCGCGCGGCTTCGCCGACCGCACCGCCGACGATATCCGCGCGCTCGACCGCATGATGGACAAGATCCGCGCGGTCTACGAGCTCTACGGCTTCGACCCCGCCGACCAGCCGCTGATCGAATACACCGACGCGCTGGGAAAGTTCCTGCCCGACCAGGACCGGCCCAACGCGGGCGTCTTTTCCTTCCGGGATGAAGACGGACAGGAGGCGGGGAGCGGTGGAGCCGCGACAGGGAAGGAAGGAGAGTGGCTGTCGCTGCGCTACGACCTGACCGCGCCGATGGCGCGCTTCGTCGCCGAGAACTACGACCGGCTGCCGAAGCCCTTCCGCAGCTACCGCTCCGGCTGGGTGTTCCGCAACGAGAAGCCGGGCCCCGGCCGCTTCCGGCAGTTCATGCAGTTCGATGCCGACACCGTCGGCACGCCGGGCGTCGTGGCGGACGCCGAGATGTGCATGATGATGGCCGACGTGATGGAGGCGCTGGGCATCCCGCGCGGGCAATACGTCATCCGCGTGAACAACCGCAAGGTGCTGGACGGCGTGCTGGAGGCCATCGGCCTCGGCGGCGACGACAACGCCGGCCGCCGCCTGATCGTGCTGCGCGCGATCGACAAGCTGGACAAGGTCGGCGTCGACGGCGTGCGCGATCTGCTGGGCAAGGGCCGGCTGGACGAGAGCGGGGATTTTACCAAGGGCGCGGGGCTGGATTCTGCCGACGCAGACCTGATTTTGGCCATAGCCGCCGGTAGCGACTACTTGACGGAGCTTGATCGGGCGGCCGCGAGCAGCGAAGGGCTGCGGTCGAATGCCTTGGTCAAAGGTGGTTTCGACGAGTTGCGGGAGATCAGCGATCTGGTCAAGGCTGCCGGCTATGGCCCGGACAGGATAAAGATCGACCCCTCCGTCGTGCGCGGCCTCGAATACTACACCGGCCCCGTCTACGAGGCCGAGCTTCTGGCCGAGATTCCCAATGACGAGGGAAAAATCGTGCGCTTCGGCTCGGTCGGCGGCGGCGGGCGCTATGACGGGCTGGTGTCGCGCTTCCGGGGCGAGCCGGTGCCGGCGACGGGTTTTTCCATCGGCGTCTCGCGGCTGATGACGGCGCTGAAGAATCTCGGCAAGCTCGATGCGTCGGAGGTTTTGGCGCCGGTCGTCGTGCTGGTCATGGACCGCGACATCGACAGCCTCGGCCGCTACCAGAAGATGGTCTCGACCCTGCGCAAGGCCGGCATCCGCGCCGAAATGTATCTCGGCGGCGCCGGCATGAAGGCGCAGATGAAATATGCCGACCGGCGCGGCAGCCCGGCCGTCGTCATCCAGGGGGGCGATGAGCGCGCCAGGGACGAGGTGCAGGTCAAGGACCTCGTCGCCGGCGCGCGCCTGTCTGAAGAAATTTCCGACAACGCCGCCTGGCGCGCCGCGCGCCCCGCGCAGGTGACGGTGCCCGAGAGCGGCATGGTCGAGGCGGTGCAGAAGATTCTCGCCGCGCAGGGCGCCGAGCGGGCCGTGGGGCGGCTGTGATTTCCGGTCGGTCGGAGATGTCGGCTCTGCCATGAGCACCCGCTACGCCCAGACGGTCGCGGCCGACCTCGCCGCCCTGTTCGCCGCGCGCGGCGCGGGGATCGTCGAGGTGCCGGTGATCCAGCCGGCCGACCCGTTCCTCGACATGGCCGGCGAGGATCTGCGCCGCCGCATCTTCCTGACCGAGAGCGAGACCGGCGAGACCCTGTGTCTGCGGCCGGAATTCACCATTCCGGTCTGCCTCGACCACATCGCCACCCGCGCCTCGACGCCGCGCCGCTATGCCTATTTCGGCGAGGTGTTCCGCCAGCGGCGCGAGGGCGGCAACGGCTTCTTCCAGGCCGGCATCGAGGATCTGGGCGACGGCGACATCGCCCGCGCCGACGCCCGCAGCCTGGCGGACGCGCATGCGCTGCTGAGCCTGCTGCTGCCGGAGACGCGGCTGGCCGTGCTTTTGGGCGATCAGGCGGTGTTCGAGGCGGTTCTGGCCGCGCTCGGCCTGCCGCGCGGCTGGCGCATGCGCCTCGCCCGCGCCTTCGGCTCGTCGGAGCAGCTTTCCGCCGCGTTGGCCGACCTCGCGGCTCCCGCGCCGGCCGGCGCGCTGGCGGAGCCGGCAGCCTCGCTGGTCGCCGCCGGCGACGCCGACGGCCTCGCCGCGCATGTGGCGCGGAAGATGGCGCAGGGCGGCCTGTCGCCGACCGCCGGGCGCATGCCGCAGGAGATCGCGCGCCGCCTGATCGAGCGGGCGGAACTGCGCAGCGTGCGGCTGTCGCCCGAGGCTTTTGCCGCGCTGGAGCGTTTTCTGGCCATCGATGTTCCGCTCGGCCGGGCGGCGGCCGAGCTCGAGGCCTTCGCGCGGGACGCCCGCCTGTCGCTCGGCGGCGCGCTGGATCGCTTCGCCGCGCGCGCCGAGGCGATCCTGGCGGACGGGCTCGATGCCGCCGACATCCGCTACGATGCCGCCTTCGGCCGTCCGCTCGACTACTACACCGGCATCGTCTTCGAGATTTCCGCGCCGGGCGCGGAGCGGCCGCTTGTCGGCGGCGGCCGCTACGACCGGCTGCTGACGCTGCTCGGTGCGAAGGAGCCCATTCCGGGCGTGGGTTTCTCGGTCTGGCTCGACCGGGTCGAACAGATGGCGGATACCGCGCGATGAGCATCACCATCGCCCTGCCGTCCAAGGGCCGGCTGAAGGAACAGGCGCTGGAGATTTTCGCCCGCGCCGGCCTCGCCGTCGCGCTGCCGGACGACGAGCGCACCTACCGCGCGCGCGTCGAGGGCAGGGCGGACATCGAGATCGCCTTCCTGTCGGCGTCCGAGATCGCCAACGAGATCGGGCTCGGCACCGTCGACCTCGGCGTCACCGGCGAGGATTTGCTGCGCGAAAAGCTGGCCGACTGGGAGACGAAGGCCGAGATCGTCGCCGGGCTGGGCTTCGGCCGCGCCGACGTGGTCGTGGCCGTGCCGGAAAGCTGGCTCGACGTCGACACCATGGCCGATCTGGACGACGTCGCGGCCGAGTTCCGCCTGCGCCACGGCCGCCGGCTGCGCATCGCCACCAAATACTGGCGGCTGACGCAGCAGTTCTTCTCCGGCCTGCACGGCATCCAGGTCTATCGCATCGTCGAGAGCCTCGGCGCGACGGAGGGCGCGCCGGCCGCGGGCTCCGCCGACGTCATCGTCGACATCACCACCACGGGGTCGACGCTGTGCGCCAACCACCTGAAGATCCTCGCCGACGGGGTGATCCTGCGCTCGCAGGCCTGCCTGGCCGCCTCGCGCAAGGCGCGCCCCGCCGGGGATGCCGCGATCATCGAGGAGCTCAGGCGCTCGATCGCGGGTGCAGCGACCGGATGAGCTCGGCCACGGCAGCGCAGTTGCGCTGCCGCACGCTGTTGCGCCGCCACGCCAGGCAGATGCGCCGTTCCGGCGCGGGGTCGGCGAACGGCACGACCCTGAGATCGGCGACGCCGGCCGACGATTTCAGGGCTATCTCGGGGATCAGCGTCACGCCCAGCCCGTGCGAGGCCATCTGCAGCAGGGTCGTCAGGCTCGTCGCGCCGTAGCTCGACAGCGCGACGGGGCGCACGCTGCCGCACACGGCCAGCGCCTGCTCGCGCAGGCAATGTCCGTCCTCCAGCAGCATGAGGCGTTCCAGGATCGGGCTTTCGGGCGAGACCGGCGGCGCCACCAGCTTCGGCTCCCGCGCCGACACGGCGAGGAAGAAGCGATCCGTGAATAGCTCCTCGGTGATCAGTCCGGCATAGTCGAGCGGCAGCGCCGCGACGAAGGCCTCCAGCCGTCCGCCGAGCGCGTCCTCCGCCAGCGAGGCCGTCACGGCCTCCTTGAGCTCGATCTGCAGCGTGGGAAAGCGCTGCCGGAATTCGGGCAGGATCGTCGGCAGCAGGTAGGGCGCCACGGTGGGGATGAGGCCGAGCCGGAAGCGCTGCCCCATCGAATCGCTGCCTTGCGCCGCGGAGGCCTCGATTTCGCTGACCTCGGACAGCACGCGCTCGATGCGCCCCCGCAGGCGATCGGCCTCCGGCGTCATGCGCACGGAGCGGCCGCTGCGCTCGAACAGCCGGCAGACCAGCCTCTGCTCCATCTCGGCGATCTGCGCGGAAAGGGCAGGCTGGCTGACCCCGGCCAGCTCCGCCGCCCGGCCGAAATGCAGCGTCTGGGCGAGCGCGTCGAAATATTCCATCTGCCGGATGGTCAACCGTATCATAGGGATATCTTATCGATACGAACAGGAAAAACAATTTGTCTTTATCGAAGCGGGGTTATAATTGGAACCATTCTAGAAACTTTGTGGCGATACGCGGCAGTTGAGGAGACGATCTGATGGACGCTGAAACTGGTCAGGAAGCCGGGAAATGCCCGGTCGCGCATGGGGGAAAGCCGGGCCGGTCGAATCGTGACTGGTGGCCGGACCAGCTCGACATCGGCATGCTGCACAACAATTCGACGAAGTCGGACCCGATGGGCGAAGGCTTCGACTATGCGAAGGAGTTCGAGAGCCTCGATCTCGATGCCGTCATGGCCGACCTCAAGGCGCTGATGACGGATTCGCAGGAATGGTGGCCGGCCGATTTCGGTCATTACGGACCGCTGATGATCCGCATGGCCTGGCACAGCGCCGGCACCTATCGCACCACCGACGGCCGCGGCGGCGCGGGCGCCGGCCAGCAGCGTTTCGCGCCGCTCAACTCGTGGCCCGACAACGTCAATCTCGACAAGGCGCGCCGGCTTCTGTGGCCGGTCAAGCAGAAATACGGCCGCAAGCTGTCCTGGGCCGACCTGATGGTCCTGGCCGGCAACGCCGCGCTGGAATCGATGGGCTTCAAGACCTTCGGCTTCGCCGGCGGCCGCGCCGACGTGTGGGAGCCCGAGGAGCTCTATTGGGGTCCTGAGGGTTCGTGGCTCGGCGACGAGCGCTACAGCGGCGAACGCCAGTTGGCCGAGCCGCTCGGCGCGGTGCAGATGGGCCTGATCTACGTCAATCCGGAAGGGCCGAACGGCAATCCCGACCCGCTGGCGGCGGCGCGCGACATCCGCGAGACCTTCGCCCGCATGGCCATGGACGACGAGGAGACCGTCGCGCTGATCGCCGGCGGCCACACCTTCGGCAAGACCCACGGCGCCGGCGATCCGTCGCTGGTCGGTGTCGCTCCCGAAGGCACGGAGCTGGAGGCTCAGGGCCTCGGCTGGAAGAGCACCCACGGCACCGGCTTCGGCGGCGACACGATCGGCGGCGGCCCGGAGGTCATCTGGACCACGACGCCGAGCAGGTGGAGCAACAATTTCTTCTGGAACCTGTTCGGCTACGAATGGGAGCTGACCAAGAG
Organism: Mesorhizobium sp.; assembly: GCA_027492275.1. Lineage (GTDB taxonomy): Bacteria > Pseudomonadota > Alphaproteobacteria > Rhizobiales > Rhizobiaceae > JAPUFC01. The sequence continues at coordinate 7,453 of JAPUFC010000050.1, read as the reverse complement.
CCCGGCCGGCGCTTTGCAATGGAAGCCGAAGCACGGCATGGGCGCCAACACGGTGCCGGACGCGCATGACAAGACCAGGCGCCATCCGCCGCAGATGCTCACCACCGACCTGGCGCTGCGCTTCGATCCGATCTACGGCCCGATCTCGCAGCGCTTCCTGGAGAATCCGGACCAGTTCGCCGACGCCTTCGCCCGCGCCTGGTTCAAGCTCACCCACCGCGACATGGGCCCGCGCGCCCGCTATCGCGGCAAGCTGGTGCCGCAGGAGACGCTGATCTGGCAGGACCCGGTTCCCGCCGTCGACTACACGCTGGTGGATGATTCCGACGTGGCGGCGCTGAAGGCGAAGGTGCTCGGCTCCGGCCTGACCGTGCCGCAGCTCGTCTCGACGGCCTGGGCCTCGGCCTCGACCTTCCGCGGCTCGGACAAGCGCGGCGGCGCCAACGGCGCGCGCATCCGGCTGAGCCCGCAGCGCTCCTGGGACGTCAACAACCCGGCCGGGCTCGGCTCGGTCCTGAGCACGCTGGAGTCGATCCAGGCGGAGTTCAACGCCTCGGCGTCGAACGGCAAGAAGATCTCGCTCGCCGACCTGATCGTGCTGGCGGGCGGCGTCGGCGTCGAGAAGGCGGCTGCCGACGCGGGCGTCGCCATCACGGTTCCGTTCGCGCCGGGCCGCACGGACGCCACCGACGAGCAGACGGACGCGGCCTCCTTCGCGCCGCTGGAGCCGCGCGCGGATGGCTTCCGCAACTACGTCAACCCCGCCAAGACGCAGTTCATGAAGCAGGAGGAGGCGCTGGTGGACCGCGCCCAGCTTCTCACGCTCACCGGGCCGGAGATGACGGTTCTGGTCGGCGGCCTGCGCGTGCTCGGCGCCAATGCCGGCGGCGTGAAGCACGGCGTGTTCACCAGCCAGGTGGGCAGGCTGACGAACGACTTCTTCGTCAACCTGCTCGGCATGGGCACGGTGTGGCAGCCGGTCGCCGGCTCCGAAGGCGTCTATGAAGGCCGCGACCGCAAGACCGGCGCGCCGAAATGGACCGGCACGCGCGTCGACCTGATCTTCGGCTCGCATTCGCAGCTTCGCGCCTTCGCGGAGGTCTATGCGCTCGCCGACGCGCAGGAGAAGTTCGTGAAGGACTTCGTCAAGGCCTGGACCAAGGTGATGAATCTGGACCGCTTCGACCTGCACCGCTGACGGTGGCGCGATCCTGCCAATAGAAACGGGCGCGGAGCGATCCGCGCCCGTTTTTCATGCGCTCCGCCGTCAGTCGGCTTCGAACATGCCGGTCTTGGCGACGATGCCGGCCAGCGCGCCGCCGATCAGCGTGGCGACGATGAACAGCCAGAGCTGCGCGATCGCAGCGCTGCCCGAGAACAGGGCCGGGCCGATGGAGCGCGCCGGGTTGAGCGACGTGCCCGTCACCGGGATGATCGCGAAGTGCAGTCCCGCCAGCGTCAGGCCGATCGCCAGCCCGGCGAACGCGGTCGTGTGCTTCTTGGCCGTCACCCCGAGGATCACGGTCACGAACACGAACGTGCCGATCAGCTCGATCAGGAAGGCCGAGCTGACGCCCCAGACCTCGGGATTCCAGCCGTTGGCCCCGAAGCCGCCGCTGTGTCCGCCCACCTTGCCGCTGACGATGATGAGCAGCGCCAGCGAGGCGAGGATGCCGCCGGCCACCTGCGCGATCATGTAGCCGGCGACCTGCCCGGCCGGCATGCGCCCGGCCAGGAACACGCCGAGCGTCACCGCCGGATTGAGATGCGCGCCCGATATCGGCCCGATCGCATAGGCCGCCGCGATGATGCCGATGCCGAACGCCAGTCCGATCCCTTCCTGCCCGAGCGGCAGGGCGCCGCCGAAGCCGCCGGTCACCACGGACGCCGTACCGATGAACACCAGAAGAAAAGTACCCAGAACTTCCGCCAGATAGACCTTCATTGCCCTCTCCCAAAGGTCGCGATCGATTCGCGTGGATCGCGAATCGCCACGCTAGGGTAACGTAAGGTAAGATCGTTGCCAGCAGGGCGATGGCGGCGCAAAGCTTGTGCCGGGTGCCACGGCGCTCTACACCGCGCTGCGAGGGCCGGAACGGCTTTCGGGCCGGCTTGGAGGAACGATGAGACTTGGCGGCAGGCTCGCGGCGGCCATCGAGGTGCTGGACGACATCGAGCGCAGGCGTAGGCCCGCCGCCGATGCGCTGAAGGACTGGGGCCTCTCGCACCGCTTCGCCGGCGCGGGCGACCGCGCCGCGATCGGCAACATCGTCTACGACGCGTTGCGCCGCCGCCGCTCGGCCGGCTGGCTGCTGGATTCGGCGACGCCGCGCGCGCTGGCCATCGGCGCGCTGCTGCTCGAATGGGGGCTGACGCCTGGCGGCCTTGCCGAGGCGCTGGACGGCGACCGCTTCGCGCCCGCGCCGCTGGACGAGGCGGAGCTGGCGCTGCTCGCCGCCCGCCGGCTGGACGATGCGCCGCCGGCCGTGCGCGCCGACTGCCCGGACTGGTGCGCGCCGCTGCTGGCCGAGACCTTCGGCGACGACTGGGTGGCCGAGGCCGCGGCGCTCGCCGCCCGTCCGCCGCTCGACCTGCGGGTGAACACGCTGAAGGCTGGCCGCGACCGCATCCTGTCCGAACTCTCCGGCATCGGCGCGGCACCCGCCGCACTGGCGCCGCACGGCATCCGCATTCCGCCGATCGACGGCTCCGGCCGCCATCCCAACGTGCAGGTCGAGCCGGATTTCCAGAGGGGCGGCTTCGAGGTGCAGGACGAGGGCTCGCAGCTCGTGGCGCATCTGGCGGCGGCCGAGACCGGCATGAGCGTGCTGGACTACTGCGCCGGCGGCGGCGGCAAGACGCTGGCGCTGTCCGCCGACATGGACAATCGCGGCCAGATCTTCGCCCACGATTCCGACAAGGCGCGCCTGGCCCCGATCTTCGACCGCCTGAAGCGAGCCGGCTGCCGCAACGTGCAGGTCGTCGCCAGGCCGCAGCAACTCGCCCCGCTGGCGGAACAGATGGATCTGGTGCTGGTCGACGCCCCCTGCACCGGCAGCGGCACCTGGCGTCGCCGCCCGGACGCCAAGTGGCGGCTGACCGACCGCCAGCTCGACGCGCGCCGCAAGGAGCAGGCGTCCATCCTCGATACGGTCGTGCCCTATGTCCGGCCGGGCGGACGGCTGGTCTACATCACCTGTTCGGTGTTCGCCGGCGAGAACACGGAGCAGGTTTTCGCTTTCCTCGAAAGGCATCCGGATTTCGCGCCCGCCGATCACGGCGAACTGTGGAGGCGCCGCATGGGCGATGCCGCCCCGGCGCGGATCGGCAGCCACGGCATCGTGCTGTCGCCGGCCAGGAGCGGCACGGACGGTTTCTTCTTCGCCGCGCTCGACCGAAAATCCTGAGCCGGTTGATCCGGGCGGCCGGCGCGCCACGTATGCAGCGTGGCGCTCGGTCGCCGGGATCAATCGCGATGTCCGTTCTCAGGCTCTTTCTCTTTCTCCTGCTCGTGGTCGGCGGCGGCTCGCTGATCGGCGTCACCGTCCAGCCCGGCACGTGGTATGCCGGCCTGCAGAAGCCGCCTTTCAATCCGCCGAACTGGATCTTCGCACCTGTCTGGACGACCCTCTATGTGATGATCGCCGTCGCCGGCTGGCGCTCATGGGAGCGCGGAGGGGCGCAGATGCGGCTGTGGTGGGGCCAGCTCGTCCTGAACTTCGCCTGGACGCCGGTGTTCTTCGGCGCGCATCTGCTCGGACCCGCCCTTGCGGTGATCGCCGCCCTGCTGGCGGCGATCCTCGCCTTCATGGCGGCCGCGCGACGCCGGCGCGACGGCGTCTCGGCCCTGCTGTTCGCCCCCTATGCCGCCTGGGTCGCGTTCGCCACGCTGCTCAATGCGTCGATCTGGTGGCTGAACGCCGGAAGCTGAGGTCGCCTCGGCTTCCGGCGCGCCGGGTCAGGGCGCAGGACGCGGCGCGGGGGGCGTGCCGCCGGGAGGCGGCGGAGGCATGGCCCCGGGAGGCGGAGGCGGCGCGGCGCCCGCGGGAGGCGGCGGCGGCGGATTGTCGCCCAGCCGGTCGAGCAGCGGCATCGCGGCGTCCAGGCAGGCCTTCAGCGGCTCGTCGCCGCAATTGACGCGCAGCCCGCGACCGCGATCCAGCCTGAGGTCGAACCCCTTGGCCATCTCCATCGGACCCTTCGGCCCGCCGTGAGGCGGCGGCGGAGGCGGGGCGTTCCGTTCGGGCGGCGGTGGCGGCGCCGACGGGGGAGGCGGCTGTTGCGCATGGGCGGTGCCCACCCAGGCAGCCAGAATGGCTGCGGCGAGCGCGGTATTCCTCAGCATGGGGGTAACTCCTGTAGCCCCGTCATCGTGACGGCGTGCTGAAACGCGCGGTCCGGTCGGTGCGTTCCATCGCCGCCTTCCAAGCCTGCGCCGGCGCGATTGCCCCGCCGGAAGTGCTGCGATAAGCATCCGGCAAACAACCGGCCCGGAGACGGCAGCGTGAAGATTGACGGCGACTTCGAGGCGAGGCTGCGGGCGAGTTTCGAACGCCAGAAGATGATGTCCACCATCGGCGCCGAGCTGACGCTGGTGACGCCCGGCATCATCGAGATCGAGATGCCTTTTTCGCCGGATCTGACGCAGCAGCACGGCTTCCTGCATGCCGGCGTCATCTCGACGGCGCTGGACACGGCCTGCGGCTACGCCGCCTTCTCGCTGCTGCCGGCCAGCGCCAGCGTGCTGACCATCGAGTTCAAGGTCAACCTGCTGGCGCCGGGGCGCGGCGAGCGCTTCCTGTTCCGGGGCTCCGTCACCAAGCCGGGGCGCACCATCGTCGTCGCCGACGGGCAGGCCTATGCCATCGGCGCGGAGGGCGAGGCCCGCTTGATCGCGACGATGACCGGGACGATGATGATCGTGGTCGGACGGCAGGGTATCGAGGGATGACGCTTCCATCCATCACGCATCTCGGCGGCAGGCGCGTCCTGTTCGTCATGGCCACGGAAGCGGAATACGGCCCGCGGCTTAAGGCGATGTTCACGCCGCTGATGACCGGCGTCGGCCCGGTCGAGACCGGTCTCTTCCTCGGCTCCGCGCTGACCGCCCTGAAAGCCGCCGGCGCATTGCCCGAGCTGATCGTCTCGCTCGGCTCCGCCGGCAGCCGCCGCCTGCCGCGCACCGGCCTCTACCAGGTCTCCGCGGCCATCTACCGCGACATGGACGCCACCGCCTTCGGCTTCGGCAAGGGCGTCACGCCCTTCTTGGATCAGCCGGCGGTGCTGACCCTGCCCTGGCGCATTCCCGGCGTGCCGGAGGCGTCGATCTCGACGGGCGCCACGATCATCGCGGGCTCGGCCTTCGCCGACATCGCCGAGGACATGGTCGACATGGAGACCTTCGCCTGCATGCGCGCCTCGCAGGTCTTCGGCGTGCCGCTGATCGGGCTGCGCGGCATTTCCGACGGCGATACCGACGTCAGCCATATCGGCGACTGGACGGAGTATCTGCACGTCATCGACGAGAAGCTGGCCGACGTCGTGGCGCTGCTCGGCCGCTGCCTGGAGGAGGGGACGCTGGAGACGCGGGCAGACGCCTCGCGCGCCGGTTGAAGCCGTTGAAGCAGGCCCGCAACCGCCTGACTCGTTTTGTGCGCCGCCGCCCGCAAGCCATTGCGCCGACTCGGCTCTTTCTCTAAATGCCCGCCATGACGCACGCTGAACACCCCGACACCGTCCTCATCGTCGATTTCGGCAGCCAGGTCACGCAGCTCATCGCGCGACGGGTGCGCGAGGCCGGCGTCTATTCCGAGATCGTGCCCTTCCAGTCCGCCGACGCCGCCTTCGAGCGCATCCGGCCGCGCGCCGTGATCCTGTCCGGCAGCCCGCATTCCACCGTCGACATCGGCAGCCCGCGCGCGCCGCAGAAGGTGTTCGAGGCGGGCGTGCCGGTGCTGGGCATCTGCTATGGCGAGCAGACCATGTGCGCCCAGCTCGGCGGGGCGGTGGAGGCCGGCCACCATCGCGAGTTCGGCCGCGCCTTCCTGCAGATCGAGGAGGACAGCCCGCTGTTCGACGGCATATGGGCGAAGGGCACGCGCCATCAGGTCTGGATGAGCCATGGCGACCGCGTCACGGCCCTGCCGGCCGGCTTCCGCGTCGTCGCCACCTCGACGGGCGCGCCCTTCGCGGCCATCGCCGACGAGAAGCGCCGGTTCTACGGCGTGCAGTTCCATCCGGAGGTGGTGCACACCCCCGATGGCGCCCGGCTGCTGCAGAACTTCGTCCACACCATCGCCGGCATCGAGGGCGACTGGACGATGCGCGCCTATCGCGAGCACGCGGTCGAGAAGATCAGGGCGCAGGTCGGCAAGGGGCGCGTCATCTGCGGCCTTTCGGGCGGCGTCGATTCCTCGGTGGCGGCGGTGCTGATCCACGAGGCGATCGGCGACCAGCTCACCTGCATCTTCGTCGACCACGGCCTGATGCGCAAGAACGAGGCGGCCGAGGTGGTGGATATGTTCCGCGGCCACTACAACATCCCGCTCGTCCATGTCGACGCCTCCGGCCTGTTCATCGGCGCGCTGGAAGGCGAGAGCGACCCCGAGACCAAGCGCAAGACCATCGGCCGGCTGTTCATCGAGGTGTTCGAGGCCGAGGCGAAGAAGCTGGGCGGCGCGGATTTCCTGGCCCAGGGCACCCTCTATCCCGACGTGATCGAGAGCGTCTCCTTCACCGGCGGCCCGTCGGTGACGATCAAGTCGCACCACAATGTCGGCGGCCTGCCCGAGCGCATGAACATGAAGCTGGTGGAGCCGCTGCGCGAGCTGTTCAAGGACGAGGTGCGGGCGCTGGGCAAGGAGCTTGGCCTGCCTGAAAAGTTTATCGGCCGCCATCCTTTCCCCGGCCCGGGCCTCGCCATCCGCTGCCCAGGCGGCATAACGCGCGAGAAGCTCGACATCCTGCGCGATGCTGACGCCATCTATCTGGACGAGATCCGCAAGGCAGGCCTCTACGACGCCATCTGGCAGGCCTTCGCCGTGCTTCTGCCGGTGCAGACGGTGGGCGTGATGGGCGACGGCCGCACCTACGAATACGTCTGCGCGCTCCGCGCGGTCACCTCGGTCGACGGCATGACCGCCGACTTCTACCACTTCGACATGAATTTCCTCGCCGCCGCCGCCACCCGCATCATCAACGAAGTCCGCGGCATCAACCGCGTCGTCTACGACGTGACAAGCAAACCACCCGGCACCATCGAGTGGGAATGATTCAGGCCCATCCGAACGCCGCCAATTTTACGCTGCGGCACGATCTAAGCCACTGAAAATAAAAATAAAACGTCCCTGTGCCTATCGATATCTATCGGTGGGCATAGATAGCGTTAGGCGGCCTCGCTGACGGGCCTCGCCCCCATTGATCAACCGGAAAAACGAAAGTACCGTCAGGTCAA
>JAPUFC010000049.1 GCA_027492275.1 Mesorhizobium sp. | reverse complement strand
GGCGTGGGCCCCCCCCCCCCCCCCCCCCCCCGCGCGCGGGGGGGGGGGGGCGCCCCCGCGGCCCCCCCCCCCCCGCCGCGCCAACCCCTAACTCAAGACCGGAGGATTTGATGGACGCCGGCCTGACCACCATCGCGGAAGCCGACATCGACAAGCACCGCGCCACGGCGCAGTCGATGATCACCCGCGTCATCGTGCTGGAGGACTCGTCGGGCCAGTCGGGCACGGCGCTGGCCGGCACCAACCGCCGCTTCGTCTCCACCGTCTCGACCGGCTCCGTGCGCCGGACGCGCGAGGTCGAGCTGGCGAAGACGGTGCAGGCGGTGCGCCCCGACGACCCGCTGATGGGCATCGGCCAGCACACCATCCTCTATCGCGCACGGCGCGGCCTCGCCGTCGCCCTCGCGATCTCGACCGTTTTCGCCGAAGGGTCCGATCTCGAAAGCCTCCAGTCGAAGAACGCCCGCGCCCCGCTGGAGGGCGAGGAGGCGACGCGCTTCAAGAAGCTGCTCAACGCCTCGGCCTATGTCGCCGCCTTCGCCCTCGCGTCCTACCTGCTGCAACTGATCGACGGCGAGGGCGAGGCGCCCAACGACGTCGCCGAGCCGGACTTCCTGTTCGACACGCCGCAGGACGCGCTGAAATCCATGGTCGCCGGTCTCGACCGCGCGCTGGCCGGATCGAAGGACGATGCCGATCTCTCGGCCCGCGCCCGCGCCTTCGCCACGACGGCGATCGAGGGCCTGTTGCAGCGCAAGGGCCGCTTCGACGGCCTCGGCCCGTTCGAGAACGCCCATATCCGCATCGACGCGGACGACTTCACCATCGACGGATTCGACGTCGCGCCGGGGAAGAAGTCGAAGCCGTTGGTGATGACCTTCAAGAAGCCGCAGGAGGTCGTCGGCAACCACATCGCCAAGTACCAGTCGGTCAAGCTGGCCAAGATGCTGATGGCCTACGATTTCGACCGCCAGCTCAACCCCTTCGTCGAGCTCGGCGGCTTCCTGTTCACCTTCATCGGCGACGGCGCGCCCGGCACCGGCAAGACGACGCTGATCCAGATGATCGCCGGCCTCGTCAACGATTATTGCCAGGTGGCCGGCTGGCCCTTCCACTACGAGAATTTCGGCGTCGACCAAATCTCGTCCTACCAGGGCAAGTCCGGCCAGAACTGCCGCGCCTTCATCGACAACGTGCTGAACCCGCGCGCCATCGGCTTCGGCACCATCGACGACATCGACCAGGTCGCGGCAAAACGCTCCGACGACCGCGCCTCGGCCGGCCAGCACGAGATCACCGGCGTGCTGATGGACGCCTTTTCCGGCGCGATGACGGTGGTGCGCGGCAATTGCGCCTTCGGCATGTTCTCCAACTACCCGGAGAACGTCGACGACGCGCTGCGCCAGCGGGCCGGCGCCCGCTGGCTGGTGGACGGCCCGCAGACCCGCAACGACTACATCGACATTTTCGTCCTTCTCGCTGGAAAGAATCACAAAATCCCGCTCGGCCAGCACGAGCTTTACGCCGCGCAGCAAATACAGCGCGCGGTGGCCGAGGCCTACGAAAGCTATTCCAGGCCGCATGAGGACGGGCTCTTGCGCGTCTATGACCGCTTCATGCAGGAGAACGGCGCGCCGAAGACGCTGGCCGATGTCGGCGAATATCTGCACCGGATCAAGGAGGCCGAGCCGCGCTTCACCGGCCGCGCCATCAAGAACGTGACGGACGCGATCAAGATGCGCGCCATGGACATCGAGCTGCCGGACGACTGGTTCGAGAAGCCGGAAAGCTTCATGCACAAATCCTACGACGAGAAGAAGGCGATGATCGAGGAACTGCGCGGCCCGTTCGACATGGACATGGTCATGCAGGAGATCAACCGCTACGCGGATTCGGAATTCCGCTACGCCGACAAGTCCGACGACGCCGCGGTGGACAAGCTGCTGCGCGACGCCCGCCTGCGCGAGCGCGCCGCGAAGGAAATGGAAGCGTTGAAGGCCAAGGGGCTGTGGGGGGCGTGAGGCATTGAAGGCGCAAACCTCCTTGACTATATCTAGCTAAGCTAGCTTAGGAGACTCCCATGCAGATCGGTACGTTCGAAGCCAAGAACCGCTTCAGTGCATTGCTTGACTTGGTCGAGGCGGGCCAGGAGGTGACCATCACGCGCAATGGCAAGCCGGTAGCGCGCCTGGTGGCGCCCGGCATTGACGAGGAGCGGAAGGCCAAGGCGCGGGAAGCCGCAGAGTGGCTTCGAGCGAACCGCGTCAACAACAAGCTGGACGGCCTTACGATCAAGGAACTGATCGAGGAAGGCCGACGCTCTTGATGGTTCTCGATGCCTCGATGACAATGTCATGGCATTTCCCGGACGAGACCTCGTCCCGGACCGAGGCCATTCACGACGAGATCATCGAAAGAGGCGCGGTTGTGCCGGTTCATTGGCGAATAGAGGTTGCCAATGCGTTCGCAACCGCAGTGCGGCATGGCCGCCTCGTGCCTCGATTCCGGAACGAAGCCCTGGCCAGGCTGGAAGACCTTCCGGTCGAGGTCGATGCCGAAAGCGCCCGCAACGCCTGGGGAGCAACGCAGGATATTTGCGATCGCCACCGGCTGACGGCCTATGACGCCATCTATCTTGAGCTGGCGATCCGCAAGGGTTTGAGGCTCGCGACCCTCGACAGAAAACTTGCGGACGCCGCCAAATCGGCTGGAGTCCCGCTTTGTCTCCAAGACATGTAATGGACATCCTGCGCGACAACGAGCTGATCTACGGCCGGCTGCTCACCATCACCGAGCCGCACCTGATCGAGCGCTACAATAAGGCCCTCAGGGCCTTCGGCCTGCCGCCGACGAAGCTGACATCCTTCGAGATCGACCGCACGGGCTTCTCGCCGCAGGTCGCGGAGGAGCTCGGCGACTACCAGTATCTAGATCCCAACGCGATCAACCGCCGCTTCATCATCCTTACCCCGGCGCAGGCCAGCCTGCCGGTGGTGCACACGGCCTTCTCCAACACCTCGCAGCTCATGTACGAGTTCGTGACCCGCAACCAGCGCGTCATCGACGCGCTGACGATCAAGGACGTGCTCTACGGCGAGATCGAGGATTCGGTGTCGCAGGTGGAGGACATCGAGGATCTTCTGGGCATCCATCAGGTCGAGTTCCGCGTGCTTTCGGCCGAGGACGTGCTGGGCAAGGCCGGCGAATTGCAGACGCTGGTGGACCGGCTGAAGCAGGAGCCCGACGCCTGGCGCGACGACGACATGCTGAACCGCATGGTGGAGCTGGCGAAAGTCTGCGGCGACATCCGCGAGAACGCGCTGGTGCCCGACCAGGTGATCTTCCGCCACAACGCCTTCTGGACCAGCCATTTCGGCGGGCTCTACGTTTTCGTCGACCCCGACGTGACGACCGTGATCAGCGATCCGTCCGCGCCCGGCTTCCGGCGCTCGCGGCCTTGGCAGGTCAGCTACCTGTCGATCCGCGACGCCGAGCGCGTCTATCGTTTCCTGGCGCAGACCGGCCGCATCGAGCTGCCCCGCGCCTCGTGGATCGAGAAGTCCGGCTATCTGGAGCACCGCGCCGAGATGGCCATCCGCAACCTGATCCACGAGGCGGAGCCGAAGCGCGACCTGTCCGATACCGACAAGGTGTGGCTCCAGAGCTGGATCCACGCCAATGCCGAGCGCATCAACCGCGACGGCACCTTTCCCTTCCTCAACGCCGCCAAGCGAGAGATCGCGCAGGTCGGGCAGTTGCGCATCGAAGAAGCCTTCCCGCAGCAGCGCTTCCTCGTCATCCGCGCCAGGCCGGATCATCCGGACGCCTGGCTGACCAACCGGCTGATTTCCGACTTCGTGCCGTTCGATTTCGTGTCGCGCTACATCTTCAACAAGCAGGGCTTCTACAAGGACTACCAGGGCTTCTCCGACGTCTGGCGCCATCATGTTGTCGACGTTCTGAAAAGCACGTATCTGAAGGACAAGGAGGCCTTCCGCGAACGCCTCTACGGCCTCGTGGACTGAGGACATGCCATGCTCGATCCGATCGTGAATTTCTTCACCGGCGTCTTCCACGCCATCGGCCGCGGCATCGGCTACGCGATCGGCGTGCTGCTGTGGCCGTTCCTGTGGGCCGGCCGCTGGTACACGCAGCGCGGCTGGATCCTGAAGGCCGTTTTGGGCGCGGCCATCGTCGGCATCGTCGCCCTCTACGCCTACTTCATCTGGAACACGCAGCACTGGAAGAATTTCGACACGGACTACGTCAAGGCCTACACCTTCGACAACACGCCCCCCAATCTGCCAGGCGGCGTCGCGCCGCAGCAAGGCAGCGAGGGCGAGGTCCGCACCTGCACGCGCTCGGCGATCACCGACGTCGCCGCCGGACTGATCGACTACAACGTCAATCAGAACGCCTGGATCTCGTCGATGATCCTCTACAAGCTCGGACTGTTCGGGCTGGACTGGGACCGCACGCCGTTCCTCGACAACAAGGCGTCCTTCCAGCGCGGCATCAACCAGGCCATCCGCCGCACCACCATCGAGTTGGTCGACACGCTCGGCCGCGTGCGCGGCACCAGCCAGATCGACCAGGATTTGCAGGACGCGCGCGGCGCCATGGCCTTCGACGAGGAGACCTGGTATTTCGGCCTCTCGCCCTTCGGGCCGAAGACGCCGACCCCGAGCTTCTACCGTTCGGCCCGCACCAAGCTCTTGTCCTTCAACGGCCGTCTCAAGGCGTGCAACGCCATCTTCGACGCCCGCGCCGACAATCTGATCCAGTTCGTCGACCGCATCGCCAACGACCTCGGCGCGACATCGGCCATCCTGCGCGAGCGCTCGGAGCTCCATAACAACGGCTGGTTCGACGTGCGCGCCGACGACCGCTTCTGGTTCGCCTACGGCCAGCTCTACGGCTACTACGGCATCCTCACCGCCGCCCATCACGACTTCCAGGACGTCATCCGCTCGCGCGGGCTGGAGACGCTGTGGAACCAGACCGAGGATCAGGCGCGCTCCGCGCTGCGCATCCAGCCGCTGATCATCTCGAACGGGCGCGAGGATGGCTGGATCATGCCGACGCATCTGGCGACGATGGGCTTCTACGTGCTGCGCGTCCGCTCCAACCTCGTCGAGATCCGCGCCGTCCTCGACCGTTGATCGCCGCAGGGGAACGACGATGCCCGACGTGAAGTCCGATATCGAGATCGCGCGCGGCGCGGCGAAGAAGCCCATCGCCGAAATCGGCGCGCGACTGGGCATTCCGCCGGAGCACCTGCTGCCCTACGGACACGACAAGGCCAAGGTGTCGGCCGACTTCATCGCCTCGCTGGCCGACAGGCCGGACGGGCGGCTCATCCTCGTCACCGCCATCAGCCCGACGCCCGCGGGCGAAGGCAAGACGACCACGACGGTGGGCCTCGCCGACGGGCTGAACCGGATCGGCAGGACATCGGCCGTGTGCATCCGCGAAGCCTCGCTCGGCCCCAATTTCGGCATGAAGGGGGGCGCTGCCGGCGGCGGCTACGCGCAGGTCGTGCCGATGGAGGACATCAACCTCCACTTCACCGGCGACTTCCACGCCATCACGGCGGCGCACAACCTGCTGGCCGCGCTGATCGACAACCACATCTACTGGGGCAACGCGCTGGGCATCGACACGCGCCGCGTCGTGTGGCGCCGCGTCATGGACATGAACGACCGCGCGCTGCGCGGCATCGTCGCCTCGCTCGGCGGGCCGGCCAACGGCTTTCCGCGCGAGACCGGCTTCGACATCACCGTGGCGTCGGAGGTGATGGCGATCCTGTGCCTCGCCAACGACCTGCAGGACCTCGAGCGGCGGCTGGGCGACATCGTCGTCGCCTATCGCGGCGACAAGAGCCCGGTGCACGCGCGCGACCTCAAGGCGGACGGGCCGATGGCCGTGCTGCTGCGCGAGGCGATGCAGCCCAACCTCGTGCAGACGCTGGAGAACAACCCGGCCTTTGTGCATGGCGGCCCCTTCGCCAACATCGCCCACGGCTGCAATTCGGTGATCGCCACCCGCACGGCGCTGAAGCTCGCCGACTACGTCGTCACCGAGGCCGGCTTCGGCGCCGATCTGGGCGCCGAGAAATTCTTCGACATCAAGTGCCGCAAGGCCGGCCTCAAGCCCGCCGCCGCCGTCATCGTCGCCACCGTGCGGGCGCTGAAGATGAACGGCGGGCTCGGCAAGGACGAGCTGGGCGTGGAGAATGTCGAGGCGCTCCGGCAAGGCTGCGCCAATCTCGGCCGCCACATCGAGAACGTGCGCCAGTTCGGCGTGCCGGCCGTCGTCGCCATCAACCATTTCCATTCCGACACCGCGGCCGAGATCGAGACGGTGAAGGACTTCGTCGCCTCGCTCGGCGAGGAGGCGATCCTGTGCCGCCACTGGGCCGAAGGATCGGCCGGCATCGAGGATCTGGCGCACAAGGTCGTCGCCCTCGCCGAATCCGGGGCCTCGCAATTCGCGCCGCTCTATCCCGACGACATGGGCCTGCTCGACAAGATGAACATCATCGTGCGGCGCATCTATCGCGGCTCGGAAGCGGTGGCCGGGCCGGGCGTGCGCGCGCAGCTCGAGGCATGGGAGCGAGCCGGCCACGGGCATCTGCCGGTCTGCATGGCCAAGACGCAATACTCCTTCTCCGCCGACCCCTCGCTGCGCGGCGCGCCGACCGGCCATGCCGTGCCGGTGCGCGAGGTGAGGCTGTCGGCGGGCGCCGGCTTCGTCGTCGCCATCTGCGGCGATATCGTCACCATGCCCGGATTGCCGAGATCGCCGGCCGCCGAGCGCATATTCCTCAACCCGGAAGGGCGGATCGAGGGGCTGTTCTGAACCGTGGCCGTCGGGATTCCCCTTGCCGTTGCGCCCATTCGCGGCTAAGGCTTGCGCCATGAAGATGACTGCCACGAAGACGCTCTGGTGGTGGGCCGGCTGACAGCGGCCCTCGCAAGCGCGCGCGTGCGAAATTCGAAGGTGGCCGCAGGAGAAATCCGGGCGGCCATTTGCTTTTACGATGGTCCGGGTTCCTCCTCCGGCGGGAACGGGAGACGGAAATGACGATGGACGTTCAGGACGGCGCCGACAGTTTCGTGACGGCCGGCGGCATCACGATCCGGCGCGAGCGGCACGCGACGCCCTATGCCGGGGCGATCGACACCTATGTCGACGCGCTGGCCAGCCGGCGGGGCGCGGTGTTTTCCTCCAACTACGAGTATCCCGGCCGCTACACGCGCTGGGACACGGCGATCGTCGATCCACCGGTGGTGATTTCCGCGCGCGGCCGCTCCATGCGCATCGAGGCGCTGAACGCGCGCGGCGAGGCGCTGCTGCCGATCTTCGCCAAGGCGCTGACCGGGCTGGAGGACGTGACGCTGACCCAGACGACGCGGCAAAGGCTGGCGCTCAAGATCGCCGAGCCGGGCCGCGTCGTGTCCGAGGAGGAGCGCTCGCGCGTGCCCTCCGTGTTCACCGTGCTGCGCGCCATCGTCGCCCTGTTCGGCACCGACGAGGACCCCAGTCTCGGCCTCTACGGCGCGTTCGGCTACGACCTCGCCTTCCAGTTCGACCCGGTGGACTACAAGCTCAGGCGCGCCGAGAGCCAGCGCGACCTCGTGCTCTACCTGCCCGACGAGATTCTCGTCGTCGACCACCATCAGGCCAAGGCCTGGCACGACCGCTACGACTATTCCGGCGCAGGCTTTTCCACCGCCGGCCTGCCGCGCGGCGGCGAGGAACAGCCGTTCCGCCCGTCGGACCGCATCCCGTCGCGCGGCGACCACGAGCCCGGCGAATATGCCAGGCTGGTGAAGCGGGCGATGGAAAGCTTCAAGCGCGGCGACCTGTTCGAGGTCGTGCCGGGGCAGACCTTCTACGAGCGCTGCGAGACCTCGCCCTCCGACATCTCGCGCCGGCTGAAGACGATCAACCCCTCCCCCTATTCCTTCTTCATCAACCTCGGCGAGAACGAGTATCTGATCGGCGCCTCGCCGGAGATGTTCGTGCGCGTCAACGGCCGCCGCGTCGAGACCTGCCCGATCTCCGGCACCATCAAGCGCGGCGCCGACGCCATCTCGGATTCCGAGCAGATCCTGAAGCTGCTCAACTCCAAGAAGGACGAGTCCGAGCTGACCATGTGCTCGGACGTCGACCGCAACGACAAGAGCCGCGTCTGCGAGCCGGGCTCCGTGCGCGTCATCGGCCGCCGCCAGATCGAGATGTATTCGCGCCTGATCCACACGGTCGACCACATCGAGGGCCGGCTGCGCGAGGGCATGGACGCCTTCGACGCCTTCCTCAGCCATGCCTGGGCCGTGACCGTGACGGGCGCGCCGAAGCTGTGGGCGATGCGCTTCATTGAGCAGAACGAAAAAAGCCCGCGCGCCTGGTACGGCGGCGCGATCGGCATGGTGCATTTCAACGGCGACCTGAACACCGGCCTGACGCTGCGCACCATCCGCATCAAGGACGGCATCGCGGAGGTGCGCGCCGGCGCGACGCTGCTCTACGATTCGGTGCCCGAGGAAGAAGAAGCCGAAACCGAACTGAAGGCCTCCGCCATGCTTTCCGCCATCCGCGACGCCAGGGCCGGCAACGCCGCTGCCACCGAACGCCAGTCGGCGCGCGTCGGCGAAGGGGTCAATATCCTGCTGGTCGACCACGAGGACAGCTTCGTCCACACGCTCGCCAACTATTTCCGCCAGACCGGCGCGAACGTCACCACCGTGCGCACGCCCGTGCCCGACGAGATCTTCGACCGCGTCAGGCCGGACCTGGTCGTGCTCTCGCCCGGACCGGGCTCGCCGAAGGATTTCGACTGCGCCGCCACGATCCGCAAGTCGCGCGCCCGCGACCTGCCGATCTTCGGCGTGTGCCTCGGCCTGCAGGCGCTTGCCGAGGCCTATGGCGGTGAATTGCGGCACCTGCACGTGCCGATGCACGGCAAGCCGTCGCGCATCCGCGTCTCCAAGCCTGGCGTGATCTTCTCGGGCCTGCCCAAGGAGGTGACCGTCGGCCGCTATCACTCGATCTTCGCCGATCCGGTGCGGCTGCCGGACGACTTCCTCGTCACCGCCGAGACCGAGGACGGCGTCATCATGGCCTTCGAGCACCGCAAGGAGCCGATCGCCGCCGTGCAGTTCCATCCCGAATCCATCATGACGCTCGGCCAGGACGCCGGCATGCGGATGATCGAAAACATCGTCGCCCATCTGCCGCGCAAGGCGAAGGACAAGGCGGCGTAGGCGGATCATGGACATGGCGGACACCCTGGCGGGCCGGCGCCGCGAAAGGCGGCGTTCGATATGATGGCGACCACCTCGGCCAAGCAGTCGGTCGCCACCCTGGCCGCGTGGTCGATCGTCGTCGCCGTGACGGTGCTGGCGCTCAAGACGCTGGCCTGGTGGATCACGGGCTCGGTGGCGCTGTATTCGGACGCGCTGGAATCCATCGTCAACGTGGTGACGGCGATGGCGGCGCTGTGGGCGATCCGCATCAGCCACATGCCCGCCGACCGCGACCACCAGCACGGCCACCACAAGGCGGAATATTTCTCGGCGGTGCTGGAAGGCGTGATGATCATCGTCGCCGCGCTGCTGATCATGTCGCAGGTGCTGCAGGCGCTGAACGAGCCGAAGCCGCTGGAGCAGCCCTGGGAAGGCCTCGCCGTCAACGGCGCCGCCGCCGTGCTCAACGCCGCATGGGCCTGGGTGCTGATCAGCCGCGGCCGAGCCGCCAAGTCGCCGGCGCTGGAGGCGGACGGGCATCATCTGATGACCGACGTCCTGACCTCGGGCGGCGTGATCGTCGGCCTGATCCTGGCGGTCGCCACGGGCTGGACCGTGCTGGACCCCCTGCTCGCCGCCCTCGTGGCGATCAACATCCTCGTGCAGGGCTGGCGCATCACCGGCGAATCGCTGAGCGGGCTGATGGACCGGGCGGTGAGCACCGAGGAGCACATCCGCATCCGCGACATCATCTCGGCCAATTCGCGCGGCGCGCTGGAGGTCCACGACCTGAAGACGCGCACCGCCGGCCGCGCCACCTTCATCGAGTTCCATCTCGTCGTCGAGGCCGACATGACCGTGGCGGAAAGCCACTCCATCTGCGACCGCATAGAGGAAGCGCTGAAGGAGGCGATCCCCTCGGTGCGCGTCATCATCCATGTCGAGCCGCACGAGGAAGCGAAACTGCCGCCGGGCACGTCGGCCGTGCCTTTCGCCTGAACGCGGGACTTTTGTCCGCGATCCCGGCTTTGCCGCTTTCCTTCCGGGCATGAATGGCTCTATGAGGGGCCATGTCCGAAGAAACCGAGACACCCTCCGAGCCGTGGCTGGCGCGATGGGGAACGACCGCCCAGTGCCTGGCCGTGCTCGGCCTGTCGGCGGTCTTGACGGTGATCATCGAGGCCATGCACCTGCCCGCCGCCCTGCTCATCGGGCCGATGCTGGCCGGCATCGTGGCGGGCACGAACGGCGCCACGGTCCGCATCAGTCCGCATGCCTTCCGGGGCGCGCAGATCATCATCGGCGGCCTCATCGCCATGTCGATCTCGGTCGACATCGTCGAGGTCTTCCGCACCGACGGGCTGCTTCTGCTGGCGGTCGTGGTGGCGACCCTGGCGGCCTCCATGGCGCTCGGCTGGCTGATAAGCTGGTGGCGCATCCTGCCCGGCACCACGGGCGTCTGGGGATCGGCGCCGGGCGGATCGAGCGCCATGGTGTTCATGGCCCAGGCATTCGGCGCCGACGCGCGCCTCGTCGCCTTCATGCAATATCTGCGCGTCATCGCGGTGTCGCTGGCCGCCGCCCTGATCGCCAGGCTGTGGATCGGCACGACCGGCACGGCCCCGGAAATCGAGTGGTTCCCGCCCATCGACGCCGTCGCCCTCGGCTCGACCCTTGCCGCCGGCATCGCCGGGGCCGCGGTGGGACGACTGCTGCGCCTGCCCAGCCCCTATTTCCTCGGGGCGACCGCCGCCTGCATGATCATGCATCTCGGCTTCGACATGCCCATCCAGTTGCCGCATTGGCTGCTGGCGATATCCTACGCGGTGGTCGGCTGGTCGATCGGCCTGAGCTTCACGAGCCAGATCCTCGCCCATGCCGCGCGCGCGCTGCCGGTGCTGCTGGTCTCCATCCTGGTGCTGATCGCCTTCTGCGCCGGCGTCGCCTGGCTGCTGGTCGTCCAGCTCGGCATCGATCCTCTCACCGCCTATCTCGCCACCAGCCCGGGCGGACTGGATTCGGTCGCCATCATCGCCGCCGCCGCCGGCAGCAGCGTCGATCTCTCCTTCGTGATGGCGCTGCAGATGGCCCGCCTGATCTTCATCCTGGCCTTCGGCCCGCCGGTCGCCCGCCTCGTCGGGCGCTCGGTGAAGCAATAGCGCGGTCGCGGGGACGCGCGCTTCGCCTTGCCACGGCCCGCCGCCTGCGCTAAGAACCCGGCATGATGCCGCGCCAGCCCATCGCCGCCACCGCCCCGACCGCTTTCGCGGCCGGCACGGCGCGCGCGCTGCGCGCCACCATCCTTCTGCTCGGCCTTATCGGCGACCGCCGGGCTCGTTGAAGGAGCGCCCGACGGTCGACGAAAGCCGCAGCGCTTTCAGGCTCCTCGCCGTCACACGCATCTCGATGGAATTCTGATAGGGCGTCCGCAGCACGGCTGCGCCAGGACGCCGGGAGCAGGCAAATGGACATGAAGACGAAGACTCGCGCCACGGGAATGCCCGACGCTGCGCAGAAATACGAACCCTACCCTCTGGTGAACCTCGCGGACCGCACCTGGCCGTCGAAGCGCATCGACAAGGCGCCCGTCTGGTGCTCGGTCGACCTGCGCGACGGCAACCAGTCACTCATCGACCCGATGGGCCACGAGCGCAAGGCGCGCATGTTCGGCCTGCTGCTCGACATGGGGTTCAAGGAGATCGAGATCGGCTTTCCCTCCGCCTCGCAGACGGATTTCGACTTCGCGCGCTGGTGCATCGAGCAAGGCAACGTGCCCGACGACGTCAGCCTCCAGGTGCTGGTCCAGTGCCGCCCCGAACTGATCGCGCGCACCTTCGAGGCGCTCGCCGGCGCGACGCGGCCGATCGTGCACTTCTACAACTCGACCAGCGAATTGCAGCGCCGCGTCGTCTTCGCCAGGGACGTGCCGGGCATCAAGGCGATCGCCACCGACGCCGCCAAGATGGTGGTGGACATGGCGGCGAAGGCCGGCGGCGGCTATCGCTTCGAGTATTCGCCTGAGAGCTTCACCGGGACCGAGCTGGAGGTGGCGCTGGAGATCTGCAACGCCGTCACCGAGATCGTGCGTCCGACACCCGACAACAAGCTGATCATCAACCTGCCGTCCACGGTCGAGATGTCGACGCCCAACATCTACGCCGACCGCATCGAGTGGATGTGCCGCAACCTCGACAACCGCGAGAACCTGATCATCTCGCTGCATCCGCACAATGACCGCGGCACCGGCATCGCCACCACCGAGCTCGGCCTGATGGCCGGCGCCGATCGCGTCGAGGGCACGCTGTTCGGCAATGGCGAGCGCACGGGCAACGTCGACATCGTCACGCTGGCGCTCAACATGTACACGCAGGGCGTCGACCCGATGCTGGACTGCTCAGACATCAACCGCATCCGCGACATCTACGAATATTCCAACCAGTTGCGCATCCCCGAGCGCCACCCCTATGTCGGCGAACTCGTCTACACCGCCTTCTCCGGCTCCCACCAGGATGCCATCAACAAGGGCATGAAGGCTTTGAAGACCGCAAACAAGCCGCTGTGGGAGGTGCCCTATTTGCCGATCGATCCCGCCGATGTCGGCCGCACCTACGAGGCGATCATCCGCATCAACTCGCAGTCGGGCAAGGGCGGCATCGCCTACGTCATGCAGGCCGACTACGGGCTGAACCTGCCGCGCAACCTGCAGATCGAGTTCAGCCAGGACATCCAGCAGATCACCGATTCGGAAGGCAAGGAGGTCCCGGCCGGCCGCATCCACGATCGCTTCCTGGAACGCTATGTCGACCAGCCCGGCGCCCGCCTGAAGTTCGTCGATCACCAGACCTACCTCGATCCCGCCGCGAAGGGACGCCGGATCGTCGAGGCCACGATCCTCGACGGCGGCCGCGAGACGACCATAACCGGCAGGGGCACCGGTCCCATAGACGGCTTCGTCGACGCGCTGTCCAAGCACATCGGCGTCGAGCTGTCCGTGCTCGACTATTCGGAGCATTCGCTGCAGCGCGGCTCCGATGCGGCCGCCATCTGCTACATGGAGGTCGAGCATCCGCGGGGCCGCGTCTTCGGCGTCGGCATCAACACCAACATCGTGGCCGCCTCGCTGGAGGCGGTCGTCTCGGCCGCGAACCGCCTGCCGCCCGCCGGCTGAGGCCTTCCCTCATCGGCCCGCATTGACCCGGGGGCGGCAGGAAAATGCCGCCCATCCCCATTTTTCGCATGTCTTTTTTGGGGAGAGCGGCCTCGACGCTTGTGCCACGGCGGCATCCGGCTATGATCGGGCTCCGAAGGGGACTCGAAGGGATGGACGGTTGCTGAACGGTCAGCCGCCCGCCGCTGCTGCGGTGAGGGAAGCGCTCGCGAGCGTGCTCGGGAGCAAGGCCCTCGCGCGCTCCGACCGCGCGCGCAAGCTGCTGCGCTATCTCGTCGAGCAGGAGCAGGAAGGCCAGGCGGACCGCCTGAAGGGTCTTTCCATCGCCATCGACGTCTTCGGCCGAGCGCCGGAGTTCGACCCCTCGACCGACGCGGTGGTGCGCGTCCAGGCCGGGCGCCTGCGCGAGCTGCTGTCGCAATATTACCAGAACGAGGGCGCCGCCGACCCGCTGCGCATTACCATCCCGCGCGGCAGCTACATTCCCGTCTACGAATGGCTGGCGGCCGCCGACGGGCCGGAGGAGGAGGCCGACGCGGCGGAGGACGCAGAGCCGCCGCAGGCCGCGTCCGACTCGCCGCCCGCACCGCAGGCCGCGCCCGAACCGGCTCCGCCCGCCGGGTCCGCGCCGGTCGCGGTTCCGCCCGCCGCGCATGTGATGCGCCACGTCCAGCTCTTCTGGGCGGCGATGGGCATCGTCATCGCCATGCTCGGCTTCCTCGTCTACCGCATGGCCGACCCGGCGCAGTTGCGGCCGACCGAGATGCAGGCCCTGTCGGATGCCGGCGCCGTCGAGCGATTCGCCACCGGCGCGATCCCGCCGGAGCCGACGGCCGAGCGCCTGCCGATCATCCACATCTCGTCCAGCGCCGACGGCCCGGCCGTACAGCGCGTGTCGGAAGTGCTGCGCACCGCGCTGTCCAGCTTCGACACGGTGAACTTCGTCGCCCGCGCGCACGACCTGCCCAGCCGCTCGGAAGCCGACGACGCCATCCGCTTCGTGTTCTTCGTCACGCCGGGCGTCAAGGACGGCAGCGTCGCCGTCGAGCTGCAGAGCGCGGCCAGCGGCAAGGTGCTGCTGTCGCAGATCCTGACCGCCGGCGAAACGGCCACGCCGGCGCTGGAAAGCCGCATCGCCAGCATCGTCAGCGCCACCGTGCCGGTGTCGGGCGGGATCTACGGCTATATCGAGCAGAACGTGCAGCGCGGCGGCCTGATCGGCTGCCTGCTGCTCGCCGACGACTACCTGATGGACCAGCAGCCCGACACCTACCGCGCCGCCTATCGCTGCTTCGAGAAGCTGGCGCGCGCCGGCGGGAAGTCGCCGCTGATCCCCGCCGAGATGGCCTCGCTGCAGCTCGACGCCGCCACAGAGGACTACGACTATCCGAGCGGGGTGACCGTCGAGACCGCGTTGGCGCTGGCCCACAAGGCCGTCCTGGCCGGACCGACCAGCGCCTTCGCGCACCGGGTCTACGGCGCGATCAGCGCCCGCGCCGGCACCGCCGAGGAATCCATCCGCTGGATGCGCAAGGCGCATGAGCTCAACATCTTCGACCTGAGCACGACGGCAGCCTACGGCTACACGCTGGTCATGGCCGGCCGCTATGGCGAGGGCGTGCAGGTCATGGGCCGCGCCGTCGAGGCGACCAGCGCCCATCCGGCCTGGTGGGACTACGGCCTGTTCCTCGGCAAGGTCATGACGGACGACATGGACGGAGCCGTCCGCGCGGCGGAATCGCTCGCCACGGCGAAACGGCCGCTGTTCCTCGCC
>JAPUFC010000048.1:3137-77173 GCA_027492275.1 Mesorhizobium sp. | reverse complement strand
CTCCAAGAAGGAGCAGCTAAACTGATTCCATCACATGATGGGACCAGACATCTAGGGAAGCAGATGCTTCCTGCTGAGCAGTCCTAGTAGGTCTCGACAAGCCGTCCTCTAGCTGGATGAGCCCGCGTTGGTTTCGCGAACTATATGGCCGTTAGCCGAAACTTCCGAAAATGTCAAGTCTAATGCGATTGAGTAACACAATATTGGTGCATAAATTCTACAAAACCGGCGTATCTTGGTGGTGAAGCGTGCTAAATCAAGGTGCTTATCATGTTCTTGTGCGGGGAGGTACTTGAGGAGCAACTCGTGTTCCTAAGCATAGAGCAAGCCATGTTCCTAAGTGTGGTGCTGCCCTTGGCCCAAATCATGGGGCATCTCGCGGAACATCGCTAGTAGCCCCACGTGAAGTCAAGCGGGAGGGCCTCCTCAATGCCCTTCCGCCTCCTTGATGATCCTGAAGACGCTCGCACGGCTAATCCCCAGCGCCTCCACAATCGCAGGCACTTTCTTGCCCTCCGCCCGCATGGCCAGCACCTCGGCAGTCTTCTTGAAGGTCCCGCGAGGCCGGCCCTTGTATGCACCTTCGCCCTTGGCCTTTGCGATGCCCTCACGCTGGCGCTCCAGCATGATGTCCCGCTCAAATTCCGCAATGGCCCCGAGGACATGAACGATGAGCTTGCCCATGGAGGTGGAGGTGTCGAAGCTTTGGGTGGTAGCGCGGAGGCCGACCCCTTTGGCCTCTAGGCGGTCCTGAATGTTTTTTAGGTCCCGCACGGAGCGGGCCAGACGGTCCAGCTTGGTGACAAGCAGGATGTCCCCCTCACGGACCCACTCAAGGGCGGCATCAAGCTGAGGTCGCTTGGACTTCACGGAGGAGAGTTGCTCGCTGAATATCTTCGCACAGCCCGCCGCTTTGAGGTCGCGGAGTTGTGCCTCAAGGCCAGCCTCTTGGTCGGCGGTGGAGGTGCGGGCATAGCCGACTAGCGTTGGGGTGCTCATTGGGCGGCTCCCTTCCGCTCCAGGCGGAGCGTGATGCATTCCAGACCCCAATCCTCATCGGCTTCCGCCTGCATGGCAGCCCACAATTCGGCAGGCATCGGCATCGGGAAGGGGCAGAACATTTCCACGGGGCGGGTAACTTCCAGCACGACAGTGTTGCGCCACGCCTTGCCCCTTGCGGCCTGCCACGCGGAGAAGGCTTGCCGGGCCACCGTGGCGGCATAGAAGTGATTGACGAGAGGCTTGGCGGCATCCTTGCGGCCGGTCTCAAATTCTTCGAACGGCACGCGCTCGGTTACCGTCTCGCCAGCCTTGAGGCCGTCCTCGTGGAGAGCAAGGAGGTCAAAGAGGAACTGATGCCTGGGGTCTGTAGCTTTTTCCCACCGAGACGCACGCTTCGGCATCGGGATGTTGGTGAAGGTGGGGAACTCAAAGACGCGCGGTTCGATCACGCGAAGATACGGAGGCAGTGCTTTGGCCATGACGGCGGTCTCCCATGGAGTCTCAAATACAATAAGACCCTACGAGACTACAGTCTCATAAGTCAACAGGCATTTTTCTGAGACTCTCGTAAGTCGCCGTTTCCGGGGACCGGCTGGGGAACGCAAAGGGTCTCATATGGGCAAGGTCATATGAGACTTGAAGCCGACGCGTAGCCCATGCATTTTGCATCTCCAGTGATGGGGGTTCGCAGTGTGATAACTACGTCCATTTCGGTTTCTAGCGGTGGCTCTTCGCTCGGCGAAGTGCTTGATGGCCTGGGTAGGTGTCCATATTGCACCGTCGCAAGTCCCCATATGGAAAGGGTTTGGGCAAGTCAGGGACCTACGCGGCGTTCCTCAGCCGGCCAAAGCAAACATTGGGCCGCATATCGCTGTAGTTCGTGTGGCAGCGTCACTGTAGTGAGTGCCGAGAAGGGCAATAATCGCTTCATCGTAGACGCCATGCATCCGGCCCAGAAAACCGCTCACGACGACATTCCAGAGCCAGGGCGGAAGTTCCTCCAACAGGCTTACGAGACCCTCCATGCACCAGATGCAGCAGCATTGATGTCTGGTAGTGCGGTAGACAGCTTTTTGAAGGCTGTGGAGTACCGGGAAGGGTCCCTTTATCAGCGCATCGACCGCGCCCTTAAGGATAATGTGCTCACTAAGGGTATGGCGGACTGGGCACATTCGGTTCGGTTAGGTGCTAATCGCCCCCGACACGCCGACGCAGAGCGCCCGCATGTTTCGCCGGAAGAGGCTGAGCAGTCCGTCGCCTTTGCGGAAGCGTTGGGCACATTCCTTTTCGTCCTTACCGCCCGCATTGAGCGGGGGATAGAGGCTGCCGGGGCGGCGAAGCCTGTCGATGCATAGGCTTGGTCGTGGTACGGGGGGGGAAAGCTCGCCGACGCCTTCACGAGGTGACCTCTCGAATTTCTGACCCCAAATTTCATCAGACGGGGCGCTCTCCCTTCTAGGGTATCCCAAGCGGCACCTCGATAATCTTGGCCCCACGCATCTCCCTGCGAAACATCGGCACATTGTGCCATTCTGATGAATTGTTGGCCCCAACAGCCGCCTCATCGATAAAGGACTTGGAGGCTCGCAACCCAAAGACAACGGAATGAACAGCGGCACGGGGCACCCGAAAGAGACAAATTGGAAGCCCAGAATGGTCTGCCCCTGGGTGAACCTTGTCTGCCTTCGACAAGTCGGCCAGTATTCGTACTTCTTCTTCGTGTGCCCAGCCTGCTCGCTTTCTGAGCAACATCAATGCGGGCACTGTTGAAATCTGGCGGTTGAGGATTGCGGCCCTATCGAACTGAATTCCGGCCACACGCAGCAGCCCAAGCTTGGTTGATATAAAAATGGGATCGTCTGAATATTGAACGGGCTGCGCATTGGCGAAGCACTCATGTTCTGCATTGAACCGAACGCATAGCCCGGCATGGTCTTGAGCGTAGTAGGCCCACATATGCTCTGCGTCAGCGGTGGTAAGGCTGAAAATGCCGAAGCGAGAATTAGCGCACTGGACGAGGAGGGATTGCGCAAGATCGGCGATGCTGCGGTCAAACTCGGCAACGGTGTTGAAAGGCTCGTCCCGCAGACGAGGCTCATGGACAGGCCACAGCGCCGGAAACATTTTCTCATCCACTCGAATTCGGGAATACGGGCCAAGCAACATTTCCCGCAGTCTCCGCTCCTTCTCGGCCGAGAGGGGGTAAAAGGGATCATGGTCGATCCGCACCGACGCAAGGTCTTCAGTGCTATATTCCTCGTAGCAGATGTCAGGAATTGCTTCGTGAGGATCGTTCAACGCTGCCGGTTGGCTAAAGCGAAACAGCCCGCCATCAAGAAAGCGCGAGTGGTTCGCATATTTGAAAAGCCAAGCCACCAGCCAGTCGCCTTACGCACGCACCTTCCACACACCCTTCCCGCCGACCGCCTGAAAACCCAGCAAAAACAATAAGCATTTTTTCATTTGCGTTAAAGCCCTGTTAACCGTCTGCTGGCGTTATGAAACACGGAGGCGTTGCGTGGTTGCTCCGATCGGTGAACCGAAAGGGAATCGCAGTTATGGCCAGTGTGCTCCAGTTCGCGCCGAGGACCGAGCCTCGTTCGCACGGCACCATCGAAGACAGGCGGGAAGCGCAGATCATCATCTTTCCGGGCGTTCGCTACGAACGGCCGCAGTCGATGGCGCGCAAGGAGCCGGCGGCATGCCAGGCTTCGCCGTTGACGGAACAGCCGGCGCAGCGTCGCTGAGCTCGGAAAGCTATTTGGCGTCGCACGAGAGGCTCGCCAGCCAGCCCGCCACGGCGGGCCGCCATGTCGTGTCCGGCACGAAGGCGCGGACGGCGACGATGCCTTCATCGACGGGCGTCTCCACGAAGATGGAATGCTCCATGTCGTCGGGCAGGAATTTCCGCACCTCGATCATCTGGGCCTGCTGCAGGACGACGAGATCCAGGTGCCCGTCCTCGGCCGCGCGGTCGTTGAGCGAATAGACGTTCTGGCCGCCGCGATCGTAGACCGACACCGACCAGAACGGAACGCGCCCCTCGGCGCGCAGATGCGCCATCCCCTCGGCGAGGTCGAAGCGGCAGAGCGCGGCCATGAAGAGCGGGTCCTGCGGCGCGACGATGGCGCTGCCCTCGGTCACCTTGTCGGCCTGGACGACGCGGAACGGCCCGGCCTGCATGGCGAGCCGCGACCAGGCGTCACCCTCGGAGAACTGCGGCAGCATCAAGAGCACCGCGATATGCACGATGCCGGCTCCGACGAGGCCGGCGAGAATCGCGTAGGCCAGCCTAAGCATGGCAGGCCATCCTGACGATGCGCGGCAGTCTGATGTCGGAAAGGCCGGTGCTCGCGGCTATGGGCGTGTCGTAGAGCGTCAGCACGAAGCTCATGTCGCCCTTGCCGGAGAGCGGCAGCCAGTTGCCCGGCGCGGGCTGCGCGGCGGCGGCGATGACGATGCCGCCGCCGTCGGCGCGCAGGAGGCTGAGCGACTGCAGGGCCGGCGCCCGGTCGAACCCGGCGCGGATGAGCGCGCCTTGCGCGTCGACGGCGTGCAGCGTCCAGAAGCGGGTCGACGGCATGGACCCCTCGATGCGGTAGCCGCATTCGCGCCGCAGCCGCTCGCCCGACGAGTCGCGCTGGGCGTTGAAGGCGAGGCCCTCGGCGCGGCCGAGCGCCAGTGATCCCTCGCGCGCCACGCGCGCCTTGGAATAGGGATCGGCCTCCGGCGTTCCCATGTCGGGAAAGGCGGTCCAGCCGTCGACGGTCACGGCGCCGACGCCTTCCTGCGCCTTGAGCGCGTACCACACGCTGGCGCCGCCGCCGCCGATGGCGAGGACCAGCGCGACCAGGATGAGGAAGGCGGTTTTGAACATGCTGCGCCGGGCGTATCGCGGTAGCGGATCGGTGGCAAGGGACGGCGCGAGGGCTGCCGGAAGGATCATGCCCGCTTTACAGGGCGGACAGCGCCTCGGGTTCGGCCGGACCCTCGATCGGCGGGGCCTTGCGGAACACGTCGGAGAGTTCGCGCAGCACCCGCGTGGTGGTCGAGGAGAGGACCGGCGGCCTTTCGTCCTCCACCGCTCCGGCCGCGAGCTTCTTCTCGGCCTCCGCCGCCTTCGCCGCGACGGCCGGGTCGATGAACGGCTTGTCGATCTCGGGGATCGGCTTGATGTCGATGTTCTGGTGGGCGTAGGCCATCAGCCTCTGCCAGACCATGGCCGGCACGGAGCCGCCGGTCATGTTGCGCGTCGTCGAGAAATCGTCGTTGCCGAGCCACACGGCGGCGGTGAAGTTGCCGGTGAAGCCGACATACCAGGCATCGCGGTAGGATTGGGTGGTGCCGGTCTTGCCGCCGGAGCGGATCGAGGGCAGGGCGGCGCGGCGCGCGGTGCCGATCTCGGGCACCTGCACCAGCATCGTGTTCATCGACTTGACCGCCTGCTGCGACAGCACCCGGTGCGGCGGCGGCGCGTCGCGCCCGTGGTCGTAGAAGAGATGGCCCGAGCGATCCATGAGCTGCGTGACCCCGTGGCGCGTGCCGGCGTAGCCGTCGTTCGGGAAGACGCTGTAGCCGGTGGCCTGGTCCATGACGGTCATGCCGCCAGTGCCGAGCACCATGGTCTTGTGGGAGAGGACCGGTGATTCCACGCCCATGGCCTCCGCCATCGCCTTGATCGGTGGAATGGACAGGTGCTCCTTGGCCAGCCGGACCGGGACGGTGTTGTAGGAGTTCACGAAGGCGCGCGTGAGCGTGACCTTGCCGGCATAGCTGCGGCCGTAATTCTTCGGCATCCAGCCGCCCCAGTTGACCGGCGCGTCCGAGATGGTGGAGTCGGGATTGAAGCCGTGCTCCATGGCCGTGGCGTAGACATAGGTCTTGAACGACGAGCCGGTCTGCCGCAGCGCCTTGGTGGCGCGGTTGAACTGGCTGGCGCCGTAATCCCGGCCGCCGACGATGGCGCGCACGGCGCCGCCCGTCTCGATGACGACGATGGCGCCTTCGGAGAAGCCGAATTCCTTGCCGTACTGGCGCAGGTGGAATTCCAGCGATTCCTCGGCCGCCTGCTGGATGTTCATGTCGATGGTGGTGCGCGCCACCATGGAATGGACGCCGTACTGCCTGCCGTATTTCTGCGCCTCCTCGAAGGCCCAGTCGAGGAAGTAGTCGGGGCTCTTGCGGTCGCCCCGGTCGACGATGTCGGCGGGATGGAGCCGGGCCGACAACACCTGTCCCTCGGTCATGAAGCCGCTGTCGACCAGATTGGTCAGCACCACGTTGGCGCGGGCGCGGGCGGCCGGCAGGTTGATGTGCGGGGCGTATTTCGACGGCGCCTTGAACAGGCCGGCCAGCATGGCGGCCTCGGCGAGGTTCAGCTCCTTGACCGTCTTGCCGAAATAGAAATCCGCCGCCGCCGCGATGCCGAAGGTGCCGCCGCCCATATAGGCGCGGTCGAGATAGAGCTGGAGGATCTCCTTCTTGGAAAGGTTCATTTCCAGCCAGATGGCCAGGAACGCCTCCTTGACCTTGCGCTCGACGGTGCGCTCGTTGCTGAGGAACAGGTTCTTGGCGAGCTGCTGGGTCAGGCTCGAACCGCCTTGCACGACGGAATTGGCGCGCATGTTCTCGCTCATGGCGCGCATGAGGCCGAGCACGTCGATACCGTAATGCTCGAAAAAGCGCCGGTCCTCGGTGGCCAGCACCGCCTTGATGACGTGGTCGGGCATCTCGTCGACGGGAACGGAATCGCGCTGGATCAGGCCGCGCTGGCCGATCTCGCGCCCGTGGCGATCGAGGAAGGTGACGGCGAAATCGTTCTGGTCGCGCCAGTTTCCCGAGGTCTCCTCAAAGGCGGGAAGGGCGAGGGCGAGCATGACGACGGAACCCGCCGTGCCCAGCGTCAGGCCCTCGCCGAGCAGCTCGAACACCGCCCGACGCCAGCCGGTGACGCGGAAGCGGCGGGAAAAGATGGTGAGCGTCTCCCACCACTCGCCCGCCTTGAAGCGGAACTCGTAGAGCGAGGAATCCAGCCACGCATCGGCCGCCAGAAGGCGCGCGGCGAGCCGGCTCCTGCGCTTTACGGGCTTTTCCTCGGATTGCATCGACGTCTTGTCCGGCCCAATCCACCAATCTCTGCTCACCCATGCCGGCAAATTCAGGGCGGCACTACGACGAACGAACCTCACTAGTCGGCCATTTGGCGCGCACCGGCAAGCGCAAACGGGCCACAGTCGGAATCTTTGATGGTGTAAAAAAATAGGAATTTAGTCCTTGACGGCGTGACGGTGCTCTGGTAGTGTCTCGCTATCGTCGGAAAAGTGCGGCTGGCGGGATCGTCGCGAAGAACCGGCAATATCCCATGGCATGACAGGGTGGTGGATGACCAAATCGCTTGCGGCGCATTGGGCGGCGTTGCGCGCGCTGCACGGCGGCGCGCCGGCAAGCCTTGAATTGCTGGCCGAGGCCACCGGACGTTCGGCGGCGGCGCTGCGGCGGCGGGCGCACGCGGAAGGCTGGAAGCCGGCGCGCCGCAAGGGCAAGGGCGGCGAGAGCCGGGAAGAGCGCATCGCCCGGCTGGTCGACCACATACTGGACGTGGCGGAAGAGGCCGGGTCGGAGGACGTTCTGGACAAGGGCCGCATCGACGCGGCCTCCGCGCTGATGCGCATCCTGGAAAAGATAAGCGAAGTCACGCGCGGCGACAGCGGCGCGAAGGAAAACCACGCAGGACGGGATGGAGAGATTGCCGACGTGCTCGGACGCATCGACGAACGCATCATCGAACTGGCTGAGGCATACGCACGCAGGCTGGTCGCGGAAGGAACTGACGCAGGAACAGGCGGACCTGGTCCGGGGTGAGTGGTTCTTTCACGCGCGGATCGGCCAGTATCCGCTGAAGTTCCAGCCGGCGACGTGGCTGGTTCTGGGAGGGCGCGGAGCCGGCAAGACGCGGCTCGGCGCGGAATGGGTGAACGGGCTGGCGCGGGGTTTTTCGCCCTTCGCGCTGAAACGGCATGACCGCATCGCGCTGGTCGGCGAGACGCTGTCGGACGTGCGCGAGGTGATGATCGAAGGGCCGTCCGGGATCGTGACGATATCGCGCCGCGACCGGCCGCGCTTCGAGCCTTCGCGGCGCAGGCTGGTGTGGGACAACGGCGCGGTAGCGCAGATTTTCTCCTCCGAGGACCCGGACAGCCTGCGCGGCCCGCAATTCGCGGCCGCCTGGTGCGACGAGCTGGGTTGCCCGGCCGTCGACAAGGGGCCGAACCAGCCGAACGTCTTCCCCGATCCGAAGTCGGCGGAGAGCGCGCTGCCCTATTTCTCCGACGGCGGGCGATCCGACATCGCGCAGCGGCGCTTCATCGAGGCGCATGCGGATCACTGGGACCCGAACTCGCCGGCCTTCGACGATGCGGGGAACCCGGTGTCGGCGGTCTATGGCGGCCGCATGGTGGATGCGTCGAGGATCTATCTGTGGGCCTGGGACGCGCGACCCTATCCGGCCTTTCCGCAGCGCGACGACGAGTGGTCGGACCATGGCAACTGGCACTACGGCCATTGGCTCAACGGACGGCTGGCCTCGCCGTCGGTCGGCGATCTCGTCAACGCGATCCTCGGCGATCACGCATGCGCGCCGGCCGTCGTCGCCGGCGTCGAGGCGACGGTTCCGGGCTATGTCATCTACGATCCGACCTCGGCGCGCGCGGCGCTGGAGCCTCTTGTCGATCTCTTCGGCCTGGCCTGCCTGGAAACCGGCGGCACGCTGGCCTTCCGCGGCGCGGCGGCGAAGACCGGTCCCGCGATCCTGGTCGAGGACAAGGTTCTCGATGACGGGCTGCCGGTGCTGGAGCAGGTGCGGCCGCCCGACCACCAGCTTCCCGGCGAGGCGGTGCTGACGTTCCGCGACCCGATGACCGACTACCAGTCGGTCACCGTGCGCGACCGCAGGGTCGGGACCGCCGGCCATCGGCAGGAGACGATCAGCTTTCCGGGCGTGCTGGAGGCCGGACAGGGCAGGGCGCTCGCCGGCGACTGGATGCGGCGGATGTGGAGCGAGCGCGAGCGGATCGGCTTCGCGGTCGGGCCGCTCGATCCCTTTCTCGTGCCGGGCGCGGTGGTGCGGCTTCCGGAAACGGGCGACCGCGAGTTCCTGATCACGCAGATCGAGGACGGGCTGGTGCGGCGCGTGGCGGCGAGACAGGTGGCGCGCGGCGCGCCGACGCGCTGGGAATCGTCCAATGCGCGCCAGGCGACGGCGGCTTGGCCCTTTGCCGGCACGCCGCTCGCCTGGTTCCTCGACCTGCCGCTGATGGACGGCTCGAGCCTGCCGCAGGACTGGTTCCGGCTGGCCGCGTGGCAGACGCCGTGGCGCGGGCAAGCCGTGTTCTCCTCGCCGGAAGAGAGCGGCTATGCGCTCCGCGCCAGCGTCGCCAGCCCGGCGACGGTCGGCACGCTCACCGAACCGCTGGCGGCCGGGCCGCTGGGCAGGATCGACCTGGGCAACTACCTGACCGTAAGGCTGAACGATGGCGAGCTTGCCAGCGTCTCGCGCGGACATGTTCTCAACGGCGCGAACGCGATTGCGGTCCAATCGGCTTCCGGTGTCTGGGAGATCAGTCAGTTCGAGCAGGCCGACGAAGTCGAGCCGGGCGTGTGGCGTCTGTCGCGGCTGCTGCGCGGGCAGTTCGGCACGGACGACGCCACCGCGGCGGGGGCCTTGATCGGCGCGCGCGTCGTGGTGCTCGACGAGACCGTGCGGCCGGCGGGGCTGCGGTCCGGCGAGGCGGGCCTGCATCTCAACTGGCGGGTGGGGCCGCGCGCCGGCGACTTTTCGGCCGCCAGCTTTGCGTTGCGCAGCGAGACCGGCGGCCTGCGCGCGCTCACGCCGCTTGCGCCCGCGCATCTGCGCGCGCGGCCGGATGGCGGCGGCGGCCTGTTCCTGTCCTGGATCAGGCGAGGCCGGGTCGATGCCGATAGCTGGCTGCCGGCCGACATTCCGCTCGGCGAGGAGACGGAAAGCTACCAGGTCGAGGTGGCGCCCGTCGGCGGCGCGGTGGTCCGTACCGCCATCGTGACGCAGCCCGCTTTCGCCTATTCGGCGGCGATGCTGGCCGCCGATTTCGGCACGCCGCCGGCAGGGCTCGATGTCACGGTCCGGCAGATGAGCGCCGTTGTCGGACCGGGCCTGCCGCGCAGGCTGAGGGTCACGCCCTAGAATTTTCAACGCCAAGGAGAATGACAATGACCGACATCAAGCCATGGTATCTGTCGCGAACCATCTGGGCCTCGCTGGTGACCATCCTGACCGCCGTCGGCGGCATCGCCGGACTGCCGCTCGCCGGGATTGACGGTTCGGCGCTGACCGACACCCTGCTGCAGGCGGTCACCGCCATCAGCGGACTGCTCGCGATCTTCGGCCGCCTGAATGCGAGCAGCCGGCTCGGCAAGTGAGCTGAACGCCGGGCGCGGACCGGTGTTCATTTGACGTTCAGAGCGCTTGCGCTAGAACCCAGGCATGGACAAGCTCAGCAAGCGCTTTAGGATCGTGGTGGCGGCCGCCGTTTCGGTGGCGGCGTCGTGCCTTGCGACCGCCGCCCCGAGCCTGGCGCAGACGTCGCCGGCCGCGTCGCAGGTCGCCGCCGCCGACTGCTACGCGGTCGGCCAGCGCGTTGCCGCGCAGAACGGGGGCACGCTGGCGCGCGCCTCCGCAGCCAATCAGGGCGGACGGGCGGTCTGCGTGATCGTCGTGGTGGTGCCCGCGCGCGACGGCCAGCGGCCGCGCCGCATGGAAGTGGTGGTTCCGGCCGAATGAGGCGGGGCGCCGGCAGCTTTCCCGCAGGGCGCGGCATCGCCTATATCTACCGCTCACCATGCTCGGATGGGGTTGATGCGCATTCTCGTCGTTGAAGATGACAAGGAGCTGAATCGCCAGCTTTCGGAAGCGCTGGGCGACGCCGGCTACGTCGTCGACCGCGCCTATGACGGCGAGGAGGGGCACTATCTGGGCGATACCGAGCCCTACGACGCCGTGGTGCTGGACATCGGCCTGCCCCAGATGGACGGCATCAGCGTCGTGGAACGCTGGCGCAGGTCGGGCCGCAAGATGCCCGTGCTGATCCTGACCGCCCGCGACCGGTGGAGCGACAAGGTCGCCGGCATCGACGCCGGCGCCGACGACTACGTGACCAAGCCCTACCATATCGAGGAAGTGCTGGCGCGCGTGCGCGCGCTGATCCGGCGGGCGGCGGGCCACGCCTCCTCGGAACTGTCCTGCGGACCGCTCAGGCTCGACACGCGCGCTTCCAAGGCGGATGTCGACGGCAAGCCGTTGAAGCTGACCTCGCACGAGTTCAGGCTGCTGGCCTACCTGATGCACCATATGGGCGAAGTGGTCTCGCGCACGGAACTGGTCGAGCACCTCTACGATCAGGATTTCGACCGCGATTCCAATACGATCGAGGTCTTCGTCGGGCGGTTGCGCAAGAAGATGGGCATCGACATGATCGAGACCGTGCGCGGCATGGGCTATCGCATGCGCGAACCGGGGGCCTGACACGGAACGCCTCCCGCATCGACTGTTCGCGGAAGCCCGCGCGGTCCTGCAGCCGCGCTCGCTCGCCTTCCGCGTCATCGCCATCTCCACCTGCTGGGCGGTGGTGACGCTGATCGTCATTTCCACCGTGATCTCCACCCTGTACCGGCAGGCCAGCGAGCGCAGTTTCGACAGCCTGCTGTCGGCGCATCTGTTCAACCTCATCGGCTCGGTCGGGCTGACCGACGGCGGTTTTCTGGAAGGCAGTCCCAATCTGGGCGACCTGCGCTTCTCGCAGATGAATTCGGGCTGGTACTGGTCGGTCGAGCCCGTCTCGCAGGACGTGAAGGGCGCGCTGAGCTCGGCGTCCATGCTGGAGCCGGTGGCAGCGCCCTCCGTGATCGAGGTACCGTTCGACGACGCGTTCCAGCGACGCTACGTGGCGCTCGGGCCGGGCGGAGAGTCGCTGGTGGTGGTGGAAAGCGAAATCCTGCTGGACAACCAGAACCGCATCGCCCGCTTCCGCCTGATGGGCAACAAGTCGGAGCTGGAGCGCGAGATCTCCGTCTTCGAGCGGCGGCTGTTCTTCTATCTCGCGCTGTTCGGTGTCGGGATGATCGCCATCAACGCGATCGCGATCCTGTTCGGGCTGCGGCCTTTGCGGCGGGTGCGCGATGCGCTGGCGATGGTGCGCGAGGGTACGGCGCAAAGGCTCGACGGGCCTTTCCCCGCCGAGATCGAGCCGCTGGCCAACGAGACGAACGCGCTGATCGAGAACAACCGCCGCATCGTGGAGCGCGCCCGCACGCAGGTCGGCAACCTGGCGCATTCGCTGAAGACGCCGTTGGCCGTCCTGCTGAACGAGGGCAGGGCGCTGGGCGGCGCCAAGGGCGCGCTCATCGTCGACCAGTCCTCCGCCATGCAGCAGCAGGTCGAACATTATCTGCGCCGCGCCCGGCTGGCCGCGCAGCGCGACAGCGTGGTCTACCGCACGCCGGTCCAGCCGCTGATGGAGCGCATGGTGCGCGTGTTCGAGAAGCTTGGCCGCGGGCTGCGGATCACCTCGACCCTGCCGGCCGGCGAGGTCGTGTTCGCGGGGGAGAGCGAGGATCTGGAGGAGATCGTCGGCAATCTTCTTGAGAACGCGACCAAATGGGCGAGCAGCGGCGTCGACATCGCGGTCGATATCGTGCCGGCCGAGGCGGGCGAGAAGGGGCGGTTCACCATCGCCATCTCCGACGATGGCCCCGGCATTCCGGACGAGAAGGCGCGCGACGCGCTCAAGCGCGGACGACGGCTGGACGAGACGAAGCCCGGAACGGGCCTCGGCCTGGCCATCGTTTCCGAACTGGTCAGCGAATATGGCGGGCGGCTGCTGCTCGAACGATCGGAACGCGGCGGCCTCAAGGCCGTTGTTGAGCTTCGCAGCATCGACTAGAACGCAACATGCGAGCGGACCAAATGCCGGCCGGACCGGCCGACAGGATACTGGTAGGACGATGGAATCTCGATCGGTGCTGAACCCGGCCGGCGGACAGAAGGTGCGCGTCGGCCTTGCCTTGATGGCCACTCTCCTGATGGCTTCCGCCTGCGTGTCCGGCGGCGTCGAACGCGCCGCATCCGTCCTGCCGGGCGGCGGCGGCGGAAACGTGGCGTCGTCCATCATCGATGAGATGAATGGCGGGCTGGTCGCGGGTGTGGGGCTCAATCAGGGCGAGCGCAGGCAGGCCCTCGAAGCCGAGTACCGCGCGCTGGAATACACGCCGGCCGGCGAGGTTGTTCGCTGGCGCAACAGCGCGGGCACAAAGTCCGGCGAGGTCACGGCGGCGCAGCCCTACCGGGTCGGTTCACAGGACTGCCGGCAATACACCCATTCTCTCTCCGTCGACGGCCAGCGCCGCGCGCTGCGCGGGACCGCCTGTCGCAATCCGGACGGAAGCTGGTCGCCGCTGACCTGAGCGTCGTGCCGCAAATGTGACCCGGCCCGCCGCCAATCCGCCGCAGGGACGTGATATTGGCAGCTCTGTCGACCGGGTATATTTGGACGCCATGGTATTCTGGACGGTTGCAGCGTTGCTGACCCTGGCCGCGAGCCTTGCGGTGCTGCTGCCGCTGTCGCGGCGGCGGACACCGGATGATTCGGGGCAAAACAACGATCTGGAAGTCTACCGCGATCAGCTTTCCGAGCTCGACCGCGATGCCGCGCGGGGGCTCGTCGCGCCCGCCGACGTCGCCGAGGCGCATGCCGAGATCGCGCGCCGCATCCTGAAGGCGGACAAGGCTGGGAGCCCGGTTGTCGCCACGGCGATGGTGTCGTCGCGCGCCATAGCCGCCATGGCGGTGATCGCGGTGCCGCTGGTGAGCTGGGGCTCTTACGTCGCGCTCGGCTCGCCCGACCTGCCCTCGCAGCCGCTTGCGGCGCGGCTGGCCAAAAACGCAGACCAAAGCACCGTGGCCGAACTGGTCGCGCGGGCCGAGGCGCATCTCGCGGCGAACCCCGAGGACGGGCGCGGTTGGGATGTGCTGGCGCCTATCTATCTGCGGCTCGGCCGGGCCGACGAGGCGGTGACGGCTTACCGCAACGCTATCCGGCTTGCCGGCGCGAGCGCCTCGAGGGAGGCCGGCCTGGGGGAGGCGCTGTCCACCACGGCCGGCGGCGTCGTGACCGCCGAGGCCAAGGCTGCCTTCGAGCGCGCCCTGGCGATCGAGCCGGCGGACCTCAAGGCCCGCTTCTACCTTGCTGCCGCGCTGGCGCAGGACGGCAAGGCGCAGGCCGCCGTCGAGGCCTGGAACGATCTGGCGCGCGGCCTGCCGGCCGATTCGCCATGGAGCGACGCCATCGCCGGCGCTGTCGCCCAGACCCAAGCATCCCAGACGCAGGCGTCTTCCCAGCAGGCGTCGGCGGAACGGCCGGGGCCCGACCAGGCGCAGATGGACCGGGCGGCGTCGATGTCGCCGGCCGATCGTCAGGCCATGGTGGAGGGCATGGTGGCCAGCCTGGACGAGAGGCTGCGCCTGAATCCGCAGGACGCGGAAGGCTGGACGCGGCTCGTTCGTTCCTATGTCGTGCTCGGGCGCGCCGATGACGCACGCGACGCGTTGAGACGGGGCGTCGAGGTCCTAACGGGAGATGATCGCGGCAGGTTGAGTGCTTTCGCCGCGTCCCTCGGTATATCGGTGGCGGACTAGGATGACGCGCAAGCAGAAGCGACTTTCCGTGATATTCGGGGGCCTGGGCGTGCTGGCCTGCGCCGCCGGCCTGACGCTCTACGCGCTCGGGCAGAAGGCGTCCTACTTCTTCATGCCGACCGAGCTTGCCGCCGCCACCCTGCAGCCCGGGCAGCGCATCCGTCTCGGCGGACTGGTGGAGAAGGGTTCGATCGAGCGGGGACAAGGCGCCGAGGTGCGTTTCGCCGTCACCGATGGCGGG
Source organism: Mesorhizobium sp. (assembly GCA_027492275.1). Lineage (GTDB taxonomy): Bacteria > Pseudomonadota > Alphaproteobacteria > Rhizobiales > Rhizobiaceae > JAPUFC01. Next base: position 62,207 of record JAPUFC010000048.1, on the reverse strand, counting down.
CAGTCGGTCAAGGTCAGCTACATCGGCATCCTGCCCGACCTCTTTCGCGAGGAACAGGGCGTCATCACCGAGGGAACGCTCGGCGAGGGCGGCACCTTCGTCGCCGACAGCGTGCTGGCCAAGCATGACGAGAACTACATGCCCAAGGAGGTGGCCGAGAGCCTGAAGGCCAAGGGCGTGTGGCAGGAAACGCAATGAGAGGCGCTGCTTGCTGATGGTCGAGATCGGGCATTTCGCGCTGGTCCTGGCCTTCGCGCTGGCGCTCGTTCAGTCGCTCGTGCCGCTCGTCGGTGCGGTGCGCGGCGATGCCCGCCTGATGGCCGTCTCGGGCCCGGTCGCCGTGGCCGGTTTCGCCTTCACCGCACTGGCCTTTGCCGTGCTCGTGATGGCCTATGTCCGCTCGGACTTCTCCGTGCAGAACGTCTGGGAAAACTCCCATTCGCTGAAGCCGATGCTCTACAAGATCACCGGCACATGGGGGAACCACGAAGGCTCCATGTTGCTGTGGGTGCTGATCCTCACCTTCTTCGGCGCGCTGATCGCCGCCTTCGGATCGAACCTGCCGCTCTCCCTGAAGGCCAACGTCATCGCCGTGCAGGGCTGGATCGGCGCGGCCTTCCTGCTGTTCATCCTGCTGACCTCCAACCCCTTCGCGCGCATCGACCCGGCTCCGCTCGAAGGGCAGGACCTAAATCCGATCCTTCAGGACATCGGCCTCGCCGTGCACCCGCCGCTGCTCTATCTCGGCTATGTCGGCTTCTCCGTCAGCTTCTCCTTCGCCGTCGCAGCGCTGATCGGCGGCCGAATCGACGCCGCCTGGGCGCGCTGGGTGCGGCCCTGGACGCTGGCCGCGTGGGTCTTCCTGACCGGCGGCATCGCCATGGGGTCCTACTGGGCCTACTACGAGCTCGGCTGGGGCGGCTTCTGGTTCTGGGATCCCGTCGAGAACGCCTCCTTCATGCCCTGGCTCGCCGGCACAGCGCTGCTGCATTCGGCCATCGTCATGGAAAAGCGTTCCGCGCTGAAGATCTGGACGCTGCTGCTCGCTATCCTGACCTTCTCGCTGTCGCTGCTCGGTACGTTCCTGGTGCGCTCGGGCGTGCTGACCTCCGTCCACGCCTTCGCCACCGATCCGGGGCGCGGCGTGTTCATCCTGTCGATCCTGACGCTGTTCATCGGCGGTTCGCTGGCGCTGTTCGCATGGCGCGCCCAGACGCTGACGGCGGGAGGGCTGTTCCAGCCCATCTCGCGGGAGGGCGCGCTGGTCGTGAACAACCTCTTCCTCACTACCGCAACGGCGACGGTGCTGGTCGGCACCCTGTACCCGCTGCTGCTGGAGACGCTGACCGGCGACAAGATTTCGGTGGGCGCGCCCTTTTTCAACATGACCTTCGCACCGCTGATGGTGCCGCTGCTGATGATCGTCCCGTTCGGCCCATTGCTGGCCTGGAAGCGCGGCGATCTCGCGGCTGTCTCCCAGCGTCTGTTCGCCGCGTTCGCGGCGGCGCTGCTGGTCGTGCTGGGCACCATGCTGTTCGTGGACCGCGCCTCGCTGCTGGCCGCTCTCGGCGCCGGCCTGGCGACGTGGCTGGTGCTCGGCGCGCTGACCGATCTCGTGCTGCGCTCGGGTTGGCCGTCCGCGCCCGCCCGGACCGCCATGCGCCGGCTGGCCGGCCTGCCGCGCTCAGTGTTCGGCACCGCGTTCGCGCATCTCGGCCTCGGCCTGACCGTGCTTGGCATCGTCGGCGTGGTGGCCTTCCAGCAGGAACACATCCTCGCCATGAAACCCGGCGAAAGCGCCGCCGCCGGGCCGTTCTCGGTGCGCTTCGAAGCGGTCGAGCCGTTCCGCGGGGCGAATTTCACCGAGAGCCGCGCGCGCTTCTCGGTCTTCGGCGCCGCAAACCAGGCCAGAGGCGACATCGTCTCCTCCAAGCGCTTCTACCCCGTGCGGCAGATGCCGACCACCGAGGCGGGCATCCGGACCTTCGGCTTCAGCCAGCTCTATCTCTCGCTTGGAGACGAGACCGCCGACGGCGGCGTCGTCGTGCGCATTTGGTGGAAGCCGATGGTGACGCTGATCTGGCTCGGCGCGCTGGTCATGATGGCCGGCGGCGCGGTGTCGCTGTCGGACCGCCGGCTGCGGGTCGGCGCGCCGAAGCGGCGGCGCGTGTTCGCGGCGGCGGAGAAGCCGGTATGAGGTCCGCCCTCCGCCTGTTCGCCCTGCTGCTGGCGGTTGCGGTGTTGCCCGCCGCAGGCCTTGCCGCCGTCCGGCCGAGCGAGGTCCTGCCGGACCCGGCGCTGGAGGCGCGCGCGCGCGCGCTGTCGGCCAATCTGCGCTGCATGGTCTGCCAGAACCAGTCCATCGACGATTCGGATTCCGAACTGGCGCACGATCTGCGCGTGCTGGTCCGCGAGCGGCTGACGGCGGGCGACAGCGATGCCCAGGTCGTCGACTATATCGTCTCCCGTTATGGCGAGTTCGTTCTGCTGAAGCCTCGCTTCAGCCTGCGCAACGCCGCGCTGTGGGGAACGCCGGCCGTGATCCTGCTGGTCGGCGGGCTGTATCTGGTTTTCGCGCGCGGGCGGCGTCACGCGGCGGCCGCGCTCAGCGCCGAGGAGAGGGCGGCGCTGGACCGCATTCTGGAAAGGCGCACCGGCCCGCCCGCCTGACCGCTTCATTACGAAAATTTCATGCGCCAGAAATGGCGCCGTAATGTCCGGCTTTCTATTTCTCATGTCGAGGGCGACGTAAAGCGCCCATCAGAACGAGGACGTGAGAGATGACCCCTTCGAGAAAGATTTCTTCGCGCGGCCGCAGCCGTCTGCTGGCTGCCGCCGCATCGCTCGCCATCGCCGGCGCCATCGGCTTCGGCGCGGTGACCTCCGGCACGGTTCCGGTGCTCGCCGAGGCGGTTCGCGTCAATGGCCCGCAGGTTCCGAGCTTCGCCGACGTCGTCGAGCGCGTGTCGCCGGCCGTGGTCAGCGTCCGCGTCAACGCCAAGGTCGATCCGGCCGCCGATCGTGGCGGACAGTTCTTCCAGTTCGGCACCCCGCGCGGCGGTGGTGGGGGCTTCGAGGACCTGCCCGACGATCACCCGCTCAAGCGCTTCTTCCGCGACTTCAACGGCCCGCAGCCGGATCAGCGCCGCGCGCAGCGCAACCGCCGCAACAACGATCAGCCCCGCCCCGTCGCTCAAGGATCGGGCTTCTTCATTTCCGAGGACGGCTATCTGGTCACCAACAACCACGTCGTTTCGGACGGCACGTCCTACACCGTCGTGATGGATGACGGCCGTGAGCTCGACGCCAAGCTGGTCGGAACCGATCCGCGCACGGATCTCGCCGTGCTGAAGGTCGATAGCCGCGACAAGTTCACCTATGTCGATTTCGCCGACGACGCCAAGGTCCGCGTCGGCGACTGGGTGGTCGCCGTCGGCAATCCGTTCGGTCTCGGCGGCACCGTGACCGCCGGCATCGTCTCGGCGCGCGGCCGCGACATCGGCGCGGGTCCCTATGACGACTTCATCCAGATCGACGCGGCGGTGAATCGCGGCAATTCCGGCGGCCCGGCCTTCAATCTGAGCGGCGAGGTGGTCGGCATCAACACGGCGATCTTCTCGCCCTCCGGCGGCAATGTCGGCATCGCCTTCGCCATCCCCGCTTCGACCGCCCGCCAGGTGGTCGGCGATCTCATCAAGGGCGGCACCGTGGCGCGCGGTTGGCTCGGCGTCGAGATCCAGCAGGTCACGTCCGAGATATCGGACTCGCTCGGCCTGACCGGCACCAAGGGCGCGCTGGTCTCCGGCGCGCAGGATGGCGGCCCGGCCAAGAAGGCCGGCGTCAAGGCGGGCGACGTGATCACGGCGGTGAACGGCAAGGAGGTCGCCTCTCCGCGCGAGCTCTCGCGTCAGATCGCCGGCATCCAGCCCGGAAGCTCCGTGGAGATCACCGTCTGGCGCAACGGCAAGAGCGAGGTGCTGAAGGTGGCGCTGGGCGAGCTTCCTGCGCCCGAGAAGCAGGCGTCGGCCGCGCCCGACGCTCCCGCCGCGCCGGCCGAAAGCGACAGACTGGCCGATCTCGGCATCACCGTGACGCCCTCCGAGGACGGCAAGGGTCTCGTGGTGACCGACGTCGACGGCGGCAGCGACGCCGCCGATCGCGGCCTGCAGGCGGGTGACGTCATCGTCAGCGTCAACGCCAGCGAGGTCGCCAGCGCCGGCGACGTGTCCAAGGCCATGGACGCGGCGGCGAAGAACGGCCGCAAGGCGGTTCTGGTGCAGGTCATGCGCGACAACGCCAGCCGCTTCGTGACGCTGCCGGTCGGGCGCGGCTGACGCCGATTGCGATCTTCCGGGGCGGCGGTGTAAACACCCCCGAACCGCCGTTCCGGAGATCCGGAGCCGCGCTCGCCCAGTCAGTTCGGCGAGACGGCCAAACCGGCGGCAGCAGGCCCTCGCCGGCCTGCTGCCGAATTTTCCGGCCATGCAGCTTGTGACGCGCCCATGAAGATCCTGGTCATCGAAGACGATCGCGAGGCTGCCGACTACCTGGTCAAGGCTTTCGCCGAGGCCGGCCATACCGCCCATGTCGCGGGCGACGGCGATTCCGGCTTCACGCTGGCCGACACGGGCGAATACGACGTCATGGTGGTGGACCGCATGCTGCCCCGCCGCGACGGCCTCTCCGTGATCGCCGGCCTGCGCTCGCGCGGCAACGACACGCCGGTGCTGATCCTGTCGGCGCTGGGCGAGGTAGACGACCGGGTCACGGGCCTGCGCGCCGGCGGCGACGACTACCTCACCAAGCCCTATGCCTTTTCCGAGCTTCTGGCGCGCATCGAGGTGCTGAACCGCCGCGCCTCGGCGCGCGAGGCCGAAACGATCTACCGCACCGGCGATCTCGAGCTTGACCGTCTGTCCCACACGGTCAAGCGCGCGGGGCGCGAGATCACGCTGCAGCCGCGCGAATTCCGCCTGCTCGAATATTTGATGCGCCACGCCGGTCAGGTGGTGACGCGCACCATGCTGCTGGAGAACGTCTGGGACTATCATTTCGACCCGCAGACCAACGTCATCGACGTTCACGTCTCGCGTCTGCGCGGCAAGATCGAGAAGGGTTTCGACAGGCCGATCCTGCACACGGTTCGCGGCGCCGGCTACATGCTGAAGGCCGGCTAGATGTCGCTTCGGCTGCCCGCCATCATGCGCACGACGGCGGCCCGGCTCTCGGCGCTCTATTTGATCCTGTTCGCCATCTGCGCCGTCCTTCTCGTTTTCTACATGACCTCCCTGTCGGCGCGCATGCTCGCCGGCCAGACCATGGACACGATCAACGAGGAGGTGCTCGGCCTCGACCGGTTCTACCGCCGCGGCGGCCTGCCGGCGCTGGTGCGCACCATCGAGCAGCGCTCGCGCCAGCCCGGCGCGAACCTCTATCTCGTCGCCGACCCCAACGGCCGCATCCTCACCGGCAATGTCGAAAGCATCGAGCCCGGCGTGCTGGCGACGCAGGGCTGGACCACCAATTCGTTCGCCTATCAGCGCTACGGCGAGGGCACCGAGCGCCGGCGCGCCGACGAGGAGACGGCGCAGGACGAGGCCCAGACGCCGTCCGGCGAGCATCGCCACGCCGCCATCGCGCTGGTGTGGCGCCTGCCCAACCAGATGATCGTGCTGGTCGGCCGCGACCTCGGCGAGCCGGAGCGCTTCCGCTCGGTGGTGCGCCAGTCGTTGATGCTGTCGCTCGGCATGATGGCGCTCGGCGGCCTGCTGATCTGGTATTTCGTCGGCCGCCGCGCCCTCAAGCGCATCGACGACGTGTCGCAGGCCGGACGCCGCATCATGGGCGGCGACCTCACCGGCCGCCTGCCGATCACCGGCGCGGGCGACGAGTTCGACCGCCTGTCGGAAAACCTGAACGTCATGCTGACCCGCATCGCCGCCCTCAACGAGGGGCTGAAGCAGGTGTCGGACAACATCGCCCATGACCTGAAGACGCCGCTCACGCGACTGCGCAACCGCGCCGAAGCGGCGCTTGCCGGCAACCCCGAAACGAAGGACTACCGCGAGGCGCTCGAAGGGACGATCGCCGAATCCGACCGCCTCATCAAGGTTTTCAACGCCATCCTGATGATCTCCCGGCTGGAGGCCGGCCAGTCCTCCGAATCGCTCACACCCGTCGATCTTTCGGCCGCCGTCCGCGACGTGGTCGAGCTTTACGAGCCGGTGGCCGAGGAGGAGGGCGTTGCGCTCGACGCGGCGGCCGACACGTCCCCGTCCACGATTCTCGGCAACCGCGAACTGATCGGCCAGGCCCTGTCGAATGTCGTCGACAATGCGATCAAATATTCGGCCGGAGGTTCTGGCAAGCCGGCCGTACGCGTTTCGGTGGAGAGAGCGGCCGACGAAATCCGGCTGCGCGTGGAGGACAACGGACCCGGCATTCCCGACGAGCACGACCGCGAGCGGGCCACGGAGCGCTTCGTGCGGCTGGAGCAGAGCCGGTCCCAGCCTGGCTCCGGCCTCGGCCTGAGCCTTGCCAAGGCGGTGATGAAGTTCCATGGAGGACGGCTCGACCTCCTGCCCGGCAGTCCCGGCCTGACGGTCGTGATGGCATTCCCGCAAGTGAGGGAGCAATGATGGCCGAGCCGGCGAAGCAGGGGAAACCGGTGGATTTCGGTCTTCGTCCGCAGGCGAGGCCGACGCCGCTCGATGCGTCCGCCGCCGCATCGGATCTGGCCGATATCGCCGCGCTGGCGCGCGAGGAAGGTCTTGACCGCCTGGCCGGCCTTCTGTCGGCAAAGGGCGATCTGCCCGATTTCTTCGCCGCCGCGTTCGACCTCTCCGACTTCCTGCGCGATGCGGCGCGGCGTTCGCCCGCCATCCTCGACAGGCTCTTCGACGCGAGCGTCGGCGACAGGCTCGCCGCGATCCTCGGCGAGATCGGTGCGGTGCCGGCGGCCGAGGGGATCGCCGAAGGCGACGTCATGCGCCGCCTTCGTGAGCTCAAGGCTGAAGCCCACGCGCTGATCGCCCTGTCCGAGCTGGCGGGGGAGGTGACGGCGGACGTAACCGTGCGCCGCCTTAGCGATCTTGCCGATGCTTGCGTGGCCGCCGCCGCCGGCTTCCTGCTGCGCGACGCGCACCGGCAGGGCAAGCTCAAGCTCGCCGATCCCGAACGGCCGGGCGAAGGCTCCGGCTGGATCCTGCTCGGCATGGGCAAGCTCGGCGCGCATGAGCTGAATTTTTCCTCCGACATCGACCTGATCTCCTTCTACGATCCGGAAGCCCCGGCCGTCGTCGATCCGATGGAGGCGTCCGATCTCTTCCCGCGCCTGACGCGCCGCCTGTCGCGCATCCTCCAGGACCGCACCGAGCACGGCTACGTGTTCCGCACCGACCTGCGCCTGCGACCCGATCCCGGCGCGACGCCGCTCGCCGTCTCGGTGCCGGCCGCGCTGGTCTACTACGAGGGCAGGGGACAGAACTGGGAGCGCGCTGCCATGATCAAGGCGCGCCCGGTGGCCGGCGACCTTGCCGCCGGCGAGGCGTTCCTGAAGGAACTCCAGCCCTATGTGTGGCGCAAATATCTGGACTATGCGGCCATCGCCGACGTGCATTCCATCAAGCGCCAGATCCATGCCCACAAGGGCCACGGCGCTGTGGCGGTGGCGGGCCACAACGTCAAGCTCGGCCGCGGCGGCATCCGCGAGATCGAGTTCTTCGTCCAGACGCAGCAGCTCATCGCCGGCGGCCGCTTTCCCGAACTGCGCGGCCGCGAGACCGTCGCCATGCTCGGCGAACTCGCCGCGCGCGGCTGGATCACCGCCGAGGCGCGGGATGCGCTGACGCGGCAATACTGGTTCCTGCGCCGCGTCGAGCACGCCATCCAGATGGTCGCCGACGAGCAGTCGCACACGCTGCCGGAGGACGAGCAGGGCCTGACGCGGATCGCCCGCATGCTGAGCTTTTCCGACGCCGGCGCGTTTTCAAAGAGCTTCCGCGCCTCGCTCAAGGACGTCGAGAGCCACTACGCGGCCCTGTTCGAAAGCGCGCCGGAGCTGTCGTCCGGCATCGGCAATCTCGTTTTCACCGGCGATGTCGACGATCCCGACACGCTGGAGACGCTCTCGCGCCTCGGCTTCGCCCGTCCGAGCGACATCTGCCGCGTCATCCGGGGCTGGCATTTCGGCCGCTACCGCGCCACCCAGTCGGCCGAAGCGCGCGAGCGCCTGACCGAGCTGACCCCGGCATTGCTGGAAGCTTTCGGCCGCACCAAGCGCGCCGACGAGGCGCTGATACGCTTCGACGAATTTCTGGCGGGCCTGCCGGCAGGCATCCAGCTCTTCTCGCTTCTCCAGTCCAATCCGGCGCTGCTGCGCCTGCTCGCCACCATCATGGGCGCCGCTCCCCGGCTGGCCGGCATCATCACGCGCAGGCCGCATGTCTTTGACGGCCTTCTCGATCCGGCGCTGCTGTCCGAGCTTCCCAGCCGCGACTATCTCGCCGCCCGCCTGGCCGCTTTCCTCCAGAACACCGTGCTCTACGAGGAGACGCTCGACCGTCTGCGCATCTTCGCCGCCGAGCAGAAATTCCTCATCGGCGTGCGCCTGCTGGCCGGCGCGATCGATGCGGCCCGGGCGGGGCGCGCCTTTTCCGATCTCGCCGACCTCACCATCGGCGCGGCGCTGCGGGCCGTGGAGGCGGAATTCGCCCGGCGTCACGGCCGGGTGGCCGGCGGGCGGGTGGCCGTGCTCGGCATGGGCAAGCTCGGCAGCCGCGAGCTCACGGCGGGTTCCGACGTCGATCTGATCCTGCTCTACGACCACGACGCGGACGCCGACGAATCCGATGGCGACAAGCAGCTCGCTTCGTCGCACTACTATGCGCGGCTGACGCAGCGCCTCATCGCTGCCGTCTCCGCGCCGACGGCCGAGGGCGTGCTCTACGAGCTCGACCTGCGCCTTCGCCCCTCGGGCAACAAGGGGCCCGTCGCCACCCATGTCGACGCCTTCCGCAAATACCAGCGCGAGCAGGCCTGGACCTGGGAGCACATGGCGCTGACGCGCGCCCGGCCCGTCGCAGGGGACGCGGGCCTGCTGGCCGAGGTGGAGACCGACATCGAGACGATCCTCGCGATGAAGCGTGATGCCGCGAAGATCGCGGCCGACGCCGCCGAGATGCGCGCGCTGATCGAGCAGGAGAAGCCGCCGCGCGACATCTGGGACGTCAAGCTCATCCCCGGCGGGCTGATCGACCTCGAATTCATCGCGCAGGTGGCGGTGCTCATCCGGCGCGTGGCGCCGGGCGCGGCGCGCCAGGACACGGCCGCCGTGCTTTCCTCGCTGGATCCCGGCTTCGCCGAGCCGCAGGCGAAAGCCGATCTCGCCGAGGCTTTCACCCTCTATTCTCGCGTGACGCAGATGGTCAGGCTGTGCCTCACCGGTCCGCTGGACAGGAAGGAGGTTCCGCCCGGTCTGGCGGACCTTCTGGCCGCCGCGACCGACCTGCCCGATCTGTCGGTGCTGGAGGCGCACATCAAGGAGACGTCGCGGAAGGTTCGATCGCATTTCGACCTTCTGCTTCGTTCGAAGCGGGGACGGCGATGACCCGCCCGCTTCGATCCGCATCGGGGGTGACGATGCAAAGGAGACGATCATGAACAAGATGAAGCTGACCCTGGCTTTCCTCGCTCTGGCGGGGATGGCGGGCACGACCGCCTTCGCCCAGGGCGACAGGCATGGCCGGGCCGACGGCGACAAGCGTCCGGGCATGACCCGGCTGCAGAAGGCCGACGCCGATTCCAGCGGCGACGTGACCTTCGAGGAGTTCGCCGCCGCGATGAAGACGCGTCTCGGCGACGCCGACACCGACAAGGACGGCAAGATGACGGTGAGCGAGATCGCCGCAGCGATCGAGAAGATGCGCGCCGAGCGCATGGCGCGCCGCATCATCGAGCGCTTCGATACGGATGGCGACGGCATGCTGACCACCGCCGAGATCGAGGCGCGGCAGAAGAAGATGTTCGCCCTGCTCGACCGCAACGACGACGGCAGGATCACCGCGAACGAGATGCCGCGCGCGCGCGAAGGGCGCAACATGGAGCGCCGCCACTGGCGCGAGGACGATCGCCGCAAGGGCGAGCACCGCCGTCACCGCGACGACCGCTGAGGCTCATCGCCCGGACAGGAAAGCCCCGGTTTCGGCCGGGGCTTTTCGAGTCAGGCGGCTTTCCGGGCGACTTTCTTCTCGGCTGGTCCGGCGGCGTTGGCCGCCGTCTTGCCGGCCGACACGAACGGGATGCGCACCGCGACGATGGTGCCGAAACCATCGGTCGAGCGGATGCGCAGCGAGCCGCCATGCAGCTCTGCCAGCGAGCGCGAGATCGCCAGCCCCAGGCCCGAGCCCGTATGGTTCTTCGAGAACTGGTTCTGCACCTGTTCGAAGGGACGGCCGAGCTTGGCCAGCGCGTGCTTGGGAATGCCGCAGCCATTGTCCTCGATCGACAGCATCAGCGCGTCCGCCACGTTGCGCGCCCGCACGGTGATGTGCCCGCCCTGGCCGGTGAACTTCACGGCGTTGGACAACAGGTTCAGCGCGATCTGCTTCACCGCGCGACGGTCGGCGTAGAGCTCGATGGAGTCGGCGATCTGCGTCTCGACGGTGATGGCCTTGCCGGCCGCCTGCAAGGAGATGACCCGCACGGTCTCGTGGATCAGCGGGCACAGATCGATCTCCTCCCGCTCCATGGAGAACTGGCCGGCCTCGATCTTGGACATGTCGAGGATGTCGTTGATGACGCCCAGAAGGTAGGTGCCGCTGCTCTGGATGTCCCTGACGTATTCCTTGTAGCGCTCCGAGCCCATCGGGCCGAACAGCTCCGAGGTCATCACCTCGGAGAAGCCGATGATGGCGTTGAGCGGGGTGCGCAGCTCGTGGCTCATATTGGCGAGGAACTCGGACTTGGCGCGGTTGGCGGCTTCGGCGCGCTCCGTCTCGCGCATGTATTTGCGGTTGAGCTCGACCAGCTCGGCGGCGTGCTCGTGCTCGGCCCGGCGCGCCAGGCTGAGGTCGTGGATCGTCGCCATCAGCCGCCGCTCGCTCTCCACCAGCTTTTCCTGGTGCTGCTTGATCTGGGTGATGTCGGAACCCACCGAGACGATGCCGCCGTCGCGCGTCCTCAATTCGTTGACCTGCATCCAGCGCCCGTCCGCGAGCTGCCGCTGGAAGGTGGCGCCGCCCTGCGGTCCGCCCGCATTGGGCAGCCGGCGCTCCATCTTCAGGTCCAGCATGCGCTCTTCGACCACGGCGCGCTGCGTGCCGGGCACCACGTCGCGGTCGGCCAGCCCGTGGTCCTTCTGGAATTTCGAGTTGCACATGATCAGCCGGCCGGCGGCGTCCCACAGCACGAAGGACTGGTTGATGTTCTCGATCGCCGTGCGCAGCCGCAGGTCCGCGACCTCCGAGCGCATGGCCAGATGCCGCTGCTCCGTCACGTCGACGGCGATGCCGATGAGCTGGATTTCCGGGGCGTCGGGGTCCACGACCTGCGCGCGCGCCCGCATCCACACCCAGCGCCCGTCGGCATGGCGCATGCGGAACACCTGGTCGATCTGGTCGATCTCGCGTGCCACGATCCGGTTGGCGAGGTCGAACAGGTCGCAATCCTCGCTCTGGATGATCTGCGCCACCTCGCCGAAGGACAGCATCAGGTCGCTCGGCTCGTAGCCCAGCATCTCGTACATGGAGCGCGACCAGTACATGCGTCCGCGCACCATGTCCCAGTCCCACAGGCCGCAGCGTCCGCGCACCAGCGCGAGGTCGATGCGCTGGTGCGCCTCCTGGTAGATGCGGTCGGCGGCCTGCGCCCGCGCCGCCTGGCTGAAATAGGCGTAGAGGATGACGAGCAGTACGATCGCCGTCATCGCGAACAGCGTCACGTTCATCGACACGGACCTGCGCCATTCGGCGAACACGGCGTCCTTGGCGATCAGCGCCGCCGCCGCGTGGGCGCGGTCGGGGGTCTGGTCCAGCGCGGCGAACCATTTGCGCCCGCCGATCGACACCTCCATGACCCCGGCGCGCTCGCCGAACAGGAACAGCGGCTGGCCGTCGGTGACCAGCGAATCGAGCGCGCGTCCTTCCCAGTCGCCCAGCGCCGCCGTGGCGGCCTTGATCTCGTAGTCGCCATCGGTGGCCACGAGGCCGAAGCGGCCCATGACCGACAGGCGCTGGCTCGCCCGGTCGACCGTCTGCCGCAGCTCGCCGTCCTTGCCGGCGGTGGCGAGCGAACTGGACAGCTCGCTGGCGGCGATGGCCAGCATGGCGCGCGCGTCGCGCTCAATCTCCTCGCGCCATCCCATCATGGACAGGAACCGCGCGCCTGCGATGAAGACGAGGAAGATGACTATCAGCGCCGGGATGGACTGGCGCAGGATCGGCTCGGCCGCCAGCAGGCGTCGGTAGGCCGGCGCGGCGAGCAGCCGCGCATTGCCCGAAAGACCGCCGGGCTGGCGGTTCCGCCGGAAAAAGCTCAACCGATCGGGCGCGCTCCACGCGTCCGCTGCCATGGCCATCTATCCCCACATATCCCCAGAATGATCCGGCTACACCGCACGCCCGAATCGTCATTAAGGAATCATTCGTGATTCGGCTTGTCCAGTGGTAGGGGCTGAAAAACGATTCGCGCACGGTCGATTTCCGCCGGGCGAGTCCGAAAAGACTCACCGTGACAGACGCGCGGCCCCCGAGGGCTGCTTCCGCTTTCCCACGTTCGTCAGTCCGGGGCCACGCAGCAGAACCCGGAATGACGAAGAGGACTTCGCGTCAGGCCAGCGTGCGCTCGACGATGTCGCGCAGATCGGCCGACAGGCCCTTCGCCCCTGCCATGCCGGCCAGCGTCTCGCGCGCCTTGTCCCGGCGTCCCGGCTCCAGCGAGCGCCAGGAGCGCAACGCGGTGGCGAGGCGTGCGGCGAGTTGCGGGTTGCGCCCGTCGATCCCCAGCACGACTTCGGCGAAGAAGGCGTAGCCCGCCCCGTCCGCCCGGTGGAAACCGGTCTGGTTGGCGCTGGCGAAGGTGCCGACCAGCGCGCGCACCCGGTTCGGGTTGGCCATCGAGAAGCCGGGATGCGCGGTCAGCGCCTTCACCCGTTCCAGCGTCGCCGCACCCGGCACCGTGGCCTGGATCATCAGCCACTTGTCCATCACCAGCGGATCGTCGCGATACCGCGCCTCGAAGGCCGAAAGCGCGTCGCGCGCCTCAGCGCTGTCGCCATGCCTGTGCGCCAGCACGCCCATCGCCGCCGCGCGGTCGGTCATGTTGGAAGCCTGCGCGAAATGGGACGCCGCGAGCGCCACCCCGCCCGGCAGCAGCGCCAGGAAATCGAGGAGCACGTTGCGCAGCGCACGGCGTCCCGCGCCGGCCGCGTCCGGCCTGAACGGCTCCGGGTCGCGAAGCGCTTCGTAGATTCGCCGGAAGGCGTCGCGGTTTTGCGTGACGATGGCGCGCGCCAGCCCGTCGCGCGCCGCCAACACCGCGTCGGGATCGATGTTCTGCGCGATCTCGCGGGCGATGTCGGCCTCGCCCGGCAGCGTCACGGCAAGGGCGCGGAACGCGTGCTCCAGCCTCTCATCGGCCGCGATCGCGCCGGCGAGATCGACCACGGCCGGCAGGAAGACCATCTCCTTGCCGCCGCGCGCCATCCGGAACGCGCCGATCAGCGCGTCGGTCAGCAGGCTGTTGTAGGCCTGCCAGCGCGAGAACGGGTCGCTGTCGTGGCGCGCCAGGAACGCCTGATCCTCGGCGCGCTGCTCGACGGCCAGCGTCACCGGCGCGGAAAACCCGCGGTTGAGGGAGAGGACGGGCCGTTCGGCCACGCCGGAGAAACGCACCGTGTGACGCCGCTTGCGCAGGTGGATGACGCCGTTCTCGACGCTGGCGCCCTCGACGCCCGTGAACGCCATGTCCCGCCCGTCCGGCCCGACCAGCCCGAAGGCGAGCGGGATGTGCATCAGCCGCTTACGGCTTTCGGACGGCGTCGGCGGCGACGACTGCTCCAGCTCGACCGTGAATTCGGCGCGCGCCGGATCGTGGCCGGTCGACACGGCGACATTGGGCGTGCCGGCCTGATGATACCACAGCGCGAACTGCGACAGGTCGCGCCCGGAGGCGTCCTCGAAGACCTTGAGGAAATCCTCGATCGTCGCGGCGTCGCCGTCATGCCGCTCGAAATAGAGGTCCATGCCCTTCCGGAACGTGTCGCGGCCGAGGATGGTGCGGATCATGCGCACCACCTCCGATCCCTTCTCGTAGACGGTCGCCGTGTAGAAGTTGTTGATCTCGCGGTAGCGGCGCGGCCGCACCGGATGCGCCAGCGGTCCCTGGTCTTCCGGAAACTGGTGCGCGCGCAGGGTGCGCACCTCGGCGATCCGCTTCACCGGCCGCGAGCGCTGGTCGGCCGAGAACTCGTGGTCGCGGAAGACGGTCAGGCCTTCCTTCAGGCAGAGCTGGAACCAGTCGCGGCAAGTGATTCTGTTGCCTGTCCAATTGTGGAAATACTCATGCGCGATGATCGCCTCGATATTGGCGAAGTCGGCGTCCGTCGCGGTGTCGTCGTCGGCCAGCACGTATTTGTCGTTGAAGACGTTGAGGCCCTTGTTCTCCATCGCCCCCATGTTGAAGTCGGAGACGGCGACGATGTTGAACACGTCGAGGTCGTATTCGCGCCCGTAAACCTCCTCGTCCCAGCGCATGGAGCGCTTCAGCGCGTCCATCGCATAGGCGGCCAGCCTCTCCTTGCCGTGCTCGACATGGATGCCGAGCCGCACCTCGCGCCCCGAAGCGGTGATGAAGCGGTCGGCGACCAGCCCGAGATCGCCCGCGACCAGCGCGAACAGGTAGGAGGGTTTGGGAAACGGGTCGTGCCAGACCGCATAATGCCGTCCGCCCTCGAGCTCGCCGCTTTCCACCGGATTGCCGTTGGACAGCAGCAGCGGCGCATCCCGCCGGTCCGCCTCGACGCGCACCGTATAGACGGACAGCACGTCCGGCCGGTCGAGGAAATAGATGATGCGCCGGAAGCCTTCGGCCTCGCACTGCGTGCAGTAGTTGCCGTTCGACCGGTAGAGGCCCATCAGCGCCGCGTTGGTCGACGGCGAGATCTCCGTCTCGATCGTCAGCCGGAACTCCCGCGCCGCCGGCGGCACCGCGATCGCCAGCCGCTCCGGCGTGGCCGTGTAGGAGCCCGCCGGCAGCGCCGCGCCGTCCACCGCGATGCTGCCGAGGGCGAGGCCGTCGCCGTCGAGAATCAGCGGCGTCCCCGGCGAAATGCCGTCGCGCCGCCGGATCGTCAGCTCGACGCGCACCTGCGTGCGGCCGGCGTCGAGCCGGAACAGCAGCCGCGTGCGTGGAATCAGGTAGTCGCTGGGGCGGTAGTCTTCCAGGCGGAAGATCTGGCCTGTGTCTGTTCGCATGTCGCGGTCTTGGCCTCGTGCCGGCCGGGAAAACCCATCCGCGGCCGTGAAAATATGGACGCCGTGGCTTTACACGAAACGGATGCTCGACAAAACTGCGAGCCGGCGGCTTCGCGCCATTTCTCCCGGTGTCTCGACGAGGCAGTGATGACGATCCCGGCGCCCGATCGCGGCATGGGCCGATCCGCCCTGCGCGCCGGGGCTTCTCTCCAGGCCGCGCGCGCTGTAGGCGTCCGGCGGCAAAACAGCATTGGAAGTCGCAGGTGAAGGCCACGCCGGACCAGAACGCCCTCATGGGCATCGCGCTGAAGATCGGCGCGGTCGTCCTGTTCGTCGGCATGGCCTCGCTCATCAAGGCCTCCGGTCAGGTGCCGGCGGGACAGATCGTCTTCTACCGGTCCTTCTTCGCGTTGTTTCCGATCATCGTCGTGCTGGGGTGGCGCGGCGAGCTTCGCGACTGCGTCTATACGCGGCGGCCGATGGGACACGTCTCGCGCTCGCTGCTGGGCGTCGTGTCGATGGGGCTGGGCTTCTACGCCCTGACGCGCCTGCCCTTGCCGGAAGCGACGGCCTTGAACTATGCGCAGCCCTTGATGGTCGTCATCCTCAGCGCGCTGTTCTTCGGGGAGCGTGTCCGGTTCCACCGGTGGAGCGCCGTGTTGGCCGGCCTTCTCGGCGTCGCCATCATCTCGTGGCCCAAGCTCACCTTGTTCGGCTCCGGCCATGCGATGAGCAGCGATGAATTCGCCGGCGTGCTGGCGGCGCTGTCCGGGGCCTGCATCTCGGGGCTGGTCACCATCATCCTGCGCAATCTGGTGGCGACTGAACGCACCTCCACCATCGTCGTGTGGCTGTCGGTCACCTGCAGCCTGGCGGCGCTCCTCACGCTTCCCTTCGGCTGGGCCGATCTCTCCGCGACGCAGATGGCGCTCCTGGTCGGCGGCGGAATCCTGGGCGGCATCGCCCAGTTGCTGATGACGGAGAGCTACCGCTACGCGGCGCCCTCCACCGTGGCCCCCTTCGACTACATCTCGCTGCTTCTGGCCATCGTAGTCGGCTATTTCGCCTTCGGCGACGTGCCGACGATCCATGTGCTGGTCGGCGGCACCATCGTCATCGTGGCCGGCGTGTTCATCATCTGGCGGGAGCGCCGGCTCGGCATCGAGCGGGCCAAGGTGAACCAGAATCCCGGCTGAGCGTCAGCCGGGAAGGCTGCCGAGTTCGCGCAGCCTCGCCTTGATTTCGAGGAAGTCGCGCCAGGCCAGCCTCTTGTGCGCCGGATTGCGCAGCAGATAGGCCGGGTGCAGCGTCGGCATCACCGGGATCGCCGTTCCCGATGCGGTCACGTGTGTCCTCCAGTTGCCGCGCAGCCGAAGGATGCCGTCCGGCGCGCCGATCAGCACCTTGGCGGAGGGACCGCCCAGCGTCACCAGCAGCTTCGGCTGCGCCAGCTCGATCTGGCGCTCGATGAAGGGCCGGCAGATTTCGGTCTCCTGCGGCGTCGGCGTGCGGTTGCCGGGCGGCCGCCATGGGATGACGTTGGCGATGTAGGCGGTGCCGCGGTCGATGCCGATCGCGGCCAGCATGCGGTCGAGCAGCTTGCCGGATCGGCCGACGAACGGCAGCCCCTCCATGTCCTCGTCGCGGCCCGGCGCCTCGCCGACCAGCATCAGCGGCGCGCCCGGCGTGCCGTCGGCGAAGACGAGGTTCTTGGCGGTCAGCTTCAGGTTGCAGCCGTCGAAGGCGGCCATCTCGGCGCGCAGCGCCTCGAGGCTGGTCGCCGTGGCGGCCCGCTGCCGCGCCAGCGCGACCTGGCCGTCGTCCGGCACGGCCGCCGCCGGCATCGGCCGCGACGTTTCGCGCATCGGTGCGGCGGGAGCGGGACGCTCCCTCGACCGTTCCTGCGCCTGTCGCGCCGCCGGCTGCGGCGTGGCGAGCCGGTTGGGCGCCTCGTCGAGCAGCGCGTCGTCCACGCCGGCCTCGGCGTAGAACGCCAGCAGCTCGTGGAGCGTGAGGGGAGGGGCGTGCTCTGTCATCGCCGGCAAAATCGGCTCGCGCGCCCGTAAATGCAAGCCTGGGAAAGTTGGAATGCGCGAAGCGGATACGCGGCAAGCCCCTTTGGCGCGGGTGGACCGGTGCGGCCGTTCTCCCATCTCGCCGTTTGACGCCCGCCGTGGATGCGCTAAGAGCGTCGGCGACGGGAATGCAGATCGACGGGTCCAGCCAGTTCGGAGAGGTGAATGAGCGAGATCGAACGCGAGAGCATGGAATTCGACGTGGTGATCGTCGGCGCAGGGCCGGCCGGACTGGCCGCCGCCATCCGTCTCAAGCAGGTCAATCCCGAACTCTCCGTCGTCGTGCTTGAGAAGGGCGGCGAAGTCGGCGCGCACATCCTGTCCGGCGCCGTTGTCGATCCGGTCGGCATCGACCGGCTCATCCCCGGCTGGCGCGAGGAGGAGGGCCACCCCTTCAGGACGCCGGTCACCGACGACCAGTTCCTGGTGCTCGGGCCGGCGGGTTCGGTCCGCCTGCCCAACGCGCTGATGCCGCCGCTGATGAACAACCACGGCAACTACGCCGTCTCGCTCGGCAATGTCTGCCGCTGGCTGGCCGGCCACGCCGAGGCGCTGGGCGTCGAGATCTATCCCGGCTTCGCGGCGGTCAGCCTCGTCCACGACGAGAAGGGCGCGGTTACCGGCGTCATCACCGGCGACATGGGCGTCGAGCGCGACGGCACGCATGGGCCCAACTACCAGCCCGGCATGGCGCTGATGGGCAAGTACGTGCTGATCGGCGAGGGCGCGCGCGGCTCGCTGGCCAAGCAGCTCATCGCGAAATTCAAGCTGGACGAGGGCCGGGAGCCGGAAAAATACGGCATCGGCCTCAAGGAGCTGTGGCAGGTGAAGCCGGAGAACCACCGACCCGGCCTGGTCCAGCACAGCTTCGGCTGGCCGCTCGGCTTTTCCACCGGCGGCGGTTCCTTCCTCTACCATCTGGAGGACAACCAGGTCGCCGTCGGCTTCGTCGTCCACCTGAACTACAAGAATCCCTACCTCGCGCCGTTCGAGGAATTCCAGCGCTTCAAGACGCACCCGTCCATCCGCGGCGTCTTCGAGGGCGCCAAGCGCATCTCCTACGGCGCGCGCGCCATCACGGAGGGCGGCTGGCAGTCGGTGCCGAAGCTCTGCTTCCCCGGCGGCGCGCTGATCGGCTGCTCGGCAGGCTTCGTCAACGTGCCGCGCATAAAGGGCTCGCACAACGCGGTGTTGTCCGGCATGCTCGCCGCCGAGCACGTTGCGGAGGCGATTGGCGCCGGCCGCGCGCATGACGAGCTGGCCTCCTACGAGGAGGCCTGGCGCGGCAGCGACATCGGCAAGGACCTCAAGAAGGTCCGCAACGTCAAGCCGCTGTGGTCGCGCTTCGGCACGGTGATCGGCATCGGCCTTGGCGGGCTGGACATGTGGTTGAACACGCTCTTCGGCTTCTCGCCCTTCGGAACGCTGAAGCACGGCAAGACCGACGCCCAGTCGCTCGAGCCGGCCTCCAGGCACAGCCCCATCGCCTATCCCAAGCCCGACGGCGTGCTCACCTTCGATCGTCTCTCATCCGTGTTCCTGTCGAACACCAACCATGAGGAGAACGAGCCGATCCATCTCCAAGTCAAGGACATGGAGCTTCAGAAGCGCTCGGAGCTGGAGGTGTTCTCCGGCCCTTCGACGCGCTACTGCCCGGCCGGAGTCTACGAATGGGTCGACGAGGACGGCAATTCCATCGCGGGCGGGCCTTTGGCCGGCGACAAGGGCGGCGAGAACCGCCATCCGCGCGAAAAGGCGCGCTTCGTCATCAACGCGCAGAACTGCGTCCACTGTAAGACCTGCGACATCAAGGACCCGAACCAGAACATCAACTGGGTGCCGCCGCAGGGCGGCGAGGGTCCCGTCTATCCGAACATGTGAGGACGGCCGCGCCGGCGGTCCTCACGCCTCGGTTGATCCGGCGGCGCGGATATGCTGAGTTCCGGCTCTGCGGAGAGGTCGGCGATGCGGCGGCTGGTCGGAACGGTGGTGACGGTGCTGGCCTGTGTCGGCGCGGGCCTTGGATCGGCGTCCGCCGACATCGTCACCAAGGTCGAGACCCGGTCCTACGCCGTTTCCGGCGATACGGGAGCCGCGCTTCTCGCCGTCATGGACCGGCGCGGGCCGCGCCACGGTTTTCGCGCCCGCGCCATCGCCCAGACCCGCTATTCGGTGTCGTGGAACATCGAATGGGCGCAGTCCCGTGACGACTGCCGGGTGCGCCGCGTGGACGGCAAGCTGGCCGTCACCTACACCTATCCGAAGCTGGAAGGCGACGTTCCGCCACCGCTGAAGCGCCGCTGGGCGGCTTTCCTGAGCGGCGTTCGGGCGCATGAGGAACGGCACGGCGTCATGGCCGGCCAGATGGCGCGCGCGGCGCGCAAGGCCGCGCTCGACGTCCGGATCGCCGGCGACCGCGCCTGCCGCAAGGCCAAGGCCGAGGTCAAGCGTCGCCTGGCCGCCGTCTACGACGACTACGAGCGCCGCCAGAACCGCTTCGACCGGCGCGAGCATCGGCCGGGCGGCCCGGTCGAAGGGCTCGTCGTGAGGCTGGCGCGCTAAAGCATTTCCAGCAAAAGTGCGAAGCGGTTTTGCGTCCGGAAATGCGGCTAAAACAAAGAGATAGAGCGGTTCTGCCGATTCCGCGAAAACCGAAACCGCGCTAGCGCAGCATTGCGGTCGACGTCTTCGGCGCCTGCCGGTCCGGCGCCGGATCGGGATGGATCGAGAATTCGACCAGCAGGCCGACATGGTCCGATCCCGCCGGCTCCAGCGTCCGCGTGGAATGGATCGCGATGCCGCCCCTGGACAGCACCTGGTCGATCGGCAGCCCTGCGAAGAGCAGGGCGTAGGGCAGCCGCCGGTACATCCAGGTCGCCCCGAACGGCCCCGCCACCGTCAGCCCCCCGGCCGACGCGATGCCGCGCACCGTGGCGCTCCACGGCGTCGCGTTGAAGTCGCCGGCCAGCAGCATCGTGTCGGGCAGGCCGCGCAGGATCGGGTAGAAGCCTGCTGCCTGCGCGGCCTGGTTGCCGGGCCACGGCCAATGCAGATGCACCGTGGCGACCGCCGCGTCGCTGCCCTCGAAGTCGATGCGGGCCTCGGCGAAGGTTCCGCCGTCGAGACATGCCGGCGCGGCGCCGGGCGCGAAAGGTCGCCTGGACAGAAGCGCCACCCCGCCGGCCTGTCCCGGCGGGTCGCAGAAGATCGTATGGGGGTAGGCGGTCTCCAGCGGCCTCAGCCGCTCGCGCCAGTTCATGGACACTTCGGCGAAGCTGATGACGTCCGGCCGATGGCGCTCGACCAGCGCCAGCACCTCGCCCGTCTGCGGGTTGTCGAAGCGCAGGTTCATGTGCATCAGCCGGTACACGGTCCGGCCCTGCGGCAGGGGCTCCTGCGCGCCGTAAGGTCCGAGCCGCCCGGCGAAGGGCAGCGCGCCGGTGGTGGCGGCCGCCGCCAGCGCGAAGGCCAGACCGGCCGCGCCCGTCAGCCGCGCGCCTCTGCGGATGACGAGCAGCAGCGACACCACGAACAGCGCCAGCGCCAGATGCAGCCGGAAATGCGCGAAGGAATCGAGCGCCGGATGCCGCGTCCCGAAAAAGCCGGCGATCAGCGGCAGCGACACGATGGTCGCGGCGGCGAGCAGCAGAAGGACGGCGGCGCTGGAGGTCCGGTCGGGGCCGTGCCTCGGGGATGGGTTGGCGGTCATTGGCGGTGCCGGAGAGCGAGCGTGAACGGCACCCTTACTGGAAGGCGGTTTCCGAAAAGCTTCTGAGCTTGCGCGAATGCAGCTTTTCGGTCGGCATCTCGGCCAGCTTCTCCATGGCGCGGATGCCGATCGTCAGATGCTGCGCGACCTGCCGCCGATAAAACTCCGAGGCCATGCCCGGCAGCTTCAGTTCGCCGTGCAGCGGCTTGTCGGACACGCACAGCAGCGTGCCGTAGGGCACGCGGAAGCGGAAGCCGTTGGCCGCGATCGTCGCCGATTCCATGTCCAGCGCGATGGCGCGCGACTGCGACAGGCGCTGCACCGGCCCGCGCTGGTCGCGCAACTCCCAATTGCGGTTGTCGATGGTGGCGACGGTGCCGGTGCGCATGATGCGCTTGAGCTCATATCCGGACAGGCCGGTCACCTCTGCCACCGCTTCCTGCAGGGCCACCTGCACCTCCGCCAGCGGCGGTATCGGCACCCACACCGGCAGGTCCTCGTCCAGGACGTGGTCCTCGCGCACATAGGCGTGCGCCAGCACGTAGTCGCCCAGCGCCTGCGTGTTGCGCAGCCCGGCGCAGTGGCCGAGCATCAGCCAGGCATGCGGCCGCAGCACCGCGATGTGGTCGGTGATCGTCTTGGCGTTGGAGGGTCCGACGCCGATATTGACCATGGTGATGCCGCCATGGCCCGGCTTCTTCAGGTGATAGGCCGGCATCTGCGGGATGCGCGCCAGAAGCCTGCCCTCGACGGGGCTGCCCCGGCCCGCCGGCGTCTCGATGTTGCCCGGCTCCACGAAGGCGGAATATCCACCGCCGCCCTGTTCCATCAGCCGGCGCGCATGCGCGCAGAACTCATCGATGTAGAACTGGTAGTTGGTGAACAGCACGAAGTTCTGGAAATGCTGCGGGCTGGTCGCCGTGTAATGCGACAGGCGATGCAGCGAATAGTCGATGCGTTGCGCGGTGAACGGCGCCAGCGGCCGCGTCGCGCCGGGCAGCGTCTCGAACGTGCCGTTGGCGATCTGATCGTCGGTGCCGTCGAGGTCCGGCACGTCGAACAGGTCGCGGATCGGCCGCCTGATGCTGTCGGCCACCGAGCCGTCCACATACTTGTCTTCGAAGAAGGCGAAATGCAGCGGGATCGGCGTCGTCGATTCCCCGACCGTCACCGGCACGCCGTGATTGCGCATGATCAGCCGGATCTGCTCGGTCAGGTAGCTTTCGAACAGGTCGGGCCGGGTGATCGTGGTGGTGAAATGGCCGGGGATCGGCATATGCCCGTAGGCGAGCCGAGAATCCACCTGGCTGTAGGAGCCGATCGTCACGCCGAGCTCGGGATAGAAGGCCCGGTAGCGACGGGTCGTGTCGCCGACGCGGGCCAGCTCGGCGAAGGAATGACGCAGGAATTCGGTGTTGCGGTCGTAGAGCCTTCTGAGCGCCGCGACCGCCTTGTCGGCATCGTGATGGCTCTCTTGCGGCGCGGGCGGCGGCGAGACGACGGTCTCGATCGGCGCGGGATAGATTCTCTTGTCCATGACCCACTATAGGGCTTCGCAAGCCCGTGCGGGAGGGGGGCGGCGCGCCTACGGGCGCTGCAGGCTCACCAGCAGGACGAAGCCGATGCCGCCGCCCTTTTTCGCCGTCGCCTCGATGACCGCCGACTGGCCGGCCTCGATCGACGGCACCGACAGCACCGGGCCGGCGAGGAACGCGGCAAGCAGCGCCGCGCGCGGCAGAAGCCGAACCGATTGCCTGATGCGCTCGGGCATGGCCGCTCTCAGCGGAACAGGCCGGGCGCGCACGGGCCGAAAGGGGCCATGGCGCACAGCGTCGGCTTCGAGGCGGCGAGGCGGATGGAATTGCGGCTGTTCTCGGCGACCAGGATGGCCAGACCCATGCCGAACAGCGTGGTGAGCAGGAACACGATGGTGAAGCGGCGGGTGAACATGGCGGCATCTCCTTGCTGCCGCGAAGATGCCGCAATGCCACTGAACCGCCCCTGATATGGACGTTCATGTGGCGTTCAAGATGATTGACGGCATTTTAACGATCGCCGCCCCGGCTTTCACCGTCGCAACGCTCAGAGCTTCTTCCAGGTCTGCGATTTGCAGAAGATCTTCAGCGCGCAGCCCGTGAGCTTCAGCGACGAGCCCGAAACGGTGGCGGAGCCGGAATAGGTCTTGTCTTCCGCCGGGTCCGTCACCGTGCCGGTGTAGCCGCCGCCGCCGGCCTTCATCCGCCCGATGGCCTTGCCCGAATGCGCGCCGCTGGTGAGCCTGATGCAGAACTCGCCGCCGCAGGGCGCGATCGCCGCCGTAGAGCCGGCCGCCGTGCGCCAGTTGCCTTCGATGGGGTCGGCCAGCGCGCTTCCCGCCATTGTCAAGAAGACCAACGCCACGCCCATGACGCGCATCATCGAAGCCTCCCGCTGCGAGCGATGCCAGCATACGATGATTCGCCGCGCCTTCGAGCGGCTCGTCGCGGCGTGGCAAAGACATTGCGGCCGTCTTTCCGACAATTTGAGCAAAGTCCGAACGATGAAAGCCGTCGCCGTGGTTAGCGAAGGTTTGACGCGGCGGGCCGCCATTTGGCCGCCGCAAGACGGCGCGGATCGTCGGAACGGCGCGTTCACGCCATCCGTATCCTTAATGATTTCCATCATTTACGTCTTTTTCGGATTTTGTTGGTCGCGCGTTAAGCAAGCCGTTTAACGGCGGATTCAAGGCTCGGCTTCATCCTCGGAAGCATCGAAAGGGCGACCTCAAGGCGACAAGCGAGGCGCTCCGAAAGGCAGACAGGGGACTTCAGATGGCTCGTTTTGAAATGCTTGAATCCGGCCTTGGCACGATGGGCGCCACCGCCCAGGCCGACATCCTTCTCGAACTCGGCATGATGTACGCCACCGGGCGCGACTGCGCCGCCGACATGGTCGCCGCGCACAAATGGTTCAACATCGCGGCGATCAAGGGTTCGCAGCGCGCCGCCGAGCTGCGCTCCGAGGTGTCCGCCACGATGAGCAAGGTCGAGATCGCCAAGGCGCTGCGCGAAGCCCGCGAATGGATGACCATGCACTGAATTGACGACGAGGGGACTGCGACGGACACACGCCGCAAAGGCGGGTCCCACGAACAAGACGGCCGAAGCCTCCCCAGAAGGCGGGCCGCGACAAAACAGGCAGGCGAAAACGGTTCTGACGGGGACCGGAATTCTCAAAAGGAACGGCCGCCAACCAGCCCGACAGAGGCTGGAGCGGCCTTTTCCTTTTGCCCCCGATCCTTATCTCGACGAGGCGCTGTGAACCTCAGCGCTTTGGGGCGACCAGGGCGAACATCGCGCCCTGCGGGTCGAGGCACTGGACGACCCAGGCGCCGCCCGGCACCTCCATCGGCCCGTTGATGACCTGCCCGCCATTGTCCTTGACGCGCGAGACGGCGTCGTCGATGGCCCCGACGTTGAAGTAGAAGATCCAGGCAGGCGCAGGCATCTGCGCCGGCTTGGTCATGATGCCGCCTTTCGCCACCCCGTCGATGGCGAAGATGCGATAGACGCCCATCGCGCCCATGTCCATGTCGTGGTCCTTGGTCCAGCCGAACTGGCTGGCGTAGAAATCGAGCGCCGTGCCGCCGTCGGCCGCGTAGAGCTCGTGCCAGTCGATATGGCCCGGCGTGCCCATCGGCGCGGGCGGCTGGTCGGGCCCCTTCGGCGTCATCATCATGAACACAACGCCTTGCGGATCGGCGACGACCGAGAACCGCCCGACATCGGGAATATCCATCGGCTGCTGGAAAACCTTGCCGCCGGCCTTGCGGACGGCCTCGGTCGCGGCGTCCACGTCGGCGGCGTGGATATAGCCGAGCCAGCACGGCTTCGCGCCCATCGCGGCGGCCTGTTCCGGCAGCGTCATCATGCCGCCGATGCCCCGCTCGCCGGCCTTGGCCACCACATAGCGGAAATCGCTTCCCGGAAAGTCCTCGGTCGTCCAGCCGACAACGGCCTTGTAGAAAACCTCGGCCGCGGGCAGGTCGGACGTCATCAGTTCGTACCAGATGAAGCTGGAAGCCATGTCGAGTCTCCTGTCGATGTCGCTTCGTCCGGCATAAGTAGGGCGCCTTGATGGCGCGCTCATGACCGCCGCATGCTCCTGTCACGATCCTGCGCTATCCGCCCCTGTAGATTTCGAGGATACGCCCGACCACCACCGCTGCCCTCCGGGAGTCCGGCGCCAACCCCATCTCTTCGCCCTCGACGTCAAGGAGGAACTGTTGAAGGTCCGACCGGGATGCGCCGGCAAGGACACGTGCTTCGAGCCGCCTGGCGTACATATCGTATTCGTCGCGTGCCGCTGGTTCATCGGCTATGCCGATGGGATCCCACTGTTCAAGCAGGAGAAGACCAAGGCGGTTGATGGCGGTTCTTGTCATCGTCTGCTGCCGGGCTCGACACTCTTTTCATTCGCGGACGAGGATGGGTGGAGCGAGTCGCCTCAGCCGTCTTCGCCGACGATCTCGCGGCCGATCAGCCAGCGCCTGATCTCGCTGGTGCCTGCGCCGATCTCGTAGAGCTTGGCGTCGCGCAGCAGGCGGCCGGTCGGATAGTCGTTGATGTAGCCGTTGCCGCCGAGCAGTTGCAGCGCATCCAGCGCCATCTGCGTCGCCTTCTCGGCCGAGAACAGGATGCAGCCGGCCGCGTCCTTGCGGGCGGGCGTCCGGCGGTCGCAGGCGGCCGCCACCGCATAGACATAGGCGCGGCAGGCGTTCATCGTCGCATACATGTCGGCGAGCTTGCCCTGCACCAGCTGGAACTCGCCGATGGCGCGCTCGAACTGCCGGCGCTCGCGCGCATAGGGCACGGCGACGTCGAGGCAGGCGGCCATGATGCCGAGCGGCCCGCCCGACAGAACCGTGCGCTCGTAGTCCAGCCCGGACATCAAGACCTCGACGCCCTGGTTCTCCTCGCCCAGCACGTTTTCGGCCGGCACTTCGACATCCTGAAACACGAGCTCGCCCGTGCTGGAGCCGCGCATGCCGAGCTTGTCCAGCTTCTGCGCCACCGAAAAGCCTGTCCACGCGCTTTCCACGATGAAGGCGGTGATGCCGCGCGAGCCCTTGTCCGGCGCGGTCCTGGCGTAGATCACCAGCGTGTCGGCGTCCGGTCCGTTGGTGATCCACATCTTCGTGCCGTTGAGCACGTAGCGGTCGCCGCGCCTTTCCGCCTTCAGCCGCATGGAGACCACGTCGGAACCCGCGTTCGGCTCCGACATGGCCAGCGCGCCGATATGCTCCCCGGAACAGAGCTTCGGCAGGTATCTTCGCTTCTGCGCCTCCGCTCCCCAGCGGTTGATCTGGTTGACGCACAGGTTCGAATGCGCGCCGTAGGAAAGCCCGACCGAGGCCGAGGCGCGCGAAATCTCCTCCATGGCGACGACATGGGCTAGGTAGGTGAGGCCGGTGCCGCCGAAATCCGGGTCGGCGGTCATGCCGAGCAGGCCGAGCGCGCCCATCTCCTGCCACAGATGCATCGGAAACTCGTTGGAGCGGTCGGTTTCGGCCGCCAGCGGCGCGATCCGGTCGGCCGCGAAGCGCCGCACCTGCTCGCGCAGCGCGTCGATCTCCTCGCCAAGTCCGAAGTCGAGCGTGTTCTGATACATGGAAAGCCTCCCGCGCGGACAAGAAGGCCCGCGCCGGAGAACGCTATCACATGTTGCGGCGCTTGCCTTCCATCAGGTCGAGCACCGCGCGCGCCGCGTCGAGTACGTTGGTGCCCGGCCCGAACACGGCGGCGACGCCGTTGTCGAGCAGATACTGATAGTCCTGCCGGGGAATGACGCCGCCGGCGACGACGATGACGTTCTCCGCCCCCTTCGCCTTCAGCGCCTCGACCAGTTGCGGCGCCAGCGTCTTGTGGCCGGCTGCCAGCGACGACATGCCGACGACGTGGACCTTCGCCTTCACGGCCGTGTCGGCCGCCTCGTCCGGCGTCTGGAACAGCGGCCCGGCGACCACGTCGAAACCGATGTCGCCGAAAGCCGAGGCGATCACCTTGGCGCCGCGGTCGTGCCCGTCCTGGCCGAGCTTCGCGACCATGATCTTCGGCGATTCCTTCAGCGTCTGCTTCAACTGGTCGATGCGATCGACCAGCATGGCGTATTCCGGGTCGCCCTCATAGGCCGGGCCGTAGACGTCGCGGACCACTTTCGGCACGGCCGCGTGGTCGCCGAAGGCGTCGCGCAGCGCGTCGGAGATTTCACCCAGCGTCGCCCGCGCGCGCGCCGCGTCGACGGCCGCCGCGAGGATGTTGCCCTTGCCACTCCGCGCCACCGCGCGCAACGCGTCGATCGTTTCCTGCCAGCGTTTCGGGTCGCGCTGGCGGCGCGTTTTCTCGATGCGGGCGATCTGCGCCTCGCGCACCGCCTTGTTGTCGATGTCTAGGATGTCGAGCTGGTCTTCCTGCTCCAGCCGGTACTTGTTGACGCCGACGATCACCTCGTCGCCGCGGTCGATGGCCGCCTGCTTGCGGGTCGCCGCCTCCTCGATGAGGCGCTTGGGCAGGCCCTCGTTGACCGCCCTGGTCATGCCGCCCATCGCCTCGACCTCCTCGATCAGGGCCCAGGCCTTGTCGGCGAGCTCCTTGGTCAGGCTCTCGACATAGTAGGAGCCGGCCAGCGGATCGACCACCCTGGTCACGCCGGTCTCATGCTGGAGGATCAACTGCGTGTTGCGCGCGATGCGGGCGGAAAACTCCGTCGGCAGGGCGATAGCCTCGTCCAGCGCGTTGGTGTGCAGCGACTGCGTGCCGCCAAGCGCGGCGGACATCGCCTCATAGGCGGTGCGGACGACGTTGTTGTACGGGTCCTGCTCCTGAAGCGACACGCCCGACGTCTGGCAATGCGTGCGCAGCATCAGCGAGGACGCCTTCTTCGGCTGGAACTCCTCCATGATGCGCGTCCACAAGAGCCGCGCCGCGCGCAGCTTCGCCGCTTCCATGAAGAAGTTCATGCCGATGGCGAAGAAGAACGACAGCCGTCCGGCGAAATCGTCGACGTTCAGGCCTTTCTTCAGCGCGGCGCGCACATATTCGCGCCCGTCGGCCAGCGTGAAGGCCAGTTCCTGCACCAGCGTCGCCCCGGCTTCCTGCATGTGGTAGCCGGAGATGGAGATGGAGTTGAACTTCGGCATCTCCCTGGCCGTGTATTCGATGATGTCGGCGATGATCCGCATCGAGGGTTCGGGCGGGTAGATGTAGGTGTTGCGGACCATGAACTCCTTGAGGATGTCGTTCTGGATGGTCCCCGACAGTTTGTCGCGCGAAACGCCCTGTTCCTCGCCGGCGACGATGAAGTTCGCCAGGATCGGGATCACCGCGCCGTTCATGGTCATCGACACCGAGACCTTTTCGAGCGGGATGCCGTCGAACAGGATCTTCATGTCCTCGACCGAGTCGATCGCGACGCCCGCCTTGCCGACATCGCCCTCGACACGCGGATGGTCGCTGTCATAGCCGCGATGCGTGGCGAGATCGAATGCCACCGACACGCCCTGCTGCCCGGCGGCCAGCGCCTTGCGATAGAAGGCGTTGGAGGCCTCCGCCGTGGAGAAGCCGGCATATTGCCGGATCGTCCACGGCCGCCCCGTATACATGGTCGCGCGCGGGCCGCGCACGAAGGGCGCCTCGCCGGGCATCGAGCCGAGATGACCGGCCGAGGCGAGGTCGTCTTCCGTATAGACCGGCTTGACGTCGATCCCCTCCGGCGTCTTCCAGACCAGCCTTTCGGGATCGCCCTTGATCTCCTTTTCGGCGGCGGCGCGCCATTTTTCGAGTTTGTCGGTCATCATTCGAATTCCATGATGAGTTCGTCGACGGCAAGGCTCGCCCCTGCGGCGGCGACCACGCGCTTGACCACGCCCCGGCGCTCGGCGCGCAGCACGTTCTCCATCTTCATGGCCTCGACCGTGGCCAGCGCCTGACCCGCCTCGACGGCGTCGCCTTCGCCGACGAGGATCGAGGTGACGACGCCCGGCATCGGGCACAGCAGCAGCCTGGACGTGTCGGGCGGCAGCTTCTTCGGCATCAGCTTCGCCAGCGCGGCGACATGCGGACTGCGTACATGCACCACTTCGTCGACGCCGTGCCAGCGCAGCCGGAACCCTGTGCCGGCCGGCGCGAACTTGACGCCCATCACCGCGCCGCCGACCGTGAACTGCGCGTGGCTGCGGCCCGGCAGCCAGTCGCTGCCGACGTCGAGGGCATTGCCGTCGCCGAAAGCCACGCGGGCCCCGCCACCCTCCTTGACGGTGACGGGCAGGACGCGGTCGCCGATGGACACGACCCACTCCTCGCCCACCGCGCGCTTGTGGTTGGCCAGCGTGCCGGACACCAGCGTGCCCCGCTTCTGCATGCGCAGATTGGCGAAGGCCGCGACTGCCGCCAGCTTGCGCGCATCCTCCTCGGAGGGGACCACGCCCGAAAAGCCGTCCGGAAATTCTTCCGCGATATAGGCGGTGGTCAGCTTGCCGGAGCGGAACCGATCCTGCTGCATCACGGCCGACAGGAAGGGCAGGTTATGCCCGATGCCGTCCACCTCGAAATCGTCCAGCGCCTTGCCCATGGCGTCGATCGCGGCGGCCCTGTCCGGCGCCCAAGTGCACAGTTTGGCGATCATCGGGTCGTAATACATCGAGATCTCGCCGCCCTCGAAGACGCCCGTGTCGTTGCGCACGATCGTCCCGTCCTCCTTCGTACCCTCTGCGGGCGGGCGGTAGCGCGTCAGCCGGCCGATGGATGGCAGGAAGTTGCGGTAGGGGTCTTCGGCGTAGAGCCGGCTTTCGATGGCCCAGCCGTTCAGGGTCACGTCGTCTTGGCCGAAGGAGAGCTTTTCTCCGGCCGCCACGCGGATCATTTGCTCGACCAGGTCGATGCCGGTGATCAGCTCCGTCACCGGATGCTCCACCTGCAGCCGCGTGTTCATCTCGAGGAAATAGAAATTACGCGCGCCGTCGACGATGAACTCCACCGTGCCGGCGGAGAAATAGCCGACCGCCTTGCCCAGCGCGACGGCCTGTTCGCCCATCGCCTTGCGCGTGGCGGCGTCGAGGAAGGGCGAGGGGGCTTCCTCGATCACCTTCTGGTTGCGGCGCTGGATCGAGCATTCGCGTTCGCCGAGATAGAGCAGATTGCCATGCTGGTCGCCGAGCACCTGGATCTCGATGTGGCGCGGCTCGGTGACGAATTTCTCGATGAAGATGCGGTCGTCGCCGAAGGACGACTTGGCCTCGCTGCGCGACAGTGCAAAACCTTCCCGCGCCTCGGCGTCGTTCCAGGCGATGCGCATGCCTTTGCCGCCGCCGCCGGCGGACGCCTTGATCATCACCGGATAGCCGATCGAGCCGGCGATGCGGACGGCCTCGTCCGCGTCCTCGATAAGCCCCATATGGCCGGGCACGGTGCTGACCCCGGCCGCCGCCGCGATCTTCTTGGACGTGATCTTGTCGCCCATCGCCTCGATGGCCTTGACCGGCGGGCCGATGAAGGCGACGCCTTCCTTCTCCAGCGCCTGCGCGAAGGCGGCATTCTCCGACAGGAAGCCATAGCCGGGATGCACCGCGTCCGCGCCCGTCTGCCGGATCGCCTCCAGGATTTTGGGGATCACCAGATAGGACTGCGCCGAGGGCGGCGCGCCGATATGCACCGCCTCGTCGGCCTGCCGCACATGCAGCGCCTCGCGGTCGGCGTCCGAATAGACGGCCACCGTCTTGATGCCGAGTTTCTTCGCCGTGCGGATGACCCGGCAGGCGATCTCGCCGCGATTGGCGATGAGGATTTTCTTGATCATCGTTTTGTCCTCACAGCGGCCCAATCACAGCGGCATAGTGTCGTGTTTCTTCCACGGCTGCTCGGCGCGTTTGGAGCGCAGCGCGGCGAAGGCCCGCGCGATCCGCTTGCGCGAGGAATGCGGCATGATCACCTCGTCGATGAAGCCGCGCTCGGCCGCCTTGAACGGGTTGGCGAAGTTCGTCTCGTACTCCTTCGTCCGCGCCGCGATCTTCTCCGGATCGCCGAGTTCGGAACGGTAGAGGATTTCCGTCGCGCCCTTCGCGCCCATCACCGCGATCTCGGCGGTCGGCCAGGCATAGTTGACGTCCGCGCCGATATGCTTGGAGGCCATGACGTCATAGGCGCCGCCATAGGCCTTGCGCGTGATCAGCGTCACCATCGGCACCGTGGCCTGCGAATAGGCGAACAGCAGCTTCGCCCCATGCTTGATGACGCCGCCATACTCCTGCGCCGTGCCCGGCAAAAAGCCCGGCACGTCGACCAGCGTCAGGATAGGTATGTTGAAGGCGTCGCAGAAGCGCACGAAACGCGCCGCCTTGCGGCTGGAATCGATGTCGAGGCAGCCGGCCAGCACCATGGGCTGGTTGGCGACGATGCCGACGGTCTGGCCCTCGATGCGCAGGAAGCCGGTGATGATGTTGCGCGCATAGGCTTCCTGGATTTCGTAGAAATCGCTCTCGTCGGCGATGGCGAGGATGAGCTCCTTCATGTCGTATGGCTTGTTGGCGCTGTCGGGAATCAGCGTGTCCAGCCGCATCTCCTGCCGCGAGGGATCGTCGTAGAAGGGCCGCACCGGTGGCTTCTCGCGATTGTTCAGCGGCAGGAAGTCGAACAGCCGGCGAATTCCCTCCAGCGCCTCGATGTCGTTGTCGAATGCGCCGTCCGCGACGGAGGATTTCTGCGTGTGGGTGCGCGCGCCGCCCAGTTCCTCGGCCGTCACGATCTCGTTGGTGACCGTCTTCACCACATCGGGGCCGGTGACGAACATGTAGGAGGAATCGCGCACCATGAAGATGAAATCGGTCATGGCCGGCGAATAAACCGCGCCGCCGGCGCAGGGGCCCATGATGACCGAGATCTGAGGGATGACGCCGGAAGAATCGACATTGCGCTTGAAGACGTCGGCATAGCCGGCGAGCGAGGCCACCCCCTCCTGGATGCGCGCGCCGCCGGAATCGTTCAGCCCGATCACCGGCGCGCCGTTGCGCACGGCCATGTCCATGATCTTGCAGATCTTCTGCGCATGCGTCTCCGACAGCGAGCCGCCCAGCACCGTGAAATCCTGTGAGAAGACGTAGACCAGTCGGCCGTTGATCGTGCCCCATCCTGTGACGACGCCGTCGCCGGGATATTTCTGGGCCGCCATGCCGAAATCCACCGCGCGGTGGGCGACATACATGTCGAATTCCTCGAAAGAGCCTTCGTCGAGCAGCACGTCCAGCCGCTCGCGCGCCGTCAGCTTGCCCTTGGCGTGCTGCGCCTCGATGCGCTTCGTGCCGCCGCCGAGCCTTGCCTGCTCGCGGCGTTCCTCAAGCTGTTCCAGGATTGCCCGCATGAAACGCCTGTCCTCCGCCCGGATGTCCCGCATTTTCAGCCAGCTTCCGGCAAAACGCCATGGTTTTCCGCGACGTGGCTTGCGTGGGGCATAGGGAAAGCCGCACGCCGAGAAAACGTTTGAACATGTGCAAAAGCGTAGTGTAGAAAAAACAAAAATGCGAATTGCGAAATTGCAAACATGGCATTGGGCAAGCTCTATATCGGCCGCCGCATCCGCGAATTGCGCGAGACGACGAAGGCCACCCAGTCGGCCTTCGCCGACAGGCTGGGCATCTCGACCAGCTACCTGAACCAGATCGAGAACAACCAGCGTCCGGTGTCCGCCGCCGTCCTTCTCGCTCTGGCGGAAAAATTCCAGATCGACATCGGCACGATCTCGTCCAGCGACGGCGACCGGTTGCTGTCGGCGCTGAGCGAGGCGCTGGCCGACCCGGTCTTCGACGCCTATTCTCCCGGCCTGCAGGAATTGAAGCTGGTGACGCAGAACGCGCCGGGCCTCGCCCATGCGCTCATCGCCTGCCATCAGGCCTATCGCCGCACCAGCGAGCAGCTCGCCAGCCTGGACGACACGCTCGGGCGAACGGCGGCCTTCGTCGAGACCACGCCCTACGAGGAGGTGCGGGACTTCTTCCACTTCGTCGACAACTACATTCACGAGCTGGACATGGCGGCCGAAAGGCTGGCCGGCGAACTGGGCCTGCCCGAGCGTGACGCCGGTCTCGCGCTTGCGGCGCATCTGGAAGCGCGCCATGGCGTCCGCGTCATCCGCGCCGAGCCGGGCGAGGGGGTGTTGCGGCGTTACGATCCGGCCTCGCGCGTGCTGTTCGTCAATCCCTATTCCCCGCCGCCCACCCGCACGTTCCAGATGGCGTTCCAGATCGCCGCGCTGGACATGGCGGGCGCGGTGGAAGCGACCGCGCGCCAGGCCGATTTCCGCACGCCCGAGGCGGCGGACATCTGCAAGATCGGGCTTCGAAACTATTTCGCCGGCGCGCTCGTCCTGCCCTACCAGCCGTTCCTGGCGGCGGCGAAGGAGCTTCGCCACGATCTCGACCTGCTGGCGGCCCGCTTCGGCGCCAGCGTCGAGCAGGTGGCGCACCGGCTGTCGACCTTGCAGCGGCCGGGATCGAAGGGCGTGCCGGTCTTCTTCGCCCGCATGGACCGCGCCGGCAACATCACCAAGCGCCACAGCGCCGCGAAGCTGCAATTCGCCCGCTTCGGCGCGGCCTGCCCCTTGTGGAACGTGCATCAGGCCTTCGAGACGCCCGGCCGGATCGTGCGCCAACTCGCCGAAACGCCGGACGGCGTGCGCTATCTGTCGGTGGCGACGGAGATTTCGAAAGGCGGCGGCGGCTTCAACGCCCTGCATCGCCGCTACGCCATCGCGCTGGGCTGCGAGATTTCCTACGCCGCCGACTTCGTCTATGCGGACGGGCTCGATCTCGCCTCGCGCTCGGCCTTCGACCCGATCGGCATATCGTGCCGGATCTGCAGCCGCAGCAACTGCGAGCAGCGGGCCGTGCCGCCGCTCAAGCATCGCATCACGGTCGATCCGCTGTCACGCGGCGTGGTGCCCTACGACATCCAGTGACGGCGGTCGTTCGGCCACACCGGATGCGTCAGCCGGTTTTCTCGGACCCGGCCGGCGCGCCCGTCTCCCGCACGCGGGCGAACACCGCGTTGCAGAACGCGCGCAGTTCCCGTTCGCCGTCCTCGCGATCGACGCCGCCCTCGGCCAGTTGCAGACGCAGCCGCGCGATCGTCTGCCGCCAGAACGTGTTCGCCGCCTCTCCGTGCAGCGCGCAGAGCGCATCGGCGGCAAGCCGGACTTCGTTGGCTTGCGCGGTCATGGGAAATGCTACGATCTGGGTCATTCGCTCGCTCTGCTGTGAGACGCCAGATTTGCGCTGAGTCGGTAAACTTTCGGTTTCCCAAGGGCTTGGCCGCCTCTCGGGCGATGCGTTCATCCGCGGGCGGCGGCCGTGAGCGCTCGCGGCAGTTCTTCCGCGAACAGGTCGAGTTCGTGGTCCAGCCCGACGCTGACCCGGATGCAGCGGTCGAGCACCGGCACCATGGGTTTGCGCACGAAAATGCCGCGCGCCAGCAGCGCATCCAGCACCGCCTTGGCGAACACGCCGTCCCGCCCGCAGTCGATCGCCACGAAATTGGTCGCCGAGGGCAGGGGCCGCAATCCGTTCTCCGCCGCGATGCGCGCCAGCCTGCCGCGTCCTGCCTCCACTTTGGCGACGACCTCGCGCAGATAGGCCTGGTCGCGCAGCGCCGCCTGCGCGGCGGTCAGCGCCATGCGGTTCATCCCGTAATGCGCGCGGATCTTCTCGAATTCCCGGATCACCCCCGCTTCGGCGATGGCATAGCCGCAGCGCAGCCCGGCCAGGCCATAGGCCTTGGAGAAGGTCCGCAGCCGGATGACGTTCGGCCGCGACACGTCGATTGGCGGCAGCGCCGAGGCCGGCGCCGTCTCCCCATAGGCCTCGTCGAGAAGCAGCATGCTGCTCGCGGGAAGAGCCGCCATGAAGCGCTCCACCTCCGGCGCCTCCCACCAGCTTCCCATCGGATTGTCCGGGTTGGCCAGATAGACCAGTGCGGGCTTTTCCCGGCGCGCGGCCTCCGCCAGCCCGTGGAGATTTTCGCGATCGCGCTCATAGGGCACCGGGACCAGCCGCGCACCGAAACCGGCGACATGGAAGTTGAAGGTCGGGTAGCCTCCGAGCGACGTGACCACCGCCGCGCCGGGCTCGGCGAACATGCGAACCGACAGGCCGAGCAGGCCGTCGACCCCTTCTCCGATCAGGACGTTGTCAACGCCGACGCCATGATGCGCGGCCAGCGCCGCGCGGAGATCGAAATTCTCCGGGTCGCCGTATTTCCACATGTCGCCGACCGCCGCCTCCATCGCCGCGATGACGGAGGGAGCCGGGCCGAAACCGCTCTCGTTGGCGCCGATGCGGGCGCGAAACGGTCGTCCGCTCGCCCGCTCCTGCGTTTCCGGCCCGACGAAGGGCACCGTCGCGGCGAGCGCGCGGATGAGCGGCGTGGGAAAGGGGCGGTCGCGCATGGAACCTCGGGCGGCAGGCGGGTGGCAGCCGCGTGGGCGGCAACCGATCATAGCATGCCGGACGAAGACCGAAGCGGAAATACGCCGCGGCGAACACGCGCCGAAAAAGAAAAGCCCGGCGGTTTCCCGCCGGGCTTTCGGTGATCGGGATCAGGCCGGTCAGAACGAGGATTCGAGGCGGATCTTGCCGTCCCAGAAGTCCTGGCTGTCGCCGCCATTGTAGCGGACCTGGCCGCGCAGCAGCATGTTCTCGACAACGGTGTAGTCCACCTGGCCGCCGATGGCGTAGTCGTCGGAGCCGTTGATGTGGGCGTTGGCGAAGTACTGGCCGCCGACCTTCAGGTTCAGCTTGTCGGTGGCCTGGAACGACACCGCGGCGGCGAGCGAGTACTCGTAGCCGCCGATCGCCGCGACCCAGGAGGTGCCGTCGTTGAAGTAGGCGAGCGCTTCGGTGACGTTGCCCTGCCAGCCGGACAGGACGCTGAAGTCGCTGGAGCCGCTTTCGTAGGTGGCCATGCCTTCGAGCGTGATGGCGTCGGTCACCTTGAAGGCCGCGAGCAGCTTGGCCGCCCACTCCTCGGTCGTGGCGTCGTAGGCGACGAAGCCGGCGGCCGAACCCCAGCCCTGCTCGATCATCAGCTTGCCGACGACGTTGGGCGTGTAGTCGAGATTGTAGTCCTGCTCTTCGATCGAGAGCTGGGCGGTGATGCCGTTGCCGCCGCCGAAGGTGTAGCGGATCTGGTGGGCCGGGCTGCCGCCGCCCGAATCGAATTCCGGCGACATCTCGCCGTCATAGAGCGTGTCGTAGAGGCCGACGAGCAGACCGCCGAGCTCGACATAGGCGAAGGCGACCTGCAGGCTGCCGGAATTGGTGCCGCTGCTCGACGTGCCTTCCAGACGGATGAAGCGGCGGAAGGTGCCGAACTCGGTCTCCGACCGGACGTCAATGTTGATGCGCGCCATGGCGGTCTTCGCCCAGCCTTCGTCGAGGCCGCGCTGCGTGATGGTCGCGGAGTTGTCTTCCGGATCGAAGGCGTCCAGGTCGATCGTGATGCGCGGCGTGAAGACGCCGTTGATGAACACCGACCCGTCATTGTTGAAGCTGATGACGGTGGTGTTGTTCGGTCCGGGAGGGTTGATGGTGATCGTGCCGCTGACCGGATCGCTGTCCGGGGTCGGATCGACGTAGATGGCGTCGGGCGCGTTGTTCCAGTCGATGTCGTAACGCAGCAGGCCGCCGATGCGCATGCAGGTCTCGGTGCCCGGGATGTAGAAGAAGCCGGCGCCGTAGGTGTCGCAGACGCGAACGTACTCGACGGGCTCCGGTTCGGCGACGACGACGGCGTCGGCGGCGCGCACACCGGTAACTGCGACGAGGGCCGCAGCCGAGCCGAGGAGAAGGCTCTTGATGGTCATTGGGAGGTCTCCAGTCTGATGCTTGAGGCGGCTCTTGGGGCACCGCCTGCTTTTTGCGAAGTCCAGGAAGCGAATTTCAGGAAGGATAGCCCAGTTTTCGGGACCTTCAATCCGAATGACGGCGTTCTACACCGATACACCGAACAATCCAGAGTTGATGTTGCAGAAAATCCACGATTCGGCGCAAGGCATTAAGAATACAATAAGTTTTCGGTCCGGACTGCCGAAGTTGTGGGCACATTTCTGCTTAATTACACGCCATCTGCTGCTTCCGTTTGCTTGCCGCGGCAAGGTCTGGCGAGGGCGTCCGATTGGTCGCGAATCACCGCGGACAGCAGGAGAATGCTAGGCTGCGGCATCCGTTTGCCAGGCATGTCCTCCGAGGCAAGGACGCGGCTTCGGGGCGGGAACCTGTGCGCAGACGGGAAGCTGGAACGTTGCAAACCTGGAAGGGGGTAGGGAGGATTCGGTCCGTCTGCGGCAAGCGTGTGTCGCGAGTCGTTTGCCCATCTTCTCGTCGTGCCGGAGTACCGGACAGGCCGGAGACGGTCCACGGAGTCGCGATCTCGGCACGGGAGAGACGAGGCCGGCGTCCACCCGCAGCTTCGGAGGGGCGGATGGGGCTCGTCGGGTTGGTGCCTGGCTTCCCGAACCTCATCGCTTTCGCAAACCTGCGCGACGTTTCGCAAACCTGCGCGACGTGCCGGCGCAGACCCCACCAGTTCCGGCGATCTTGCAAAGGGGATGGACTTTGATCGGTCTCGGCGAACGTCGGAAGAGGGAACTCGACAGTGGCCCCAAACGAAAAAAGCCCGGCGGTTTCCCGCCGGGCTCCTTGGTCCTTGGGTAAGGATTAGAACGAAGACTCGAGACGGATCTTACCGTCCCAGAAGTCCTGGCTGTCGCCGCCATTGTAGCGGACCTGACCGCGCAGGAGCAAGTTCTGGACGATGGTGTAGTCCACCTGACCGCCGATGGCGTAGTCGTCCGAGCCGTTCAGGTGGGCGTTCCAGAAGTACTGACCGCCGGCGCGCAGGGTCAGCTTATCGTTAGCCTTGAAGCTAACGGCACCAGCCAGCGACGCTTCGTAGCCGCCGATGGCGCGGACCCAGCTTCCACCGCTGACGTAGTACCTCAGAGCCTGCGCAACGTTGCCCTGCCAGCCGGAGAGAACGCTGTAGGCGCTGCTGCCGGACTCGTAGGTGCCAGCGAGTTCGAGGGTGATGGCGTCCGAGGCCTTGAAGGTCAGGATGCCCTTGGCAGCCCACTCTTCGGCCGTGGCGTCGTAGGCAGCCCAGGCCGAAGCCGAACCCCAGCCCTGCGCGATACGCAGGTTGCCGACCACGTTCGGCGTGTAGTCGAGGTTGTAATCCTCTTCTTCCAGCGAGACCGCCGCGGTGATGCCGTTGCCACCCGAGAAGGTGTAGCGGATCTGGTGGGTACGGCCACCCTGCGGGTTGATCTGCTCGAACTCGGGCGTCAGGCCACCGTCATACAGCGACTCGTAGAGGCCGACGAGCAGGCCGCCAAGCTCGACATAGGCGTAGACGATGTTGAGGCCACCGGAGTTGGTGCCGCTGTTGGACGTGCCTTCCAGACGGATGAAGCGGCGGAAGGTGCCGAACTCGGTCTCCGACCGGACGTCAATGTTGATGCGCGCCATGGCGGTCTTCGCCCAGCCTTCGTCGAGGCCGCGCTGCGTGATGGTCGCGGAGTTGTCTTCCGGATCGAAGGCGTCCAGGTCGATCGTGATGCGCGGCGTGAAGACGCCGTTGATGAACACCGACCCGTCATTGTTGAAGCTGATGACGGTGGTGTTGTTCGGTCCGGGAGGGTTGATGGTGATCGTGCCGCTGACCGGATCGCTGTCCGGGGTCGGATCGACGTAGATGGCGTCGGGCGCGTTGTTCCAGTCGATGTCGTAACGCAGCAGGCCGCCGATGCGCATGCAGGTCTCGGTGCCCGGGATGTAGAAGAAGCCGGCGCCGTAGGTGTCGCAGACGCGAACGTACTCGACGGGCTCCGGTTCGGCGACGACGACGGCGTCGGCGGCGCGCGCACCGGTAACTGCGACGAGGGCCGCAGCCGAGCCGAGGAGAAGGCTCTTGATGTTCATTTTCTGACCTCCAGTCAAAAGTTCTTAAAACGAAGTTCGGGTCTTATTGTTACCGAAGGACAGCGTTCCCTTACCCCATCCCCCAAACGAAAAAGACGCGCACCGCGACTTCTTCGAGGCCGACATTACCCATACATCGCCACGGTTCAATCATGATCCTGCCGCCAAGCCCGCGTACCTGCCGCTATCCTGTGCATCTGTTGCGCAAATGTCACGAAGTCGGGCGGTGCTGGAGCGCGATGCAGAGCCAGAGCGGACGCGCGGTCCTGAAACGGCACGGTTTCCATCAGAATCATCCAAGGCGGAGTCGATTCTTGCGGACCGGTGAGCAGGCTTATTGATTATGCCCGCCGTTTTCTTTATCCACCGGCGCGACGGAGAGGTGGCCGAGTGGTCGAAGGCGCTCCCCTGCTAAGGGAGTAGAGGTCAAAAGCTTCTCGAGGGTTCGAATCCCTTCCTCTCCGCCATGCCGCGAGTCGCAATTCGCATTTTCTGCCTCCAGCCTCTCCTTTGACCATGACGCGGTTAGCCCGGGCTGTCCGTCCCCTGGACACACACCCGATTCGCGGTCGGCAAGCGCAGATGGGCGACGCCGATTCTTCCGCCGGTCTTCTAGTGGTCCTGCCCTGATTCGGCCTCGTTCGGGACGCCGCGCTGTACCGCCGGGCGGGCTCCGTCCGGGCGTTCGTAGAGCGGCTGGCCCTCGATCACTTTGACCGGCGCGCTGACGGCGGTGCCGGCGATGACGCCGACGGTCCCGATCGTACCGCCGACGGCGGTGCCGATGCGGTCGCCGAGCCCGATCCGCTCGTCGGTGAGCGTCTGGCCGTTCATCAACCGCGAGCCGATCGCCTGGACGATCTGCGGACTTTCGGCGAACTTTCCGTGGTGCAGCCGGTCGCCGCTCTTCACCTTGGTCAGGTCGATGGCGACGATTCCGGCCTCCTCCAGCCGGCTCCGGTAGGGCTCCTCGGCGGGATTGATCGCGCCGACCCGCTGCACGCCGCCCGAGATCAGCCGCGACAGCGCGAGCGCCCTGTCGTCGCGCGACACGAAGATGGTGAAATGCGGTTTGTGGTCGCCCAGCTCGTTCCACTGCCGGGTGAAGACGTCGACGTCGAGGTCGGGCGAGGCCAGCATCACGTCCTTGATCTTGGCCGGCACGCCGCCGCGCCTGATGCCCATCTGGCGCAGCGATTCCATCGCCAGCCACGTGCCCATCGAATGCGCCATCACCGTGATCTCGGTGACGCCGCGCTCCTCCACCAGCGCTTCCAGCGTCTGTTCCAGCGCGGTGCGGGAGAAATTGGTGCTTTCCTTGTCGTAATTGTAGTCGACCACGCGGGCCCGCGACGGCCAGGTGAACAGGATGGGCGTCACCGCCGCGCCGGAATCGTGGACGATCTGGCTGAAGCGGAAGACCGAGTCCTCGTAGCGGTTGTTGAAGCCGTGCACGAAAACCAGCACGCGCCCGCCGCGATTGTGGTCGTGGAACCACGCGCGGGCGCCCGCCATGTCGACAGGCGTCGCGTGCACCACCGCGAAATCGGTGGCCGGATCGGGCGGCAGCCTGCGCGGCCACTGCACGGTGCCCGGCTGGCGATTCGGCGGGATAGACACCGCGATGTCGGTGAGCGAAAGCTCGGTGCTGCGCTCGCCGGAGAACAGGGTCGCGGGATCGCCCGTCGGCTGCCGGCTGGTCGCCACCAGCATGCTGACGACGGACTCTGAAGAGGCGGGCGGGGCCGTCAGCGGCACCAGCACCCCCTCGAGGCGGCCGCCGCAGCCGCCGAGCAGCGCGAGAAGAATCAGCGCGGCAGCCCTTGCGCCCCCGGCCCGCAGACATTGCCGGAGGCCGGCCTGCCGGTCGCGCCGGCAACAGGAGGACGTGGCGCTGAAACCCATGACATGCTCGACGACGTATCCCGCCGCGTCCGACGCGAGACGGCGGCTGCCGGTCTTATAGGGCAGAAATCCCGTGCTGGCGATGGACGGCCGTCGTTCGCGGCCGATGATACAAAGCACGCGCTGACACATCGGCGTCTTGATATCGGCCGAACAATGCCGTTCAACTATGGTCGGGAAAGTTAGCCAGATAAGGAGATTCGCGCCGGTTATGAAGGTCAAGAAGGCCAAGGCGAAAGCGAGGAAGGGGCGGCGCCTGAGGCAGGTCGGCGCGCTTCCGTTCCGTCGCGACGCCGATGGCGGGCTGCGTTTCCTGCTCGTCACCTCGCGTGGCACCAGCCGCTTCGTGATTCCGAAGGGCTGGCAGATGAAGAAGCTCGCCGACGCCGACGCTGCCGCGATCGAGGCGAAGGAGGAGGCAGGCGTGCTGGGGCGCGCCGCCAGGAAGCCGATCGGACGCTATTTCTATTGGAAGCGGCTCAAGAAGGTCTTCGTCCCCATCACCGTTGATGTCTACCCGCTGGAGGTCGAGGAGGAGATGCCGCGCTGGGACGAGAAGCACCAGCGCCTGCGCGACTGGGTCACGCCGGAGCAGGCTGTGGCGCTGGTGGACGAGCCCGAGCTGGTCCATGTGCTGAAGACGGCGCAGGCTTCGCTATGACGCCGGCCGCCCGGAGCGCGCGGGGATGAGCGGTTCGGTGGTCCTGCTCCATCTCGCCGGCGCGGTCGCGCTGATGCTGTTCGCGACGCGCATGGTCAAGACCGGCGTCGAGCGTGCCTATGGCGATCTGCTTCGCCTCAGGCTGCGCGCCGCGATGGGCAATCCGCTGCTCGCGGTGCTCGCGGGCACGGGCCTCGCCATCGCTTTGCAGAGCTCGACCGCCGTGACGCTCCTCGTCGGCTCCTTCGCGGGATCGGGCATCGTCAGCGGGCTCGCCGGCCAGCTTGCCGTGCGCGGGGCGGAGATCGGCTCGGCGCTGGTGGTCAAGCTGCTGACCTTCGATCTCTCGGTGCTGGTGCCGCTCTGCCTGCTGGCGGGAACGGTCATGTTCATGGCCACAGAGCGCCGCTCGTGGCGGCAGGTCGGCAGGATCCTGATCGGAATAGGCCTCCTCGTCCTGTCCCTCGAGATGATCGGCGAGGCGTCCGGCCCCTTGCGCGAAAGCCGGCTGATGCCGGTCGTCGTCGACTATTTCTCCGGCGATCCCGTGTCGGCCTACCTGCTGGCGGCGCTGGTCACGTGGCTGTTCCATTCCAGCATCGCGGCGGTGCTTTTGATGGCGACACTGGCCGGGCGCGGCTTCATATCGCCGGAACTGGGCGTCGTGCTGGTGCTGGGGATCAATCTCGGCAGCTCGGTGATCGCCCCGCTGCTGACCCGCAACGCGCCGCCCGCCGTGCGCGTCGTGCCCATCGGCAATCTGCTCATGCGCGGGCTGGGCTCGCTGGTCATGCTGGCGCTGTTCCTCGCCTGGGAGCCCCGCACGGAGTTCCTTGGCGCCACCGAGGCCGACCGGATCGTCAACGCGCACATCCTGTTCAACGTCGCCATCCTCCTGATCGGCATGCCGTTGTCGGGACTGGTCTTCCGCGCATCCGGCAGGATCGTCGCGCTGCTTGCCCCGTCCGAGCCCGCTGCGGCGCAGGCGTTCGAGGAACTGTCCGCGCTGGACGAAACGGCATTGGACAAGCCGGCGCAGGCGCTGGCCAACGCCGCGCGGGAGGTGGTCGGCGTCTGCGAGACGGTCGAGATCATGCTGAAGCGCATCATCGCGCTCTACGAGAGCGCCGACGAGGACGCGATCCGGGCGCTGGCGGCGCTGGACGACCGCATCGACAGCCGCCACTCCGCCATCAAGCTGTATCTCGCCCGGGTGACGATCCGACCGCTGAGCGAAGACGAGGCCCTGCGCTGCCAGGAGCTTCTGGGCGCCTGCGTGAAGCTGGAGCAGGTCGGCGACATCATCGTCGGCAACATGCTGGCGCAGGTTCGCAAGAAGATCGAGCGGGGGCTGGAGTTCACGCCCGAGGGCTGGCGCGAGCTCGTCTCCTTCCACGCCACCGTGCTGGCCAATGCCCGCATGGCGTTCAACGTGCTGATCTCGCGCGACGCGGCGACCGCGCTGCAGCTCGTCCGCGAGAAGGACCGGCTGCGCGGCATCGAGAAGCGGTCGAGCCAGAACCACTTCCTGCGGCTGCGGGACGGCACGGCCCGAAGCGTCGAAACCAGCTCGATCCACCTCGACACCATCCGCGACCTGAAGCAGATCAACTCGCTGCTGGCCTCCATCGCCTATCCGGTGCTGGAGGAGCACGGCCTGCTCGGCGGCACGCGACTCAAGGCCGGCTCAGAAGCCCCGGAAGCCTGAGTGGAACTGCGCGTAGTCGCAGGTGATCTCCTCGCCCGGCGCGATCGCGCGCGTGGCGACGCCCTTGCCCTCGCGGGAGAAGTCGGTGTTCGGCGCGTCCGAATGGTTCATGAAACGGCCGTTGTCCGCCTCGTAGACCAGGATGCCCGGCCTGAGCGGGCAGGGGTAGCTGTAGCGGTCGAGCAGATCCTTCAGCGCCGGCGAGCCGGCGTCGCGCTCGGTCGCGGCGATGGCTAGGTCGAAGCGCGGGTCGGGCCGCCACAGCACCGCGCCGGCCTCCACCGCCTCGGCGGCGAACACGCCGAGGCCCTCGATGCCGCTGGGCGC
Organism: Mesorhizobium sp.; assembly: GCA_027492275.1. Classification (GTDB taxonomy): domain Bacteria; phylum Pseudomonadota; class Alphaproteobacteria; order Rhizobiales; family Rhizobiaceae; genus JAPUFC01. Next base: position 18,354 of record JAPUFC010000048.1, on the reverse strand, counting down.
TACATATGTCCTGATCACGAGCATGGGCGTCTACACCTTCGATCCCGGTCCGGGTAGCGATCCCGGCCTGCCGTCCGCCTGGGAGGCGGCCACCTTGCGGCGGGAGTTCCGACCGGCCTCGGGACCGGTTCGCGAAACGGACATCTCGACGCTTTCCTTCAGTTCGGCGATCTGGCGGCGCAGCGCCGAAATCTCTTCTGACGTTTCCCGGCGTGACTGCTCGACGGCCGCGACGAGACCGAAGTTCAGGCTCATGGCCTGGCGGCGGACCAAGCGCCAGAACCCACTGAGCGGCCGGCTTCCGCGCGGGAAGGCGCTGCGCCACAGATGATTGTAGAGCGTGTCGGCCCTCGGTTCGGGCGTCACGTCTGCGATGCGCGCGAAAAGCGCCTCGTAGCTGCGCAGGTCGTGCCGCGTGACGAAGCGGTCCGTGGTGTCGCGCCCCAGGTCGGCGACGTGCGTGCGGGTATGGGCCGCGCGGGGCAGGGCCGCGGCGACCGTCCGCTCCAGCGCTTCGTCGCGGCGGACCGGCATGCCGGCGCGGCTGTGGCTGCCCGCCAGCCCGGCCGCGATCTGCGCCTCGACGATGGCGGGCGTGTAGTGGGCGAGGATGTTGGCCCGCTGCCAGGCGTTCACGGCCCTGCGGATCGCCGGATCGGCGGCGGCGGCGATGCGCGCCGCGATCGCGTCGTGATCCATCTCGTCCACCCCCAGCGGATGGGCGGCGAGGAAATCGCCGATCGCCGTCGAGCGCAGCCCGACGACCGGCAGGCCGGCGCGCATCGCCTCGAAGATCGGCAGGCCGAATCCCTCGTGCTCGGACAGGCAGACGAACACGTCCGCTGCATCGTAGAGACGCCGTATCTCGGCGAAGGAGGCCTCGCCGTCCATGCGCGCCCGGACCCCGAGCCGCTTCGCGAGCCCGAGAGACTCGGTCACATAGAGCGCCATGTCGGGGTCGGCGCGGCCGGGCATGTCGACCGCGACCGGTCTGCCGAGTCTCTCCTGCACCCGCGCGGCGGCGGCCAGTATGTGCTTGTGGCCCTTGTGCGGCACCGCCCGGCCGACGAACAGCAGCCTCAGCGGCGCGGTACCGTCATCCGCCGGCATGGGGCGGGTCGCGGCCGGCGAGGGCGCTTCCGCATCCTTGTCCAGGAAGGGCGAAAGCGGGAAAACCACATGGATGCGCGCGTCCTCGACCCCGAGGAAGGCGAGCTGGCGCGCGGTGAAGTCGGAATTGACCCAGAATTCCACGTGCCGGGCGCCGGCGATCCTCAAGAGCGCGCCGTAGCCGCGGACGCCGGCGCCTGCCAGGCCCGGCGAATACGGGGCGAAGAACCAGGGCGGCGTGCTGTTGTGCCAGCGGATGACGGTGCGGACCCCCATGTCGGCCAGGCCGCGATTGATGTCCGGCCAGCCGTCGCTCCAGTGGTAGATCAGCGTCGCGTCGGGATTGGCCGCCAGCCAGGCCGAGAGGTTCCGGGCCGCGGATATGTCCACGTCCGGGTAGCGCGCCGCGTCGAAGACGTCGGAGAAGACCCGCACCTCGCTGTCCTCGGGCAGAAGGCGCTTCAGCAGCCGGTATTCGCTGATGCAGTCGTAGCCGACGGAGTCCGACAGCTCCCACAGCCCCTGCACGAGAAGCGCGATCTTCGACGTCATGAAGCGGCGGTCGCTGCCCGGTCGAGGAACGCCGCGATGCGCTGCGGCAGGTCGCCCGTCTCCAGCATCGGCGGATGGCCCTGGCCTGTAGCGGTGATCGTCTCGCAGGCGGGATGCCGCCGCGCCATTTCCGCCAGCGTCTCGGCCGACAGCAGCGAGGAGTTCTCGCCACGGATGACCATCAGCGGAAGGCCCGCCAGCCGGTCGAAGAGCGGCCACAGGTCGGGCGCCGGCTTGGCCGGATCGAAGGCGATGAGCACGTTGAGCAGCGCGGGATCGAAGTCGGCGACCGGCACGCCGCCCTCGTCGCGGTGCAGGGCCCGCGCCAGCCTGTCCCAGTCCGCGTCGGCCAGCGCCGGGAAGGCCGCGCCGTGGACGGCGCGTTGCGCCGCCGCCGCCTCGGCGAAGCTGCGGGGCCGGGCAGCCTTTTCGAGATAGGCGCGGATGTCGAGCAGTCCCTGCGCCTCCACCACCGGCCCGATGTCGTTCAGCACCGCCGACAAGAACAGCGCCGCCCGCGTCGCCGCCAGCACATGCATGACCAGCCCGCCGCGCGACGTGCCGATGACATGCGCGCGGGCGATCCCCAGCGCATCCAGCCCCGTAAGCACGTCCGCCGCCTCGACGCGAACGTCGTATTTCTTCCAGTCTGGGTCGGAGGCCGACTGCCCGCGTCCGCGATAGTCGAAGACGACGACGCGATGCCCGCCGCCGGCCGGCCCCGACAGGTGCAATGCGAGCTCGTGGAAGTCGCGCGCGTTGCGCGTCAGGCCCGGCAAGCAGACGACCGGATCGGAAGTCCCCTCGTAGATGCGGGCGTGCAGGCGCAGCCCGTCCGAGGCATCGTAGAAGAAGTCCTGATGGATATCGCCTGCCATCGCCCACCTGTTTCGCGATTGCTACAGGCGGCGCGCGGCAAGGTCAAATGCCGGAGGGCAGGCGGCGAGCCCGGCCGGCGCGGGGCCTCAACGCCCGTTGATCAAGTCGCCCTCGATGTCGTAGCTGCCGGTCAGCCGCATCTTGTAGACCTGATAGTTCTCCATCACGCGCTGCACGTAGCTGCGCGTCTCGGTGAAGGGGATGCGCTCGATCCAGTCCACGACCGTGTCGATGTCCTTGCCGCGCGGGTCGCCGTAGCGGCCGACCCACTGGCTGGCGCGGCTGGGGCCCGCATTGTAGCCGATGAAGGTGAGGATGTAGGAGCCGTTGAAGCGGCCGATCTGCTCGCCGAGATAGTTGGCGCCGAGCATGGCGTTGTAGCCGGCGTCGGTGGTCAGCCGCGCCTTGGAGAAGGGCACGCCGGACTTCTTGGCCACCTGCTGCGCGGTGCCCGGCATGAGCTGCAGAAGGCCGAGCGCCCCCGCGCTCGACACGGCCGAGATGTTGAACTCGCTCTCCTGCCGCGCGATGGCGTAGGCCAGCGCCTTGCCGGAGCCGGAAATGTCGGCGGTGGCGGGGATGGCCCCTACCGGATGCGACAGCGCGCCGATGTCGAGGCCGCGCCCGGCGGCGATCTTGCCGACCTTGAGCGCCAGGAAGTGGTTGCCGCGCCGCTCGGCCATGGCGGCGAGCTGCGCCAGCTCGCCCGGGCTCTTCAGTTCGCCCGCCAGCTCCATGTAGATGCGGTCGGCCAGCGTGGCGCGCCCCGCCTGCTCCAGCCGCGCGATGGCCGTCACGGCCTCCCGCGACGTGAAGGTCGCGCGATCGCTTGCACTGGGCGAGGGATAGGCGACGTTGAGCTTTCGGTCGCCGATGCGCTCCGCTGCGAGCTGGCCGTAGAAGGTGGTGCCGTAGGCGGCCGCCCGGCGATAGTAGCCCTTCGCATCGCCGCCGCCGCCGGCCTCGGCCGCGCGGCCCTGCCAGTAATAGGCGCGCGAGCGCGAGATCGGCCCTTCTGCCACCTCGGCGATGCGGGCGAAATGCTTCTGCGCCGCCTTGGCGTCCTTCAGCGCCCGCAGCGCGTACCAGCCGGCATGGAACTCGGCGTCCGCCTGGTTGACCGGGCTCTCTGCGGCATGCGCGGCCGCGACCCGGTAGGCGTTGCGGGCGTCGCCCTTGTCGAGCAGCTCGCGCGACAGCACGCGGCGTTCGATCCACCAGGCGTCGGGATCGACCAGCGAGGCGCGGTCGCGCGGCGCCTTCAGCATGATCTCGGCGGCCTGGGCGAACTTCTCCTGCCGCCGCAGCAGCCTGGCCTGCGCGAAGGAATAGCCGGCGGAGCGCTGCGCGGAGGGAACGGCGGCGAGCAGCCTGGCGGCGTTGGCGTCGCCGCGCGAGGCGGCGGCCCAGGCGTCGGCGAGCGGCTTCGCCCCGGCGAGGTTGGCGACGCGCTGCGCCGAGGCGATGCGGTCGGCGTAGAGCATGCGCTCCATGCGGATGCGGTGGTCGCTGGCCGGAATCAGGCCGCCGAATTCGGCGATGATGCGGCCCTCATCCGCCCCGTCCAGCCTCTTGGTGCGCCAGAAGGGGGCGAGCACGTCCAGCGCCGCCTTGCGGTTGCCGAGCGCGACATGCGCGCGCGCCAGCGCGATCGTGCCGTCGGTGGTCAGCGGCTCCGTTCCGGCGAAGGCGCCGATCACGGCCTGCGGCGAGGGCCGCTCGCTGAACAGCGCGCTCTCGAAATTGCGCCTGAGCGTCGTCTGGCCTGGCCAGCCGGCCAGCGCGCGCGAGGCGGCGGCGATCTCGCCGCTCGACACGCCCGTGCCGCCGCGCATGGCGATCGCCCAGGCGAGGATGTGGCGGTCGAGATCGTTCTGCGCCAGGCCGTCGCGAACGGCGCGCGCATCCGAGACCCGGCCGGAGGACAGCGCGTCCAGCCCGTTCTTGAGCTGAGTCACGTCGCCCCTGGCGGTCAGAGGCGCGCGCGCGGCGACCGGCGTCGCGGCCGCGGCGGCCGCCGCCGGAATGGCGGCGGTGACCTGGCTGTCGACATTGGCGCGGCAGGCCGCCACCGGCATCATCGCGGCGGAGACGAGCAGGAGTCCGACGAGGGGATGGCGCCGGGCGGCAGCGCTTGATCTCATGACCAGTCCTTACACAATACCAACAGGATCGGTTTAATCCCGCGACCGTAACCGCAGGTGGTGAAGAGCTGGTAAACCAAAGGTTAGCCGGGCCCTTCAAATGCGATCCTTGGCACAATGGCCGCAACTTGCCGCGCCATGGTGACCAGACTATGGTGCGCGGCCCCGCTTTGGGCTAGAAGCCGCGCGTTCCGGGAGAGGCCGGCGCGCATCTGGAGAATTCGACATGCTGAGAGGCTCGATCACCGCGCTCGTCACCCCCTTTGCGGCGGATGGCGCGTTCGACGAGAAAGCCTTTCGCGATTTCGTCGAATGGCAGATCGGCGAAGGCACCACCGGCGTCGTGCCCGTCGGCACCACCGGCGAGTCGCCGACGCTTTCGCACGACGAGCACCGGCGCGTGGTGCGGGCCTGCGTCGAGCAGGCGAAGGGCCGCGTGCCGGTGATCGCCGGCGCGGGGTCCAACAACACCGAGGAGGCGGTCGGCCTGGTCCGCTTCGCCGAGGAGGTCGGCGCGGACGCGGCGCTGGTCGTCACGCCCTACTACAACAAGCCGACCCAGCGCGGCCTCTACGAGCATTTCGCCGCCGTGGCGCGCGCCACGAAGCTGCCGATCGTCATCTACAACATCCCGCCGCGCTCGGTCGTCGACATGACGCCGGAGACGATGGGCCGCCTGGCGCACGATTTCGACAACATCGTCGGCGTGAAGGACGCCACCGGCAAGATCGAGCGCGTCTCCGAGCAGCGCATCACCTGCGGCAAGGATTTCGTCCAGCTCTCGGGCGAGGATGCGAGCGCGCTGGGCTTCAACGCGCATGGCGGGGTCGGCTGCATCTCGGTCACCGCCAATGTCGCGCCGCGTCTCTGCGCCGAGTTCCAGCAGGCCAGCCTGTCCGGCGACAGCGCCAAGGCGCTGGAATTGCAGGACCGGCTGATGCCGCTGCACAAGGCGATCTTCATCGAGCCCGGCGTCAGCGGCGCGAAATACGCGCTGTCGAAGCTCGGCCGCGTCGGCGGCGCCGTGCGCCTGCCGCTGATGCCGGTGGAGGCGTCGACGGCGGAGCGGCTGGACGCCGCGATGAAGCACGCCGGCCTGATCAACTAGAACTTGATCGGGCCGCCGCGAAAACCCATGTCAGGCGCATGAACCAGGTCCGCAAAGCCGATCCCAACAACAGGATAGCGGCGGAGAACCGCAAGGCGCGATTCTCCTACGAGGTCATCGACACGGTCGAGGCCGGCCTGGTGCTGACCGGGACCGAGGTCAAATCGCTGCGCGGCGGCCACGCCAACATCCAGGAATCCTACGCCTCGCTGGAGGGCGGCGAGATCTGGCTGATCAATTCCTATCTGCCGGAATATCTGCAGGCCAACCGCTTCAACCACGAGCCGCGCCGCCGCCGCAAGCTTCTGCTGAACAAGCGCGAGATGGCCAGGCTCGGCCAGGCCGTCGAGCGCGAGGGCATGACCATGGTGCCGTTGAAGATCTACTTCAACGATCGCGGCCGCGCCAAGCTGCTGCTCGCCTTGGCGCGCGGCAAGAAGCTGCATGACAAGCGCGAGAGCGAGAAGCAGCGCGACTGGAACCGGGAAAAGGGCCGGCTGCTCAAGGAGCGGGGCTGAACCGCCCGTCCGACGCGCCATTCGGGACTGCCTCGCCGGGCTGCCGCGCATATTGACAATTCGCCGGTTGCGGTACCATCACTCCGACGGGGTTCAGGAGGGGTAAATGGGCACCATCCGCAAGCTGCTGGCGAAAGTCACGCCGGCCAAGGCCTACAAGCTGCACGCCTATACCGGTGCCGGCGGCCAGTTCGACTACGAGCGCTATCGCAAGGCGCAGGTGGCGGGCAACAAGGCGAAGCTCGGCAAGGTATGGGTCAAGCGCGAGACGGTCGCGCTCATCGCGCGCTACATCGAGGCGCGGGGAATCAAGCCCGAATTCGGCCTGTGCCACGGCACCCGGCGCGGCATGGAACAGAAATGGTTCGCCGAAGAACTCGGCTGCCGTGTCCTCGGCACCGAGATCAGCGACACCGCCACCCAGTTCCCCGACACGATCGAGCATGATTTCCACGAAACGCGGCCCGAGTGGATCGGCGCCTGCGACTTCATTTATTCCAACAGCTTCGACCACGCCTACGATCCCGAGAAGGCGCTGACGGCCTGGGTCTCGTGCCTCAAGCCGCACGGCCTCATCGTCATGGAGCACACCAGCGGTCACGAGGCCGCGGCGACCAGCGAGATGGACCCGTTCGGCGCGGCGCTGACCCTCATGCCCTATCTGGTGACAACATGGGGCAAGGGCCGTTTCCACGTCGCCGAGATACTGGATTTCCCGCACCCCAAGAAGACCGGCTACTCGAAGGCGCTGGTGGTGGAGAAGCGACGCTAGGCCACGCGGCGCCGGTCGCGGTGTTGGCGCGGGTTCCTACGTTGCCGGATTCGCTGCCTCCAGGAAGTCCGCCATCTGCCGGAAAACGCTGACGAACATCTCCTCGGTAAGCACGCCCGTATTGGTGTTGTAGCGCGAGCAGTGATAGCTGGAGAACAGCGCTATCCTGCCCGCCTCCAGCCGCCCGCCATGCCGGAACGGGTTGGCGGAAAGTTTCAGCCCCAGAGCCCGCACCGTCGACTGGTGCGAGATCGCGCCGAGGCTCAAAATGGCCTCCAGCCGGGGCAGGGCGGCGATCGTCGCGGACAGGAAACGCCGGCAGGTGGCGATCTCCTCGCCGACGGGCTTGTTCTGCGGCGGCACGCAGCGCACCGCGTTGGTGATCGCCGTGCCGGCGAGTTCCAGCCCGTCATCCGGCCGCGCCTTGAACTGTCCGCGCGCGAATCCGAAGCGGATCAGCGTCGAATAGAGCAGGTCTCCGGCATAGTCGCCGGTAAAGGGCCGCCCGGTGCGGTTGGCGCCGCGCAGGCCGGGCGCCAGCCCGACGATCAGCAGCCGCACCCCTTGCGCGCCCTCCGGCGGCAGGAAGGTCGGCACCGGCGCGTTGTGCCACGAGGGTTCCTTGGCGCGCCACTCCTCGCGGAACGCCACGAGGCGCGGGCAGAACGGGCAGTCCCGCCCCGGTTCGGTCGACTGAAAATCCATCTGAGGATCAGCCGTGGCCGTCGTCGTCGCCGGTCTCGATCCGGCGCACGGGCCGTTCGGACGGCTCGCGGCCGATATCGGCGCGCAACGTGGCGAGGTCGATGAAATGGTCCGCCTGCCGCCTCAGATCGTCCGAGATCATCGGCGGCTGCGAGGTCATGGTGGAGACGACGCTGACCTTGCGCCCGCGCCGTTGCAGCGCCTCGACCAGCGTGCGGAAATCGCCGTCGCCCGAGAAGATGACGTAGTGGTCGACATGGTCCGCCATCTCCAGCGCGTCGACGGCCAGTTCGATGTCCATGTTGCCTTTGATCTTGCGCCGGCCGGCGGCGTCCGTGAATTCCTTGGCCGGCTTCGTCACCACCTTGAAGCCGTTGTAGTCGAGCCAGTCGATCAGCGGGCGGATGGAGGAATATTCCTGATCCTCGACCAGCGCGGTGTAATAGTAGGCGCGCAGCAGGTAGCCCCGTTTCTGGAAGCTGGCGAGCAGCTTGCGGTAGTCGATGTCGAAGCCGAGCGAGCGGGACGTGGCGTAGAGATTTGCGCCGTCGATGAAGAGCGCGATCTTCTCCCTGGAATCAAACATGTGCAAATCCATTCTCAAATCGAAGCTATAAACCGATTTAATTGACGACAGGATCGATCGGATGGCAAGATCGTAACGGTGCCTGCGTCACATTCCAAGATTGCGCGGGACTGTCCAACACATTGTGATCGCCGCCGGCCGGTGCTCGGACGAGCGCCGCGCTTGTAATCCGCCCGCATTCGGAGTATGGACGCCGCCTGTTTCCGAAAAATCGATGCAATGAAAGGGGCGTTTATGGCCCGCGTTACCGTTGAGGATTGCATAGACAAGGTCGAGAACCGCTTCGAGCTGGTTCTGCTGGCCGGTCACCGCGCCCGCCAGATCAGCCAGGGCGCGCAGATCACGGTCCCCCGCGACAACGACAAGAACCCTGTCGTCGCGCTGCGCGAGATCGCCGACGAGACGCTCTCGCCGGGCGACCTTAAGGAAGACCTGATCCACTCGCTGCAGAAGCATGTCGAGATCGACGAGCCCGAGGCGGACGGCGCCGAAATCGCCGACCAGCGCCCCGAGACGCCGGACGTCGACGAGCCGGAGGACAACATCACCTTCGACCGCATGAGCGAGGAAGACCTGCTCGCCGGCATCGAAGGCCTCGTGCCGCCGGAAAAAAGCGACGATTATTAAGCCTTTAGCCGCCATCGCTCTTCCGTAGCGGAGAGAAGGCTCCTATCCTGGAAGGGCGTCGCATCGTGCGGCGCCCTTTTCGTTTGTGATCCCGTCGATGCCCGAAAGTCGCCGTCCATGATGCGCCAGTACGAGCTTGTCGAGCGCGTCCAGCGCTACAAGCCCGACGTGAACGAGGCCCTGCTCAACAAGGCCTATGTCTACGCCATGCAGAAGCACGGCCACCAGAAGCGCGCTTCCGGCGATCCCTATTTCTCGCATCCGCTCGAAGTGGCTGCCATCCTCACCGACATGCATCTGGACGAGGCAACCATCGCAGTCGCCCTGCTGCACGACACGATCGAGGACACGACCGCGACGCGCCAGGAGATCGACGAGCTGTTCGGCCCCGACATGGGGCGGCTGGTCGACGGCCTGACCAAGCTGAAGAAGCTCGATCTCGTCTCCAAGAAGGCGGTGCAGGCGGAAAACCTGCGCAAGCTGCTGCTGGCCATCGCGGAGGATGTGCGCGTCCTGCTCGTCAAGCTCGCCGACCGGCTGCACAACATGCGCACGCTCGGCCACATGCCGCGCGACAAGCGACTGCGCATCGCCGAGGAGACGATGGAGATCTATGCGCCGCTGGCCGGCCGCATGGGCATGCAGGGCATGCGCGAGGAGCTCGAGGAGCTCGCGTTCCACACCATCAATCCCGACGCCTACAAGACCGTCACCGAAAAGCTCGCGGGCACGCTGGAGAAGAACCGCAACATCCTGAAGGAGATCGAGGACCAGCTCTCGGCCGTGTTCGACAAGAGCGGCATCGCCGTCGCGGTGAAGAGCCGGCAGAAGAAGCCGTGGTCCGTCTTCCGCAAGATGGAGACCAGGGCGCTGTCCTTCGAGCAGCTCTCCGACATCTTCGGATTCCGCGTCCTGGTCGACACGGTGGAGGATTGCTACCGCGCGCTCGGCGCCATCCACACCACCTGGTCGATGGTGCCGGGCCGCTTCAAGGACTACATCTCGACGCCCAAGCAGAACGACTACCGCTCCATTCATACCACCATCGTCGGTCCCTCGCGCCAGCGCGTGGAACTCCAGATCCGCACCCGCGAGATGAACACGGTCGCCGAGTATGGCGTGGCCGCCCATGCGCTCTACAAGGACAGCGCCGGGCAGATGAAGGGCGTCAGCCCGCTGATCTCCAAGGAAACCAACGCCTATGCCTGGCTGCGGCGCACCATCGAGCAGCTTGCCGAAGGCGACAATCCCGAGGACTTCCTCGAGAACACCAAGCTGGAGCTGTTCCAGGACCAGGTGTTCTGCTTCACGCCGAAGGGCATGCTGATCGCCCTGCCGCGCGGCGCCACCCCGATCGACTTCGCCTATGCCGTGCACACCGACGTCGGTGACACCTGCGTCGGCGCCAAGGTCAACGGCCGCGTCATGCCGCTGATGACCGAGCTCAAGAACGGCGACGAGGTCGAGATCATCCGCTCCAAGGCGCAGGTGCCGCCGGCGGCGTGGGAATCGATGGTGGTGACCGGCAAGGCGCGCGCCGCCATCCGCCGCGCCACGCGAAACGCCGTGCGCAAGCAGTATTCCGGCCTCGGCCAGCGCATCCTGGAGCGCGCCTTCGAGCGCTCGGGCAAGACGTTCTCGCGCGATGCGCTGAAGCCCGTTCTGCACCGGCTCGGCCGCAAGGATGTCGAGGACGTGCTGGCCTCGGTCGGCCGCGGCGAGCTGCCGTCGAGCGACGTCATGACCGCCGTCTTCCCGGACTTCAAGGACGAGCGCGTCACCAATGCCGGAGCCAAGCCGCGCGAGGAGGGCTGGTTCAACATCCGAAACGCGGCCGGCATGCTGTTCCAGCTTCCCGGCCTGTCGCGCCGCGGCAAGGGCGGCTCGCGCGAGGGCGGCGTGCCAATCCGCGGCGTGCGCGGCGACCTGCCGGTGCGCTTCGCCGATGAGGGCGCGGTGCCCGGCGACCGCATCGTCGGCATCATGCAGCCCGGCGTGGGCATCACCATCTATCCGATCCAGTCGCCGGCGCTGACCGCCTTCGACGACCAGCCGGAGCGCTGGATCGACGTGCGCTGGGACATCGACGAGAACAGCAACGAGCGCTTCCCGGCGCGAATCGCCGTCACCGCCATCAACGAGCCGGGCTCGCTGGCCGAGATCACGCGCGTCATCGCCGACAACGACGCCAATATCCACACATTGTCGATGGTCAACACCGCGCCGGACTTCACCAAGATGGCCATCGACCTGGAAGTGTGGGATCTGAAGCACCTGAACCGGCTGCTGTCGCAGCTCAAGGCCAATTCGAGCGTCAGCGCGGCGGAGAGGGTGAATGGGTGAGGGGATGGGGCGCCCCCTCCGACCCTTCGGGCCACCTCCCCCGCTTCACAGGGGAGGACATGCCGGCCTCGACCTCGATCCTCCCCGTTCACGGGGGAGGGGGACCACGAAGTGGTGGAGGGGGCGCTGACCTGGCCAGCGACCGGACAAAGCATATGGAGCAGCGCATGACCGCCGACGACGTGATCGACATCTTCCGCGAGGCCGGAGCCGTCATGGAAGGACACTTCATCCTCACCTCCGGCCTGCGCAGCCCCGTCTTCCTTCAGAAGGCGCGCGTCTTCATGCATGCCGACAAGACCGAGATCCTGTGCCGGGCGCTGGCGCGGAAGATCCGCGAGCAGGTGCCGGGCCGCATCGACTATGTGGTGGGCCCGGCCATCGGCGGCCTGATCCCGGCCTATGAGACCTCGCGCCACCTCGGCGTCCCGGCGATCTGGGTGGAGCGGGAAGGGGGCGTGTTCCGGCTGCGCCGCTTCGAGATCGGGAAGGGCGCGCGCGTGGTGATCGTCGAGGACATCGTCACCACCGGCCTGTCGATCCGCGAAACCATCACGTGCCTGCGCGATCTCGGCGCCGAGGTGGCGGCCGCCGCCTGCATCATCGACCGCTCGGCCGGCAAGGCGGATGTCGGCGTGCCGCTCGTGGCGCTCGCCGACTACGAGGTGCCGGCCTATCACCCCGACAGCCTCCCGCCGGAGCTGGCCGCGCTGCCCGCGGTCAAGCCGGGAAGCCGGAACATCTGATGGTACGCGGCGACAGCGCCCCCTCCGGCCCTTCGGGCCACCTCCCCCGCTTCGCAGGGGAGGATCGAGGTCGAGGCCGTCCGCAGCGCCGATCCTCCCCCGTTCACGGGGGAGGTGGCCCGAAGGGCCGGAGGGGGCGCCAGACCCGACCCGACGGCGCGGACCGTGTCGCACCATGATCCTCGGCATCGGCAGCGACCTGATCGACATCCGCCGCGTCGAGAAGACGCTGGAGCGCCACGGCGAGCGGTTCGTCGCCCGCATCTTCACCGAGGTCGAGCGCGCCCGTTCCGAACGCCGCAGGCAGCGCGCCGCCTCCTATGCCAAGCGCTTCGCGGCCAAGGAGGCCTGCGCCAAGGCGCTCGGCACCGGCATGGCGCGCGGCGTGTTCTGGCGCGACATGGGCGTGGTCAACCTGCCCGGCGGCAAGCCGACCATGCACCTGACCGGCGGCGCGGCCGAGCGGCTGGAGCGCATGGTGCCGCGCGGCCACCGCGCGGTCATCCACCTGACCATCACCGACGATTTCCCGCTGGCGCAGGCCTTCGTCGTCATCGAGGCGCTGGCGATCGAGCCGTGACGCGGCAATTTCGTTGCTCCGCCCCGCCGCTGCCACTATATCGGACGCGGCGCCTTCACAGGAACACAGGACGGCATGAGCGTGGCTGAAAAGAACGAGAAGAAGTCCGGCGGGCTCGGCGAGACCGTCAGCGTCATCGTCCAGGCGCTGCTGCTCGCGCTGGTGATCCGCACCTTCCTGTTCCAGCCCTTCTCTATCCCGTCCGGCTCGATGCGGCCGACCCTGCTGGAGGGCGACTATCTGTTCGTGACGAAGTGGGCCTACGGCTATTCGCGCCATTCGCTGCCCTTCTCGCCCGACATCTTCTCCGGCCGCATCTGGGGCTCCGCGCCCGAGCGCGGCGATGTCGTCGTGTTCAAGTTCCCGCCCAACCCGTCGCTCGACTACATCAAGCGCATCGTCGGCCTGCCGGGCGACCGCGTTCAGATGAAGGGCGGCCAGCTCTTCATCAACGGCGCCGGCGTTCCCCGCGAAAAGGTCGGGCAGATCGACAATCCCGACATCACCGAGGTCAACCGCCCCGTCGACGTCTACCGCGAGACGCTGCCCAACGGCGTCTCCTACGACACGCTGGACCTGTCGCCCAACGGCATCGGCGACGACACGCGCGAGTTCGTCGTGCCGGCCGGCCACTACTTCGCCATGGGCGACAATCGCGACAACTCCTCCGACAGCCGCTTCACGGTCGGCTTCGTGCCGGAGGAGAACCTGGTCGGGCGCGCCAACATCATCTTCTTCTCCATCGCCGACGGCGCGAGCCCGCTGGAGTTGTGGAAGTGGCCGTCCTCGCTGCGCCTGTCGCGCCTGTTCACCGTCGTCCGGTAGCGATGGGGCTGAACAGACCGACGGGCGAAACCCTCGCCGCCGAGCTGGCGCAAAGGACCGGCCACGTCTTCCGCGACTTTTCGCTGATGCAGCGCGCGCTGACGCATTCCAGCGCGCAGGGGCGCAAGGTCGACAACAACGAGCGGCTCGAATTCCTGGGCGACCGCGTGCTCGGCCTGGTCATCTCGGACATGCTCTACGCCGCCTACCCGCAAGCCGACCAGGGCGAGCTGTCGATCCGCCTCAACGCGCTGGTGAACCGCGACGTCTGCGCCGAGATCGCCGGGGAGCTTGGGCTGGTCGCCCTGCTGCGCGCCGACGCCGCGATCAAGGGCCGGACCGGCAAGCAGGGGCGCAACGCCCGCGCCGACGCGGTCGAGGCGCTGATCGCCGCGCTGTATCTGGACGGCGGGCTGGAGGTGGCGCGCGCCTTCGTGCTGCGCTACTGGGAGCACCGCTCGGCCGGCTCCGCGCACTCGCTGCGCGACGCCAAGACCGATCTCCAGCAATGGGTGCAGGCGCGCGGCGGCACGCCGCCCCTCTACGTCATCGAGAGCCGCGAGGGGCCGGACCACGACCTCACCTTCACGGTGCGCGTCGAGGTGCCGGGCCACGAGCCCGCCCGCGGCGTCGGCTCGTCCAAGCAGGCCGCGCAGCAGGCGGCTGCGGCGGAATTCATGACCCGCGAAGGCGTGAGGTAGGGGCAGCAGATGAGCGAACAACCCACACCTCCGCCGGAGGTGAAGACCCATTCCGGCTTCGTGGCGCTGATCGGCGCGCCGAACGCCGGCAAGTCGACGCTGCTCAACCGGCTGGTCGGCGCGAAAGTGTCGATCGTCACGCACAAGGTGCAGACGACGCGCGCGCTGGTGCGCGGCATCGTCACGCACGGGCAGGCGCAGATCGTCTTCATCGACACGCCGGGCATCTTCCGGCCGAAGCGGCGGCTGGACACCGCCATGGTCGCCACCGCCTGGGGCGGCGCCAAGGACGCCGACGAGGTGATGCTGCTGGTCGACGCCGAGCGCGGCCTGAAGGGCGAGGTCGAGGACATACTCGACGCCATGGCCGAGGTGCGGCAGCGCAAGATTCTCGTGCTCAACAAGATCGACCGCGTGCGGCCCGAAACGCTGCTCGGCCTCGCCGAGGAGGCCAACAGGCGCGCGCATTTCAACGCCACCTTCATGGTCTCGGCCGCGACCGGATCGGGCTGCCAGCATCTGCTCGATCATCTCGCGCAGAGCCTGCCGCGCGGTCCCTGGTACTATCCGGAGGACCAGATTTCCGACCTGCCGATGCGCCAGCTCGCAGCCGAGGTCACGCGCGAGAAGCTGTATCTCAGGTTGCATCAGGAGCTGCCCTATTCGTCCCATGTCGAGACGGAGAAATGGGAGGAGAAGAAGGACGGCTCGGTGCGCATCGAGCAGGTCATCTATGTCGAGCGCGATAGCCAGAAGAAGATCGTGCTGGGCGCGAAGGGCGAGACGATCCGCGCCATCGGCTCCGCCGCGCGCAAGGAGATCGGCGAGATGCTCGACCAGAAGGTGCATCTCTTCCTGTTCGTCAAGGTGCGCGAGAACTGGGGCGACGACCCCGAGCGATACCGCGAGATGGGGCTGGAATTCCCGCGATAGGCATCGCCAGCGCCCCCTCCGGCGCGTCGCGCCCCCACCCCCCAGAACGGGGGAGGAGCGGGGTTGGGGCCGGCCCCGAGGCCGATCC
>JAPUFC010000048.1:0-3127 GCA_027492275.1 Mesorhizobium sp. | reverse complement strand
GGGGCAGAGCGGCCCCCTCCACCACTCCGTGGCCCCCCTCCCCCCTGAACGGGGGAGGATCGAGGTCGAGGCCGGCCGCAACGCCGATCCTCCCCTGCGAAGCGGGGGAGGGGGACCACGAAGTGGTGGAGGGGGCGCCGGCGCTTCCATCTCGCCGCCAAAACCCGCTCAAGCCTTGATTTCGTCATCCGGCCGGTGAAAGGCTGGCCCGCATGGAATGGCGCGACGAGGGAATCATCCTGGCGACCCGCCGGCATGGCGAGTCGAGCGCCATTCTGGAGGTCATGACGCGCGCGCATGGCCGGCATCTCGGCCTCGTGCGCGGCGGCCGCTCGCGCAGGCAGCAGCCCATGCTCCAGCCGGGCAACCGCGTCGAGCTGATCTGGCGGGCGCGCCTCGACGAGCATCTCGGCACCTTTCAGGCCGAGGCGGTCGAGCACAACGCGGCGCGGCTGTTCGAGAGCGCGCATGCCGTGTTCGGCCTGCAGACGCTGGCCGCGCATCTGCGGCTGCTGCCCGAGCGCGACCCGCATGACGGGCTCTACGCCGCGCTCGGCCTCGTCATCGCGCATCTGGACGATCCGGTCGCGGCGGGCGAGCTGGTCGTCAGGTTCGAGCTGATGCTGCTGGAGGAGCTGGGTTTCGGTCTCGACCTGTCCGAATGCGCCGCCACCGGAGCGCGCACGGACCTCGCCTTCGTCTCGCCGAAATCTGGCCGGGCGGTGTCGGGCGAGGCTGGCAGGCCGTGGGCCGGCAAGCTCCTGCCGCTGCCGCCCTTTCTGCTGCCCGGCGCCGGCGGGCGTGCCGACGTCACGGGGCTGGAGGATGCCTTCCGGCTGACCGGCTTCTTCTTTTCGCGCAACGTCTACGAGCCGCGCAACATGGGGGAGCCCGAGGCGCGGGCGTCCTTCCTGGGCGCGGTGCGGCGCCATCGCAGGACCGAAAGCGCCGCATAAAGCGCATCGCGATCTTTCAGATTCGCTTCCAGCGCTTTATGTTCTTGTTTTTGCGTATGTCTTTATCCCGAAACCGGTTCCCACTTTCGGGAGACATGCTTCAGGCGCCGACGCCTTGCAATCCGTCCGGTAGAGGGGGACATGATGTTCGAGGGACTTCTGGGGCTGGTCGCGATCGTCGCGCTGATCGCCGTCGCCGTGCGGCAGAACGAGCGGCTGAAGCTTCTGGAGCGCGAGATCGCCGCGCTGCGTTCCTTCGTGCTGGCGACGGGCCGCGCGCCCAATCCGGCTGCCGAACCCACGCCCGTCCCGCATGCGGCGCAGCCCGCTCTTCTGGACCCGGTCGAAGCGCCCGCGGCTGCGACCGCCATGCCCGAAACGATTGCCGCGCGCGTCGAGCCGGAAACGCCGGTCGAGCCGGGGCCCTGGGGCGCGGAGCGCGCCGCCGGCCCGGTCCCGCCGGCCGGCGAAGCGCCACATGACCTTCCGCGCGACGCACCGAAGCCCGCGCCGAAGAAGCAGGATCTGGAGACGGCGCTCGGCACGCGCTGGGCCGTCTGGGTCGGCGGCGTGGCGATGGCGCTCGGCGCGGTGTTCCTGATTCGCTACACCATCGAGGCCGGCCTGTTCGGCCCTGCCATGCGCCTGTCGCTCGCCGCCCTTCTCGGCCTCGCGCTGATCGCGACCGGCGAGCTTCTGCGCCGCAAGGGCTTCAGCCTCCCCGTCGAGGGCGCGGCGGGGGCCTACATTCCGGGCGTGCTGACGGCGGCCGGCGCTTTTGCCCTGTTCGGCACGGTCTATGCCGCGCATGCCCTCTACGGTTTCTTCGGGCCTGCGGTGGCATTCACCCTGCTCGGGCTGATCGGCATGGGCACGATCGGCGCGGCGCTGGTCCACGGGCAGGCGCTGGCCGGGGTCGGCCTGCTCGGCTCCATGGCGACGCCGCTGCTGGTCTCCGCGCAGTCGCCCAACCCCTGGACGCTGTTCGGCTACCTGGCGGTCGTGGTGGCCGCCAACACCGCCGTCGCGCGCCTGCGGACGTGGAAATTCCTCGCCGCCGCCGGCTTCGCCGGCATGGGCCTGTGGACGTTGATCTACCTGGCCGGCGCGCCGCTGCCGGATCTGGCCGTCGTCGTCTTCGCGCAGGCCGTGACGCTGGCGGCGCTGGCCGGGCTCTGGCTGCGGGCGTCGCGCGACGACGCCGCGCTCGACTGGCCTTCCATCCTGCCGGCCTTCTTCGTCGGCGTGGCGGCGCTCGGCCTCATCGCCGATCCGGGCTTCGCCGGGCGAGGCGACCTGTGGGGCGCGGCGCTCGTCGCCGCCATGCTGGCCATCGCCTTCTGGCGGCAGGCGGCCCTGCCGCTGCTGCACGGCGCGGGCGCGGTCGGCCTGCTGGCGCATTCGCGCTTCGTCTTCGGCAATGCCACCGTCATCGAGTTTCCGGGCGGCAGCGTCTCGGTGGACGGCCTGCCCATCGCGCCCTCCACATCCTCGACGCTGTGGACCGCCATTCTCCTGGCCGCGCTCCTGCTGGTCGCCGGCTATGCGGCGGCTCTGAGGCTGGTCGGCGCCCGGCCGCGCCGCGCCGCCGCCTGGGCCGGCTGGGGAACGCTGGTGCCGCTGGTGTCCGTCGCCTCGCTGTGGCTGACCTACGGCAATCCCGACCGCGACCTGACCTATGCGGCCTTCGCCGTCCTGCTCGTCGCCGTCTTCGCCGCCGGCGCCGAGCTGATCGCGCGCGCCGAAAGGCCGGCGCTGGCCGGCGGCCACGCCGTGTCGATCGCGCTGGCCGGCGCGGGCGTGGCGGCGGTGCTGGCCCTCCACATGGGTTTCCGCGATCTGTGGACCACGATCCTGATCGGCGCGGCGGCGGCGGTGCCGGCGCTGGCGACGCGCTGGCGCGGCTACCCGGCGCTCGGCTGGCTCTGCGTCGGCGCGGCGATCGTGGTGCTGGCGCGCGCCGGCTTCGACCCGACGATCGTCGGCGCGGACCGGCTGGGCACGACGCCGTTCCTGAACCAGCTTTTGCCCGGCTACGGCGTGCCGGCGCTGGCCTTCGCCTTCGCCGCCTGGCAGCTTGCGCGCACCACGGCCGGCCGGCCGCGCCTCGCCATGGAAGCGGCCGCCGCGCTGTTCGCGCTGCTGACCGCCGCCATGCTGACCCGCCACGC
>JAPUFC010000047.1 GCA_027492275.1 Mesorhizobium sp. | reverse complement strand
CGCTGAAGACACGGGTGGCGCTGACCACGGCCTATGCTGCGGGCTTGCGCGCCTCGGAGGCGGTGAGCCTTCAGGTGGCCGATATCGACAGCGACCGGATGGTGCTGCAGGTCCGGCATGGCAAGGGCGCCAAGGACCGCACCGTGATGCTGTCGGCGGCGCTGCTGACCATCCTGCGCAGCTATTGGCGATTGGCGCGCCCGACGCCATGGCTGTTCCCGGGCCGCAGCCCGGACAAGCCGATCGACGTCCAGGTTCTGCACGCGGCCTGCCGCTCGGCGACGAAGGCGGCAGGGCTCACCAAGCGGGTCAGCGTCCACACGCTTCGCCACAGCTTCGCCACCCATCTTTTGGAGAGCGGAACAGACATCCGGATCATCCAGGTGCTGCTGGGCCATAGCAATCTGTCAACGACGGCGCGCTACACCCATGTGGCGACCGCGACGATCGCCAGGACGCAAAGCCCGCTGGACCGCCTCGACCTGACTGTGACGCCGCCCGCTTGAGCGGCGCATATGCGCTCCGTGCTGGAAGTGGCGGATATCTTCCGCCGCCACGGCCCTGCCTATCGCCGCGATCGGCAGGGTTCGCTCGGCCGTGTCGAGACGCGCGTCATGCGCGCCGTCGAACTGTGCCGCACGGCTGAGCTCGGTGGTCATCTCGAAGCCTGCGCCGATTGCAGCCATACGCGCATCGCCTACAACAGCTGCCGCAACCGGCATTGCCCGAAGTGCCAGGGGCCGGCCCGCGAGGCCTGGCTCGACGAGCGGCAGAAGGACCTCCTGCCCACCCCCTACTTCCACGTCGTGTTCACCGTGCCGGCCGCGGTCGGGGCGGTCGCCTTCCAGAACAAGGCCGTGGTCTACGCCATCCTGTTCGAAGCCGCGCTATGGACCTTGAAGACCATCGCCGCCGATCGGCGGCATCTGGGCGGCGAGATCGGTGGCATCGCCATCCTGCACAGCTGGGGGCAGGCGCTCACGCACCATCCCCATATCCATTGCCTCATCCCCGGAGGCGCATTGGCGCAAGACGGCCGCTGGATTGCCTGCCGCCCGAACTTCTTCCTGCCTATCCATGTGCTCTCGCACCTGTTCCGCCGTCGGTTCATCGAGCGGCTCGTCCAGGCGCATGACGCGGGCGAACTCTCCTTCTTCGGGGATCTCCTCGCGCTGAACGGGCCCGAGGCCTTCGCCGGCATGATGGCCGAGCAACGGCGGATCAACTGGATCGTCTACGCCAAGCCGCCCTTCGGCTCGCCGCAGCATGTACTGGCCTATCTTGGCCGCTATACCCACCGCGTCGCCATTGCCAACAGCCGCCTCGTCAGCCTGGAAGATGACGCCGTCGCCTTCCGCTGGCGCGATTACCGCCATGGCAACGCGGCGCGCGTGATGACGCTTCATCCCGCCGAGTTCATCCGCCGCTTCCTGCTGCACGCGCTGCCCGACGGCTTCCACCGCATCCGCCACTTCGGCTTCCTCGCCAACGGCCACAGGCGCTCCAGGCTGGTCCTCATCCGCCAGGCCATCGCCGCATCCGCCAGCATGCGCACCAACGACCATGACGCCGGGGTCCCGCGCGCCGCCCGTCCATCGCGCCTGGCATTCGATCCGGCGCTTTGCCCTTGCTGCGGCGGCGCCATGCGCGTCATCGCGACCTTCCCGCGCTGCCGGCCTTGCCCGGATACCTCATGACCAGAGGCCATCGGCGTCCCGGTCCCGATCCTGTTGCCTGCGCGCCGATGTCTCGCGGGATGCAATACCCTGCGCCCTGCGCCGTCCCGCAACCAGCAGAGCGATCATCGATGACCATCTCGCGCCCGGCCCCTATGGCTTCCGGCCCCGCGCGCCGCGCTGCCGGCCGGCAGTGTCCGTCAGCCCGTTCCCATCCGGACTGCCAACGGCCCTGTCGGAGGCCCCTCGAGTAGCGGCCCGACGGCAAAAAACCCATAGGCTCCCGCGCCGGCGGCCTCGTTCAATCCGGCTTCAATGAGGTCGCGCACCGCGCCTCGCACCACGATCACAGCCGCGCGACCTCACAGAACCCTCCAGATT
>JAPUFC010000046.1 GCA_027492275.1 Mesorhizobium sp. | reverse complement strand
ACCAGCTCTGCGGCTCGGGCCTGCGCACCGTCGCCATCGGCATGCAGCAGATCGCAGCGGGGGACGCCTCGATCGTCGTCGCCGGCGGGCAGGAATCCATGTCCATGGCGCCGCACTGCCAGCATCTGCGCGGCGGCGTGAAGATGGGCGACTTCAAGATGATCGACACGATGATCAAGGACGGCCTGACCGACGCATTCTACGGCTACCACATGGGCATCACGGCCGAGAACGTCGCCCGCCAGTGGCAGCTCACGCGCGACGAGCAGGACCAGTTCGCCGTCGCCTCGCAGAACAAGGCCGAGGCCGCGCAGAAGGCGGGCCGGTTCAAGGACGAGATCGTCCCCGTCACCATCAAGGGCCGCAAGGGCGACACGATCGTCGACCAGGACGAGTACATCCGCGCCGGCACGACGCTCGACACGGTCGCCAAGCTCAGGCCGGCCTTCGACAAGGACGGCACCGTCACCGCCGGCAACGCGTCGGGCATCAACGACGGCGCGGCGGCCGTGGTGCTGATGAGCGAGGCCGAGGCGGCGCGCCGGGGCGTCGCGCCGCTGGCCCGCATCGTCTCGTGGGCGACGGCCGGCGTCGATCCGCAGATCATGGGCACCGGCCCGATCCCGGCCTCGCGCAAAGCGCTGCAGAAGGCCGGCTGGTCGGTCGGCGACCTCGACCTGGTGGAGGCCAACGAGGCCTTCGCCGCGCAGGCCTGCGCGGTCAACAAGGACATGGGCTGGAACACCGACATCGTGAACGTCAACGGCGGCGCGATCGCCATCGGCCACCCGGTCGGCGCGTCGGGCGCGCGCGTCTTCAACACGCTGCTGTTCGAGATGCGCCGCCGCGGCGCCAGGAAGGGGCTGGCCACGCTCTGCATCGGCGGCGGCATGGGCGTGGCCATGTGCGTGGAGGCGCTGTAGGCTGCTCCCGGGCGCAAGCCTAAAGGCGAATGGCGGAGCGGTGACACACCGCTGTAATCCTCCGGTCAGAGAGGAAGCCCGCTTCATCATTCGCCGCAACGGGCAACAAATGGGAGATCGACATGGCAAGGGTTGCACTCGTCACGGGCGGCTCGCGCGGCATAGGCGCGGCGATTTCGGCGGCGCTGAAGGCCGCCGGATACAAGGTCGCGGCGAATTACGCCGGCAATGACGAGGCCGCCGCGACGTTCAAGGCCGAGACCGGCATCCCGGTCTACAAATGGTCTGTCGCCGACTATGACGCCTGCGCCGCCGGGATCAGGCAGGTCGAGGCCGATCTCGGCCCAGTCGACGTGCTGGTCAACAATGCCGGCATCACGCGCGACGCCATGTTCCACCGCATGACGCCGCAACAGTGGCGCGAGGTGATCGACACCAACCTCAGCGGGGCGTTCAACATGACGCATCCGCTTTGGAGCGGCATGCGCGAGCGCAAGTTCGGCCGCGTCATAACCATCTCCTCCATCAACGGCCAGAAGGGCCAAATGGGGCAGGCGAACTACTCGGCCGCCAAGGCCGGCGACATCGGCTTCACCAAGGCGCTGGCGCAGGAGGGCGCGAAGGCCGGGATCACGGTCAACGTGGTGTGCCCCGGCTATATCGGCACCGACATGGTCATGGCCGTGCCGGAGAAGGTGCGGGAATCGATCATCGCCCAGATCCCGGTCGGCCGCCTCGGTACGCCGGAGGAGGTGGCGCGCTGCGTCGTCTTCCTGGCGTCCGACGATGCGGGCTTCATCACCGGCTCGACGCTCACCGCCAATGGCGGGCAATATATCGTCTGAGGGCAGGGCCGCGGGGTCGGAACCGCGATTCATCATCTGGCGCGGGCGAGGGCGGCCGCGTCTACCCGTGGTGGGCGAACAAAACCGGAATCGCCGCGGGTCAGCGATTCGTCGCCGTTTCGTTCCAGACTCGTTCCCTTGGCCCGCCCGACCTCGGCTCGGAGGCGGCTTCCGCCTGAAAACGGCGGCGCGCGCCTTCCGTTCGCGCGCCGGAAACCCTATGTGTGCGGCATGGGATGCTTTTGCCGGGCCCTGGCGGGCGCATCCGTCCAACGGAGACGATTCTTCCCCGTTATGAACGTCCTTCCCCGCAAGACCGAGCCGCTGATCCTGTCCGGCCGGGATGTCACCGCCGTCCTCGGCCCCACCAACACCGGCAAGACGCATCTCGCCATCGAGCGCATGGTGGCGCATGAGAGCGGCGTCATCGGCCTGCCGCTGCGCCTCCTGGCGCGCGAGGTCTATGCCCGCGTCTGCGAGAAGGTCGGGGCGCAGAAGGTGGCGCTGATCACGGGCGAGGAGAAGATCACGCCGCCCGGCGCGCGCTACTCGGTATGCACCGTGGAGGCGATGCCGCGCCAGACCGACGCCGCCTTCGCCGCCATCGACGAGGTGCAGCTTGCCGGCGACTTCGAGCGCGGCCATATCTTTACCGATCGCATCCTGCATCTGCGCGGCCGGCAGGAGACGCTGCTTCTGGGCGCGGCCACCATGCGCGGCGTGCTGGAGAAGCTGCTCAGGGGCGTCTCGGTCGTCACCCGCCCGCGCCTGTCGCACCTCGCCTATGCGGGGTCGAAGAAGATCACGCGCCTGCCGCCGCGCTCGGCCATCGTCGCCTTCTCGGCCGACGAGGTCTACGCCATCGCCGAGCTGATCCGCCGCCAGCGCGGCGGCGCGGCCGTGGTGCTCGGCGCGCTCAGCCCGCGCACCCGCAACGCGCAGGTGGCGCTCTACCAGTCCGGCGACGTCGACTATCTGGTCGCCACCGACGCCATCGGCATGGGGCTGAACCTCGATGTCGACCACGTCGCCTTCGCCCAGCAGCGCAAGTTCGACGGCTACCAGTTCCGCGACCTCAACGCGGCCGAGCTCGGCCAGATCGCGGGCCGCGCCGGGCGCTACCAGCGCGACGGCACCTTCGGCGTGACCGGCCAGGTCGACCCGCTGCCCGACGAC
Source organism: Mesorhizobium sp. (assembly GCA_027492275.1). Taxonomy (GTDB): domain Bacteria; phylum Pseudomonadota; class Alphaproteobacteria; order Rhizobiales; family Rhizobiaceae; genus JAPUFC01. The sequence continues at coordinate 13,733 of JAPUFC010000046.1, read as the reverse complement.
CTCGTGGCCAGGATCGAGGGCCACGATTTCGACCCGGTGAAGGTGATGCAGTGGCGCAGCGCCGCCCTCGACTTCTCCTCCATCGAGGCGCTCAAGCGCTCGCTGGACATGCCGGCGCCGGTGGACGGGCTGACACGCGCGCTGCCGGCGGTCGACCAGCAGGCGCTGGAGCATCTGGCCCGCGAGCCCTGGGTCCGCGACCGCGCCGCGACGGCCGCGCGCGTCGAGCTGCTGTGGGAGGTCTGCGCGCTGCCCGACTACCGCCGCATCGCGCCCGCCCAGCATGCCGACCTGATCGCCACCATCTACGACGACCTCACCGCCAAGGGCCATGTCGACGCGGCCTACATGGCCGAGCAGGTGCGCCGCGCCGACACCACCGAGGGCGACATCGACGCGCTGTCGCACCGCATCGCGCAGATCCGCACCTGGACTTATGTGTCGAACCGGCCCGGCTGGCTGGCCGATCCGGCACACTGGCAGGAAAAGACGCGCGAAATCGAGGATCGGCTGTCGGATGCGCTGCATGACCGGTTGACGAAACGCTTCGTAGACCGCAGGACTTCGGTCCTTGTTCGCCGCCTCAGGGAAAACACGATGCTCGAAACCGAAGTCAGCCCGTCCGGCTCGGTCCTCGTCGAGGGCCACCATGTCGGCGAGTTGCAGGGATTCCGTTTCACCGCGGACCAGAGCGCTGCGGGCGAGGACGGCAAGGCGGTCCGCGCCGCGGCGCAGAAGGCGCTCGCCGCCGAGTTCGAGGCGCGGGCGGAGCGCTTCTCCATCTCGCCCAACAACGACATCGCGCTGAGCTCCGACGGCATCCTGCGCTGGATCGGCGCGCCGATCGCCACGCTGGTCGCCGGCGACGATCCGCTGAAGCCGCGCGCCGTGCTGCTGGCCGACGAGCAACTGACGGGCCCGGCCCGCGACAAGGTGGCGGCGCGCGCCGATCGCTTCGTCAACTTCCGGGTCGAGACGCTTCTGAAGCCGCTGGTCGACCTGAAGGGCGCGGAGCAGTTGACGGGCATCGGGCGCGGCATCGCCTTCCGCCTCGTCGAGAATTTCGGCCTCATCAACCGGCGCGAGATCGCCGAGGACGTCAAGCAGCTCGACCAGGCTGGCCGCGCGGCGCTGCGCCGGCTGGGCGTGCGCTTCGGCGCCTACCATCTGTTCGTGCCGACGCTGATCAAGCCGGCCCCTGCCGACCTCGTCACGCTGCTGTGGGCGCTGCAGAGCGCCGACGGCAAGGACAGGCCCGGCTTCGGCGACGTGGTCAACGCGCTGGCGACCGGGCGCACCTCGCTGGTCGTCGACCCGGCCTTCGACAAGACCTTCTACCGGCTGGCCGGCTACCGCCCGCTCGGCCGCCGCGCCGTGCGCGTCGACATCCTGGAGCGCCTCGCCGACCAGATCAGGCCGGCGCTGGCCTGGAAGGCCGGCACGGGGCCGCGCCCCGACGGCGCCTATGACGGCGCTGCCTTCATGATCACGCCGTCGATGATGTCGATCCTCGGCGCCAATGCCGAGGACATGGAGGAAATCCTCAAGGGCCTCGGCTATCGCGGCGAGCCGAAGCCGGCCGTCGAGGTCAAGGCGAGGCTGGAGGCGCTCGACATCGCCGCTCGCGAGGCCGCCGAGAAGGCGCTGGCCGAGAAGGCGGCGGCGGAAGCGGCCGCCCTGGCCGAAGCGCAGGCGGCCGCCGCCGTGGAAACGGCGACGACGGAGGAGGACATCGCGGCCGGGACGGCTTCCGCCGACGCGCCGCCGCTGGAAGCGCCGTCCTGGACCCCCGACGTCGGTGAGCCGCCTGTGGTCGATCATCCGGCGGGGCCGCCCGTGACCGACGAGTTCTTGTCTTCCGTTTCTGGCGACACCGTATCGCCGCAGGCCGAAGAGCAGGTTGCCGACGCCGCTCCCGAGGCAGCCGAGGGAGACCTCGCCGACGAAGGCAAAGCGGCGGTCGAAGCGGTGGAAGCAACGCAGCCGGAGGCGATCGCGGCGGAACCGGCGCATGTCCAGCCGGCGGTGGAGATCGGCGTGCCCGCCGAGGCCGGCGAGAACGCGTCGGCGGAAGCCGCGGCTGTCCCTTCCGAGCCCGCCGAGGAGCCCAAGCCCATCCTGCTGTGGCGCGTCGGCCGCTTCGATCGCCCCCGTCACCAGAACCAGGGCCACCAGAACCAGCGCCACCAGCGCGGCCGCCCGCAGGGGGAACAGGGCGAACGGCCGCGCGGCGACAGGCAGGGCGACCGCCGCGACGGCGAGCAGCGCCATGGCGACAGGCCGCAGCGCAAGCCGTGGGAGAAGGGACCGCGCCCCGATCGCGGCGAGCGCCCGCAGGGCGCGCGGGACGGGGGCAGGCCGCCCCGCAAGGATGACGGCCGCAGGGACGACCGGCCGCAGAAGCAGGATTTCCGCCCGCCGCGCCGCGAGGAGCGTCCGGCCAGGATCGATCCGCTGTCGCCCTTCGCCAAGCTGGCCGCGCTGCGCGACCAGCTCAAGAAGTAAGCCTTGGCGGAGAGCCGGCAGCGGCTTGACAAATGGCTGTTCTTCGCGCGCGTGGTGAAATCGCGAACCCTCGCCGCGAAGCTCGCGGCGGCGGGCCGCGTGCGCATTAACCGTGACAAGGCGACGCAGGCGGCCGATCCCGTCAAGCCCGGAGACGTGCTGACGATCACGCTGGAGCGCCGCATCCTCGTCTGGCGCGTGCTCGACGCGGGGACCCGTCGCGGCCCGGCCGAGGAGGCGCGCGGGCTCTACGAGGACCTGTCGCCGCCCGCGGCCGCGCCGGACTCCCCGGCAATGGAGGCCGCGCCGCCGCAGCGCGACGCCGGAGCGGGGCGGCCGACCAAGCGCGAGCGGCGCGAAACCGACCTGCTGCGCGGCCGGCTCCGATCTTGAAAAGCTGTTTCCGCCATCGCCCGCGGCGCAGGACGGCCATGCTTGAAAGCGCCTCCCAAACGGTCTAGGTCACGCCAAAAGAAGAATGCCGCGAAAAGCCGGCAGGAGCCGTTCATGACCTATGTCGTCACCGACAACTGCATTCGCTGCAAGTACATGGATTGCATCGAGGTCTGTCCGGTCGACTGCTTCTATGAAGGCGAGAACATGCTCGTCATCCATCCCGACGAGTGCATCGACTGCGGCGTCTGCGAACCGGAATGTCCCGCCGACGCGATCAAGCCCGACACCGAGCCGGGGCTGGACCGCTGGCTGCAGCTCAACTCCGACTACGCGTCGAAATGGCCCAACATCACGGCCAAGAAGGAGCCGCCCGCCGACGCCAAGGAGATGGACGGGGTCGAGGACAAGTTCGAGAAGTATTTTTCCGAGAATCCCGGCTCCGGAGACTGACCGGAGCGGGCTCGCCGGACGCCGTCCGGCCGCCGTGAAAGGCCGTCCGGCAGGGCCGGATGCCGGCCCCTGCGCTTCGCTTGTGCAGCAAAACCTTGATTCTTGCGCGTTTTTGTGCCATATATGCTTCCAGCATGCCGGTGGCACACGTCGATCATGGCGCAAAAGCCTTAATCTTTGAAAGGTACGATCAGCAATCCGGACCAGTTCGAGCTGGCCAGAGGGCAGCGTTTCGCGCTGTCGTGCGTGGGCCGGTGCGGCGGGTCGTGTCTCGGATCTTTCTCACCCTTTTACGGTTTTATGGATGATCGGCCGGGCTTCCGGCAGGAGCAGGGTCGGCATTCAGCCGGCGCAACACAGGAGTTCAGGGCGTAATGGCAACGGTCCAGCAGCAGAAGAAGTCCGCCGCGCGGCACGGGTTCAAGACGGGCGAGTTCATCGTCTACCCGGCGCATGGCGTGGGCCAGATCGTCTCGATCGACGAGCAGGAGGTCGCCGGCCACAAGCTCGAGCTGTTCGTCATCGATTTCCAGAAGGACAAGATGCGGCTGAAGGTGCCGGTCGCCAAGGCCACCTCGATCGGCATGCGCAAGCTGTCGGAGGAAGATTACGTCGACCGCGCGCTGAAGGTGGTGCAGGGCCGCGCCCGCGTGAAGCGGACCATGTGGTCGCGCCGCGCGCAGGAGTATGACGCCAAGATCAATTCCGGCGACTTGATCTCGATTTCCGAGGTGGTGCGCGATCTCTACCGCGCCGAGAACCAGCCGGAGCAGTCCTATTCCGAGCGGCAGCTCTACGAAGCCGCGCTCGACCGCATGGCGCGCGAGATCGCCGCCGTGAACCGCATGTCGGAAACCGAGGCTGTCCGCCTCATCGAGGCCAATCTCGCCAAGGGGCCGAAGCGCGGCGCCAAAGCCGAGGTGGAGGCCGACGAGGCGACCGAGGCCGAGCAGGAGGAAGCCGCCTGAGCGGCTCCCTTTACCGTCTTTGAGAAAGCCCGGCCCGCGCGCCGGGCTTTTTCTTTGGCCTGGCCGCTGGAACCAAGCCAAACCTCTCCCGTTACGTCATGTCTGAGACGATTTCGACCGACGCGGCCCCGCGCCCCTTGCCTGGAGGCCAGCGCTCGACAGAACGGGGTTCGGCGATGGCTGTGGACGCGGGACGACATCTGGTACAGGCAGCGATGCGCGCGCCCTACCTCGCCCGTGACGAGGAATTCGAACTCGCCATGCGGTGGAAGGACCAGCACGACCAGCAGGCGCTGCATCGCATCACCACGGCGCATATGCGCCTCGTCATCTCCATGGCCGGCAAGTTCCGCCACTACGGGCTGCCGATGGCCGATCTCATCCAGGAAGGGCATGTCGGCCTCCTGGAGGCCGCATCCCGCTTCGAGCCGGAGCGCGACGTGCGCTTCTCGACCTATGCCACGTGGTGGATCCGGGCGTCGATGCAGGACTATATCCTTCGCAACTGGTCGATCGTGCGCGGCGGCACCAGCTCCACGCAGAAGGCGCTGTTCTTCAATCTGCGCCGCCTGCGCGCGCGGCTGGCCGCCGGTAGCGAGGCGACCGGCCCGGCGCTTTACGCGCGCATATCGGCCACGCTCGGCGTGTCGGAAGCCGATGTGGCGCTGATGGATTCGCGCCTGTCGGGACCGGACGCCTCGCTCAACGCGCCGATGACGCAGGACAGCGACTCCTCCGCCGAGCGCAGCGATTTTTTGGTCTCCGACGAGCCGCTGCCCGACGAGGTGGCGGCCGAGACGATCGACCTCGAACGGCGCGCCGGGTTGTTGAAGAGCGCGCTCGATGTGCTCAACGACCGCGAGAGGAAGATCATCGCCGAGCGCCGCCTGTCGGAAGACGGCGCGACGCTGGAATCGCTCGGCGAGCGGCTGGGCATCTCCAAGGAGCGGGTGCGCCAGATCGAGACGCGCGCGCTGGAGAAGCTGCGCTGCGCCCTTCTGAGCGGCGATGCGGAAGCTTTCGCGGCCGCCTGAATCCTGAGCCGCGTCACCGGTCGGTGACGATCTTCACCTTGTCGCCCGCCGAGACGGTCGCGCCGGGCGCCAGCCCGTTGAGGACACGGAACAGGTCGAGCTTGCGCTCGACGCCGATCATGGAGGCGGCGATGGAGCCGGCGGTCTGCCCCGGCTGGACGGTGACGACCCGGATGCGCAGCGGCTTCAGGCTGGCGCGTTCCTGTGGCGACAGGAGCTTGAAGCTGTTGCCGACGCCGTCGGCCACGGTCTCGAGCGCCGTGCTCGCCAGAGGGGCGGCGGTGAGCAGGCGGTAGACCTGCGCCCCGGCCCGCACGACCGTGATGTCGAACTTCCAGCCTTCCGCCGTGGCGCGCGCCCGCGCTGCCTCGTTGCCGTTGATGCGAACGGCGCGGATGCTGGACGGATCGAGCCCGGCCACCCAGCCGCTGCGCAGATAGGCCTCCAGCGAGGTGCCGGGATCGATGGTGACGCCGTCGAAGCGCACCGCCATGTCGCCCGGACCGGTGGCGGTCACCGCCGCCGCCGTGTTGTCGATGACGAAGCCTTCCGGCACCGAGAAGGACACGCCGAGTCGCGGATGCAGGAAGGTGTTGCCGCGCACGAAGCCTTCTTCCGGCGTGTCGCCGAACAGCAGCCCGTCTATGCCGGCCAGGAAGGAGTCGCGGTCGCGCGCGCCGACGCCGGGCTGGCCGAACTGCCGCGCATGGCGCTCCGCCAGCTCGATGCGCTGCGGCGTGTTGGGGTGGCTGGCGAGGAAGTCGAGGCTGGCGTCCGTCGCGCCGCTCACCGAGCGCAGGTCGGTATAGGCCGCCATGGATTGCAGGAAGCGCGCCGCCGCGTAAGGGTCGAAGCCTGCCAGCCCGCTGCTCTTGATGCCGATGCTGTCGGCCTCCAGCTCCTGGTTTCGCGAGAACTGCGCCAGCCGGAGCTTGCCGCGGATCAGCGCCACCTTGGCGCCGGGATTGTCGCCGAGCACGTCGGAGACGACGCGGCCGGCCAAGACCTCCTCCGCCTCCTTCTGCTGCCGCGCCAGCCCGTGATTGGCGGTGACGTGGCCCATTTCGTGCGAAATGACGGCGGCCAGCTCGGCGGAATCGTTGGCCAGCGCCAGCAGGCCGCGCGTCACGTAGAGATAGCCGCCCGGCAGCGCGAAGGCGTTGACATTGGGCGAGTTGAGGATGGTGATGCGATAGCTCTGGCCCGGATTGCTGGACACGGTGGTGAGGTTGCCGACCACCTTGGCGACCATGCGCTCCAGCTTCGGATCGGAATATTCGCCGCCATAGGTGGCGAGGATGCGCGGGTGTTGTGATTTCGCCAGCGCGGCCAGCCGGTCGTTGCGCGTGACCGTGTCGACGGTGACGGGATTTTCGGAGGGGCGGAAGGCGGATTCCGTCAGCGCGCCGCCGGAGATCGACTGGCAGCCGGCGGCAAGCGCGAGCAGGCTCACCGCCGCGACACGCCCGATCGCCGCGCCGCCGAAAGCTCTCATGCCGAACACCGAAGCCAGTTTTCGATCCTTTCCAACCCGCGTCGCGGCGTGTTCGCCGCAGACTCAACCGATTAAGGCTTACCTTTTCCGCTCCGCAAAGAACATAGGATGCCTTGTCGCTACCTGCGTTCAAAATGTGGTGTCTTCCGGGCGGACGGCTTGCAAACGCCTCACGGCCTTGTGCCGACATAGCGCCGGAACGCTTCCGGTCCACCCCCCGAGAAAAAGGTTCCGGCCTCCCCGTGGGCGGCCACCCGTCCCTGATCGAGGAATGCGATCCGGCTGGCCAGCCGGCGCGCATCGTCGGGATGATGGGTGACGAAGACCACGGTCATTCCCCGTTCGGCCTGCAAGTCCGCCAGCAGGGCCAGCATGTCGGCGCGCAGCGCCGGTCCGAGCGACGCGAACGGCTCGTCCAGCAGGAGCACGGGGCGTTCGCGCACCAGCACGCGCGCCAGCGCGACCCGCTGCCGCTCGCCGCCCGACAGTTCGCGCGGCAGGCGCTTCTGTTTGCCGTCCAGCCCGGTGCGCGCCAGCGCCTGCGCCACCGCGGCGCGGTCCGCCGCCGACAGGGCGAGCGAGGGCGAGCGGCCGAGCCCGACATTCTTCTCGACGTCCAGATGCGCGAAGAGGTTGTTCTCCTGGAAGATCATCGACACAGGCCGCCGCGCCGGCGGCAGCGCCGTCACGTCGCGATCGCCGATCACCACGCGTCCCGCGCCTGGGCTCTCGAAGCCGGCGACCAGATTGAGCAGCGTCGACTTGCCGGAGCCGCTGGCGCCCATGAGCGCGGTGATGGCGCCGGGCTCGAAGCAAATGTCGAACGCGAAGGCGACCTCGCCGTAGCCGAACGTCACCTTGTCCATCGTCACGGCCGGGCCGGCGGTCATGGAGCCTCCTTGCGCGCCAGGTCGGCAAGCGTCATCAGCGCCAGGGTGAGGGCGGCGAGCAGCAGCGCGATGCCGGCCGCGTCCGCCGTGCGATAGCTGCCCATGCGCGCCAGCAGCAGATAGGGCAGCGTCTCCACCGCGTCGCTGCCAAACAGCGCGATAACGCCGAGGTCGCCGAGCGACAGCGCCATCGCGAAGGCGAGACCGGTGGCCAGGGGCCGCCGCATCTGCGGCCAGTCGACCAGCCTGAACTTGTTCCAGCCCGTCAGGCCGAGCTGCGCGGCGAGCCTTCCGTAGCGGTCGGAGGACGCGTCGTAGGCCGGGCGGATGGCGCGCAGCGCGAACGGCATCGCCATGGCGGCGTTGACGGTGGCGACCATCGTCATGGCGACGGGCGCGGACAGCGCCGTCTGGCGCAGCAGCACGAACCAGCCGGCGCCGATGACGATCGACGGCACCACCAGCACGTAGCCTGCGCCGGCGTCCATCGCGCGCTCCAGAAGGCCCGAGGCCGGACCCTTGCGGCGGCGGGCTAGCGCGTGCCGGGCGGCCGCCAGCGACAGCGACAGGGCCACGGCGAGCGTGCCCGAAACGGCGGCGAGGCCGACACTGGTGAGCGCGGCCCGGTGCACGGCCGCGTCGGCGACCAGTCGCCGCAGATCGGCCTGCAAGCCGGACAGGATGACGGAGACGATGGGGGCGGCGACGACGACGACCGCCGCCGCGATGACGAGCGTGTCGAGGACGGTCTCGCCGAGGCCGGCGCCGAACGTGCGCCGGCGGGTCACCGAGATCGCGGCGTCGGCGGCCGCGTCGGCGCCCAGCCGCTTCAGAACGAGCAGCACCGCCGCCGTCAGGGCCAGTTGCAGCGCGGTCAGCGCCACCGCGCGCGCCGGATCGAAGTCGAAGCGCAGGGCCTGGTAGATCGCCACCTCCACCGTCGTCGCCGCCGGGCCGCCGCCCAGCGTCAGCACCACCGTGAAGGAGGTGACGCAGAGCATGAAGACGAGGCCGGCGACGCCGGGCAGGCCGGCCCGGATGGCGGGCCATTCCACGAAGCGGAAGGTCGCCGCCCCGCCCATGCCGAGCTGGCTCGCCAGCCGCCACTGGTCCGCCGGCACGGTGTCCAGCGCCTCCAGCAGGAATCGCGTGGCCAGCGGCATGTTGAAGAAGACATGCGCGACGAGGATGCCGGACAGTCCGTAGATGCCCGGCCATGTCTCGCCGGACAGGGCGCTCAGCGGACCTGCGAGGTAGCCGGCGCGGCCGAGCAGCGCCAGCACGCCGAGCGCGGCGACGATCGCCGGCAGCGCCAGCGGCAGGGCGAACATTTTCAGGATCAGCCCACGGCCCGGAAAGGAGCCGCACCGCGACAGCGCCCGCGCCACCAGGACGGCCGGAACCGCCGACAGAACCGTCGACAGCGCCGCCTGCCAGAGCGTGAAGCGCACGACGCGCAGCATGGTGGCGTCGACCGCGACGGGTTGCGGATTGCGAACGGCCTCCATCGCGAGGCCGAAGAACGCCCCGCCGACGAGCAGCGCGATCAGGCCGAGCGCCACCGCGCCTGCGGTGATGCGGGGGTCGCGCATGACCGCGCTTCGTCGCCTACCGGCTCATCACCGCCAGCCATTCGTCGACCCAGGCCTTGCGGTTCCTCGCCACCTCGGCCGGGGTGAACAGCAGCGTCTTCTCGGGCTTCACCATGCGCTCGAACGCCGGATCGAGCGGCTTGTCGGTCCTGCCCGCCGGGAACATCCAGTTGGTCTCGGGGATGGCGTCCTGGAAACCCGGTCCGACCATGAAGTCGAGGAATCTTTTCGCCAGCGGGTTCTGCGCGCCCTTCGCGGTCATGGCGGCCACCTCGACCTGAAGGTAGTGCCCCTCCGAAAACGAGGCGGCCTGGTAGCGCTCGCTCTTGTCGGCGACGATGTGGTAGGCGGGCGATGTGGTGTAGGACAGCACCATCGGCGCCTCGCCCCTGGTGAACAGGCCGTAGGACTCGCTCCAGCCGGGCGTGACCGTCAGCACGCGGCGCTTCAGCTTCGCCCAGGCGTCCGCCGCGCCGTCGCCGTAGACGGCCTTCATCCAGAGCACCAGCCCCAGCCCCGGCGTCGAGGTGCGCGGGTCCTGGATGACGATCTTCTCGCCCGCATCGCCTTCGACCAGTTCCTTCAGGCTTTTGGGCGGGTTCTTCACAGCCTCGGTGTCGTAGACGACGGCGAAGTGAGCGTAGTCGAACGGCACGAAGATCGGATCGGTCCATGCGCCGCCGGGCACGCGGACCGTCGACGCATCGATGCCCGACGGCGCGAACAGGCCCGTGGCGGCGGCTTCCGCCGTCAGATTGGTGTCGAGGCCGAGCACGATGTCGGCCTGGGTGGAGGCGCCCTCCAGCCTCAGCTTGTTGAGGATGCCGACGCCGTCCGTGGTGGAGACGAATTGCAGCTCGCAGCCGCACTCGGCCTCGAACGCCTTCTTGACGACCGGGCCGGTGCCCCAGTCGGCGGTGAAACCCTCATAGGTGTAGACGACCAGCCTGTCCCGGGCCGAGGCCGGCAGGACCGCGCCGGCAAGCGCCAGCGCGCCGGCGAGCGACAGGATTGTCTTGCGCATGGGCGTCTCCTTTTCGTTCCGGGGATCGCGCCTGCGGCAAGCGTCTAATCCCTCCGCCGGCATGATCCGGATCAGGTTCGGCGGGTTGGCCTTGTCGAGCCTCTCAGCCTGTCCGCGAAACCCGCGCCAGGCACCCCGTTAGAGCAGGCAAAGACATAGTCCGGCGGGCCGGGGCGCGCAAGATGGCCGGACTCGCAGCGCGATGGCCGCCGGGCCTTTCCCAAGGCGCGCGGCGCGTGATAAGGCGCACCCCGAATGAGCCGGTTTGCAATCCTCCTCGGCGGCGATCTCGTCCGCACCCCGCGCCTCGACGCGCAGCTCGGCGGCGCGCGCGTCGTCGCCGCCGATTCCGGCATGCGCCATGCCAAGACACTCGGCCTCGTGCCGGAACTGTGGGTCGGCGATTTCGATTCCGAGCCGGCCGTCCTGCCCGAACGCCTCGCCGGTGTGCCGCGCAAGCGCTTCGCGCCGGAGAAGGACCGCACCGACGGCGAGATCGCCGTGGCGGAGGCGCTGGCCTTGGGCGCGACCTCGCTCATCCTGGTCGGCGCCTTCGGCGGGCCGCGCGCCGATCACGCATTCCTCCACCTCGCGCTGGCCATACGCCGCGCCAAGGAAGGCATCGAGGTCGTGCTGACCAGCGGCAACCAGGAGGGCCACCCCGTGCTGCCGGGCACCCGCGGCTTCGATTTCGGGGACGGAACGCTGTTCAGCCTGCTCGGCTTCTCGCACCTGTCCGGCGTGACGATCACGGGCGCGAAGTGGCCGCTGGAATCCGTCGAGGTGCCGTTCGGCTCCTCGCTCACCGTGTCCAACGAGACGCGGGGCACCCTGCGGGTCACGCTCGGGGTCGGCCGCGCCCTGCTGCTAGCCCATCCCTCTTCCGGGCCGGTCGCCTGATGGCTCCGCCGCTTCTCATCCTCGACGGCATAAAACTGTCCTTCGGCGGCCAGCCCTTGCTCGACGGCGCGGCGCTGTCGGTGTCGGCGGGCGAGCGCATCGCGCTGGTCGGCCGCAACGGCTCCGGCAAGTCGACCCTGCTCAGAATCGCGGCCGGCCTTGTCGAGCCGCAGGACGGCGAGGTCTTCCGCCATCCCTCGGCCACGGTGCGCTACCTGCCGCAGGTGCCGGACATGGACGGCTTCGCCAGCGTCCGCGCCTATGTGGAGGCCGGACTTGGCCCGGCGGACGATCCGCATCGCGCCACCTACCTGATGGAAAGCCTCGGCCTGACCGGCGAGGAGCGCCCGGACGACCTGTCGGGCGGCGAGGCGCGCCGCGCCGCGCTCGCCCGCGCCATGGCTCCGCAGCCCGACATATTGCTGCTCGACGAACCGACCAACCATCTCGACCTGACCGTCATCGAATGGCTGGAGGACGAGCTCATCCGATCGCCGTCCGCCGTCATCCTGATCTCGCACGACCGCCGCTTCCTGGAACGCGTCAGCCGCGCCACCGTGTGGCTCGACCGCAGCGTCACGCGCCGGCTCGACAAGGGTTTCGCCCATTTCGAGGCGTGGCGCGACACGATCCTGGAGGAGGAGGAGCGCGAGCAGCACAAGCTCGGCCGCCAGATCGTGCGCGAGGAGCACTGGCTGCGCTACGGCGTCACCGCGCGGCGCAAGCGGAACATGCGCCGCCTCGGCGAATTGCAGGCGATGCGCGGGCGGCTGCGCAGCCATCGCGGGCCGGAGGGCGTGGCCGCGATGGCGGCCAGCGAGGCCGCCGAATCCGGCAAGCTGGTGATTGAGGCCAAGGGGATCGCCAAGAGTTTCGGCGCGCTGACCGTCGTGCGCGATTTCTCCACCCGCATCCAGCGCGGCGACCGCATCGGCCTCGTCGGTCCCAATGGGGCGGGCAAGACGACGCTGCTGAAGATGCTGACCGGCGAGCTGACGCCGGACGCCGGTTCCGTTCGCCTCGGCGTCGGGCTGGAGATCGCCACGCTCGACCAGAAGCGCGAGGCGGTCTATCCGCTGGAGACGCTGGCGCACTACCTGACGGACGGGCGCGGCGAGACGCTGGTGGTCAACGGCGAGGAACGCCACGTCGTCTCCTACATGAAGGATTTCCTGTTCAAGCCCGAACAGGCCCGCACGCCCGTGCGCGAGCTGTCCGGCGGCGAGCGGGCGCGGCTCATCCTGGCGCGCGTGCTGGCGCGGCCGTCCAACCTCCTGGTGCTCGACGAGCCGACCAACGACCTCGACATGGAGACGCTCGAGCTCCTGCAGGAGATCGTCGCCGGCTTTTCCGGCACGGTGATCCTGGTCAGTCACGACCGCGACTTCCTCGACCGCACCGTCACCGGCGTCATCGCGCCGGAGGGCGACGGGCGCTGGCTTCACTATGCGGGCGGCTATTCCGACATGCTGGCGCAGCGCGGCGGCGACAGGCTGGCCGACCGGCGCAAGGCGGCCCCCGCCAATCCCGCCGCGAAAGCGACGGCGCAGCCGTCCGAACCGAAGGCGGCCGGCAAAAAACTGTCCTACAAGCAGAAGTTCGCGCTGGATTCGCTGCCCGGAAAGATCGCGCAGGCGCAATCGGCCATCGCCGCGCTCGAGGCGAAGCTGGCCGACCCGAAGCTCTACGAGCGCGACGCCAACGCCTTCGCACAAACGGCGAAAAAGCTCGACGCCGAGCGCGCCGCGCTTGCCGCCATGGAGGACGAGTGGCTGGAGCTGGAGATGCTGCGCGAGGAGATCGAGGGCTGAGGGGCGGCGATCCGCCGCCCGCTACCCCGCGCTGGCCGTCGCGGCCTGCCAGGCGTTGATGGCGTCCTGGAACACCTTTTCGCCGGGAATCCCCTTTTCCATGGTGATGAGCGCGCGCCGCCCGGTCTTGTAGACGACCGGAATGTCGATCCAGCTCTGCCGCCTCATCAGGCCGAGATTGGCCTCCTGCTCGGCCTTGCCGTCCATCAGCGCCACGAGGAAGAAGCCGTCGGCGATCTTCGCCGGGATGCCGAGCAGCGGGTTGCCGGCTTCCTGCTCCGAGCCCTTGAGAGCGACGCGCAGGATGTTGTCGATGCCGCCGCCGCCGAACCCTTCCGGCGTCAGGAAGATCATCTCGACGATATGGCTTGCCGGCAGGCTCTGGTCGGCGTTGCGGCGGATCGTCATGCGAAGCTGCAGATCCTTGCCCGGAATGGTGGCTTCGGCGCGGATGGCGGGTTCCGCCGGCTGGTTGGCGCCGGGCGATTCCTGCACCAGCGACCACACGACGTTGCCCAGTTCGGCCGAGCCCTCGGCGGCGTTGGTGCGCTCCTCGTAGAAGATGGCGCGCTGGCCGACGGCGACGGTCTGGCGCTGCTCCTGCGCGGGGGCGGGGGCCGGCGGCTGGGGCGCGCCCGCTGCGGGCGCCTGCGGCGCCGCGTCGGCAG
>JAPUFC010000045.1 GCA_027492275.1 Mesorhizobium sp. | reverse complement strand
CCTGGGCGTCCGCCGATCCGGGGCTGCACTTCAACACGACGATGAACGACTGGCATACCTCGCCGGCCGGCGGCCAGATCCGCGGCTCGAACCCCTGCTCGGAATACATGTTCCTCGACGACACGGCCTGCAACCTGGCGTCCATCAACCTGCTCGCCTATCGCAATGGCGACGGCTCGTTCGACATCGCCGCCTACGAGCACTCCTGCCGCCTGTGGACCGTCGTGCTCGAAATCTCGGTCATGATGGCGCAGTTCCCGTCGAAGGAAATCGCGCGTCTCTCCTACGAGTACCGCACGCTCGGTCTCGGCTACGCCAATATAGGCGGCCTGCTGATGACCTCCGGCATCCCCTATGATTCGAAGGAAGGCCGCGCCATCTGCGCGACGCTGACCGCGATCATGACCGGCGTCTGCTATGCTACCTCCGCAGAAATGGCCTCCGAGCTAGGCGCCTTCGCCGACTACCCGCGCAACGCCGAAAACATGCTGCGCGTCATGCGCAACCATCGCCGCGCCGCCCATGGCGAGGCGCATGGCTACGAGAAGCTGGCGGTCGATCCTGTGCCGATCGTCGCGGGCGACTCCCCGCTGCCCGAACTGGTGACGCATGCCACCGCCGCCTGGGACAAGGCGCTGGCGCTCGGCGAAAAGCACGGCTACCGCAACGCCCAGGTCTCCGTCATCGCGCCGACCGGCACGATCGGCCTGATCATGGACTGCGACACAACCGGCATCGAGCCCGACTTCGCGCTGGTGAAGTTCAAGAAGCTGGCCGGCGGCGGCTATTTCAAGATCATCAACGCGGCGGTGCCGGAGGCGCTACGCACGCTCGGCTACTCCGAAAGCCAGATCGCCGAGATCGACGCCTATGCGGTCGGCCACGGCAACTTGAACCAGGCGCCATCGGTCAATCCCGGCTCGCTGAAGGCCCGCGGCTTCACCGACGAGAAGATTTCCGCGCTCAACGCCGCGCTGAAGTCGGCCTTCGACATCAAGTTCGTCTTCAACAAGTGGACGCTCGGCGAGGATTTCTGCAAGACGGCGCTCGGCTTCACCGACGAGCAGCTCAACGACTTCTCCTTCGAGATGCTGCCGGCGCTCGGCTTCACCCGCAAGGAGATCGAGGCCGCCAACATCCATGTCTGCGGCGCCATGACGCTGGAGGGCGCGCCCTTCCTGAAGGCCGAGCATCTGGCCGTCTTCGACTGCGCCAATCCGTGCGGCAAGATCGGCAAGCGCTACCTTTCGGTGGAAAGCCACATCCGCATGATGGCGGCGGCGCAGCCCTTCATCTCGGGCGCCATCTCCAAGACCATCAACATGCCCAACGACGCGACGGTGGAGGACTGCAAGAACGCCTACATGCTGTCGTGGAAGCTGGCGCTGAAGGCCAACGCGCTCTACCGCGACGGCTCGAAACTGTCGCAGCCGCTCAACGCCTCGCTGATCGCCGACGAGGATGAGGACGAGGACGACGCCGTCGAGGCGCTGGTCGCCGCGCCCGCCGCCGCCCGCGCGGCGGCGATCACCGAGCGCATCGTCGAGCGGATCGTGGAAAAGGTCGTGCGCGACCGCGAAAAACTGCCGAACCGCCGCCAGGGCTACACCCAGAAGGCGATTGTCGGCGGCCACAAGGTCTACCTGCGCACCGGCGAGTTCGGCGACGGCCGCCTCGGCGAGATCTTCATCGACATGCACAAGGAAGGCGCGGCCTTCCGCGCCATGATGAACAACTTCGCCATCGCGATCTCGCTCGGCCTGCAATACGGCGTGCCGCTGGAGGAGTATGTGGAGGCCTTCACCTTCACCAAATTCGAGCCGGCCGGCATGGTGCAGGGCAACGACGCCATCAAGAACGCCACGTCGATCCTCGACTACGTGTTCCGCGAGCTCGCCGTGTCCTATCTCGGCCGCCACGACCTCGCCCATGTCGACATGTCGGACTTCGGCAACACCTCGCTCGGCAAGGGCATCCAGGAGGGCAAGACCAACCTCGTCTCGACCGGCTGGACGCGCGGCCACAAGCCGACGCTGGTGTCTTCGTCGGCCGAGCCGAAGGGCTTTGCCGCCAACGCCGCCCCTGTCCGCCCCGCCTCGGGCTCGAACGTGCGCGCCATCTCCGGCGCCAACGTGACGGCGCTCAAGCCCGCCTATGCCGGGCTGGCCGAGGAATCGACCGCCTTCAAGCGCGACTACGAGGAGCGCGCCAAGGAACTGGCGGAAGACATCGCCGAGGAAGACCACCCGGATATGTTCGACGAGCCGTCGGCAACCACCGCTTTGTTCTCCGACAAGGCCCAGGCCGACGCCGCCAGCGCCAAGGCGCTGGCCGCCGACCGCCGCCAGAAGGCGATCCTGCAGGGCTATACGGGCAACATGTGCTCCGAATGCCAGAACTTCACGATGGTCCGCAACGGCACCTGCGAGAAGTGCGATACGTGCGGAAGCACGAGCGGGTGCTCGTAAAAAAGATAAAAAATCAATAAATTAACACTTGGCCCGGTCCTTGCGACCGGGCCAGACCCGTTTATGGACGGGTTGTCGCGGAGGGACACGCAAGGTCAGTCATCCCGCTCGACCTGTCCGCCCCCTCAATGCTTCCTTGCCTGGACGAGATACGCGTCGATCGCCGGCTCGCCGAGCCATTTGGCGGCTTCGAGGCGGTGCAGGCCTTCGACCAGGACGTGGCGCTTGCCGTCGTGGCGCACCTGGATCGGCACCTTCATGCCGTTCTCCAGAATATCTTCCGCCAGGATGCGGACCGTTTCGGGGTGCAACGTCTTTCGGCGTGCCGTCGGCACGTAGATGTCGTCGACGGGCACCTTCTGGCTGCGCAGCATGTCATCCTTTCGAGCGCCGGAAACAGGCTTCGGGGCGGCGCGCACGCGACTAGAGCGGAAGCCGGCCGCGCCGTCCAGCGCCTCTTCCGCCCCGAGGGGAGCTGACATAGGGTTTGCGGGGGAGAATCACATCATGGAACAGAGCCTCGCACTGAGCGTCGGCCTGCCGGCGGTGCTCTGCGTCATCATGCTTGGGCTCGGCCTGTCGCTGCGGCTGGCCGATTTCGCGCGCGTGCTGTCCGATCCGCGCCCGGTGCTGATCGGCGTCGCCTGCCATGTCGTGGTCCTGCCCGCGCTCTGCTTCGGCCTCGTGCGCCTGCTCGACCTGCCGCCGGCCATCGCGGTCGGCATGATGCTTCTGGCCGCTTCGCCCGCGGGAACCTCGGGAACGCTCTACACGCATCTGGCGCGCGGCGACGTGGCCGTGGCGCTGACAATGGCGGCGGTCACCACCCTGCTCGCCATCGTCACCCTGCCGGCCATCGCCAATTTCTCGCTCGCCGCGCTTTATGGCGACGTCGCCGGCACGGTGTATCTGGAAACCGAGCAGGTGCTGCAGATCATCGCCATCGCCATCGTGCCGGCGCTGATCGGCATGCGCATCCGCGCGACATATCCGGGCTTCGCCGAGCGGGCTGAAAAAATCGTCCGGCTGCTCGCCACGCTGTTCCTGCTGGTCATCGTGCTGTTCGCGCTGATCAGCCAGTGGTCGGTGCTGATGCAGTGGGGCACGACCATCGGCTGGGCGGTGACGATCTTCAACCTCGCCAGCCTGGGGATCGCCTATGTCGCGCCGCGCCTGTTCGGGGTCGGGCACGCGCAGGCGGTGGGGATTTCCATGGCCACCGGCATCCACAATGCCGCGATCGTCATCGCCATCGCCATCGCGGAATACATGCTGAACAGCCCCGAGATGGCGATCGCGCCGGCGGCCTATGGACTGCTGGCCTACATCACGGCCGGAATCTACGCCTGGTTTCTCCAGCGTTTCGCGCGCCCAAACGGTTCTCGGCCGGCCTGACCGGCGCGATACGGGCGCTCGCGAATTTTTTCTCGCCAACCATGGAACCGGAAAGGCCGCGAAGCGTTTCGCGCGTGACCACAGCTACGGGGTATGGCTGAAGGCCAGGAGGGGCAAGCATGCATCAGGCCAGGGCCGAAAGGCCCGGATTTCTCGCCGGTGGCGGGGAAGCGGCGGAGATCGTCGCGCGTTTCGACTGGGCATCCACCTCCGTCGGTCCCATCGAAAGCTGGCCGCAAAGCATGCGCGGCTGCCTGGCGCTCATCCTGCGCTCGCCCGTGCCGATCGTGACGCTGTGGGGCAAAGACGGCATCATGATCTACAATGACGGCTATTCGCAGTTCGCGGGCGGCAGGCACCCCGGCCTGTTCGGCTCGAAGGTGCGCGAGGGGTGGCCGGAGGTCGCCGACTTCAACGACAACATCATGAAGGTGGGGCTGGCCGGCGGCACGCTCGCCTATCGCGAGCAGCGCCTGGTGTTGTCGCGCAACGGCCAGCCGGAGGACGTCTGGCTCGACCTCGACTATTCGCCGCTGCTCGACGAGAGCGGCAGGCCGGCCGGCGTCATGGCCATCGTGGTCGAGATCAGCGACCGCGTCGAAGCCGAGCGCCGCCTGGCGGCGGAGCGCGAGAGCCTGCAGCGCATGTTCGCCCAGGCGCCGGGCTTCCTCGCCATGCTGTCGGGACCGGAACACGTCTTCACCATGGCCAACAACGCCTACCAGGAGATGATCGGCGGGCGGCAGGTTCTCGGACTTCCGGTCCGCGAGGCGCTGCCGGAAGTCGCCACGCAGGGATTCATCAAGCTGCTCGACCGGGTCTACAACACCGGGAAGCCCTATGTCGGCCGCAATGTCAGCATTCTCCTGCAGCAGCGGCCCGACGACCTGCCGCGCGAGGTCTTCATCGATTTCATCTACCAGCCCATCCTGTCGGACAACGAGGTGACCGGCATCTTCGTGCAGGGCAACGACGTGACCGAGCAGAGCCGCGCGCAGTCGGCGCTGCGCGAAAGCGAGCAGCGCTTCCGCCTCGTCACGGAGAACGCGCCGGTGATGCTGTGGATGGGCGACCAGAGCGGCAAATGCGTGTACCTCAACGGCTCGCAGCGCGAGTTCTGGGGCGTGGAGGCCGACAAGGTCGGCGGCTTCGACTGGACCGGCACGATCCATCCCGACGATGTCGAAAGCCTGAGGGGACCTTTCGCCGAGGCGATGGCCGGCCACAAGCCCCTGTCGGTCGAGATGCGGCTGAAGCGCGCCGACGGCGTCTACCGCACGGTCCGCACCAACGCCCAGCCCCGCTTCGGCCCGCGCGGCGAATTCCTGGGCATGATCGGCGTCAATGTCGACGTGACACGCATCCGCCAGACGGCGGCGGCGATGGAAAAGCGCATCGCCGAGGAAGTCGCCAAGCGCTCGACCGCCGAGGACGCGCTGCGCCAGGCGCAGAAGATGGAGGCGATCGGCAAGCTGACGGGCGGCGTCGCCCACGACTTCAACAACCTGCTGCAGGTCATCTCGGGCAATCTCCAGCTCCTGCTGAAGGACGTGGCGGGCAATGAGCGCGCCAGCCAGCGCGTCGAGAACGCCCTGTCGGGGGTCGGCCGCGGCTCCAAGCTGGCGAGCCAGCTCCTCGCCTTCGGACGCCGTCAGCCGCTCGAGCCGAAAGTGGTCAATGCGGGGCGGCTGGTGTCGGGCATGGGCGACATGCTACGCCGGACCATCGGCGAGGGCATAGAGGTGGAAACCATGGTCTCCGGCGGGCTCTGGAACACGCTGATCGATCCCGGTCAGTTGGAAAACGCGGTGCTGAACCTCGCCATCAACGCCCGCGACGCCATGGGCGACGAAGGCAAGCTGACCATCGAGGTCGGCAACGCCTTCCTGGACGACGCCTATGTGCTCCAGCACACTGACGTGGCGGCCGGCCAGTATGTCGTGCTGGCCGTGAGCGATACCGGAACCGGCATTCCCGCCGAAATCATGAACCAGGTGTTCGAGCCTTTCTTCTCCACCAAGCCGCACGGCAAGGGAACGGGCCTCGGCCTGTCCATGGTCTACGGCTTCGTCAAGCAGTCGGGCGGGCATGTGAAGGTTTACAGCGAGCTCGGCCACGGCACGACCGTGAAGCTCTATCTGCCGCGCAGCAGCGAGAGCGAGGACTGGCCGGCCAACGTCGCCAGCGGCCCCGTCACTGGCGGCACCGAAACCGTTCTGGTGGCCGAGGATGACGACGAGGTCCGCGCCACCGTCCTGGAACTGCTGAGCGACCTCGGATACCGCGTGCTCACCGCGCGCGACGCGGCCAGCGCGCTGAGCGTGGTGGAAAGCGGCATCCCCATCGACCTGCTGTTCACCGACGTCGTGATGCCGGGAACGATGCGCAGCCCCGAGCTGGCGCGCAAGGCGCGCGAGCGCCTGCCCGACATCGCCGTGCTGTTCACCTCCGGCTACACGGAGAACTCCATCGTGCATGGCGGCCGGCTGGATGCCGGCGTCGACCTCCTGTCCAAGCCCTATACGCGCGAGGCGCTGGCTCGCAAGATCCGCCACGTCCTGTCCAACGCCACGCAGCGCAAGGCGGCCATCCGCATGGCCGGCGAGGCCGGCGCCGAGACCAGGCCGGCGGCACAGGCGGAGCCTGAGCCCGCGGAGGCGACGCCGGACACGCTGACGATCCTGCTGTGCGAGGATGACGCGATCATCCGCATCAACACGGCCGACATGCTGCAGGATGCCGGCATGACCGTGCTGGAGGCCGCGAACGGCAACCAGGCGCTGGCGGTCGCCGCCTCGACCCCGTTCGACATGCTCGTGACGGATGTCGGCCTGCCCGACATCACCGGGCTCGAACTGGCGGTGAAGATCAGGGAGCAGCGGCCCGACCTGCCGGTGCTCTTCGCCACCGGGCATACGGACGTGCCGGGCTCCGAGGCGCTCGCCAGGGCGGCGGTGATCTCGAAGCCCTATGACGAGCAGGGCCTGCTGGAGAAGATCAGGCAGCTCACCGCCGGCTGACCGTCATTCGCCGTCGAGGGCGGCCAGAAGCAGCGCCGCCGCCTGCATGTCGCGCCAGCGGCCGGCGCGCCGCGCCAGCGCCTCGGCGTCGTCGCCCCACTGCGCCGCCTGGAAATCCTCGTCGACATGCGCCGCGGTCCACGCCGCCTCGACCGTCAGCTCGCCCAACGCGACCGCCAGCGCCAGAAGCGCCGACCCGGTCAGGCTGGTCATCACGTGCAGGCAGGCAAGCCGCAGCGGCTCTGCCTGTTGCTGGAGATGGACGCCCAGCGCCGCCAGCGAGGCGCGCGGTTGTTCCACATGCATGACGCCTTCCGCCAGCAGCAGGCGCGCGCCGAGCGCCGACTGCGCCCAGTCCAGCACCGGGTCCCACAGTTCCGTCTGCCGCGCGGCGAGCGAGGCCGGCGAGTCTGCGCGATAGCAGAGCAGGTCCGATGAGGCGAAGCGCAGAATATCCTCCAGCACCGCCTGCGGGTCGTTCGCGACGCCGTCGAGCGCGGTGTTGACCAGCCGGTAGACCGGCATGGTGACCGGATCGATGAATTCGGCCTGCGCCTCGAACTCCGCCGCGAGCAGCCGCGCGACCGCCTCGGCCGGCAGGATGACGGCGCTGCCGCCCGGCGTGCGGACTGCCCTTCCGTCGAGCCTGACGCCAAAGCCCTCGCCGTCGGCCTCGACCGTGGCGGCCTTGTAGAAACGCTTCGGCAGCGGCCGCTTCATAGCCTTCTGCGCGCGCCGGACGGGATCGGGATCGGACAGACGGCCGGCTTCGAGGTCGTTCAGGAGATCGCGCATGGTCAGCTCCATATAGGTCCGGAATGGCCTGTTGCGAGGCTCAGTCCTCGCCGGCGGAGGCCTCGTCGAAGCCGAGCAGGTTCCAGCTCTGCTTCATGTGCGGCGGCATGGGCGCGGTGACGTCGATGGTGCCGCCGTCGGGATGCGGGATCACGATGCGGCGCGCATGAAGATGCAGCCGGTTCTGGATGCCGCCGGGAAACTCCCAGTTGGTGTCCGCCTCGAAATATTTCGAGTCGCCGATGATCGGGCAGCCGATATGCGCGGCATGCACGCGAAGCTGGTGCGTGCGGCCGGTGTAAGGCTCCATCTCCAGCCATGTGAGCGTCCGCGCCGCCTGCTCCACGATGCGGTAGAAGGAGACGGCATGGTCCGCCCCCTTCTCCCCGTGCTGCGCGACCCGCACGCGATCGCCGTCCGGCGTCTGCTCCTTGACCAGCCAGGTCGAGATCTTGTCCTCGCGCTTCGGCGGCACGCCCTTTACCAGCGACCAGTAGGTCTTCTGCGTCTCGCGCGCGCGAAAAGCCTCGGCGAGCTTCATCGCCGCCAGCCGCGTGCGCGCCACCACGAGCACGCCGGAGGTTTCCCGGTCGAGCCGATGCACAAGGCGCGGCTTCTCGCCCTTGGAGCTGCGCCACGCTTCCAGCATGCCGTCGACATGGCGCGCCACACCGGAGCCGCCCTGCACCGCCAGCCCGGACGGCTTGTTGAGGACGAAAACCTTCTTGTCCTCGTAGAGCAGCATCTGCGAAAGCAGGTCGCCGTCTTCCTTGCCGCGCATCGTGTTGGGCGTCAGCGGGCCTGAAGTCTTCGCATCCACCTCCAGCGGCGGCACGCGCACCGTCTGGCCGGGCATGACGCGCGTGTCGGTCTTGGCGCGCCCGCCGTCCAGCCGCACCTGGCCGGAGCGCAGGAGCTTCTGGAGATGGCCGAAGCCGAGCCCCGGAAAGCGGGTCTTGAACCAGCGGTCGAGGCGCATGCCCGCCTCGCCGTCCTCCACCTTGATCTGCTGCACGCCGGCCATGTTCGTTCGATTCCGGATCTAGAAAAGGCTGCGGCCGAGCCACAGGCCGAGAAACAGCGCGAGGATCGCGCCCGCCACGCTGGCCAGCACATAGCCCGTCGCCGCCGCCATCTGTCCGCGCTCCCATAGCACGGCGAAGTCGAGCGAGAAGGCCGAGAAGGTGGTGAACCCGCCCATGATGCCGGTGGCGACGAACAGCCGCCATTCCGCCGAGGCGCCAAGCCGCCGGGCCAGGAACTCGATGAAGAAGCCCATCGCGAAGCCACCGGCGAGGTTGACCGCCAGCGTGCCCCACGGATAGGCCGGGCCGAGCAGGCGTAGCGAGGCCATCCCCACGAGATGGCGCATCACGGAGCCGATCGCCCCGCCGGCCGCGACGAGAAGCAGATGAAACATGGCTCGTTCTGACGCCATGCGGCGCCGCGGTCAATCGCCCTCGTGAACCACCCCCGCCTAGCGAGCGCGCGCCACGTCCCGGGCCTGCTCGACGGTCAAGGGCACGATGCTGGGGTCCAATGGCTCGGACACGGTCTCGCGCGGCGGCGTCATGCGGGAGGAGGCGCAGGCGCAAAGCACCGTCGCGAGGATGGCGAAAAGCAGGTATCTCATGGCGTCACCGCCGTTCGCCGACATGCCGACGCAGCCATTCCTCCAACACATCCTTGCGGAAGGTGCCGGCTTCGAGATGGTGGTAGATGAAATCGATCACCGCATCCGGCTCGGCCTCCAGACGCGCGCCGTTGAGAGCGAGAAAGATATCGAGACAGGCAAAGGCCACGCGCTTGTTGCCGTCGATGAAGCCATGGTTCATCGCAAGGCTTTCCCAGAGCGCCGCCGCCTCCTCGATGAGATCGGCATAGTAGCCGGTCTGCGGCCGCAGGAGAGCCGATTCGATCAGCCCCGGATCGCGTATGCCGGAAGCGCCGCCGAACAGCCCCAGTTGCTCGGCATGGATATGCAGCGCATCGTCAAGCGACAGATAGTCCACCTACTTCGCCAGGGCCTGGTAAACCTTGGCCCAGCGCTTCGCGCTTTCGGCGTGCAGCTTCCGCACGGCGGGGCTGACGCGACCGGCAGCGGTTTCCGAGAGGCGGCGGAATTCCTCGGGCGACAGCACGACCGCCACGTCACGGCCCTGTCGCTGCACGCGCACAGGTTCCGCCTGCGCCATGTCGATGAGCTCGCCGAAACGGTTCTTGGCATCGGTGGCGGTAAACGTTTTCATGGGCCGATCTTAGCCAAATTGGCCAAAATGGGCAAGGTCTATCGCCCCTCGCCCCTCTCGGCCCTGATCTTCGCCCAATAGTCGAGCCGCTTGCGGATTTCGCGCTCGAAGCCCCGATCGGGCGGGTCGTAGAACGTTTGCCGGCCCATCTTCTCCGGGAAATAGTCCTGTCCCGAAAAGGCGTCCGCCTCGTCGTGGTCGTAGCGGTAGCCGCTGCCGTAGTCCTCTTCCTTCATCAGCTTCGTGGGCGCGTTGAGGATGTGCTTGGGCGGCAGCAGCGAGCCATGCTCCCTGGCGGCGCGCATCGCGCCCTTGAAGGCGGTGTAGACCGCGTTCGACTTCGGCGCAGTGGCGAGATAGACGCAGGCCTGCGCCAGCGCCAGCTCGCCCTCGGGAGAGCCGAGATAGTCGTAGGCGTCCTTGGCGGCGTTGGCGATCACCAGCGCCTGCGGGTCGGCCATGCCGATGTCCTCGACCGCCATCCGCACCAGACGGCGGCCGAGATAGAGCGGGTTCTCGCCGGCATCCAGCATGCGCGCGAGATAATAGAGCGCCGCGTCGGGATCGGACCCGCGCACGGATTTGTGCAGCGCCGAGATCAGGTTGTAGTGGCCGTCCTGGCTCTTGTCGTAGACCGGCGCGCGCCGCTGCACGATGCGCTGCAACCCTTCGGCATCGAACACCTCGCCGGGCTTTGCGGCGCGCCAAACCTCCTCGGCCAGCGTCAGCGAGGCGCGGCCGTCGCCGTCGGCCAGCCGCATCAGGACCGCGCGCGCCTCCGCGTCCAGCGGCAGCGCCCTGCCCTGCGCCGCCTCGGCGCGGACGAGCAGCTTGCCGATGCTCTCCTCGTCCAGCGTGCGGAAGGTGAGCACGCGGGCGCGCGACAGAAGCGCCGCGTTGAGTTCGAAGGACGGGTTCTCGGTCGTCGCGCCGATGAGGATGACGGTGCCGTCCTCCATGACCGGCAGGAAGGAATCCTGCTGCGCACGGTTGAAGCGATGGATCTCGTCGACGAAGAGCAGCGTCTGGCGGCCGTTGGTGCGGCGCAGGCGGGCGGCCTCGAACACCTTCTTCAGCTCGGCGACGCCGGAGAAGATCGCCGAGATCTGCTCGAAGGCAAGGCCCGTTTCGCCGGCCAGCAGCCTGGCCACGGTCGTCTTGCCGGTGCCGGGCGGCCCCCAGAAGATCATCGAGCCGAGCGAGCCCGAATGGATCAGCCGCGTCAGCGCGCCGTCCTCGCCGGTCAGGTGCTCTTGGCCGACGACCTCCGCGAGCGTCGCGGGACGAAGGCGATCGGCCAGCGGCCGCCCGACGGTGGCCTTGGCCGGCTGGCCGGGATTGGGTTCCTGCCCGAAGAGGTCGGCCATCAATATCTGAGCATCTGCCGCAGCAACTGCCCGTCCCGCTCGATCGTGAAGCGCCACCAGCGCGCATCCTGCTCGGCAACCTGCCTGAGCTTCTCGGGCGTGTCGATGGTCTCGCCGTTGATCTCGCGCACGATGTCGCGCGCCTTGAGCCCGAAGCCGGCGGCCGGCGAATCCGGCGCGATGTCGATGATGGCGACGCCCGTGCTGTCGTTGCGCAGGCCGAGACGCTGCGCCAGGCGCGGCGACAACTCGGCGACCTTGGTGCCCGCGAACGGGCTGCGGCCCCTTATGCTCACCTCGGCGGCATTGGCGGCCTCCGGCGCCCGCGCCAGCTCGATCTCGACGGCGTTTTTGGCGCCCTGGCTCAGCACGTCGAGCTTGACCTTCGCGCCGATCGGCTGCGTGGCGATGCGGTAGCCCAGCGCCTCGACGCTGCCGATCTCGGTGTCGTTGAAGGCCAGGAGCACGTCGCCGGCCTTGATGCCCGCCTTGGCGGCGGGCCCGTCCGGCGTCACGGACGTCACCAGCGCGCCGGTGGGCCTTTCCAGGCCGAGTGATTCGGCGATCTGCGGCGTCACCGCCTCGAAATTCGCGCCGATATAGGGCCGCTCGAAGAAGTCGCTGCCGTTGCGCGCCGCCTCGGCCACCGCGCGCACCATGTTGGAGGGGATGGCGAAGCCGATGCCGATCGAGCCGCCGCTGTTGGAATAGATGGCGGTGTTGATGCCGACGAGCTGGCCGCTCATGTTGACCAGCGCGCCGCCCGAATTGCCGGGATTGATCGCCGCGTCGGTCTGGATGAAGAAGCTGGAATCCGACACGCCGACATGGGTGCGCGCCAGCGCCGAAACGATGCCGCTGGTCGTCGTCTGTCCGACGCCGAACGGATTGCCGATCGCCAGCACCAGATCGCCCACTTCCAGCGCGTCGGAATCGCCGATATCGACGCTCGGGAACGGGTCCTTCGCCTCGATCTTGAGGATGGCGAGGTCCAGCGTCTCGTCCTTGAGCAGTATCGTGCTTTGGAACTCGCGCCCGTCCGACATCGCCACGCGCACCTCGTCCGCCCCGTCGATGACGTGAAAATTGGTGACGATGACGCCGCTCGGGTCGATGAGCACGCCCGAGCCCAGCGAATTCTGCTGGCGCTGGCGTTGCTGGCGGCCGAAGAACTGCTCGAAGAACGGGTCGCCGGCGAAGGGCGAGCGCGTCTGGCGCACCTTCTGCGTGGCATAGACGTTGACCACCGCGGGCGACACGTGCCGCACCAGCGGCGCGAAGGAAAGCTGTATCTGCTCCTGCCCGAACGGCACGCGCCGGTCGGTGCGGCTGTCGACCGCCCCGCGCAGCAGGTCGGACAGCACCTCGCTCAGCCCCTCGGCCTTCTGCTGGGCGAGCGCGTCATGCCGCGCGCCGGGAAAGGCTGTCGCCAGCGCGGCTAGGAAAAGCGCCGTGACCAGGCGGGGCATGCGCATGGATGGAAATCCCTCAACTCGAATGCGTCGACGTTCTCAAGCGCCCGATATGTCTCAAATGATTGTGCAGAATAAAAGGCCGGCGACGTGCCGCACATGCGGGGTCCGGCCCAAGAAAAAGGGGGCTCGACGGCCCCCTTTGCAAGAACATGCACTCAGGCGTGAAAAATCAGGCCGCCGCGCTCTCGCCCTCGGCCGATTCCTGCGCCTCGAGACGGGCCCGGTCGGCCGCGCCCTTGGCGGAGACGTCGCGCTCGACGAATTCGATCACAGCCAGAGGCGCGTTGTCGCCCTGGCGGAAGCCGGCCTTCATGATGCGCAGATAGCCGCCGTTGCGCGTGGCGTAGCGCGGCGCGATCGTGTCGAACAGGCGCTTGACGACACCCTCGTTGCCGATCTGGGCGATCACCTGACGCCGCGCATGCAGGTCGCCGCGCTTGCCGAGCGTGACCAGCTTCTCGACGATCGGACGCAGGTCCTTCGCCTTCGGCAGGGTGGTGACGATCTGCTCGTGCTCGATCAGCGACACAGCGAGGTTGGCGAGCATGGACTTGCGGTGGCTCGCACTGCGGGAAAAACGGCGGCCTCTGAAACCGTGGCGCATGGCTCTTTTCCTTCTTCAGTTGTTCAAGAGGCCACGGCCTCTGATGGTTTTCCGCATGACCGTCGGGCAGACGGCTCGCGCCGCCCGCCCTTGGAATTCATGCTCAATACTGGTCTTCGTAACGCTTCGCGAGGTCTTCGATGTTCTCCGGCGGCCAGTCCGGCACTTCCATGCCGAGATGGAGGCCCATGGCCGCCAGCACTTCCTTGATCTCGTTGAGCGACTTGCGGCCGAAGTTCGGCGTGCGCAGCATCTCGGCTTCGGTCTTCTGGATCAAGTCGCCGATATAGACGATGTTGTCGTTCTTCAGGCAGTTGGCGGAGCGCACCGACAGCTCCAGCTCGTCCACCTTCTTCAGCAACGCCGGGTTGAAGGCGAGCTCGGTCACGGCCTCCTCCGGCTGCGCCTTCTGCGGCTCGTCGAAGTTGACGAACAGGCCGAGCTGATCCTGCAGGATGCGGGCGGCGAAGGCCACCGCGTCCTCGCCGGACACCGAACCGTTGGTCTCGATCGACATGGTCAGCTTGTCGTAGTCGAGAACCTGGCCCTCGCGGGTGTTCTCGACCTTGTAGGAGACCTTCTTGACCGGCGAGTAGAGGCTGTCGACCGGGATCAGCCCGATCGGCGCGTCCTCGGCGCGGTTGCGCTCGGCCGGCACGTAGCCCTTGCCGGTGTTGACGGTGAACTCCATGCGGATCTCCGCGCCCTCGTCGAGGGTGCAGATGACGTGATCCGGATTGAGGATCTCGACGTCGCCGACCGTCTGGATGTCGCCGGCGGTGACGGCGCCTGGGCCCTGCTTGCGCACGACCATGCGCTTGGGTCCGTCGCCTTCCATCTTGATGGCGATTTCCTTGATGTTCAGCACGATGTCGGTCACGTCCTCGCGAACGCCGCCGATCGAGGAGAACTCGTGCAGCACGCCGTCGATCTGCACCGCCGTCACGGCCGCACCGCGCAGCGACGACAGCAGAACGCGGCGCAGCGCGTTGCCGAGCGTGAGGCCGAAGCCGCGCTCGAGCGGCTCGGCGACCAGCGTCGTCAGCGTGCGCCCCTTCGACGAGAAGTCGATCTTGTTGGGCTTGATCAGTTCCTGCCAGTTTTTCTGGATCATCTCATTGTCCTTTCCCTGGCCCGACACCATCCAATCGTGACGGGCTTCCTGGAAAACCGCGGAGGAGCGCCCTGCCCTTATCGGGAACCGGGAGCTCGCGCGGCAGTCTCGCCGACGATGGCCTTAGACGCGGCGCTTCTTGCGCGGGCGGCAGCCATTGTGCGGAATCGGGGTCACGTCGCGGATCGACGTGATGGTGAAGCCGCCGGCCTGCAGCGCGCGCAGCGCCGACTCGCGACCCGAGCCGGGCCCGCAGACCTCGACCTCGAGCGTGCGCATGCCGTGCTCCTGCGCCTTCTTGGCGGCGTCCTCGGCGGCCATCTGGGCCGCGAACGGGGTCGACTTGCGCGAACCCTTGAACCCTTGAGCGCCGGCCGACGACCAGGCGATGGTGTTGCCCTGCGCGTCGGTGATGGTGATCATCGTGTTGTTGAAGGTCGAGTTGACGTGCGCGACGCCCGTCGAGATGTTCTTGCGTTCGCGACGGCGAACGCGTGTGGCTTCCTTGGCCATGATCTTGCCTTTCGATCTCTACGCCGCCGTAACGCCAGCGGCTCCACCTGGAAGCGAATGGTGAATGGTGAATGGTGAATGGTCAAAACCGCCATTCACCATTCACCATTTTACCATCCACCAAATTACTTCTTCTTGCCCGCGATCGCCTTCGCCGGACCCTTGCGGGTGCGTGCGTTGGTATGCGTGCGCTGGCCGCGCACCGGCAGCGAGCGGCGATGGCGCAGGCCGCGATAGCAGCCGAGGTCCATCAGGCGCTTGATGTTCATCGACACTTCGCGGCGCAGGTCGCCCTCGACCTGATAGTCGCGGTCGATCGCCTCGCGGATCTGCAGCACTTCGGCGTCGGTGAGCTGGTTCACGCGACGGTCCGCCGGAATGCCGACCTTGTCGACGATCTCCTGGGCGAATTTCTTGCCGATGCCGTGAATGTACTGAAGCGCGATCACGACGCGCTTGTTGGTCGGTATGTTGACGCCCGCGATACGAGCCATGTCACATCTCCATGTGGGCCGGCGCTTCCATACGGAATTGGACGGCGGTTGGGTTTCCCCGCGTCCGGTGGAGGCCGGCCCTTGCGGGGTCTTCAAACGTCAAACGGCTGCCCTTGGCCAACGAGCCGGGCAGCCAGAGCCTGATCGAAGATGCGCCGCTATAGTCCAGAGCGGCGCCGGCGTCAACCGTCAGGCTGTCCGCTTCTGCGGCGTCTCGAGAATACCCTCGATCGCGACGGTGACGGCATCGACGCCGGCCATGCCGTCCACGGTGCGCAGCATGCCCTTGGCGTAGTAGTAGCCGGTCAGCGGCGCGGTCTTCTTGTAATATTCGCGCAGGCGCTCCGGAAACACCGCGGGATCGTCGTCCTTGCGCACCGGCTGGCCGGCCGCCCTCGCCTGCTCGGCGCGATTGACGATACGGCCCACCAGCGCCTCGTCGTCTACGATCAGCTCGATGACGGCGTCCAGCGCCTGCCCCCGCTTGCTGAGCATGGCGTCGACCGCGTCGGCCTGCGGCAGGGTGCGCGGATAGCCGTCCAGGATGAAGCCGCGCGCGCAGTCCGGCTGGTCGATCCGCTCGGCCACGATGGCGTTGACGATCTCGTCCGACACCAGCCCGCCGGCATCCATGACCGCCTTGGCGCGCTTGCCGACCTCGGTCCCGGCTTTCACGGCGGCGCGCAGCATGTCGCCCGTCGACAGTTGCGGAATGCCGTGGCGCTCCACCAGCCGCTGCGCCTGCGTGCCCTTGCCCGCGCCGGGCGGTCCCAGCAGAATCAGCCTCATCGTCCCCTCTTGCCCCCGCGCAGCTTCGACTTCTTGATGAGCCCCTCATACTGATGGGCGATCAGATGGCCCTGCACCTGCGCCACCGTGTCGAGCGTAACACTCACCACGATGAGAAGCGAAGTGCCACCAAGGTAGAACGAGATGCCGGTGGCCGAGATCAGGAACTCCGGCAGCAGGCAGACCAGCACGAGGTAGATCGCGCCGACGACCGTGATGCGCGTCAGCACATAGTCGATGTACTCGGCGGTCCGCTCGCCCGGACGATAGCCCGGGATGAAGCCCGAATGCTTCTTGAGCTGGTCGGCCGTGTCCTTCGGATTGAAGACGATGGCCGTGTAGAAGAAGGCGAAGAAGATGATCATGGCCGCGTAGAGCGCCATGTAGAGCGGCTGGCCGTGGCCGAGCGCGGCGAGCACCGCGCCGGCCCAGCCGGGCAGCGTCGCGGTGTTGGAGAAGCCCGCGACGGTCGCCGGCAGCAGCAGCAGCGACGAGGCGAAGATCGGCGGGATGACGCCGGCGGTGTTCAGCTTCAGCGGCAGGTGCGAGGTGTCGCCCTGGAACATGCGGTTGCCGACCTGGCGCTTCGGATACTGGATCAGCAGCCGGCGCTGGGCGCGCTCGAAGAACACGATAAAGGCGATGACCACGATCGCCAGCACCAGGATGGCGATGATCAGGCCGGTGGAGATCGCGCCGGTGCGGCCAAGTTCGAGCGTCTGGCCGATGGCGTGCGGCAGGCCCGCCACGATGCCGGCGAAGATGATCAGCGAGATGCCGTTGCCGATGCCGCGCGCGGTGATCTGCTCGCC
>JAPUFC010000044.1 GCA_027492275.1 Mesorhizobium sp. | reverse complement strand
ACGTCCGTCGCGAAGCGAACGCAGATAATCATCGCCTGTCCGCATCGCGCCCGGCACCAGCATCGGAGATGAGTCCGCCTGGATGTTCACGCTCGTTCCGCTCACAAAAATCGCTGCCATTATTAGTTACATTAAGTAGCTTTATATTGTATGTTTTGAAATGTGTCAAGGTGCTATGTCTTTGTGCACCGTGGCGCTGGCCTTGCCTTCGGCGGCAGGAACGACAACGATCGGCTGGACGACAAACCCTTGATCGCT
Source organism: Mesorhizobium sp. (assembly GCA_027492275.1). Taxonomy (GTDB): domain Bacteria; phylum Pseudomonadota; class Alphaproteobacteria; order Rhizobiales; family Rhizobiaceae; genus JAPUFC01. The sequence goes on along the minus strand of JAPUFC010000044.1, from coordinate 84,176 downwards.
CGAGAGGATCAGCAAATGATGGACCCCCAGCGCCTGATCGTCGGGATCAGCGGCGCGTCCGGAGCCGTGTATGGCGTGCGTATTCTGGAGATGGCCCGGACGCTCGGGCTGGAAACCCATCTCGTCATGAGTCGCTCTGCAAAAGTGACCGCCGCGCACGAAGGCCCCTTCAAGGTCAAGCAGATCGAGGCGCTGGCCAGCGTCGTGCATCCCGTCGAAGACATAGCCGCATCGATCTCGAGCGGCTCCTTCCGGACGCTCGGCATGGTCGTTGCCCCCTGCTCGATCCGCAGCCTTTCCGAGATCGCCTACGGAATGACCTCGACCCTCCTGACAAGGTCCGCCGACGTCGTGTTGAAGGAACGGCGGCGGCTCGTCCTGATGGTCAGGGAAACCCCTCTCCATCTGGGGCATCTGCGCGCCATGACGCAGGCGACCGAGGCGGGCGCGATCATCATGCCGCCCGTTCCCGCCTTCTTTGCCAAGCCGGAGACGGTGGACGACATCGTTACCTATAGCTGCGTGCGGGCGCTGGACCTGTTCGGCTTCAGCCTGGGCGGCATCCGGCGCTGGGGTGGCAAGGACGCCGGCAAAAACTGAGCATCGCCCTTTCCAGGGCGTACATTAGATTGGTTATATAGCCTATCTACACGATGTAATTTCTGTCATGATTGCATGGCCGGGTACGGTTGACCGCTCGCCGGCAATGCTCGGATCAACCTCCGCCACGGGGTGCCCATGGATACGCCTGACCGCTCTCTCCAGTCCGCGGCCGAAATCCTGCTGAGGCGCATGGCCGAGCGCGGGATCGACCATGTCTTCGCCAACTCGGGCACCGATTTCGCGCCGATCATCGAAGCGGTTGCCAGGAATCCGGGCGACCGCGGCCTGCCGCGCTTCGTGATCGCCCCTCACGAGAACCTCGCCATGGGCATGGCCAACGGCTACTATCGCATGTCCGGCAAGCCGGCGGCGGTGATGGTGCATGTCACGGTCGGCACGGCCAACACCGTCTGCCAGTTGATGAACATGGCCCGGGACAACGTGCCGGTCCTGCTTTGCGCCGGCCGCACGCCCAACACCGAGACCGGGCACGTCGCGTCGCGCAACGGCGTCATTCACTGGGGTCAGGAATCCTTCGACCAGGGAGCGATGGTGCGCGAGTTCGTGAAGTGGGACTACGAGCTTCGTGCCGGTCAGCCGGTCGGCGCGCTGGTCGATCGCGCCCTGGACATCGCGATGAGCGAGCCGCGCGGCCCCGTCTACATGTGCCTGCCGCGCGAAGTGCTGGCCGATCCGGCCGTCCCCATGCGCCGCGACACCATCCGCCCCCTGGGCGCGACGCCGGCCATGCCGTCGCCGTCCGCGATCGAGGAAACGGCGGCGCTCATCGCGCGCGCTAGGTCGCCACTGATCATCACCTCGGGCCTCGGGCGGTCGCCGGACGCGGTGGAGGCCCTGTCGCTCCTGTGCGACGACCACGCCATACCGGTGATCCAGGTCGCGGCGACGGATATGAACCTGCCGAGCGGACACGCGATGAACCTCGGTTATGCGGGCTCTCCCGAACCCTATCTGCAGGATGCCGACCTCGTCCTCGTGATGTGCTGCGGGGTTCCCTGGATGCCGCGCCAGACCCGGCCGAAGGACAGCGCAAGAATCGTTCACATCGACGTCGACCCGCTGGTCAGCCGCCATCCGTTCCGCGAGAGCGAGGCCGACCTCGTCATCGCCGGTCAGCCCGGCGCGGCCCTGCGGATGCTGCGCGAGGCCCTTGGCCCCCGGAAGCCCCATGAAGCGCGCCGCGCCGCCGTCGCGACGATCAAGGCCGGGATCGAAGCCGCGAAGGCCACGCTTCTCCGCCAGGCCAGCACCCAGACCCCCATCCACCCCGCCTGGCTCGGCCACTGCATCAACGCGGCGAAGGACAAGGACGCCGTGCTCGTCAACGAGACGGGCACCTCCCCGCGATGGATGGACATGGCGAGGTCCGGCAGCCTGATCGGCGGATCGCTGGCCGGTGGCCTCGGCGCCGGCCTGGGCACCGCGCTCGGCGCGAAACTGGCCGCCCCCGACCGCGAGGTCATCGCTGTGGTCGGCGACGGGTCCTACATGTTCGGCAATCCGCTGCCCTATCATTTCGTCCAGCGGGCGGAGAAGCTGGCGACTTTGACCGTCGTCGCCAACAACCACCAGTGGAGCGCCGTCCAGCAATCGACGCTCGCCATCTATCCCGACGGCGCGGCGGCGAAGGCCAACGTCATGCCGCTGCAGGACTTGAACCCGTCGCCGGCCTTCGAGAAGGTCGCGGAATCGTGCGGCGGCTACGGCGAGTCGGTGGAGAACCCGGACGAACTGCCCGCCGCGCTGAAGCGGGCCCTGTCCAAGGTGCGCTCCGGCATTCCAGCGCTTCTGAACGTGCACACCACCGGCCGGCCCTGACGGCGCTCAACCCGCCAGCGTCTTGAGGTCGTGCGAGACGGCTTCGACGGCAGCCACGTAGCGTTCGATCCCGTCGTCGACTTCGCTCGCGGTTATGCACAGCGGCGGCGACATGGAGGTCACATGGCCGATGGGCAGGGCGCGGACGAGCAGCCTGTTTTCCGACGCCGCGCGCTGGACCAGCCGGTGCGGATAGTCCTGGCCCGAAAAGAACCGGCGCGCCTGCCGGTCGGCGACGAACTCGACGCCCACCATCAGTCCGCGCCCGCGAATGTCTCCCACATGCGGATGCCCGTCCAGCCTGACGCGAAGCCCGCTGAGCAGGCGGTCTCCCATTTCGGCCGCGTTCTCGACCAGTCTTTCGCGCTCGATGATGTCCAGATTGGCCAGGGCGATCGCCGCGCCGACCGGATGGCCCGAATAGGTGAAGCCGTGCAGGAACGCTCCGGTCGAGCCCGACGCCGCGCGCAGCGTGTCCCATATGCGCTCGGAGATGACAGACGCCGACAGCGGGAAATAAGCGCTGGTGAGTCCTTTCGCGAGCGTGACGATGTCCGCCTTGAGATCGTAGGCCCCGCAGCCGAACCACGAGCCCAGACGGCCGAGCCCGGTGATCACTTCGTCGACGATGAACAGGATGTCGTGCTTTTCCAGCACCTCCTGAACGCGCGCGAAATATCCGCTCGGCGGAAGCACGACGCCGCCCGTGCCCATGACGGGCTCCGCGATGAACGCCCCGATCGTGTCCGCGCCTTCGCGCGCGATGAGCGCTTCCAGCTCCGAGATCATCCTCGACACGAAATCGGCCTCGCTCTCGCCCTGCGCGGCATACCGGTAGTAAAGTGGACAATTGGTGTGGACCACGCCGGCCTCCGGCAGGTCGAAGAGCTTGTGATAGCCGCCGATGCCCGTCAGGTTCGCGGAAGCGAGCGTCGATCCATGATAGCCGCCCATGCGCGAGATGATCTTCTTCTTCGCCGGCTTCCCGCGGATATTGTGATAGTAGCGGACGAGCTTGACGTTGGTATCGTTCGCGTCCGAGCCGCTGCATCCGAAGAAGACCTTGGACAGATGCGACGCCCCTGCCGTCTCGTGCAGCAATTGCAGCAGCCGGTCGGCCAGCCGGATGGCCGGCTTGCTGGAGGTGGAGAAAAACAGCGGCGAATAGCAGAGCTCCCGGGTCGCCTGCGCCGCGACGTCGGCCAGTTCGCCCCGCCCGTAGCCGACATTGACGCACCACAGGCCCGCGCCGAAATCCAGCATCCGGCGTCCGTCCTCGGTGTCGACCCACACCCCGCTGGCGCCCTTGGAGATGACGGGACCGTGGTCCAGATGGTCCGCGATAGACGTCACGGGGTGGAAGATCGAATCCTTGTCCATCTCGGCGAGGGATCGATTGGCAGGCCAGCTAGCTGTCATGGTGCGCGTCCTGATTTCGGCCGCCACGGGCCGGACTTGGTGTTGGGCCGTACGAACGATCAGCGCGGCGGGCGCGGAATGACGAATTCGCGCCAGCCCGGCACATCGGCCACTTCGGGGAAATGCTCGCCATACGGCCTTGTCGCGTCGATGCCCACCGAGGAGGATGTGAGTTCCGAGGGCGGCCGCCGGTCGACGAGCGGATGCGACGGATCGGCGGGGCCGCCGGGCGTTCCTTCGACCGTGAACACGTCGCGCGTGGGCTGGACCCGGAAGGACAGCGCCCATTCGACCTCGGACGAATTGTGCACGTCCACGTCGGCATCGACGACGATGACCCATTTGGGCCGGGCGTTCATCGACATCGCGGCCAGGATCGCCTGCCGCGCCTCGCCCGCGAATCGCGGCCGCATGGCTATGACGACGTAGAACGAGACGCCGCCCGACGCCGGGAACGCGACCTGCTCCACCGTGGGAAACAGGCGCTTCAGATTGCGGAAGAACGACACCTCGTACGGGATCTGCTTGAGGATGTGGTTTTCCGTCACCGGCTTGCCGGTGAGCAAGCCCTGGAATATCGGGCGCCTGCGATGCGTTATGGCCGTGATCTTGGCCGACGGTGCCGTCTTGCCCGTGGCGTCGTAGTATCCCGTATACTCGCCGAGCGGCCCCTCCGGCAGCATCTCCGAAAAATTCACCTCGAACTCGATCACCACCTCCGCATGGGCGGGCACCTCGACATCGGCGGTCAGCGTCCTCGTGAGCTCGACCGGCGCGCCGCGCAATCCGCCCGCCAGCGCCCAGTCATTGGTGTCGTCCGGCACCTGTAGCGGTCCGGTATAGGCGAGAACGGGATCGAGGCCGATGATCAGCGCGGCCTTCGGCTTGATCCCGAGCTTTTCGTATTTCGCCAGATGTTTGCCGAACCTGTGGGCGGGCTGGGCGTCGAAAGTCAGGACATCCGGTCCGATGACCATGAACCGATAGTGGCCGATATCCGGTATTCCGGTCTCGGGGTCTTTCGACACCACCATTCCGGGCGTTATGTAGGCGCCGCCGTCATGGGGGCTGTAAACAGGAATGGGAAACCGCCTGATGTCGATGTCGTCGCCGACCAGCACCTCGTCCTGGCAGGGCGGCGCACCCTCGAACATCGTCGGCGGGATCGGCGCCTCCAGTCCGTCCATCACCTTCCTCATGATGGTGTCCTCCGTGGCCTCGAAAGCCAGAAGCGCCTTCGAGCGGGTGGAATAGAGACCCGCGACCAGCGGAAACGCCGTTCCGTTGTGATTGAACATGAGCGCCGGCCCCTGGCGCTGCGACGTCTGCTTCAGCGCCTTTCCGACATCCGCCAGGTCGATCTCGCCGTCGACATCCTCCAGCTCGCCATGCTCGCGCAGGCGGGCGAGGAACGCGCGCATGTCCTGAAATGCCATATGCGGATGCTCCGGTTTCGATGCTTTGTCCGCGATTGCCCGAGCAGCCGCGGCCGCGAGGCGCATCGCCGATGCGACACGTCATAATGCTACGAAATGAATGTAAGTGAAGTAGGCACTCCTTGACAACCGGATACGCTCCGCCGACCGATTTTCTTGCATCCGCCGCGGGCGCGGCTTGATAGGAATCTTGGCGCCATGCTATCTCCCGCCGACGTCGGGACATACGGGAACGGTTCGATATCATGACTGCAATTTCGCCTTTCGCGCCCGCATCCTTCCCGGATCTGCCGCCGGTCGACGGCATGCGGATCGCCATCGGCCAGGCCGGCATCAAATATCGCGACCGCAACGATGTCGTGCTCGCTGTCTTCGACGAGGGCACCACGGTCGGCGGAACCTTCACCCTGTCCAAATGCCCCTCGGCGGCGGTCGACTGGTGCCGCTCGGCGCTGGGCGGCGGCCGGGCCCGCGCGCTTCTGGTCAATTCCGGCAACGCCAACGCGTTCACCGGCCAGAAGGGCAAGGAGACCACGACCCGCTCGGCCGCGGCGGTGTCCAGGACCGTGGGATGCGAGACGGGCGAGATTTTTCTCGCCTCCACCGGCGTCATCGGCGAGCCGCTCGATGCCGGCAAGATCGAAGGCGTGGTCGACGGGCTTCATTCGCGCTGCGCGCCGGGCGGCTGGGCGCAGGCCGCGCGCGCCATCATGACCACCGACACCTATCCCAAGGGCTCCTCCCGCACGGTCCGCATCGGCGGGGAGAGCGTGCTGATCAACGGGATAGCCAAGGGGGCGGGCATGATCGCCCCGAACATGGCCACGATGCTGGCCTTCATCGTGACCGACGCGCCGCTCTCCGCGTCGGTCGCCCGGAGCCTGATCGGAAAATCCGTCGACAGGTCCTTCAACGCGATCACCGTCGACGGCGACACCTCCACATCCGATACGGTGCTGCTTTTCGCCACCGGCCGCGCGAAGAACGTCGCGCCGATCACGGACCTTGGCGACCCGCGTCTGCGCGGCTTCAAGCGCGCCCTCGACGAGGTCACGCTGGACCTTGCCCATCAGATCGTCCGCGACGGCGAAGGCGCGCGCAAATTCGTTTCGGTCACCGTGCGCGGCGCCGTTTCCCGGCGGTCCGCGCGCAAGGTCGCCTTCTCCCTGGCCAATTCCATGATCCTGAAGGCCGCCATCGCGGGCGACGACGCCAATTGGGGCCGGGTCGTCATGGCCGTCGGCAAGGCGGGAGAGCCGGCCGACCGCGACCGCCTGGCGATCTGGTTCGGCGACATCAGGGTCGCGGTGGGCGGCGAGCGCGATCCGGCCTACTCGGAGGACCTGACGTCCGCCTACATGAAGAACGACCGCATCGCCATCACGGTCGATCTCGGGCTCGGGCGGGGAACCGACACCGTGTGGACCTGCGACTTGACCAAGGAATATGTCGCCATCAACGGCGACTACCGGAGCTGACGGGCCTTCGGCCTCACCTGTCGATTTCAGGCAGCTCGAACTCCTGCCAGCCGGGCACGTCGGCGACGTCGGGAAACGGCTCGCCGAGCGGAATCGTTGCGTCGATCCCGACCGCCGACGACGTGGCGTAGGGATCCGACACCGACGGATCGCATCCCGCCCGAGGGGTGTCGTCGAAGACGACGACGTCGTGCCGCGGGCGCACCCTGAAGGCCATCGCCCATTCGACGTCCGACGGGTTGTGGACGTCGATGTCCGGATCGACGATCACCACCCATTTCGGCCGCAGTTCGCTGGAGATCGCCGTCATCATCACCTGCCGCACCTCGCCGGCAAATCGCGGCTTCATCGCGATGACGATATAGTTCGACAGGCTGGTCGACAGCCGCAACGATATCTTCTCGACATTCGGAAAGCGGCTCTTCATGAAATTCGTGAAGGAGACCTCGAGAGGCACCTGCTTCAGGATGTGGTTCTCGGTCACCGGCTTGCCCGTCAGCAGCGCCTGGAAGATCGGGTTCCTGCGATGTGTGATCGCCGTCACGACGGCGGCGGGCTGGCCGCGCCCCGTCGCGTCGTAGTAGCCCGTATGCTCCCCCAGAGGGCCTTCTCTGTGCGTCTCGTCCAGATCGACCTCGAACTCGATCACCACTTCCGCCGTGGCCGGAACGGCCAGATCGATCGTCTTGCAGCGCACGAGCTCGACCGGCCGGTCGCGCAACGCCCCCGCTACCTCCCAATCGTCCGTCGTGTCCGAGACCTTGAACTGGCATGTGTAGGCGATGACCGGGTCGACACCGATGACCAGGGCGCCCTGCGGCCGGCGGCCCGTGGCCCTGTGCTTCGCCAGGTTCTTGCCGAAGCGGTGATTGGGCTCCGCCAGGAAGGACATGCGGTTCTTGTCGAGATACATGAACCGATAGTGGCCGATGTCGGGCACCGACGTCTCGGGATCGACCGAAACGGTGATCCCTGCCGTGATGTAGGGACCGCCGTCCTTGGGGCTGTAGGTCGGGATGGGAAGCTTGCCGAGATCGATCTGGTCGCCGGTGAGAACCACCTCCTGGCAGGGCGACGGACCCTCGGCATACACCGGAGGGATGCGGTTGTTCAGCCTGGCCGTGATCGTGCCGAGCAGCGTGCCCTCTTCGGCCTCGAACGCCAGAAGGGCTTTCCGGCGCGTCGAATAGATCCCTCCGACGAGCGGCATCGAGCTGCCCGTGTCGTTGAACATCAGCGCCGGGGCCTGTTTCTCATACGCCTTCTTCAGCGCCTTGCCGACATCGTCCAGCGGGACATGCCGGTCGACATCCACCAGCTCCCCTTCCTTGCGCAGGACGGCCAGAAATTCGCGGAAATCCTGATAGGGCATGGCACACGTTCCGCGGACATGAGCACGCCCGAAGCCCGGACGAAGGCGGCGCGCATCATCGTAATAAGATCAGTTAACTTATCTATTTAGGTGATTTTGTCAAGAACACGGTCAGGTTGGTGCACGCGAGGCCCGCGCATGGCTCGCAACGACATCCTTGAAATGCCGTTCGAAGCCGATTACTCCCGCCGATAGTCGAGTAGGGCGATGTTCCTTTATAGGCTATCCTGGTTATGTAACTTTGCGGCGGCAGAGTTTTGGAGGTGCAGGCGGGATGTCGTCCTCGGTGAATTTCCGTCGGATCATGGACAAGTACGACGCGGCGGAACTCGCCCGCAACAACGAGGACAAGCACGACTACTTCGTCGACGTAGCGGACGCACGCTACATCGTGCGCCGGGCCTTTCGCATCGTCGAGGAGCAGGCCAAGGCGGGAGGGATCGACCCGCTCGCGCATCAGGCGCTTATCCAGATCTATGGCAGCAAGACCATGGAGCTCCCGGTCAATCACGTCGCCGACAGGCTCGACATCTCGCCGGCATTCGCGTCGAGCGTCGTGAAGTCACTCGTGAAGCTGGGATATGTGACCCGCAGGAGGGACGACAAGGATCAGCGCGTGACCTTCGTATCGGCGACGGAGACGGGCATAAAGCTCCTGATCGACATCGACAAGAGCGTGCGCTTCCATGTCGACTACTTCACGCGGCAGCTCAACCTGTCGGAACGGGAGAACGCCTTGTCGATCATGCTCTTCTACGTCGGCCTGCCCAGCAAGGGCGACGAGCATGCCGTCATGGCGGCAACGTCCGGCGATCGCTGACGAGGGGCGCCGCGAAGCGGCCCCGGAGCACGCTCGCGCCTCAGTGCAGCACCAGCACGTCCCCGGAGGAGAAGTTCACCGCCGCCCGGTCGCCGATGGCCGGCGGCGGCGTGCTCGGATTGTTGAACGTGTCCAGCGAGATGCGGCTGTCGCCGACGCCGACCAGCACGCGGATCACGGAGCCGAGGAAATGCACGTCGGCGATCTCGCCCGACAGGCTGGCGTCGTGGCTGGGCCCGCGCGTCAGCGAGATGGCCTCCGGCCTCAGCGCCAGCGTGACGCGGTCGCCCGCCTTCGAGCCGTTCAGCTTGCCCTTGACCGAAATCTCCTCGCTGGCGACCCTGACCATGCCGCTTCCGGCGTCCGTGACGACGCCGTCCAGCGTGTTCAGCGTGCCGACGAAATTGGCGACGAACTTCGTCGCCGGCCGGTTGTAGATCTCGAACGGCGTGCCGACCTGCTCGGCCTTGCCGCCATACATGACCACGATGCGGTCCGAGATGGACAGCGCCTCCTCCTGGTCGTGGGTGACGAAGATGGTGGTGATGCCGAGATCGCGCTGGATGGCGCGGATCTCGCTGCGCAGCGACACGCGCACCTTGGCGTCGAGCGCCGACAGCGGCTCGTCGAGCAGCAGCAGGCGCGGACGCGGCGCCAGCGCGCGGGCCAGCGCCACGCGCTGCTGCTGGCCGCCGGAAAGCTGGTAGGGATAGCGCGCGCCGAAATCGGGCAGCTTGATCAGCGACAGCATCTCGGCGACGCGGGCATCCGTCTCCGCCTTGCCGACGCCAGCGACCCGCAGGCCGAAGGCGATGTTCTGCGCCACCGTCAGGTTGGGGAACAGAGCATAGGCCTGGAACACCATGCCGATGTTACGCTGGTTCGGCTTCAGCCGCGTGACGTCCTTGCCGCCGATCAGGATGCGGCCCGCGCTCGGCTCCTCGAACCCCGCGACCATCCTGAGCACCGTGGTCTTGCCGCAGCCCGACGGTCCCAGGAAGGACACGAACTCCCCCGCCGCCACGTCGAGATCGAAATCCTGCACCACCGTATTGCCGGCGAAGGACTTCTTCATGCTCTGGAGGGAAAGGAAGGGGTCGCTCATGACGTGTCTGCCCTTCAGTGCGGACGGTTGGCCGATTTCGGCGCGAATCGGGAGAGAAGCTGGATCACCGACATGCAGCCCCAGGTGATGACGAAGGCGATGACGGCCAGCGCCGCCGGCTCGTAGGCGCGGTTGGCGCCGATGTTCTGAAGGTACGGCCCGAAAGCCGGCCGGTTGAGCAGGCTCGCCATCGTGAACTCGCCGATGACGATGGCGAAGGTCAGGAACGCGCCCGACAGCACCGCGATCAGCACGTTCGGCAGGATGACGCGCGTGACGATCGTCGTCCAGCCCGCGCCGAGGATCTGCGCCGCCTCGGTCAGCGTGCGTACGTCGATGGTTCGCAAGCCCGTGTCGACGGCGCGGTACATATAGGGCAGCGCCAGCGTCGAATAGCCGATGATGAGCAGCACGTCGGTGCCGCGCGCCGTCGCCAGGAAGGGCAGCGGCGAATTCGAGCCGTACATGCGGATATAGCCGAACACGATCACGATGGCCGGGATGACCAGCGGCAGCAGCGTGATGAACTCAACGATCGGCCGCAATTGCGGCATGCGCAGCCTGATCCAGTAGGCGGTCGGCACCACGATCAGCACGCCGAGCAGGATGGTAAAGACGGCGACGACGACCGAATAGCCGAAGGTCGCCTGGAAACGCGGATCGCCGAACACCACCGCATAGGCGTCGAACGAATAGACGCCGCGCCGCATGCGCAGCGAGAACTCCAGCGTGGCGATCAGCGGGATGAAGAAATAGGCCGCGCCGACGCCGAACGTCACCCAGGCCCAGAAGCGCGGCGACCTCATGCAACCCCCGTCATCTCAGCCACCGCTCGGAGCGCGCGCGGAACCAGATGTAGAACGCATTGGCCATTCCGGTGATGAAGATCATGCCGAAGGCGATTGCGTAGCCCAGATGCGGATTGTTGAGAACATCGCCGCGTATCTGCGCATACAGCAGGATCGGCACGATGTTCAGCGATGACCCGGTCAGCGCGTAGGCGGTGGCGATGGCGCCGAAGGAATTGGCGAAGAGCAGGATCACCGTGCCGAGGAAGCTCGGCCACAGCACCGGAATGGCGACCATGCGCCAATATTGCAGCGTGGTCGCCCCAAGCGTGGCGGCGGCCTCGCCCCACTCCTTCTTCAGCCCGTCCAGCGCCGGCGTGATGATGACGATCATCAGCGGGATCTGGAAATAGAGATAGGTGAGCGTCAGGCCCCAGAAGGACAGGATGTTGAAATTGAACCGGCCCAGCGCCGAGAGGCCGAGCGGCAGGGCGACGTTCTCGTTGATCGCCGTGACGAGGAAATTGAAGAAGATCGTCACGAGACCAAGCCGTCCGAGCGTGGCAAGGAAGGCGAAGGCCAGCGGCACGCCGGCGAAATTCGAGGCGACGCCGGAGAAAGTGAGCGTCGCCGAGCGCACCCAGCCCGGCAGCCCGCCGCGCACGATGGCCATCGCCATGGCGAGTCCCAGCAGCGCACCGATCGTCGCCGAGGCGAAGCTGATCTTTATCGAGATCCAGTAGGCGGCGACGATGTTGGGCTGGGCGAGCGCGCGAATGTTATCGAGGGTGAGTTCGCCGGCGCGGTTCTGGAACGCGCCGACGATCAGGTACATTGTGGGCAGGATCAGGAAGAACAGCGCGAAAAGGGCGAACGGCGTGACGCCGAGCCAGTGCGTCGGAAAACGAACGGCACGACGACCGGCAGGCGGCGCCGAACGCGCCACCGCTGCTTCGCCCACCATTGCATCGCTCATGCGCCCACCCGGGAAATGCACGAGGCCGGGCGGCAGCCGCCCGGCGACCCGCGCACGCTACTTGACGTTCGCGCCGACGACGGAATCCCAGTTCTTCGTGATCGCGTCCTTCGACTTGGCCTGCTCGTCGAGGCTTGGGAAGACCGCCGCCTCATAGGCTTGCGCCGGCGGCATCTTGTCGAGCATGTCCTGCGGGATCTTGCCGTTCTTCGCCAGGTCGTTGAAACGGATCGGATGGCAATATCCCTTGAGCCAGCCGAGCTGGCCCTCGTCCGAATAGAGATACTCCATCCACAGCTTCGCGGCGTTGGGATGCGGAGCGTAGGCGCTGATGGCCTGCACATAGACGCCGGCCACCACGCCGGTCTTCGGAACCACCACCTCGACGGGCGGGTTGCCGTTCAACGTGTCGCGCCCGCCAAGCGCGTTGTAGTCCCAGGTGATCAGGATCGGCGTCTGGCCTTGCGCCAGAGTGGCCGACTTGCCGATGACGGGCACGAAATTGCCGGCCGCGTTCAGCTCCTTGAAGAACTCCAGGCCCGCCGTGCCCGCCGCCTCGCCGGCCGCCGCGCCCTTCGACAGGCCCGCGGCGTAGACGCCGAGGATCGCCTGGTTCGATGCGCGCGGATCGCCTGCGAGGGCCACCGAATTCTTGTATTCCGGCTTCAGGAGGTCCGCCCAGTCGGCGGGGATGTTCTGGATCAGGTCCTTGTTCACCTGGAAGGCGAGCACGCCGTAATAGTCGCCATACCAGTAGCCGTCGGCGTCCTTCGCGTCGGCGGGAATGCTGTCCCAGGTCGACACCTTGTGGGGCTGGATCAGCCCGTCCGCCTTGGCCGAGGGGCCAAAGGCCAGGCCGACGTCGATGACATCGGGCGCCTGCGGCCCCTTGTTGTCCTTGTTCGCCTTGATCGCCTCGATCTCGTCGCCGGAGCCGGCGTCGGGATTGAGCTCGTTGACCGTGATCTCCGGATATTTCGCCTTGAAGCCGGCGATGACCTCTCCATAGCCGCACCAGTCATGCGGCAGGGCGATGGTCGTGAGCATGCCTTCCTTCTTGGCCGCCGCCTCGATCTCCGCCAGGCTCTGCGCCGACGTGATCGCGGATGTCGCCATCAGCGACGCGGCCGTGAGGGAAAGCAGCCGTCCCGTAAACCTCATCATGTGATTTCTCCCATTGAACCCGATGCCGTTGGACAGTTTCATGCGGTTAGCGCCACCATGTGACAGTCCGATGAAGCCCGCCCGTGGAACGCCCCATGCCGCGACGTTAACAAGCTTTGACGACTTCCCGCAACCGCCGCTCCGCTGAATTCTGCGGCTGGGCCTTCTGCGTGCCCGCGCCGGGTTTTCCGCGGCCGGTCGGCCACCTGCATCATCGCTGCGCGCCGGTCACGCCGATCCACTGATTGCGGCTTCCAATAGTCCAAGCGCGGCCTTTTTCGTCAGTTTGACCGGGTTCGTGCCGGTCGAGGGATCGGCGACGGCCATCACCGCGATCATCGCCTTGCGCCTGGCGTCCATCCGCAGCCCCTCGACGAGGCCGGGAAGCGCATGCGGCACGCCCAGCCGCTTGCGCAACGTCAGCACGGCGCGGAAAAATCCGTCGAAACCGCCGCGCATGCCGAGATAGGACGCGGCGCGCGCGATCCGTTGCTCCACCGCCGGGCGGTTGAAGGCGAGCACATAGGGCATGAAGACGGCATTGGTCATGCCGTGATGCGTGTCGTAGAGCGCGCCGATGGGGTGCGACAGCGAATGGATCGCGCCGAGCCCTTTCTGGAACGCGGTGGCGCCCATCGCCGCCGCCGCCATCATGTTCGCGCGGGCGGCGATGTCCGTCCCGTCGGCAGCCGCCCTGGGCAGGTTCTCGAACACCAGCCGCATGCCCTCCAGCCCGATGCCGTCCGCCATCGGGTGGAAGCCGGGGGCGCAATAGGCCTCCAGGCAATGCGCCAGCGCGTCCATGCCGGTGCCGACCGTGATGAAGCGCGGCATGCCGACGGAAAGCTCGGGATCGGCGATGACGATCGCCGGCAGCATCTTCGGATGGAAGATGATCTTCTTGGTGTGGCTCTCGACATGCGTGAGCACCGCCGCGCGGCCGACCTCCGAGCCGGTGCCTGCCGTCGTCGGCACCGCCACAACCGGCGCGATCGCGGACGCGTCCGCGCGCGTCCACCAGTCGCCGACGTCCTCGAAGTCCCAGACCGGCCGCGTCTGCCCGGCCTGGAAGGCGATCAGCTTGCCGAGGTCCAGAGCCGAGCCGCCGCCGAAGGCGATCACCCCGTCATGGCCGCCATGGCGATACGCGCCGACGCCGGCCAGCAGATTGGCCTCCACCGGGTTCGGCTTCACGTCGCAAAACACCGCATGCGGCACCTTCGCCCTGGTCAGCACGGAAAGCGCGGCGGCCACGACCGGCAGCTTGGCCAGTCCCGGGTCGGTGACGAACAGCGGGTTCCTGACGCCCGCCGCGGCGGCCGCGTCCGCCAGCTCGGCGATGCGGCCCGGACCGAAGCGGACCGTCGTCGGGTAGTTCCATTTCGAGGTGAAGGCGGTCATGCGCGAGCCCCGCTCAAATCTTTTCCCTGAGGTGAAAACTCTTCGGCCGCGTGAGGTTGTCGTAGCCGATGGCAGACAGCGCCGCGCCCTTGCCGGTGTCCTTGACGCCTGTCCACACCAGCGCCGGATCGAGATAGTCGCAGCGGTTCATGAACACGGTGCCCGTCTCGACCCGGTCGCCGATAGCCTCGGCATGCTCCGTGTCGCCGGTCCAGATCGACGCCGTCAGCCCATACGGCGAATCGTTCATCAGCGCGATCGCCTCCTCGTCGTCGCGCACCTTCATGATACCGACGATGGGCCCGAAGCTTTCCTCGCGCATGACGCTCATCTGGTGGTCGACGCGCGTCAGAACCTCGGGCGCGAGGTAGGGCGAGCCGGGCCGGTCGCCCTCGACGGCCATGCCGACATGCGCCGTCGCGCCCTTGCGCAGCGCCTCCGCCTTCTGCTCGCGGATCAGGTCGGCGAAGCGCGCCTGCGCCATCGGCCCCATGGTCGTGGAGTTCTCCAGCGGGTTGCCGACAATGTAGCTCTTCGTCTCGGCGACGAAACCTTCGACGAAGTCGTCATAGACCGTCTCATGCACGTAGACCCGCTCGATGCCGCAGCAGCACTGGCCGGAATTGTAGAAGGCGCCGTCCACCAGATTGGCGATGGCGTGGTCCAGCTTGGCGTCGGGCAGAACATAGGCCGGGTCCTTGCCGCCGAGTTCCAGCCCGAGCGTCATGAAGGTGCCGGCCGCCGCCTGCTCGATGGCGCGCCCGCCGGCCACCGAGCCGGTGAAGTTGACATGGTCGATCCTGCCGGAGCCGAGCAGTCTTTCCGTCTGCGCATGGTTCAGCACCACATTCTGGAACACGCCCTTGGGCAGGCCGGCTGTCTCGAAGGCCCTGGCGAAGCGCTCGCCGGCCAGAAGCGTCTGCGCCGCATGCTTCAGGATCACCGTCGATCCCGCCATCAGCGCCGGCACGATGGTGTTGACCGCCGTCAGGTAGGGATAGTTCCACGGCGCGATCACCATCACCACGCCCAGCGGCTCGCGCTTCACGTAGCGCCGGAAACCCTCCTTCGGGTTGGACGCCATGACGGGTTTCAACGCCTGTTCGGCGATCTCGACCATGTATTGCGTGCGCTCGCGCACCCCGCCGAACTCGCCCCCGTAGCGCACCGGACGGCCCATCTGCCAGGCGAGCTCGGTGACGATCTCCTCGCTCATGGCCGTCAGCGCCTCGAGCATGCCCAGCATGTACGTTCCACGCTCCGCGACCGGCACCCGCGCCCATTCCGCCTGCGCGCCGCGCGCGCGCTCGACGGCCGCCGCGACCTGCGCGTCGGTTGCCACCGGCCGCTCCGCGTAAACGGAGCCGTCGACAGGCGATTTTATCCGTACGGTTTCCAAATCAGGCCTCTTCAATTTGGTGCGTCCTTCGAAGCTCGCTCCGCCCGCACCTCAGAATGACAAAGGTTGGCGCAACGATCCTCATCCTGAAGTGCGAGCGGAGCGAGCTTCGAAGGACGCACGACAATCTTCAATACCGCTCAAAACCCCGGTGCAACTCCCAGTCCGTGATCCGGCGGTCGTATTCGAACTGCTCCCAGCGCGCCGTGTGGACGTAGTGCTCGACCACGTCCTCGCCCAGCGCCTGCCGCAACATCTTCGACTTCGCCAGCGCCTCGGTCGCCTCGCGCAGCGTCTTCGGGATTTCCGGCAGCCGCGACGCCTGGTAAGCGTCGCCGACGAACGGCTTCTGCAGCTCGAGCTTCTCGTCGATGCCGGCCAGCCCCGCCGCGATCAGCGCCGCGAAGGCGAGATGGGGATTGAGGTCGGCGCCGCCGATCCGGCACTCCATGCGGATGCCCTTCGTCCCCTCCCCGCACAGGCGGAAGCCGGCGGTGCGGTTGTCCTCGCTCCACATGATCTTGGTGGGCGCGAAGGTGCCGGCCTGGAACCGCTTGTAGGAATTGACGTAAGGCGCGAGGAACCAGGTGAACTCCCTGGCGTATTTGAGCTGCCCCGCCGCCCATTGCCGGCCGAGCTCCGACAGCGTCCACGGCGCGCCTTTCTCGAAGAACAGCGGCGTCCTGCCGTCGGCGCTCCACAGCGAATTGTGGACGTGGCTGGAGGAGCCGGCCAGCGCGTAGTCGTATTTCGCCATGAAGGTGACCGCCTTGCCCATGCCGGCGGCGATCTCGCGCGTCGCGTTCTTGATGATCACGTGCCGGTCGGCCATCTCCAGCGCCTCGGCGTAGCGCACGTTGATCTCCTCCTGCCCCGGCCCCCACTCGCCCTTGGAGTTCTCCACCGGTATGCCGGCGGCGTCGAGGTCGTTGCGCAGCTTGCGCATCACCGCCTCCTCCCTGGTCGTCAGCGGGATGACGTAGTCCTGGATATAGGGCGAGGCGGTCTCGAGCCCTTTCCAGTGCTTGCCGCGCGCCGAGGCGTAGCTTTCGTCGAACAGGTAGAACTCCAGCTCGGAGGCGAAATGGCCGAGCCAGCCGCGCTCGGTCAGCCGCGCCACCTGCCGGCGCAGCATGGCGCGCGGCGAATGCGGCAGGTCCTCGTGGCTGTGATGGTCCTGCACGTCGCACAGCACCAGCGCCGTCTTGTCCAGCCACGGCAGGCGCCGGATCGTGGACAGGTCCGGCTTCATGACGAAGTCGCCATAGCCCTTTGACCAGCTTGCCGCCTTGTAGCCGGGCACCGGCTCCATATCGATGTCGTCGGCCAGGAGGTAGTTGCAGCCATGCGTCTCCGCATGCGCCGATTCGATGAAGAAGCGCGCCAGGAACCGCTTGCCTACCAGCCGTCCCTGCATGTCGACCGCCGCCGCCAGCACCGTGTCGATGTCGCCGCCGGCGACCGCCGTCTTCAACTCGTCGAAGGTCAGGTTCCCCATGCGCGCTCCCGACATACCGCCCTATCCAGCTTCCTGCATCTTGAGCCGGCGCGGCGCGACCCGCAACGGCTCGGTGCAGTTTTCGCCGATCGCCGGAGACGACGGTACCCCAGCCGCGACGTCGCGCGTCGGGACCCGCCCCGGACCCATCAGTTCCTCGTTACCTTACGCATATTTAATGTTAATCTGGATGCGTCGGGGATGAAGAATTGCCATAAACGGCAACTACTGACGGTACCGGTCGGTCCGCGGGCGTGGCGCGACAGCTTTCGATCGCTTCGATGGCGAGGTCCGCCTTCCCGCATCCGGCCTGTCGATCGATTCCGGAGTGTGAATGGCCGCCTGGAAACAACTGCTCGTGGGCTTGCTGATCGTGCTTGGCGCGGCGGTCGCCTGGGCGACATTCTTCCCCGGCGCGCCCGACGTCCTCGCCCGCTGGGGCATCGACTGGGCGCACGCCGCCGTTCCCGCGCAGCAGGGCCAGGGCCAGGCGGGCGGTCAGCGGCGGCAGGCCGGAGGAAGCGGGGGTGCGCCGCGCGCCGCCGTGGTCACCGCGCCGGTTCTCATCGCCACCATCAACGACCGCCTGTCCGCCATCGGCACCGGCCGCGCCGCGAGTTCCGTCGTGGTGAACCCCTACACCTCCGGCCGCCTCACCGAGATGCTCGTCCGCTCGGGCGCGACGGTCAAGGCGGGCGACGTCATCGCCCGGCTGGATTCGGAAGCCGAGCAGATCGCCGTCGACCGCGCCCGCATCGCCGTGGACGACACCAGGTCCAGGCTCGACCGCGTCAACGCGCTGCGCTCCTCCAACACGGCGACCGCCGTGCAGGTGACGGAGGCGCGGCTGGCGCTCTCCAACGCCGAGCTCGCGCTGCGCGACGCCGAGCTGACGCTGGAGCGGCGCTCCATCCGCTCGCCGATCTCCGGCATCGTCGGCATCCCGCCCATCGAGGCGGGAAACTACGTGACCACACAGACGGCGATCGCCACCATTGACGACCGCTCCACCATCAAGGTCGATTTCTGGGTGGCGGAGCGCTACGCGGACGCCGTCAAGGTCGGCGCGCCTTTGACGGCGACGGCCATAGCGCGGCCCGACCGCGTGCTGGAAGGCACGGTCAGCGCCGTCGACAACCGGCTGGACGAGGCGAGCCGCACGCTGCGCGTCCAGGCCGAGATCGGCAATGCCGACGACAGCCTGCGCGCCGGCATGTCCTTCCAGGTCGGCATGCGCTTCCCCGGCGATACCTACCCGTCCGTCAGCCCGCTGGCGATCCAGTGGGGCGGCGACGGGGCCTATGTCTGGGCCTTGCGCGACGGCCGCGCCCGCCGCACGCCGGTCCGCATCATCCAGCGCAACACCGACAATGTGCTGGTGGAAGGCGCGCTCAGCGACGGCGAGGCCGTGGTGACCGAGGGCATCCACGCCGTGCGCGAGGGCGCGGAGCTCCTGGTCGCCGGCGCACAGACGACGCCGGGCGGTGGCACGTGAGGGTGGCGGCATGAGCGGAGCCGGCGACCACCCCGAGAGCGGCATGACCGCGCTCTTCGTGCGGCGGCCCGTGCTGGCCTTCGTCATCAACACGCTGATCGCCGTCGCCGGCCTCGCCGCCTTCTTCGGCGTCGAGATCCGCGAACTGCCGGACGTCGACCGTCCGGTCATCTCGATCAACGCCGACTACACCGGCGCGTCCGCCGAGACGATCGACCGCGAGCTGACGGCCGTTCTGGAAGGCGCGGTGGCGCGCGTCTCCGGCGTCAAGTCGATCTCGTCCAGCTCCTCCTTCGGCCGCAGCCGCGTGACGCTGGAATTCAACGACGGCGTCGACCTCGACGTCGCCGCCTCCGACACGCGCGACGCCGTCTCGCGCGTCGCCAACCAGCTTCCCGACAACGCCGACACGCCGCGCATCGTCAAGGCCGACGCCAACGCCGACGCCGTCATGCGGCTCGCCGTCACCTCCGACAGCATGTCGATCGAGGACATGACGATCCTGGTCGAGGACGAAGTGGTCGACGCGCTTGCCGCCGTGGCCGGCGTGGCCGACGTGCAGACCTATGGCGACAGGGAAAAAATCTTCCGCATCGACATCGACCAGGCCAAGATCGCCAGCCTGGGCCTCACCATCGCCGACATCCGCAACGCGCTCGCCTCCGTCGCGCTGGATACCCCTGCCGGCTCGCTGACCACCTCCGACCAGGACATCATCGTGCGCACCACCGCCGCGGTGACGACGCCGGAGGCGTTCGAGAGCCTGATGCTGAAAGGCAGGGTGCGGCTGTCCGACGTGGCGACGGTGACGCTCGGCGGCGACATCGGCCAGACCTCGCTGCGCTCCGACGGCAAGACCGGCATCGGGCTCGGCATCATCCGCCAGGCGCAGTCCAACACGCTGGACATCTCGCAGGGCATCCATGCCGCCGCCGAACGCATCCAGCAGAACCTGCCCGAAGGCATGACGATCCGCGTCACCAGCGACGACGCCACCTTCATCGAGGGCGCCATCCACGAGGTCGAGATCGCGCTGATGCTGTCCGTCTCGCTCGTGCTCCTCGTCATCTACCTGTTCCTCCTCGACTGGCGCGCGACCCTCATTCCCGGCCTGGCCATGCCGGTGGCGCTGATCGGCACCATCGCGGCGATCTATCTCGCCGGCTTCTCCATCAACATCCTGACCCTGCTGGCGCTGGTGCTGGCCACCGGCCTCGTCGTCGACGACGCCATCGTCGTGCTGGAGAACATCGTTCGCCGCCGCAACGAGGGCATGGGCCCGCGCGCCGCCGCGGTGCTCGGCACGCAGGAGGTGTTCTTCGCCGTGGTCGCCACCACCGCCACGCTCGCCGCCGTCTTCATCCCGCTGTCCTTCCTGCCCGGCCAGACCGGCGGCCTGTTCCGCGAGTTCGGCTTCGTGCTGGCCATGGCGGTGCTCCTGTCTTCCGTGGTGGCGCTGTCGCTCTGCCCGATGCTCGCCTCGCGCATGCTCAAGGCCCATCACGGCCCGCTGGACGGCGAGGGCCACGCCGTGCGCGGCGGCATCGGCGGCCGCGTCGGCGGCTGGCTGTCGGGGCTCTATCGGCGCTGCCTGCACGCCTGCCTCGACGCGCCGGCGCTGGTCGTCCTCGTCAGCGTGCTGTTCGCCGGCGCGGCCGTCGCCGCCTTCGGCATGGTCAAGCAGGAGCTGACGCCGACGGAAGACCGTTCGCAGGTGGCGCTGCGCGTCTCCGCCCCGCAGGGCGTCAGCCTCGACTACACAGCGCAGCAGATGCGCCGCATCGAGCAGCTCGTGCAGCCGCTGATCGCGTCGGGCGAGATCGTCAGCACCTTCGTCAGCGCGGGAATGGGCAATTCGACCAACAGCGGCTTCATCGTCCTGTCGCTCGCCCCCTGGGACCAGCGCGAGCGCACGCAGCAGCAGATCGCCGCCGACATCACCAGGCTCAGCGCGCAGGTGCCGGGCGTGCGCGTCTTCGTGCTGCAGCCCAACAGCCTGGGCATCCGCGGCGCCGGCAACGGGCTCCAGTTCGCGCTGGTCGGCAACAGCTACGAGCAGCTCGGCGCGGCGGCGCAGAAGGTGCTGGCCGAGATGGAGAAGGACCCGCGCTTCCAGCAGCCGCGCCTCACCAACGACGTCACCCAGCCGCAGCTCGGCATCTCCATAGACCGCGAGCGCGCCTCCGATCTCGGCATCAACATCACCGGCCTCGCCGATGCGGTCCAGGCCATGCTGGACGGCCGCAAGGTGGCGGAGGTGTTCATCGAGGACCGCTCCTACCCCGTGAAGCTGGTCTCGACCACCAACCCGATCAACGACCCGACCGATCTGGAAAACATCTTCATGCAGACCGGAGACGGACGCTACGTGCCCGTCTCCACCATCGCCACGCTCACCGAGCGCGCGGTGGCGCCGTCGCTGTCGCGTGAGCAGCAATTGCGCTCCGTGGCGCTCACCACCGGCCTGCGCGCGGATCTACCACTGGGCGAGGCCTACCGGACCGTGCAGCGAATCGTCGAGCCGCTGCTGCCGCCGGGCAGCCGCATCATCCCGCTGGCGGAAGCGGCGACGCTGGGCGAGCAGTCGAGCGGCATGACCGTCATCTTCGGCTTCGCCATCGTCATCATCCTCCTGGTGCTGGCGGCGCAGTTCGAAAGTTTCGTCAGCGCCATTATCATCATGGCCACGGTGCCGCTGGGGCTGGCCTGCGCGGTCTTCGCGCTGGTTCTGACCGGCACCAGCCTGAACGCCTACAGCCAGATCGGCCTCGTCCTGCTGGTCGGCGTCATGGCCAAGAACGGCATCCTGATCGTCGAGTTCGCCAACCAGCTCCGCGATCGCGGCGCGAGCGTGCGCGAGGCCATCGAACAGGCCTCCAACATCCGGCTGCGGCCGGTCATGATGACAATGATCTGCACCATCCTCGGCGGCGTG
The DNA here is from genome assembly GCA_027492275.1 of Mesorhizobium sp. Lineage (GTDB taxonomy): Bacteria > Pseudomonadota > Alphaproteobacteria > Rhizobiales > Rhizobiaceae > JAPUFC01. The sequence continues at coordinate 62,448 of JAPUFC010000044.1, read as the reverse complement.
CCGCTGGTGATGGCGAGCGGCGCCGGCGCCGAGGCGCGCATCGCGCTGGGCTGGGTCATCGTCGGCGGCCTCGGCCTGGCGACGCTGTCGACGCTGTTCCTGACGCCCGTCGCCTACCTGCTTCTCGGCCGCTTCGTGACGCCCAAGGTCGAGGAGGAGAAACGCTTGCGGCGGGAACTCGCCGCCGCCGCCGGCCACCCCGCCCCCGCCGAATAGGCGCGGGGCGCTTCCGGACAGGTGACAGGTCCCGCCGAACGCTCTATCTGTGCGCCGCATTCCGGAGCGACGCGCATGCGATCCATCACCGTCGACGACCTCCTCGCCGGCATCGGCGGCAAGCGGACCTCGTCCTGGCGCACGGTCACGCAGACGATGATCGACCAGTTCGCCGACGCGACCGACGATCACCAGTTCATCCACGTCGATCCGGTGCGCGCCGCCGCCGAATCCCCCTTCGGCGGCACCATCGCGCACGGCTTCCTCACCTTGTCCATGCTCTCGGCCATGGCCTTCGAGACGATTCCGCTGCTGCAGGGGGCGAATGTCGGCGTGAACTACGGCTTCGATTCCGTTCGCTTCGTCACCCCGGTCAGGACCGGCGCGCGCATCCGGGCAAGCTTCGTGCTGGCCGACGTGAAGGTCCGCCCGTCCGGTTGGATCCAGATCGCCAACGACGTGACCATCGAGATCGAGGACAGCGCCAAGCCGGCACTGACGGCCCGCTGGCTGACCTTGACCTTCGTCGAACCGAAGGCAGAATGAAATCGCGGCCGCCGGCCGCCCACTTGGAAGGAAAGCGCCGTGCCGCATTGGTCGATCATTGTCGAATTCGAGACGCAGGACGGACGCGAGGACGATGTCGCCGCCCTGCTCGGCGATCACGCGCGCCGCACGCTTTCCGAGGAGGATGGATGCCTGGGCTTCGAAGTGCTGCGGCCGATCGAGCGCGACGGCAGGCCGGTGCCGGGCAAGGTGATCGTCAGCGAAACCTATGCCGGCGAGGCGGCGGTGAGCGCGCATGAGGCCGGCCCGCGCATGCAGCCGCTCGGAGCGGCTCTGGCGCCGCTCGTGAAATCCAGGCGAAAGATTTTTTCGCTCGTGGCCGGCTCCGGGCAGCCCGAAGCCGGACTGACGCCGGAGCAGCTCAACGCGTCGAACGACGGCTGAGCCTCGGGATCAGCTACGGCGCGTCATCAGCGCCACGAGCAGGCCGACGACAACGAGGCCGACCGCGGCCGTGGTGGTCGGGTTCTCGCGGGCGACCTTCTCGACGGCCTTGGCGCGCTCGCGCACCACGGGCAGCGCTTCCGAGATGCGGTCGCTCATGTCCTCGTAGAAATCGGAGGCCATGGCCTGCGTGTCGGCATAGGCGCGCGACCCCTGCTTGGCGAGCGTCTTCTTGAGCGAGGCGAGCTCGCGCGACAGACGCGCGACCTGATCCTCGAGGTCGGATTCGCTGGGAAGGCGGCTGGAGAAAGGCAGGTTCATGGTGCGGGTCCTTGCGGTTCGTGCGGTGGTGTTTGCGGTTGCCCGGGTCCGGGCGGCTGCGGGACGGGACGAAGCGGCTCCCGACGATGCGCTGGAGGCTGCTTTCGCCTTGCGGCCTCGCTTGGCCGGCTCGGAGCGGACTGGCTGAGCGGCCGGCGCGGTCTTGGCGGCGGATTTACGCCCGCTCTTTTTCGGCGCGCCGGGAATGCTCGTAGACGTCACCGACACGGGATCGCTGGCGGGAAAGCTGTCTTCCAGCCCTTCGTCCAGCTCGTCGGTCTTCGTATCCGCTTTCTTTTTGGCGGCCTTGCGTTCGCGCTTGAGCGACTCGACGGCCGGCGAGGCCGTGTCTTCACGCAGTTCGTTTTCGTCAGCCATGGCGTTATTTCCCTCTAACAGGATGGAAAACGCCGAAGGCGATGCAAGGTTCCGTTCAGCCTTCGTGCATCGCGGCCTCGGTCAGGAAGGCGAACGCGTAGTCGGCGAAGGAGCGCCAGCATTCCACCCGGAACGAACGGTCGCCCGTGCGGTGCAGAACGATCTCGACCTTGCCGAGCACCGTGCGCGAGCACGCCCCGACAGGAAATGCCGCGAGCGACAGATCCTGCGGGCAGCCCGCATTGAGGACGGCTTCCGCGCCCGGCCCCTCGATCTCGATCGCGACATTGCGATGCGACACGTCCACGGCCGCGTGAAGCGCGTCGAGTCTCATCAGTTCCGCCGCCATGTCGCGGTCCAGATGGTCGATGACCAGCCATTCGTCGGGGCCGAGCCACAGTGCGACGCGGCCCTCGCCAGCGGCGGAGGTTTTGGGCACGCCCGGCAGGGCGATCCCAAGCGCCTGCCCGAGCGCCGCACGTGACGACTCCGGCGCGCGCAGCGACAATCGCGAGGCCGGCGGCAGCATGCCGATCGCCGTGCGCTCGCCGGACGGCGCGGATGACGGCTGTTTCGGCCGGCGCGCGGCCGTCGTCCCCGTCTCAGCCATGCAGCCGCTCCCCTGCCTCGTCGAGGAAGACCGTCCCGGTGACCTCGACGTCCACCGCGCCGTCCGGCATCGGCACATAAAGCGTCCGCCCGACGTGCGCGCGGCCGTCCGCCACCAGCGCCAGCGCGATCGAGCGGCCGCAATTCGCCGACCAGTAGGACGAGGTCACGTGCCCGATCATGCGCATCGGCACGGCCTGCGCCGGGTCGGCGACGATCTGCGCCCCCTCCTCCAGCACGATCGCTGGATTTTTCGTCCTCAGTCCGACAAGCTGCTTGCGGCCGGGGGCCGTGAGATCGGACCGCTTCAGGCCGCGTATGCCGACGAAGTCGGCTTTCGCTTTTCCAACCGCCCAGCCCAGGCCGGCATCGTCGGGCGTGACGGTGCCGTCGGTGTCCTGCCCCACGATGATGTAGCCTTTCTCGGCGCGCAGCACATGCATCGCCTCCGTGCCGTAGGCGCAGGCGCCGTGCTTCCGGCCCTCCGCCCACAGCGCTTCCCAGACGGCCTCGCCGTAGTCGGCCGGCACGTTGACCTCGAAGCCGCGCTCGCCGGTGAACGACATGCGGAACAGGCGCGCCGGCACACCGCAGATCCGTCCCTCGCGCACCGACATGTGCGGCATGGCGGCGTCCGACAGGTCGACGCCCTCGACCAGCGGCGCGACGATCTCCCGCGACGCCGGCCCCTGCACGGCGATCACCGCCCATTGCTCGGAAATCGAGGTGAGCCACACCTTTAGATGCGGGAACTCTGTCTGGAGATAGTCCTCCATGTGGTTGAGCACGCGCGCCGCTCCGCCGGTCGTGGTGGTGACGTGGAAGCGGTCGGGCGCCAGCCGTCCCACGACGCCGTCGTCATAGATGAACCCGTCCTCGCGCAGCATGATGCCGTAGCGGCAGCGGCCGTGTTCGAGCTTCCGCCAGGGATTGGTGTAGAGCAGTTCCATGAAGGCGGCCGCATCCGGCCCCACCACCTCGATCTTGCCGAGCGTCGAGGCGTCGAACAGGCCGGCGGAACGCCGCACGGCCGCGCATTCGCGGTCCACCGCCGCCCGCATGTCCTCGCCGGGACGCGGAAAATAGCGGGCGCGCTGCCACTGGCCCACCGGCTCGAACACCGCGCCTTGCCGCTCGGCCCAGCCGTGGATCGGCGTGCGCCGCGTCGGATCGAACAGCCGGCCGCGCCCATGCGCCGCCAGCGCGCCGAAGGTCACCGGCGTGAACGGCGCGCGGAAGGTGGTGAGCCCGACCTCCGGCACGGATTTTCCGAGCGCCTCGGCCGCGATGGCCAGGCCGTGCAGATTGGAGGTCTTGCCCTGGTCGGTCGCCATTCCGTTGGTGGTGAAGCGCTTGACGTGCTCGATGGACCGAAAACCTTCCCGCACCGCAAGCCTGATGTCCTTGGCGGTCACGTCGTTCTGGAAATCGACGAACGCGCGGCCCTTGTCGTCCGGCCCCGCGCCAGGCGCGGCGCCGATCATGCCGCCCGGGCCGCTCGGCTGCGCCTGCGCAACGGGGCCCGTGGTGATGGAACGGCCGCCCTCCGCCTGACGCGCCATCGCCTGCCCGGCTGCGTGCGCTTCCTCAATTGCGGCGGCAAGCTCGAAGCTTCCCGCGCACGCGCCGACGCAGACGCAGTCCTGCACCGGCTCGTCCGGCAGGAACGACTGCGTCCGCTCGTCGAAGGCTAGCCTGCCGCGTGACTGCGAGAACAGATGCACGCTCGGCGTCCAGCCGGCCGACACCAGCAGCGCATCGACGGCGATGCGCCTGCCGGGACCGCCGTCCTTCGTGGCGACCGTCATGGAGGCGACGCGCAGCCGCCCCGACGTTGCGACCACCGCCCGGCCGGCATTCACCTCGATCGCCGCCGCCCGCGCCGCCTCCACCAGCGGTCCTCCCGGCTCGTCGCGCAGATCGACGATCGCGGCGACCCGCACGCCGGCGCGGTGCAGGTCGAGCGCCGCCGCATAGGCGCCGTCATCCGCCGTATAGACGCCGACCTGCCGGCCGACGCCGACGCCGTAATGATTGAGATAGGCGCGCGCCGCGGAAGCCAGCATGATGCCCGGCCGGTCGTTGCCGGGAAACACCATGTGCCGCTCGATCGCGCCGGTGGCCAGCACAACGCGCTTCGCCCGGATCTGCCACAGCCGTTCACGCGGCATGCGCGGTTCGGGATCGGGCAGATGGTCGGTGAGCCGCTCCACCACGCCGACGAGGTTCTGCGCGTGGTAACCGAAGGCGGTGGCGCGCCGCAGCAGCCGCACATTCGCCATCCCGGCCAGCCGCCGCACGGTCTCCCGTGCCCACGTCCAGCCGTCCTGCCCGTCGATCCGGGCATCGGTGTCGAAGCGCAGCGCGCCACCGAACTCGGCCCTTTCGTCGGCAAGCATGACGCGCGCGCCCGTCTCGGCCGCCGCCAGCGCCGCCGTCAGCCCGGCCGGTCCGCCGCCGACCACCAGCACGTCGCAATGGGCGAAGCGGGAGGCGTAGACGTCCGGATCGCGCTCCGACGGCGCCTTGCCAAGCCCCGCCGCGCGGCGGATCGCCGGCTCGTAGAGCCGCTTCCACGCCCAGCGCGGCCACAGGAAGGTCTTGTAGTAGAAGCCGGCCGACAACAGCGGCGCGGCCAGATTGCCCGCCGCGCCGATGTCGAAGGCGAGCGACGGCCAGCGGTTCTGCGAGACGGCGCAAAGCCCGTCATGGATCTCCTGCACCGTCGCCCGCACGTTCGGGGTCCGCCGCGCCCCGTCGCGCGCCACCGTCACCAGCGCGCTCGGCTCCTCTGGCCCGTCGGACAGGATGCCGCGCGGCCGATGATACTTGAACGAACGCCCGACGAGATGCACGCCGTTCGCCAGCAGGGCGGAGGCGAGCGTGTCGCCTTCCAGGCCCGTGTAGGCCGTGCCGTCGAAGGTGAAGCGCACGGTCCGCGCCGGCGTCAGGCGGCCCTTGCCGGAAATGCGGAACGGCTGGGTCATCGCCGCACCTTTCCTTCGACGTCGACGCCCCTTCCGTCCCTTCGGGCCTCCTCCCCCGCTGCGCAGGGGAGGAGATGCCGGCCGCGACCTGCGATCCTCCCCCGTTCACCGGGGAGGTGGCCCGGAGGGACGGAGGGGGCGTCGATGGAAAGCATCTTCATGCCAGCTTCTCCGGCTTCGGCTCCCCAGCCTTGTACGTCATCAAAAACCTGTCGCTCACCGTGTCGCGCGCCGCGTTGAAGAAGCGCGCGCAGCCATGGATGTGCCGCCAGCGCTCGAACACGACGCCTTTCGGATTGCTGCGGACGAACAGGAATTTTTCGAAACCCTCGTCGCTCTCGGCGGCGAGATCGGACGAACGCGCCACATGCGCCTCGCCGGTATGGCGGAATTCGAGCTCCGGGCGCTCCTCCTCGCAATAGGGGCAGCGGATGAGAAGCATGCTAGATTCCCTTCCCTTCGGCCTTGTCGCAAAGCGCCCAGCCCATGCGCTCGAACGGCGCCAGCCGCTTGATCAACGTCTCCAGCCCGTCATACGGCGCATAGAGCGCCCTGTCCTCCAGCGAGGCGAGGAGCGCGACCAGATTGGCCGAGACGACCACGCGGCGCGGCAGGACCATCTTGCCGAAGCCGCCCTGCTTCTCCGGCGCCAGCATCTCCGCGAAGAAGACGAATTTCTGCCCGTCCACGGCGATGCAGTTCAATTCGCCCTCGTCCACCGAGAACGGCCATTCATGCGCGGTCTCGTGCTTGCGGATGACCAGATCCTCGCTGAAGCGAAACCCGCCCTCGGCCTTGGCCGGACCGGCGGCGGTGATCATCGCCGCGACGACGAGGGCCGGCACCCTCATCAATGCGCCACGGCGGCGGCCGCCGCCTCGTCGATCAGCCGCCCGGTGCGGAAGCGCTCCAGCGTGAAGGGCGCGTTGATCGGGTGCGGCGCGTCGCGCGCGATCGTGTGGGCGAAGACATGGCCGGAGCCCGGCGTCGCCTTGAAGCCGCCCGTGCCCCAGCCGCAATTGACGTAGAGGCCCGGCACCGGCGTCTTCGCCAGGATCGGCGAGCGGTCCGGCGTCACGTCGACGATGCCGCCCCACGAGCGCAGCATCTTCATGCGCGAGAAGATCGGAAACATCTCCACGATCGCCTCCAGCGTGTGTTGCAGGACATGCAGCCCGCCGGTCTGCGAATAGGACGGATACTGGTCGGTGCCCGCGCCGATCACCAGCTCGCCCTTGTCGGACTGGGAGATGTAGGCATGCACCGTGTTGGACATCACCACGCAGGGGAACACCGGCTTCACCGGCTCCGACACCAGCGCCTGCAGCGGATAGCTTTCCAGCGGCATGCGCACGCCGGCCATCTGCATGACGACGGAGCTGTGCCCCGCCGCCACGACGCCGACCTTGCGCGCGCCGATGAAGCCGCGGCTGGTCTCCACACCCTCGACGCGGCCCGTCGCGTCGCGGCGGATGCCGGTCACCTCGCAGTTCTGGATGATGTGGACGCCCCGGTCGCTGGCCGCGCGGGCATAGCCCCAGGCGACCGCGTCATGGCGCGCCGTGCCGCCGCGCCTTTGCAGCGACGCGCCCACCACAGGATGGCGCGCCCCCTGCGAAATGTTCAGCGGCGGGCAGAAGGCCCTGGCCTCTTCCGGCGTCAGCCATTCGTTGTCGATGCCGTTCAGCCGGTTGGCATGGACATGGCGCTTCAGCACCTGCACGTCGTGCACATTGTGCGCCAGCATCATGACGCCGCGCGGCGAGTACATGACGTTGTAGTTGAGCTCCTGGCTCAGCCCCTCCCACAGCTTCAGCGCATGCTCGTAGATGCCGGCGCTCTCGTCATAGAGATAGTTGGAGCGGATGATGGTGGTGTTGCGGCCCGTGTTGCCGCCGCCGAGCCAGCCCTTTTCCAGCACCGCGACATTGGTGACGCCGTGTTCCCTGGCGAGGTAGTAGGCCGTCGCCAGACCGTGGCCGCCGGCCCCGACGATGACGACGTCGTATTGCCGCCGCGGCTCGGGCGAGGACCACTGCTCCTCCCATCCCTTGTGAGCGCGCATGGCCTCGCGCGCGATGGCGAATACCGAGAACTTCCGCATAGCCTGTCCGATGGCGCCGTTCGCCGAAGGCTACCATTAGCCGTCGGCCGCTGTCACCCTTGTGCCGTTTGCGACCCGGCCTGACGCTGGGGCCTCAGCGCAGCTCGTCCATGCGCGGCAGGAGGATCGTCAGCAGGCCGAGCAGCGGTAGGTAGGAGACCATGCGGAAGACGTAGTCGATGCCCTGATGGTCGGCCAGGATGCCGAGGCCGGCGGCGGCGAGCCCGCCGACGCCGAAGGAGAAGCCGAAGAAGATGCCCGCCACCATGCCGACGCGTCCCGGCATCAGCTCCTGCGCGAAAACGACGATGGCCGTGAAGGCGGACGACAGGATCAGCCCGACCAGGATCGACAGGATCACGGTCAGCGTGAGGCCGGCATAGGGCATGGCCAGCGTGAAGGGCAGCACGCCGAGGATCGAGATCCAGATGACCGCCTTGGAGCCGAACCGGTCGCCGACCAGGCCGCCGATGAAGATGCCGATCGCCGAGGCGCCGTAGAACACGAACAGCAGCACCTGCGAGGCCTGCACCGATACCCCGAACTTCTCGATCAGGTAGAAGGTGTAGTAGCTGCCCAGGCTGGCGGTGTAGATGTTCTTGGTGATCACCAGCAGGAAGAGCACGGCCATCGCCAGTTGCGTGCGCCTGGCCGGAAGCGGATAGCGCGCGGCCGCCGCCGGGCGCTTGGCGGTCTCGCGCATGTGGGCGGCGTACCAGCCGCTGACGCGCCGCAGAACGAGGATGCCGACCATCGCGACGAGGCAGAACCAGGCGACGCTCGTCTGCCCCCGCGGGACGACGATGAAGGCGGCGAGCAGCGGTCCGAGCGCATGGCCGAGATTGCCGCCCACCTGGAAGGTCGACTGGGCGAAGCCGTGCCGGCCGCCGGAGGCCAGCCGCGCGATGCGCGACGATTCCGGGTGGAAGATCGCCGAACCGATGCCGATGACCGCAGCGCCGAGCAGCAGCGTCCAGTAATGATGGGCGAAGGCGAGCAGGATCAGCCCGATCAGCGAGGAGACCATGCCGAGCGGCAGCGAGCGCGGCGCCGGATGCTTGTCTGTATAGAGGCCGACCACCGGCTGCAGAAGCGAGGCGGTGAACTGGAAGGTCAGGGTCAGCAGGCCGATCTGCCAGAAATCCAGGTCGTAAGTCTCCTTCATCAGCGGATAGAGCGCCGTCAGCATCGACTGCAGCACGTCGTTGATGAGGTGGCAGAAGCTGATCGCCAGGATGACCATGATGGCGGTATCGCCGCCGCCGGGCGCACGGGTCTGTAGGGTGGCTTGGCTCAAGGCTCGGGGACTCCTGACGTGCCAAGCGTAGCGCTTAGCGCGTTCGCACCGTCGAGGTGATGGTGCAGACCGACCGGCCTGCAAGGCCAGCGCTACCCGATGCCTGCCGAGCGCGTCAAGGCCGATGGACAAGCCGCCGCGATTCTGCTATCAGCCGCCACAATTCGCGACGGAAGCCGCCGCGATGGCGCAGCTTTTCCGTGCGCCGACCCCTGAACACGAAAGACAGGACAACCAGTGCAGGTACTCGTTCGCGACAACAATGTGGACCAAGCGCTCCGCGCGCTCAAGAAGAAGATGCAGCGCGAGGGCATCTTCCGCGAGATGAAGATGCGCGGTCACTACGAGAAGCCGTCCGAGAAGCGCGCCCGCGAAAAGGCCGAGGCCGTGCGCCGCGCCCGCAAGCTGGCCCGCAAGCGCGCCCAGCGCGAAGGGCTGCTGCCGATGACGCCGCGCCCGGTTCCGGCTGCCGGCGCGGCTCGCCCGGCTCGCTGACGCTGCCGCTTTTTCGTCGCTTTCAGGAAATACGCGCTTCGTGGGGTGACGATCGTCATCCCGCGATTTTGCGTTTTTTGCGCCGTGATGCGTGATAATCGGCGCGATGCTCCGCGCGATGGTCTGGATCGATCCCGGAATGCCTGACGTCCAGTACACCGGCTTTTTGCATGCGGCTTCCGCCGGAAGGGCCTCGCCGACGCGCGCCCTCGTGCGCTCCGCCATGCTCGGCCTCATGCTGGCGATCGCCGCCTGCCAGACGAACCCGATGGGCGAGCTCGCCTCTATCGATCCCGCGCAGGGCTCGCAGGAGAACATATCCTCGCTGACCGCCGTCATCGAGCGCAACCCGCGCGATCCGGAAGCCTACAATGTCCGCGGCTCCGCCTATGGGCGCGGCGGACGCTACCAGGAGGCGCTGCGCGACTTCGACACCGCCATCCAGTTGCGGCCGGACTTCTTCCAGGCCTATTCCAACCGGGCGCTGATCCATCGCTTCCTGGGCAACCAGCCGCAGGCGCTGGCCGACTACAACCGCGCCATCCAGCTCAACGCCAGCTACGACGCCGCCTATATCGGCCGCGGCAACCTCTACCGCCGCGCCGGGCGCACCATGGACGCCTTCAACGACTTCCAGAAGGCGATCCAGCTCGACACCACCGACGCGCGCGCCTATCACAATCGCGGCTTGATCTATCAGAGCCAGAATCAGCACAATTTCGCCATCGAGGATTTCTCGACGGCGATCTCGCTGTCGCCGGATTCGCCCGAGCCCTACAACGGGCGCGGCCTGTCCTACATCGCGCTGAACGACGAGGACAACGCCTTCGCCGACTTCAACATGGCGATCAAGCTGAACGACCGCATCGCCGAAAGCTGGGCCAACCAGGCGCTCGTCTATGAGCGGCGCGGCGACAAGTCCCGCGCGGCGAAATCCTATGCACGGGCGGCCCAGCTCGACCCCAACTACCGGCCCGCAACGGACGGACTGGCCCGCACGCGCGGCTGAGGCCGCCGCCCGGCTGTCCTGCCTGCGTCATCGAACCGCCAAGGTGTTCTGGAACCATCGCTCCGCGCCGCCGTTTTGCGGCGGTGAGTCACAGAGGGATTTCCATGTTCAAGAAGCTTTTCGCCGCGGCCCTGCTCGGCCTCGCTTTTTCCGCGCCGGCGGGCGCGGAGGTGAGGCTCGGCATCCTGGACTGCGCCATCGACGGCGGCACCGGCTTCGTCGTCACGTCGAACAAGACGCTGACCTGCACCTTCCGCTTTTCCAACGGCGGGCCGGAGGAGCGCTATTCCGGCGTCATTTCCAAGCTCGGCGTCGACCTCGGCACGACGCACCAGGGCGCCCTGCAATGGGCAGTGCTGGCGCTCGACCGCAAATATGACGAAGGCCAGCTCGCCGGCCGCTATTTCGGCGTGAACGCCGAGGCCAGCATCGTCACCGGCGGCGGCGCCAACCTGCTCGTGGGAGGCTTCAACAAGTCCTTCACGCTGCAGCCGCTGAGCGTCCAGTCGCAGACCGGCCTCAACCTCGCCCTTGCGGTCGCCTCCATGGAGCTGACCCATTCGCTGAAGTAGCACGCGACGCAAGCACCATGAAAAAAGCCCGGCGATGCCGGGCTTTTTTATGGAAGCGGATCGCCGCCGGTCAGTGCTACCCGATCAGTGCTCCATGGCCTTGACGATTTCCTCGGTCATCTTCTTGGCGTCGCCGAGCAGCATCATGGTGCCGTCCTTGTAGAATAGCGTGTTGTCGATGCCGGCATAGCCAGAGCCGAGGCTGCGCTTGACGAACAGGCAGGTGCGCGCCTTGTCGACGTCGAGGATCGGCATGCCGTAGATCGGGCTAGACTTGTCGTCCCGCGCGGACGGGTTGGTCACGTCGTTGGCGCCGATGACATAGGCGACGTCCGCCTGCGCGAACTCGGAGTTGATGTCCTCCAGCTCGAACACCTCGTCGTATGGCACGTTGGCCTCGGCCAGCAGCACGTTCATGTGGCCGGGCATGCGTCCCGCCACCGGGTGGATCGCGTACTTCACCTCGACGCCATGTGCCTTCAGCCTGTCGGCCATTTCGCGCAGCGCGTGCTGCGCCTGCGCCACCGCCATGCCGTAGCCCGGCACGATGATGACCTTCTGCGCGTTCATCATCAGATAGGCCGCGTCGTCAGCCGAACCCTGCTTGACCGTGCGCTGGATGCCGTCATCCGCACCGGCGGTCGCCGTCTCGCCGCCGAAGCCGCCGAGGATGACCGAGATGAAGGACCGGTTCATGCCCTTGCACATGATGTAGCTGAGGATCGCCCCCGACGAGCCGACCAGCGCGCCGGTGATGATCAGCGCCAGATTGCCCAGCGTGAAGCCCAGCGCCGCCGCCGCCCAGCCCGAATAGGAGTTGAGCATCGACACCACGACCGGCATGTCGGCCCCGCCGATCGGCACGATGAGCAGCACGCCGAGCGCCAGCGACAAAAGCACGATCAGCCAGAACACCAGCGTCGACTGCGTGGTGACCAGCAGCACGATCAGCACCACGAGCGCGATGCCGAGCCCGGCGTTGATGACGTGCCGGCCCGGCAGCATGATCGGCTTGCCCGACATGCGCCCGTCAAGCTTGAGGAAGGCGATGATCGAGCCGGTGAAGGTGATGGCGCCGATGGCGACGCCGAGGCTCATCTCGATGATGGCCTGGGCGTGGATATGGCCGACCGTGCCGATCCCGAAGCTTTCCGGCGCGTAGACCGCCGCGGCCGCCACCATGACGGCGGCGAGGCCGACCAGGCTGTGGAAGGCGGCGACGAGCTGCGGCATCGCCGTCATGGCGATGCGCCGGGCAACCACCGCGCCGACGCCGCCGCCGACCAAAAGGCCGATGACGATCAGCGCGAAGCCGCCGGGCGACGGTGTCGCCAGCGCCAGCGTGGTGGCGATGGCGATGGCCATGCCGATCATGCCGTACATGTTGCCCTGGCGGCTGGTCGTCGGATGCGACAGGCCGCGCAGCGCCAGGATGAACAGGATGCCGGAGACGAGGTAGAGGAAGGACGCGAGATTGACCGACATCAGTTGCGCCCCTCGATGGCGCCCGGCGCCGACACGAATTTGCGAATAGCCAGGAACTGGATCAGCACCGCCGCCATGAGCACGCCGCCCGCGATGAACAGGGCCGTGCGGGCGCTGTCGCCGTAGCTTCCCACGCCGCGCGACAGGAAGAACAGAGCCAGCGGCACCAGGAACAGGCCGACCAGCATGAGATGGCCCCCGCGCGCGTGGAGCGGCGTGCGCCAGCGCATGGCGGCGACCAGGAACAGGATCAGGCTGAGCCCGAACAGGAGCTGGAACACCGGAGCGAGATAGGCCTGCATGCTCCTACCGCTCCTTCTTCTTGTACATGGCCAGCATGCGCTGCGTCACCAGGAAGCCGCCGAAGATGTTGACCGCCGCCAGCACCAGCGCGATCAGGCCGAAGCCGGTCGCCAGGCCGGATGCCGAGATGCCGACCGCCAGCAGCGCGCCGACCACGATGACCGAGGAGATGGCGTTGGTCACGGCCATCAGCGGCGTGTGCAGCGCCGGCGTGACCGACCAAACCACGTAGTAGCCGACGAAGATCGCCAGCACGAAGATCGCGAAGCGGAACACGAACGGGTCGATGACACCGCCCGACAGCGCGTGCGCGGCGTCGCCCATGGCATCGGCCGGGCCGGGCGCGGCCAGCCCCTCGGCGGCGCGGCGCACGCCCTGGGCCGCCGCGTCAAGCCTGTCCAGAGCCTGCTGAAGCGTGTGTTCCATTGTCCCTCTCCTAGCCCTGCGCCTTGGCGAAAGCCGGATGCACGATCCTGCCGCCATCCGTCAGCATCGTCGCCTTGACCAGCTCGTCGTCGCGGTTGATGGCGAGCGTCTTCGTCTCCTTGTCGACCATCGTCTCCAGGAAGGCGAAGAGATTCTTGGCGTAGAGCAGCGAGGCCGAAGCCGCCACCCGGCCCGGAACGTTGAGATGGCCGACGATCTTCACGCCATTGTCCGTGGTGACGATCTCGCCGGCCTTCGCGCCCTCGACATTGCCGCCGCGCTCGACGGCGAGGTCGACCAGCACCGAGCCCGGCTTCATGGAGGCGACCATCGCCGCCGACACCAGCTTCGGCGCCGGCCGGCCGGGGATCAGCGCCGTCGTGATGACGATGTCCTGCTTGGCGATATGTTCGGCCGTCAGCGCAGCCTGCTTGGCCTGGTATTCCTTCGACATCTCCTTGGCGTAGCCGCCGGCCGTCTCGGCGGCCTTGAACTCCTCGTCCTCGACCGCAAGGAATTTCGCGCCGAGCGACTGCACCTGCTCCTTCACGGCGGGGCGCACGTCCGTCGCCGTCACGACCGCGCCCATTCGGCGCGCTGTCGCGATCGCCTGCAGGCCGGCGACGCCGACGCCCATGATGAACACCTTGGCCGCCGGAACCGTGCCGGCGGCGGTCATCATCATCGGCAGCACGCGGTCGTAGACGGCGGCCGCGTCGATCACCGCGCGGTAGCCGGCCAGGTTCGCCTGCGAGGACAGCACGTCCATCACCTGCGCGCGCGTGATGCGCGGCATGAATTCCATGGCAAAGGCGGTGACGCCGGCCCGGGCCATGGCCTCGACGGCCGCCTCGTGGCCATGGGGGTCCATGGTCGCCAGCACCGCCGCGCCGGCCTTGTAGCCCGCCAGTTCGGCCTCGCTCGGCCGCCGCACCTTCAGCACCACGTCTGCCTGCGCCGCGTCGGCGGCGGAGCCGATCCTCGCCCCCGCCTTCTCGAACTCGGCGTCGACGATGCGCGACGACAGCCCCGCGCCGGTCTCCACCACGACCGCGAAGCCGAGGCCGACCAGACGCTTCACCGTGTCCGGCGACGCCGCGACGCGCGTTTCACCCGAGTCGGCTTCCTTCGATACGAAGATCGTTTGGCTCACACCCACCCCCCGGCAGTCCCCTGCCCGACATCCAGTATCCGCCGCTTCACCGGCGGCCGCAAAGCACGGTCGCCCGCCGCTACCGAAGCAGGTAGCCGCCCAGCGCGCAGATCAGCACGAACAGGATCGTGGCGGAGATGAAGCCGGCGCTGGTGAAGAAGCCGAACGCCATGGCGATCATCAGCGCGACGCAGGCCAGCGTGCCGTATTTCGCCAGGACGATGAAGCGGCCATAGGTCTTCTCGTGCTCGGCATAGTCCATCTGAGCACCGAGTTCGGCGGGCCCGGCAGGCGAATGATCGGCCATGTTAGTCTCCCAAATCTGGGGATGGCACATAGCGAAAAGCAAGGCGGAGGGCAATGCACCATCGCCCTTCGCTCAACAGGACGATGAGAGCGCCGGCGCGCGGCTCAGCCGGCAAGCTGCGGGAAGATGCCGAGCAGGCCCACGACGATCAGGTAGAGCGCCACGATGTAGTTCAGCAGGCGCGGCATGACCAGGATCAGCACGCCGGCGATCAGCGAAACCAACGGCGTCAGCGGAATGGCGGCGATGTCCATGAGACCTCCTTCGGCAAAGGGACCTGACTGATGTAGGGGCGCTTGCGGCGCCGGAAAGGTCAGGCGGCCTCGCGGTAATACTTCGCCGTCGGCAGGATGGTCAGCGGCGCTATGTCGCCGGGCTTGGTCTCGCCAAACATCAGCCTCTGCTCCATCCGGGTCGAGCGGAAGAAGGGGAAGCGGGCGAAGGACCGCTCGCGGATGGCGTTGACGTCGGCGCAGTAGAGGACCACCGGGTAGTTGAGGCCCGGATAGCTGCGCAGGCCGCCGATCTGGCGCGACTCGTAGATGCGCTTGTAGAAGCCCGCGTGATCCTCGCGGATCGTCGCCAGGCAGAACGGCGCGCCGAAATGAAAGCAGGCCATGCCGGCGAGCCGGAGCGTCAGATACGGGATCTGCGGATAGACCCGCGACCATTCCGGATCGGCGGCGAAGCGGCTCGGATCGACGAAGCTCGCGCCCTCGGCCATCATCGGGCGCAGGATGTCGCCATAGACCATGGTCGAGGGCGAGCACGGCGTGCGCGCATCGGCATGGTGCACGCGCAGCGTGCTGACCAGCGCGCCGTCGATGTAGATGCCGAACTTGTGGCAGTTCTCGGCTTCGTCGAGCGCATCATGGATCGTGTGCTCGGCCTGCTCCGACACCATGTCGCTCAAGCGGTATGACTTGTAGCGGAGCCGGTAGATGTCCTCCAGATCCTCGCCCTTGTCGCAGCGCCGGTACTCGGTCCGGTCGAGCAGGGCCTCGATCCGGCGGACGAAATCCGAGCTCGCGCTGGGCACGGTGCTACGCTGCACGCCCGCAAGGTCGCGGGTCGCGGTCCACTGGCCGGTCATGTCTATTTCCCCGTAAGCCGCCTGACGGAAAGGGTACGAAAACCGAAAAGTAAGTAAAGCTTTAAATGAACAGAGGGTCCTTTACCGAACGTTAACGTTAATAAAAGGTAAACTTTGTTTCAAATTTTCGACAGGCGTCGGACGGCCGCAGGCGCAGGGCCGCTGTCCGCAACGGGAGTGGACGATTGATCGAGGCTGCCGCTCAGCGGCGCGCGGCGCGCTTGGCCAGCCTTATGTCGTTGGCGAAAGGCCAGACGGTGTTTGACATGGTCTCGATGCCCGAGGCCGACAGCGCCGAGCCGAACAGGAAACCCTGGACGAGATCGGGCTTGACGTCGAGCGCCAGGACCTTGAGCTGGTCGAAGGTCTCGACGCCCTCCACCGTGACCTGCAGGCCGAGCGGCCGCGACAGGTTGACGACGCCCTTGAGCAGCTCCAGCGAGCGCTTGTTCTGCGTCACGTCCATCAGGAAGCTGCGGTCGATCTTGATCTTGTCGAGCGGCAGCTTGTGCAGGTAGCTCAGGCTGGAATAGCCGGTGCCGAAATCGTCCAACGCGATGCGCACGCCGATCGCCTTCAATTCCTCGATATAGGCCCGCGTCATCGACTTGTCGTCGAGCAGCGCGGTCTCGGTGACCTCGATCTCCAGACGATGCGGCGCGAGGCCGGAGGATTCCAGCACGCCGCGCACCTTGTCGACCACCTCGTGGCTGCGGAAATCCTTGGCCGACAGGTTGACCGACACCGAAATGGGGTCCGGCCAGCGCAGGCACTGCGTGCAGGCGGCCTCCAGCACGATGCTGCTGATCTCGGAGACGATGCCCATCTCCTCCGCCAGCGGGATGAAGATGGCGGGCGAGATGGGGCCGAGGTCGCGATGGTCCCACCGGCACAGCGCCTCGCAGCTCGCGATCCGCATGGAATCCAGCGACACGATGGGCTGGAACACGACGCGCAGCGCGCGCGTCTCGATCGCCGTGCGCAGGTCCGCCTTCATCAACTGGCGGTTGCGGAAGGCGGCGTCCATGGCCGTCTCGAACAGGCGCCAGTCGTTCTTGCCCAGCTCCTTGGCCTTGTAGAGCGCCAGGTCGGCCTTGACGATCATGGCGTCGACATCGGTCTCGCGCACCCGCGACAGCACCGCGCCGCCGCTGGCCTGGACGCGCAGCGAGTGGCCCGCGACGTCCACCTCGCCCTCGAGTCCGGCGAACAGCCCGTCGAGGATGGTTCCCAGATGCGCCTCGTCCTCGACCCGGTCGATATAGACCATGAACTCGTCGCCGCCGAAGCGGCTGACCTTGAGCGTATCCGACGCGAACGCGGCCAGCCGCTCGGCCACGGCGTAGATCAGCCCGTCGCCGACGGGATGGCCCAGCGTGTCGTTGACGCTCTTGAAATCGTCGAGGTCCAGCACGGCGATCGCGCAATAGCGGTCTCGCGGGCCCGTCGCCATGGTCTCGACCACCAGCTCGTGGAAGTAGGCGCGGTTCGGCAGGCCGGTCAGGCTGTCGTAGCGCGCCATGGTGCGGATCTTCTCCTCCGCCTCGACGCGCTGCGTCACGTCCTCGAAGGTGATCACGCCGAGGTCCTGGCTGCCCTCGCGGGCCGAGAACTCGTAGTGCTGCCCGTTGGTGAAGGACACCAGCACCTTGCGGTCGCGCCCTTCGCGCAGCGCGCGCGTCAGCTGCGCCTCGATGTAGCGGCAGTCCTTCGGCGCCAGCACGCCGCCCGCCACGCCGCGCATCAGCATGGAGTGGATCGAGCGCCCCAGCAGCGACGACGGCGACTTGAACGACATGAGATGCGCCGCTTCCGCGTTGGCGACGACGACGCGGCCGTCGGGGCCCAGCATGACCAGGCCGTGCGACATGGTGTTGAGCGCGCGGTTGAAGCGTTCGGCCAGCTTGTTCGCCTTTTTCTCTTCCGAGATCGCGGTGAACAGCGCGCCGCGCGTGTTCTCGGCGAACTTCTTGATGGTGAACAGGAAGGGGGCGGACAGCAGGCCGAGCGCGATGTGATAGCCGTCGCCGCGCAGCAGGAAGCCGGCCGAGATCGGCCAGATCATGGAGACGATGAAGATCATCACCATGCGCGGCGAGGTGTAGTTGCGGCCGGCGATCGAGGAGGCCGACGCCAGCGTCACGCAGACGGCCGAGATTTCGGCGAACGGGTCCGGCGCGGCATAGATGCCCACGAAGCAGAACGTCCCGAGCAGGAAGCCGTGCATCGAGCCGAACAGGATGTATTCGTTCTCGCGCGCCCGCGCCTCCTCGCGCGTCCGCGGCGGCGGCATGGCGTTGTACTTGCGGAAATTGATCAGGCGCAGCGTGCCGACGAGCACCATTCCGACGGCGACGGCGAGATAGATCGGATCGGATGTCTTCCAGTAGCAGAGGATGACCAGCATCGTCTGCGCCACCATGCCGATGGCAAGCGTCGTCCCGTCGCGAAACAGGGTTTCGACAAACGGAATGTAGACGTCGACCGGTATGTCGTTCCTTCGTCCTGCAGACACGTCTCGATCCCGCGCTGGAACCAAGACGTGCCACAATCGCCTTAAGAAAGACTTAGAAAGCACTTCGCAAGGGCGTCACGAAGGGCCTCGGGCGGCGTGCCTTAAATCACTCCGCCGCCTGCAAAACCGGGCTTCCGGGCGAAGAAAGCCTTTTGAGCAGGCGCATCCTTTCCTCGGCCGCCCGCGCCGCGTTGGCGGCCTTCACATGGCCGTAGCCGCGAATCACCACCGGCAGAGAGGCGAGGGCCACGGCCGCTTCCAGCGAACGCGGCGACAGCCTTTCCGCGATCAGCCCGACATCCGCCTCGTATTGAGCCAGCAGCGCCCGCTCCAGCCGCCGTTCGGCCGTGTAGGAGAAGACGTCCAGCGCGCTGCCGCGAATCACCTTGAGCGTCGCCAGCGCCTTGAAGCCCGTCATCATCCACGGACCGAAACGCGACTTGCGCGGCGCGCCGTCCGGACCATGCCGGCCAAGGATCGGCGGCGCCATGTGGAACTCCAGCCTGTCATAGCTCTGGAATTCCTTGGCGAGCTGGCGCCGGAACGAGCCGTCCGTGTAGAGCCGGCCGACCTCGTATTCGTCCTTCACCGCCATCAGCCTGAAAAGCCCCTTCGCGACCGCCTCGCTCACCGCGACGGAACCGGGAATGGCGCGCTGCTCCGCCGCGCGGATCGCCGCGACCCGGTCCAGGTAGCGGCGCGCATAGGCCTCGTTCTGGTAGTCCTTGAGGAACGCCGCGCGCCGGGCGACCACCTCGTCCAGCGTGACCGAAAGCCCAGGCGCGGCGTCGGCGGCCGGAGCGGCCAGACGGCGCACGAATTGCGGATCGTGCGCGGCGCGCCGCCCCCAGCGGAAGGCGGCTATGTTCATGTCCACCGCCTGGCCGTTCAGCGCGATGGCCTGCTCGACCGCCTCCGCCGACAGCGGCAGCCCGCCATACTGGCAGGCGAAGCCGAGCATCATCATGTTGGCGCCCAGCGAATTGCCGAACAGCGCGGCGGCCGTCTGTGTGGCGTCGAAGAAATGCGCGTTGTCGTCGCCCGCCGCCTTGTGGATCGCCTTCTTCAGCCGCTCGACCCGCAGCGAGAAGTCGGGCGAGCGCGTGAAGTCGCCGGGCATGATCTCGGCCGTGTTGGCGACGAAGATCGTATGCCCCTCGCGCACCGAGGCGATCACCTTCTTCGCGCCCGATACGACGAGGTCGCAGCCGAGCACGAGATCGGCCTTGCCCGCCGAGACCCGGATGGCGTTGATGTGCTCCGGCGTGCGCGCGATGCGCACATGGCTGAACACCGAACCGCCCTTCTGCGCCAGCCCAGCCATGTCGATCATGCCGCAGCCCAGGCCCTCGATATGCGCGGCCATGCCGAGGATCGCGCCCACCGTCACCACGCCCGTGCCGCCGACGCCGTCGATGATCGCCGCCCAGCCGTCGCCGTCGATCGGAAAGAGCGTCGGCGCGGGCACGCCCTCTAGCGGATCGGCCGCGCCGGCGCGGCCCTCCACCTTGCGGATCCTCGCTCCGTGGACGGTCACGAAGGACGGGCAGAAGCCGTTGACGCAGGAGAAATCCCTGTTGCAGGAGGACTGGTCGATGCGCCGCTTGCGGCCGAACTCCGTCTCCACCGGCTGCACCGAGACGCAGTTGGACTTCACGCCGCAATCGCCGCAGCCCTCGCACACCAGCTCGTTGATGATGACGCGCCGGTCCGGGTCGGGATAGGTGCCGCGCTTGCGCCGCCGCCGCTTTTCCGCCGCGCAGGTCTGGTCGTAGAGCAGCACCGACACGCCCTTCACCTCGCGCAGCTCGCGCTGGACGAAGTCGAGGTCGTCGCGGTGATGGAAGGTCGCGCCGGCCGGAAAATCGCCGCGCGCATATTTGTCCGGGTCGTCGGAGACGACGGCGATGCGCTCGACGCCCTCGGCCCGCACCTGCCGCGCGATCATGTCCACCGTCAGCCCGCCCTCGTGCGGCTGGCCGCCGGTCATGGCGACGGCGTCGTTGAACAGGATCTTGTAGGTGATGTCGACGCCCGACGCGCGCGCGAAGCGCAGCGCCAGCACGCCGGAATGGTTGTAGGTGCCGTCGCCGAGATTCTGGAACACATGCCCGCGCTTCGAGAACGGCGCCTGGCCGACCCACTGCGCGCCCTCCCCGCCCATCGCGGTGAAGCCGACGGTGCCGCGGTCCATCCACAGCGCCATGAAATGGCAGCCTATGCCGCCGCCGGCGACCGAGCCCTCGGGCAGTTGCGTGGAGGTGTTGTGCGGGCAGCCCGAGCAGAAATAGGGCGTGCGCGAGCCGACATCGACCGTATCCGCCAGCATCGCCTGGAACTGCTTCAGCCGGTCCACACGCGATGCGATCCGCTCCGAGGGTCCGATGACCTTGAGCACGCGCTCGCCGATGGCGATGGCGATGTCATTGGGATCGAGCGCGCCCTTGGCCGGGAAGAGCCAGTCGCCGCGCTCGTCCTTCTTGCCGATGACGGTCGGCTGCATGGCCGTGCCGTAGAGGTCCTCGCGCACCTGCACCTCGATGAGCGAGCGCTTCTCCTCCACGACGACGATCATCTCGACGCCGCGCGCGAAATCCTTGATGTGCTCGATGTCGAGCGGCCACGGGCAGCCGACCTTGAACAGCCTGATGCCGAGACGGTCCGCCTCCGCCTCGTCGATGCCGAGGTCGTCCAGCGCCTGGCGCACGTCCAGATAGCTCTTGCCGACCGTGATGATGCCGATCTTCGGGCTCGAGCCGCCGGAATAGACGATGCGGTTCAGGCCGTTGGCGCGGATGAAGGCGGCCGCCGCCGCGCGCTTGTACTCGTGCAGCCGCCGCTCCTGGCCGAGCTGGTCGAGCTCCATCCGGATGTTCAGGCCGCCCGGCGGCATGTCGAAATCGGGGATGATGATCTTCAGCCGCTCCAGCGAGGCGTCGACGGAGGCGGTCGATTCGATATTGTCCTTCACGCATTTGATCGCCGTCCACGTGCCGGCGAAGCGCGACAGGGCATAGCCGATCAGGCCGTAGTCGATCAGTTCCTGCACCCCGCCCGGATTGAGGATCGGGATCATCGTGTCGACGAACAGGAACTCCGTCGCGTGCGCGTTGGTGGAGGATTCCGCCGTATGGTCGTCGCCCATCAGCGCGAGCACGCCGCCATGCTTCGAGGTGCCGGCCAGGTTGGCGTGGCGGAACACGTCGCCCGAGCGGTCGACGCCCGGCCCCTTGCCGTACCAGAGGCCGAAGACTCCGTCATGCCGGCCCTCGCCGAGCAGCTCGGTCTGCTGCGAGCCCCACACGGCGGTGGCCGCCAGCTCCTCGTTGAGGCCCGGCTGGAAGACGATGCCGGACTCTTTGAGATGCCCCTTGGCCCGCCACAACTGCTGGTCGAGCCCGCCGAGCGGCGAGCCGCGATAGCCCGACACGAACCCCGCCGTGTCGAGGCCCGCGCGCCGGTCGCGCTCGCGCTGCATGAGCAGCATGCGCACCACGGCCTGCGAACCGGAGAGGAAGATGCGCTCCCTGTCCAGGTCGAACTTGTCGTCCAGCGTCACCGTGTGAAGCGTCATGCCGTCCTTCCTCCGAAAACGTACGCGAGGCTCGACATCCGTGTATTCGGGTAGTTTTTCCCCGGTTTTCCACGCGGTCAAACGAAATCCGCGTGAGATTCGAAATAGCAACGGACGAACCGGCCGGGCGCCTTATGGATAACAAACGAAAGGGAGGATACGGCCTTGCCGCACGAACGTTTCGCAGCGGATGCATTGTCGCGGCGCCTGCGCGTCCGCTCTCCCCCTATAGTCTTATGTTCCCCGAACTCGCCATCTGTCGAGTTGACGTGTCAAATGGACGGCCGCATACCGTTGCAACCGTCGACGGAAAAAGGGGCGCGGCGGCGATCACCGGGAGGAGCATGAATGGCCGCTCTGCTTGCCATATCGTCCACGATTGACCGCATCAACGAATTCATCGGACGCTGGATCGCCTGGGCCATCCTGCTCGCCATCGTCGTGAGCGCCGCCAACGCGATCGTCCGCAAGACGTTCAACATGTCGTCGAACGCCTGGCTGGAATTGCAGTGGTACCTGTTCGGCGCGGCGTTCATGCTGGCCGCCGCCTACACGCTGAAGCAGAACGAGCACATCCGCATCGACATCGTCTACGGCATGTTCTCGCGCCGGGTGCAGCACTGGATCGACCTGCTCGGGCACGTGCTGTTCCTGATGCCCTTCGTCATTCTGATGGTGGTCTATTTCGTCCCCTATGTCAGCCTGTCCTACCGCTCGGGCGAGATGTCGGGAAGCGCCGGCGGGCTCATCCTGTGGCCGGCCAAGGCGCTGCTGCTCGTGGGCTTCATCCAGCTGGGTTTTCAGGGCATCTCGGAGATCATCAAGAAGATCGCCATCATGCGCGGCGACATGGAAGATCCGAACCCCTTCGTGTCGTCGCATCAGGCGGCGCAGAAGGAAGGCGAGGCGCTGGTCGAGGAGCTCAAATCATGATGGAGTTCATCGCCCAGAACATGGCGCCGATCATGTTCGTCTCGCTCATCATCTTCCTGCTGATCGGCTATCCGGTCGCGTTTTCGCTGGCCGCGAACGGACTGTTGTTCTTCTTCATCGGCGTCGAGCTCGCGCCGCTGTCGAACGGCACGATCAACCTGTCCTGGCCTCTGCTTTACGCCCTCCCCGAGCGGTTCTGGGGCGTGATGGCGAACGAGACGCTGCTCGCCATCCCCTTCTTCACCTTCATGGGCATCGTGCTGGAGCGGTCCGGCATGGCGGAGGACCTTCTGGATACGATCGGCCAGCTCTTCGGGCCGATCCGCGGCGGCCTCGCCTACGCCGTCATCATCGTCGGCGCGCTGCTGGCAGCCACAACCGGCG
Source organism: Mesorhizobium sp. (assembly GCA_027492275.1). Lineage (GTDB taxonomy): Bacteria > Pseudomonadota > Alphaproteobacteria > Rhizobiales > Rhizobiaceae > JAPUFC01. The sequence goes on along the minus strand of JAPUFC010000044.1, from coordinate 39,336 downwards.
TCGTCGCGGCCTCGGTGATCGCCATGGGCCTGATCTCGCTCCCGATCATGCTGCGCTACGGCTACGACAGGCGCCTGTCGTCCGGCGTCATCGCGGCCTCCGGCACGCTGGCGCAGATCATTCCGCCCTCGCTGGTCCTGATCGTGCTGGCGGACCAGCTCGGCCGCTCCGTCGGCGACATGTATGCCGGCGCGCTCATTCCCGGCCTGCTCCTGACCGGGCTCTACATGGGCTACATCTTCGCGAAATCCATCTTCCAGCCGGAATCCATGCCGGCCCTGCCGCTGGAAGCCCGCACGCTCGGCCACGGCGTCACCTCGCTGATCGTGGCGCTGGCGGCGGCGGCGGCAATCGCCTACGCGGCCCATGTCTACCTCTACCCGACGCATGGCGAGAACGCCGACATCCTCGGCGCCGTGGTCGGCGTCATCTTTATCTACGTCGTGGCGCTGGCCGATCGGTCGTTCGGCGTCAACCTGATGTCGCGCCTCGCGCAGCAGGTCATCATCGTCCTGATCCCGCCGCTGGCGCTGATCTTCCTGGTGCTGGGCACGATCTTCCTGGGCATCGCCACGCCGACCGAAGGTGGCGCGATGGGCGCGGTCGGCGCGCTGGTCATGGCGGCGGCCAAGGGCAGGCTGAACTACGGCGTGGTCCGCCAGGCGCTGACGTCCACAACCAGCCTGTCCTCCTTCGTCATCTTCATCCTGATCGGCGCGCGCGTCTTTTCCCTCACCTTCTACGGCGTGAACGGACATCTGTGGGTGGAGCACCTGCTGGTTTCGCTGCCGGGCGGCGAGACGGGCTTCCTGATCGTGGTCAACATCCTCGTCTTCTTCCTGGCCTTCTTCCTCGACTTCTTCGAGCTGGCCTTCATCATCGTTCCGCTGCTGGCGCCGGCTGCGGAACGGCTCGGCATCGACCTGATCTGGTTCGGCGTGCTGCTCGGCATCAACATGCAGACGAGCTTCATGCATCCGCCCTTCGGTTTCGCGCTGTTCTACCTGCGCTCCGTGGCGGCACGCGTTCCCTATCTGGACAGGATCACGGGCAAGCAGATCGCGCCCGTCACCACCGGGCAGATCTACTGGGGCGCGGTGCCGTTCGTCTGCATCCAGATCGTCATGGTGGGCCTGACCATCATGTTCCCGCAGATCGTGATGCACTACAAGGGACCGGTGGTCGACCCGGGAGCGGTGGAGATCGTCCTGCCGCCGATGGGCGGCGACCAGCCCGGCATGCCGGGCGGTCTCGGTCTGCCGCCGTTCGGGTCGCCGCCGCCGGTCGACGGCGCGCCCGCCGCGCCCGCGGTTCCGGCGCCCGGGCCCGATCTTGGCCAGCCGCCCAGCTTCAACTGAGCGCAACAAAAAAGGCCCGGACGACACCGGGCCTTTTTCTTGCGATGGGCTGATGGCCTACAGCTTGTTGGCGCGCTGCTGGAGCATCATGAACGTGTCGTAATTGTACTCTGCGACCTGCGCGTAGAGGAAATGATCCTTGCGGAAGCCCTTGATCGATTCCCAGATCTTCTTGAAGTCCGCGTTGTTCGCTTCCATCTCGGCATAGGTCTGGTTCGCGGCATCGAAGGACGCGGACAGGATTTCCTGGCTGAACGGACGCAGTTGCGCGCCGTTGGCGACCAGCGAGCGGATCGCCGCCGGATTCTTGTAGTCGTATTTCTGCAGCATGTCGGCGTCGGTCGCCTGCGCGGCCGTGCGCACGAGCGACTTGTAGGCCTTCGGCAGTTCTTCGAACTTGCCCTTGTTGAACATCAGGTGCACGGTCGGGCCGCCTTCCCAGAAGCCGGGATAGTAGTAGTAGGGCGCGACCTTGTAGAAGCCGAGCTTCTCGTCGTCATACGGGCCGACCCACTCGGCCGCGTCGATCGTTCCCTTCTCCAGCGCGGGATAGATTTCGCCGCCGGGCAGGTTCTGCGCCACCAGGCCGAGCTTCTCCATGACCTTGCCGGCGAAGCCGCCTATGCGCATCTTGAGGCCCTGGATGTCGGCGACCGTCTTGATTTCCTTGCGGAACCAGCCGCCCATCTGGACGCCGGTGTTGCCGCCGGGGAAACCGATCAACCCCTGCTTGCCGAGGAACTCGTTGAACAGGTCGATGCCGCCCCCGTGATACTGCCAGGCGTTCATGCCGCGCGCGTTGAGCGCGAAAGGCACGGCCGCGCCCAGCGCCCAGGTCGGGTCCTTGCCCCAGAAATAGTAGGACACGGTGTGACAGGCCTCGATGGTGCCGGCCGCGGCCGCGTCGGCCACGCCGAAAGGCGGCACGAGTTCGCCGGCGGCGAAGACCTGGATCTGAAAATTGCCGTCGGTCGCTTCGGAGACGTATTTGGAGAAAACCTCGGCGCCGCCATAGATCGTGTCCAGCGACTTGGGGAACGACGAGCCGAGGCGCCACGTCACCTTGGGATTGGACTGGGCGATGGCCGGAGCCGCCAGCGTGGTCGCCGCCGCCGCGGCGAGGCCGGTCGACCCGGCCTGTCTGAAGAATGTACGACGATCCATGAAGAACCTCCCGAAGTGGATCGAAAAAGGAGCCTGACGCAGGGAAAGCATTGATTTCCTTGCACGGCGCCAAGCAAAACAATACACGCCGCCGGACCCGAGTCCAGCGCCGGGTGGCGCGCCGGGGCGTCCGCGGCGGCCGCCTTGCACTATAGTCTTACGCGAACGACGCGCGGCTGGCGTGCTTCTTTCCCGGCGATGGAAAATCGCCTATTTTCGATGCAGATCACAGTTCCTGCACCGGTTACCGCCATGCTCCAGCCGCCCCTCTCCCAGCCGCCCGCCTCCCAGCCGCTGGTCGCCGTCTCCACCGACGTGCGGCCGTTCGACGGCTACGTCTGGCATGCCGCTCCGCGCCAGTATCTGGAGGCCGCCTTGTCGGCCGCCGGGGTGTTTCCGGTCATGGTCCCGTCCTTCGGAGACCGTCTCGACCTCGAGGGCCTGCTCGGCACCGTTCACGGCGTGATGATCACGGGCTCTAAGTCGAACGTGCATCCCTCGCGCTACGGCGCGGAAGCCACCGAGGCGAACGGGCCCTACGATCCCGACCGCGACGCCACCACGCTGCCGCTGATCCGCATGGCGATCGACCGGGGCGTGCCGCTGCTCGCCATCTGCCGCGGCATTCAGGAACTCAACGTCGCGCTCGGCGGAACGCTGGCATCCGAAATCCAGGAACGGCCCGGCGCGCTCGATCACCGCGCCCCGGCGTCGGAGAACCAGGACGAGCGCTTCGCCATCCGCCAGCGCGTCTCGATCCGGCCGGGCACCTGTCTAGCCGGCATATTCGGGGCCGGGGATGTCATGGTGAACTCGGTGCATCGGCAGGCCGTCGACGTGCTCGGGCCCCGCCTGCAGGTCGAGGCGGTCGCCGAGGACGGCACGGTCGAGGCCGTATCGGTCCGCGACGCGCCGGCCTTCGCGGTCGGCGTGCAATGGCACCCCGAATACTGGGCCGCCAGCGATTCCGCCTCCCGGCGCATCTTCACGGCGTTCGGGGATGCCGTGCGCGCCCATGCGGGCAGCACGCCCGCCAGGCAGGCGGCCGAGTAGCTTTTCAGCCCCGCTCCACCGGCTTGCCGGTGGACTGGCGCACATGCAGTTCGGGCCGGATCAGCTCCTGCGAGGGCTTGACGTCGACGCCGTTCAGCATGTCGAGCAGCGTGCGCGCCGCGCGCCGCCCGACCTCGCGCTGCCCGTTCCACACCGTCGTCAGCGCCGGCATGGCGATCGCCGCCTCCTCCAGATCGTCATAGCCGGTCACGGAGATGTCGACGCCCGGCACCAGCCCGGCGCGGGCGATGCCGTTCATCATGCCGATGGCCACGAGGTCGTTCCAGCAGCAGGCCGCGGTCGGCCTGTCCTTCAGCGCCAGGAACTGGCTCGCCGCCTCGAAACCCGCCTGCTTGGTGCGCGGGCCCGGGATGCGCCAGTCGCCCTTCGCCTCCAGCCCGGCCTTCTGCATCGCCCTGAGATAGCCGTTGAAGCGGTCGCGGCCGGTCGAGGTCTGGTCGGTGCCGCCGACCATGGCGATGCGGGTGTGGCCGAGCGAGATCAGATGGTTGGTGGCGAGCGCCGTTCCGTAGCTGTCGTCGCCGCGGAAGACCGGCACGTTGGCGCCTTCCACCGTGCGCGCGATCAGCACGGCCGGCAGGCCGTTGTCGACGGCCATGCGGATATCCTCCGGCGGCGTGCCGATGGCCGGCGACATGATCACCCCGTCGGCGCCGAGCTGCAGCAGCATGTCGAGGAAGGTGCGCTGCTTCTCAAGGTCGTCGTAGTGGTTGGACAGAATGAAGGTCTGCCGGCTGCGGTCGAGCTCGCTTTCGATGGAGCGCAGGATTTCCGCGAAGAACGGGTTCATGATGTCGTGCACGACGACGCCGACGATGCCCGACCGCGATGTCCGGAGGCTCGCCGCGCGGCGGTTGTAGATGTAGCCGATCTCGCGCGCATGCGCCTTGATGCGTTCGCGCGTGGTGGCAGCGACCAGCGGGCTGTCGCGCAACGCCAGCGAAACCGTGGCCGTCGAGATGCCGAGCGCGTCCGCTATGGTCGAGAGCTTGATCTTCTGGGCCAGTTCCGCCCCTCCCCGGCACGTCCGTTTAAACCGTTTAAACGGAGGCTTACGCCATGGTTCCGGCTGGGGTCAACGGTTTTCTGTACGGGCTCCGGTCGGGCCGGCGCGGCGCCGCATGTTCAGGCGGCGACCTGCTCCTCGGGTTCGTCCTCCTCGGCCGCGCCGTCCTCGACCACGGCGCCCGAAAGGTTTGCCTCGATCCGCGACAGGAGCTTGGCGAGCGTCTTCTGCTCTTTCTTGTCCAAACCCTTGAGCGCCTGCTTCTCGGTCTTGCGCAGCGACTTCTGGATCGCGCGGATCGCCTCGCGCCCGGCTTCCGTCAGGAACACATGCGCCTGGCGCGCATCGGTCTCGGACGCCTTCTTCTCCAGGAAGCCCTGCGCCTGCAGGCGGTTGATGGTCTTGGTGATCGTCGGCGGGCGCACGCCGATGCGCATGGCGAGCTGACCGGGCGTCTGCCCGTCCTCGGCGTCCAGCGACACCATGATCTGGTCCTGGCCGGCATAGAAGCCGTGCGCGAGAAGCCGGGTGGCGAGCGCCGTGCGGGCCAGCCGCGCGGCGGAATGCAGCCTGCCCATCGTCATGCTCTTGCTGGCCTTGGCCATATCCCTCTCCGCACCGTTCCAGCCTGGCCTGCCGGACAATAGCAGGGGTTCGGGACTGCGCAACATGGTGCCCGCCGAAAGGCGGACACGGCACTTTTGCCAGACCTCCATAACAGTTAGATGACAAACGAATCCGGCGCGTCCGGCGTTCTTCCGGCGCGCCGATTCGGCAGGTGCAAATCGCATCCCGGCGTCCTATATGAGGCCTCTGTTCGCCCGGAGGCTCCCATGACCGACACCAACGCGACCGCCAGCGGGACGACCGCCGCAGCGCAGATTCCCGTGACCGTGCTGACAGGCTACCTAGGCTCCGGCAAGACGACGCTGCTCAACCGCATCCTCTCGGAGAACCACGGCAAGCGCTACGCGGTGATCGTCAACGAGTTCGGCGAGATCGGCATCGACAACGACCTGATCGTGGAATCCGACGAGGAGATCTACGAGATGAACAATGGCTGCGTCTGCTGCACGGTGCGCGGCGACCTGATCCGCGTCGTGGAAGGGCTGATGCGCCGGCCGGGGCGCTTCGACGCCATCGTCGTGGAAACCACCGGACTGGCCGATCCCGCGCCCGTGGCGCAGACCTTCTTCATGGACGACGACGTGCGCGCCAAGACCCGGCTCGACGCCGTGGTGGCGCTGGTCGACGCCCGCCACCTGCCCCTGCGCCTCAAGGATTCGCGCGAGGCCGAGGACCAGATCGCCTTCGCCGACGTCGTGCTCCTGAACAAGACCGACCTGGTAACGCCGGAGGAGCTGCGCGCGGTCGAGGCGACCGTGCGCGCCATCAACCCGGCCGCCCGCATCCACCGCACCGAGCGCGCAGGCGTGCCGCTGACCGAGGTGCTCGACCGCGGCGCCTTCGACCTGAGCCGCGCGCTGGAAAGCGATCCGCACTTCCTCGACGCGCACGATCACGACCATGACCATGTCTGCGGTCCGGACTGCGACCACGACCATCACCACCATGGCCACGAGCACCACCATCACGGCGAGGTCTCGCCGATCCACGACGTGACGGTGCAGTCCGTGTCGCTGCGCGGCGGGGCGGTCGATCCAAAGCGTTTCTTCCCCTGGCTGGAGAAGGTGACGCAGGTGCAGGGTCCCAACATCCTGCGTCTGAAGGGCATCGTCGCCATCAAGGACGACCCCGACCGCTATGTGGTGCAGGGCGTCCACATGATCATGGAAGGCGACCACCAGCGCCCGTGGAAGGATGGCGAGACGCGCGAGAGCCGCATCGTCTTCATCGGCCGCGATCTCGACGCCGGCAAGCTGAAGACCAGTTTCGAGGCCTGCCTCGCCTGACGGACCGGCCCCGACCATGCCCTTGCTCCAGGCGCTGGACGATCCGCGCCTCTATCCCGGCGACATCCTGCGCCTCGGCGACAATTACGACCTCGGACCCGGCTCCGGTCCGGTCGACCTGATGGTCTTCGACCCGCGCGACGACGGCTGCGGACTGGGTCTGATCGTCGCGTCCGGCTACAAGGCCGGGCTCGTGCTGCACGTCTTTCCGGCGGACAGCCGATCTGCTGCCGGCTCGGGCCTGTGCGCGGCATGGCTGCGGGCCAATTGGGACGCCTGGATGGTCTATACCTATCATCCGGGCGCGATCCCGGTTGAAAAGGTCCGCGTTCTGCGCAAGGAGGGGCGCACCATGCCCGAGGAGATCTGATGCCGACGGTCGCGCCGCTTGACCTGGACGCCCATTGCATTGCCGCCGCCTTCATCGGCGCGACGCCGCATTTCGCGCTCGCCGACGGCGCGGTGCATCGCCTCGACGACGGCCACAAGATCATGCGGACGAATGACGGGCTTCTCACGGCCGTGCCCAGCCAGGACGGCAGCCGTCTGCTGACCGCCGGCGAGGACGGCAAGGTCTTCGCCGTCGCCGGCGACGCCGTCGAGCAGCTTGCCGATCTCGGCCGCAAATGGATCGGCGCGCTGGCCGCCGGCCCGCAAGGCGCGGTCGCCTATGCCAGCGGCCGCAACGCCTATGTGCGCTTCGCCGACGGCAAGGTGCGCGAACTGAGCCATCCCCGCACCGTCGAGGGGCTGGCCTTCGCGCCGAAGGGCATGCGGCTGGCCGTCGCCCGCTACAACGGCGCGACGCTGCATTTCCCCGCCACCGCAGGCGCGCCGGTGGAGCTGACCTGGGCGGGCGCCCACAACGCCGTCACCTTCTCGCCGGACGGCAATTTCCTCGTCACCGCCATGCAGGAAAACGCGCTGCACGGCTGGAAGCTCGCCGACGGCAAGCACATGCGCATGAGCGGCTATCCCGCCAAGGTCAAGAGCCTGTCGTGGAGCGTGAAGGGCAAATGGCTGGCCTCGTCCGGCGCGCCGGCGGCCATCGTCTGGCCCTTCTCGAGCAAGGACGGGCCGATGGGCAAGGCGCCGTTGGAACTCGGGACGCGCGGCAACACCGTGGTCACCTGCGTCGCCTGCCATCCGGCGGAAGAGATCGTCGCCGTCGGCTACGAGGATGGCATGGTGCTGGCTGCCCGCATGGCCGACTCCAAGGAGGTGCTGCTGCGCCGCTCCGGCAAGGGCGCCGTCAGCGCCCTTGGCTGGGACCGCGAAGGCCGCCGCCTCGCCTTCGGCGGCGCCGAAGGCGAATGCGGCGTGATCGACATTTCGGCCTGACAGAATCCCGGCGAGCGGGCCGGCTTATCAGGTCGCGCCCCCTCCACCACTTCGTGGTCCCCCTCCCCCGCTTCGCAGGGGAGGATCGAGGTCGAGGCCGTCCGCAGCGCCGATCCTCCCCCGTTCACGGGGGAGGTGGCCCGAAGGGCCGGAGGGGGCGCTTTCACCCGGTGGCGCGCCTATTCGACGAAACACTCCACCTTGCCGTCGAACTCGAACGTCCTGCCCTCTCCGCCGCCCGCGCTCTCGTAGGCGGACAGGCTGTATGCGCCAGAATAGGTGGATTCCTCGTCCGGATCGGATGTCGTGCGGATGTCGAGCTGGACATAGCCATGCTCGCCCTGCATCCGCTCGCGGTAGAGGAGCAGCCGCAATTCCTCGCCGTCCAGCCAGTATTGCGCGACGTGGTCCTGCTCGAACGTCGTTCTGGCGAGGTCCGCGCCGAGCCCCTTCGCCTTGACCGAGAGCGTGCCGGCGAAGCTGAAGATCGGGCTGCCCATGCCGCGGGTGACACCGGCTTGCACCTCGGCGGCGACGCTGGCGTCGCCGATCGTGCAGGACAGCCCGCCCGACGCCCATGCCGACGGGCTGACGCACACGGCGACGACGAGCGCCGCCAGCGGCAATGTTCCTGTTCCACGCATGACCGATCCCCCAGCCGTGACGCAGATTGGCCGCATCGCCGGCAGGCGGTCAAGAAGGACCGCCGGAACAAATGTTATAGCGCGACCCGCCGATAGAACGTAACATGAACATATGGCTGCGCTGTCGCTCCGCGAGAAACTGGCCGTCCTGTCGGACGCCGCGAAATACGACGCCTCCTGCGCCTCCTCTGGCGCGGCGAAACGGGATTCGCTGAAATCCGGCGGCATCGGCTCGACCGAGGGCATGGGCATCTGCCATTCCTATGCGCCGGACGGCCGCTGCATCTCGCTCTTGAAGATCCTGCTGACCAATTTCTGCATCTACGACTGCAGCTACTGCATCAACCGCTCCTCCTCCAACGTGCGCCGCGCCCGCTTCACGATCGAGGAAGTGGTGAAGCTCACCATGTCCTTCTATCGGCGCAACTACATAGAAGGCCTGTTCCTGTCGTCCGGCGTGGTGCGTTCGCCCGACGAGACCATGGCCGAGATGGTGGAGATCGCGCGCCGCCTGCGCGTGGAGGAGAAATTCGGCGGCTACATCCACCTGAAGACGATTCCCGAAGCCTCCGCCGCCCTGGTCGAGGCCGCCGGCCTCCATGCCGACCGCCTGTCGATCAACGTCGAGCTGCCGACCGACGAGGGCGTGAAGCAGCTCGCGCCCGAAAAGCGGCCGGAGACGATCCGCCTGTCGATGGCGAAGCTGCGCGAAAAGATCGAGGAGAAGGCCGAGCCGACCGTGCGGACAAAACGCCGCCAGCGCTTCGCGCCCGGCGGGCAGTCGACGCAGATGATCGTCGGCGCCGACGCCACGACGGACGACGGCATCCTGTCCACCAGCGCGCGGCTTTACGGCAGCTATCGGCTGCGCCGCGTCTATTACTCGGCCTTCAGCCCGATTCCCGATTCGTCCTCGGCGCTGCCGCTCAGGAAGCCGCCGCTGATGCGCGAGCACCGGCTCTACCAGGCCGACTGGCTGATGCGCTTCTACGGCTTCGAGCGCAGGGAGATCACCGCCGGCAGGCCGGACGGCATGCTCGATCTCGCCATCGACCCGAAGCTCGCCTGGGCGCTGGCGAACCGCGCCTTTTTCCCGCTGGACGTCAACCGCGCCCCGCGCGAAGCGCTGCTGCGCGTGCCGGGGTTGGGCGCCAAGGTCGTGGACCGCATGCTGGCCACCCGCCGCCACCGCCGGCTGCGGCTGGAGGATGTAGGGCGTCTCTGCCAGTCGGTGGCGAAGGTGCGGCCCTTCATCGTCGCCGAAGGCTGGTCGCCCGGCGCGGCGCTGGACGGTGAGCGGCTGCGCGAGAAGCTGGTGAAGTCGTGCGAGCAACTGAGCCTATTCTAGCCAACGACCCCATTTCGGTCGTCCTCGCCTCCGAAACCGATTTCGACGGCTGGCGGAGCGCGGCGCGCAGCCTCGCTCTCGCGCGCATCGGCCCGGAGCAGGTTCTCTGGAGCGTCGGCGACGCGGCGACCGATCTCTTTCAGGGAACGTCCGCGCCCTTGCCCCCGGTCGAGGGAGAAGCCGCCCTCACGGTCCCGAAGGAATTCATCGAGCGCGCCGAAACTGCAATCTGCCATTCGGACCCGCAGCGCTTCGCGTTTCTGTACCGCCTGCTGTGGCGGTTGCGCGCCGAGAAAAACCTGCTGCGCATCGCCTCGGACCCGGATGTCCGCCATCTCGAGGCGATGGAGAAGGCGGTCCGCCGCGACATCCACAAGATGCGCGCCTTCGTGCGCTTCCGACAAGTCGGCGGCGAGGATCGCTACGTCGCCTGGTTCGAGCCGTCGCACTTTATCGTCGCGCGCAACGCGCCCTTCTTCGTGCGGCGCTTCACCGGCATGCGCTGGACCATCCTGACGCCGCACGCCTCGGCGGATTGGGACGGCGCGCGCCTGACCATCGGCCCCGGCGCCGAAAAGGACAGCGCCCCGCCGGACGACGCAGCCGAGGATCTGTGGCGCACCTACTTCGCCAACATCTTCAACCCGGCGCGGCTGAAGGTGAAGGCCATGCAGAAGGAGATGCCGAAGAAATACTGGCGGAACCTGCCGGAAGCCTCGCTCATTCCTGATCTGATTGCAGGAGCGGACGAGGCCGCGAAGGACATGATCGCCAGGATGCCCACCACGCCGGCACCTCACCACGCCAAGGTGCAGGCCAGGCATTGGCCGACGCGACAGGAAGCGCCCGAGCAGGAAGAATATGCGTCGATCGCCGAGGCGCGGGAGGCGGCCAAGGCCTGCCGGCGTTGCCCGCTTTGGCGCGACGCCACCCAAACCGTGTTCGGCGAAGGCCCGGAACAGGCGGAGGTGGTTTTCGTCGGCGAGCAGCCCGGGGACCAGGAGGACATCGCCGGAAAACCCTTCGTCGGGCCGGCCGGCCGCGTCTTCGACGCGATTCTGGACGATGCCGGCATCGCGCGGCAAAAGACCTACGTCACCAACGCCGTGAAGCACTTCAAGTTCGAGCCGCGCGGCAAGCGGCGCATCCATTCGAAACCCAATGTCGGCGAGGTGCGCGCCTGCAACTGGTGGCTGGACCACGAACTGACGCTGCTCAAGCCGCGCCTCGCCGTGGCGCTCGGCGCGACCGCCGCGCTCGGCCTTCTCGGCAAGGCGGTTCCCGTGACGAAGATGCGCGGACAGGTGGTCGAGCGCGAGGATGGGCTGAAGGTTTTTCTCACCATCCATCCGTCCTTCATCCTGCGCATCCGCGAGAAGGAAGAGGCGGAGGCAGAACGGGCGCGATTTCTGGAAGACATGAAGGCGGTGAAGGCGCTGATGGGGTGAGCTGTGCGTCCTTCGAGGCTCGCTCCGCTCGCACCTCAGGATGAGGGTCGTAAGCGCCGCCTGTCTTTGTCCCATGATCCCTCACACCTCCAGGCGAAGGATTATAGGGTGCCGGCCTCCCTCATCCTGAGGTGCGAGCGGAGCGAGCCTCGAAGGACGCACCATCAAACGATCAGAATCGCCCTGAGGTCGTTGACGTTCGTTCCAGTCGGGCCCGGCACGAACAGGTCGCCCACGGCGTGGAACGCCGTCCACGCATCGTTGCCCGCCAGCCGCGCCTTGGCATCCACGCCGGCGGCGCGCATCCGCCCGACGCTGCCGCCGTCCGCGAAAGCGCCGGCATTGTCCTGCGACCCGTCGATGCCGTCCGTGTCGGCCGCCAGCGCATGCACGCAGTCCACGCCGGCAATGCCGATAGCGAAGGCCAGCAGGAACTCGCTGTTGCGCCCGCCCTTGCCGCCTTTGGACCGCAGGGTCACAGTCGTCTCGCCGCCCGACAGGATGACCACCGGCTTGCGGAACGGGCGGTCCTTCGACGCGACCTCGCGCGCGATGGCCGCGTGCATCGAGCCGACGTCGCGCGCCTCGCCCTCGATGGAATCGGACAGGATGACGGCCTCGACGCCGCGCCGGCCGGCCTCCACGGCTGCGGCTTCCAGCGACACGGCGGCCGAGGCGATCACATGCACCGCGTTGCGCGCGAAGCGCGGATCGCCGGGCGACGGCGCGTCCGCGGCGGGCGAGGCGAGATGCGCCGTCACCGCCGCCGGCAGGTCGATGCCGTAGGTTGCGATGGCGTCCAGCGCATCCTGCCTGGTGCCGGCGCTGGGCACGGTCGGGCCGGACGCGATCAGTGCCGCATCGTCGCCCGGAATGTCCGAGACGACGAGCGACACGACTCTCGCGGGCCAGGCCGCCGCCGCCAGCCGCCCGCCCTTGACGGTCGAGACGTGCTTGCGGATCGTGTTCATGGCCGAGATCGGCGCGCCCGAGGCCAGCAGCGCCTCGTTGAGCGCGATCTCGTCGGCCAGGGTCAGGCCGCCGGCGGGCGCGGGAAGCAGGGCCGAGCCGCCGCCGCAGATCAGCGCGATGACCAGATTGTCCTCGCTCAGGCCTTCGACCAGCTTGCGCAGCCGGGCCGCCGCCCGCAGCCCCGCTTCGTCCGGCACGGGATGCGACGCCTCCACGACCTCCAGCGAACGCGTCTTCGCGCCGTAGCCGTACCGCGTCACGATCAGCCCTTCGAGCGGCCCGTCCCAGGCATCCTCCAGCGCCGCCGCCATCTGCGCCGCGCCCTTGCCGGCGCCGATCACGATCGTCCGGCCCTTTGGCTTTTCCGGCAGATGCGCGCGGATGGTTTTTTCCGGCAGCGCGGCGGCGACCGCCGCGTCGAACAGCGCGGTGAGGAACAATTTCGGGTCCGAAGCGATGCCCGGAGCGGTCGGACGCGGCATGAAAGTCAGACCTTCGCCAGCGCCAGCGCCCCGGCGTCATGCCCGAGATAGCCGCACAGCACGGCCACGATGGTCTCGTGATCGTCCCGCTCCGGCAGTCCCGACACGGCGAGCGCGCCGACGACGCCGGCCCCGGCCACCGTCACGGGGAAGCCGCCGCCGGCCAGTACATAATCCTTGATGTCCAGCCCTTCGCCCGGCTTGAAGGTGCGGTCCGGCCGCTGCTGCTGCAGCACGAGGCCGTAGGTGCTGCGCAGGAAGCGTTTGACGACGTTGGTCTTGCGCCGCGCCCAGTCCGTGTTGGAGGCGGTCGACCCCGGCAGGGCGGCGTAGAAAAGCGGCCGGTCGAAGGCGCGGATGTCGATCACGATCGGCATCGCGTGCGCCAGCCCGCGCGCGCGGATCAGCGAGCCGATTTCGAAGGCGACGCCCTCGTTGAAGTCGCGAAAGACGAGCGCGCGCTCCTGCGCGGCGATCTGCGCCAGATCCTCGGCCGACATTCTCCCTCCCGCTCTCCGCCCGCCGGCCTTACGCGGGGATCGCGGACTTGGCTGGCCGGCCGGCGACATAGACCTCGCATATCGCCCGGTCGTCGCCCAGTGTCTGCAGCAGAAAAAGCTCTTCGGCAAGCGAGTTGACCGTTTCCATCCGCAGCCGCATGGCGGGAATGGCGGAGGAATCCAGCACGACGATATCGGCGTCCGTGCCCGGCTCCAGCGTGCCCGCGCGGTCCGCGATCGATAGCGCCTCGGCGTTGCCGCGCGTGATCTGCCAGAACGCGGCGAGCGGGTTCAGCTTCTCGCCGTTGAGCGCGATCACCTTGTAGCCCTCGTCCATGGTGCGCAGCATGGAATAGTTGGTGCCGCCGCCGACATCGGTGGCCTCCGCGATGCGCAGCGGTTTTCGACGCCGCCGGTAGCGCTGGTAGTCGAACAGGCCGGAGCCGAGGAACAAGTTCGAGGTCGGGCAGAACACCGCCACCGAGCCGCTGTCCGACAGCGCGTCCGCCTCGCGCTCCGACAGATGGACGCAGTGCCCGAACAGCGACTTTTGACCCAGCAGCCCGTAGCGTTCGTAGACGTCCGTATAGTCGCGCGACCATGGGAACAGCGACTGCGTCAGCGCGATCTCGGCATGGTTCTCCGACAGGTGCGTCTGCATGTGCAGGCCGGGATGCTCGCGCACCAGCGCGCCGGCCAAGTCGAGCTGTTCCTCCGTCGAGGTGATGGCGAAGCGCGGCGTGACGGCGTAGTGGAGCCGGCCCCTGCCGTGCCACTCGGCGATGAGGGCCTTGGTATCGTCATAGCCGGATCGCGCGGTGTCGGTCAGCCCTTCCGGCGCGTTGCGGTCCATCAGGCACTTTCCGGCGATCACCAGCATGTCGCGCGACAGCGCCTCGGCGAAGAAGGCCTCGGCGGATGCCTTGTGCACGGTGCAGTACGCCGCCACCGTGGTCGTGCCGTGGCGGATCACCTCGTCGAGGAACAGCCGCGCGATGCGCCGCCCGTGCTGGCTGTCGCGGAATTTCGTTTCCTCGGGAAAGGTGTAGTCGTTCAGCCAGTCGAGCAGCTCCGCGCCGTAGGAGGCGATCACCTGCGCCTGCGGCATGTGGATATGGGCGTCGATGAAGCCCGGCAGCAGCAGATGCGGACGGTGGTCGACGGTTGTGACGCCCTCGCCTGCCTGCGCCTGGACATCGGCGAAAGCGCCGGCGGCGGCGATCTTGCCGTTCCGGATCAACAGCCCCCCATCCTCCTCGTAGCGGCAGGCCGAATAGTCGTCGGGCGCGTCCGGCCAGCGCAGGAAGGACAGCGTGCGGCCGCGCAGGAGGAGGTCGGTCATGGCCGTGTCCGTTGATTGCGGGGCGTTGCGACTCGTGCCCTGGCAAGCGCCCCCTCCGGCCCTTCGGGCCACCTCCCCCGTAAACGGGGGAGGATCAGGCGCGGCGGCCGCCATCTCCGCCCCTGCGCAGGGGGGGAGGTGGCCCGGAGGGACGGAGGGGGCGCCGGAGCCGTCACCGCCGCGCCTCCTCGAACCAGGCAACCAGCAGCGCGCGCTCGCGCGGCGTGATCTGCGTGACGTTGCCGGGCGGCATGGCGTGGCTGCGGCCGGCTTGCAGATAAATCTCGCGCGCATGTTCGCCGATGGCCGCATCCGTGTCCAGCGCCACGCCCTTCGGCGCATGCAGGATGCCTTCATAGGACGGCTCGGCCGCATGGCACATGGCGCAGCGGCCCAGCACCGTGTCGCGCACCGCCTGGAAATGCGCCGAGGCGACGAATCGTTCGCCCGCCAGCGACAGCTTCGGCTCGCCGGTCAGCACCTTCGGCACGGTCGACAGCCAGATGATGACGATGAACAGCACCGCCGCGCCCAGCCAGGTCCAGGTCGGGTTGCCGGCCCGCTTGTGCACCGTGTTGAAATAGTGGCGGATCAGCACGCCGATCAGGAAAACCAGCGACGCGATCACCCAGTTGAATTGCGTGCCGAAGGCCAGCGGATAGTGGTTCGACAGCATCAGGAAGATGACCGGCAGCGTCAGGTAGTTGTTGTGCAGCGAGCGCGTCTTGGCGATCTTGCCGTATTTCGCGTCCGGCCTGCGGCCCGCCTTGAGGTCGGCCACGACGATCTTCTGGTTGGGGATGATCACCATGAAGACGTTGCACGACATGATCGTCGCGGTGATCGCGCCGAGATGCAGGAAGGCCGCGCGCCCGGAAAAGAGATGCGTCAGCCCCCAGGCGATGAACACCAGCACGCCATAGAGCAGCACCATCAGCAGCGTGTCGCTCCGGTCGTAGAACAGCCGGCACAGGAGGTCGTAGAGCACCCAGCCCGCGCCGATGCAGGCCAGCGACAGGAGGATGGCCGTCGTCGCCGAGACGTCGAGCACGTTGCGGTCGATCAGGAACAGCTCGGCGCTGCCGTAATAGACGACGCACAGCAGCGCGAAGCCCGACATCCACGTCCAGTAGGATTCCCATTTGAACCAGGTGAGATGCTCGGGCATGGCGGCCGGCGCGACCAGATATTTCTGGATATGGTAGAAGCCGCCGCCATGGACCTGCCACTCCTCGCCATGCGCGCCTTCCGGCAGGCCGGGCCGCTGGACCAGCCCGAGATCCAGCGCGATGAAATAGAAGGAGGAACCGATCCAGGCGATCGCGGTGATGACGTGCAGCCAGCGGACGCCGAAGCTCAGCCATTCCCAGAAAATCGCGACATCGGTCATCGGCAGCCCCTTGGGGCGCGCGCTTCCCGCCCCGGCCTGCGACTTTACGACCTGGCGCGCCGGCGGAAAGAGCAAAGTGGGTCGATGACTTTCAAAAAAATCCGAAGAATACTGGGCCACCTTCGAACCGGACTTGCCCGCTCATGGCCTATCTCGACAACATCGCCGTCTTCGTTCGCGTCGTCGAGCTCGGCAGTCTCTCGACCGCCGGCCGCGACATGCGCCTGTCGCCGGCCGTGGCCTCGAACCGCATCAAGGAACTGGAAAAATATCTCGGCGTGCGCCTGCTCAACCGCACCACGCGCCAGCTCACGCCGACCGAGCACGGGCATGTCTTCTACGCCGGTGCGAAGAAGGTGCTGGAGGCCGTCAGCGAGGCCGAGGCCGGGATCGCAGCGCTGTCGGGCCAGCCGCGCGGCACGCTGCGCGTCACCGCGCCGCTGGGCTTGGGCCGGCGGCTGATCGCCTCGGGAATCCCGGAATTCCACGACCGCTACCCCGAGATCGAGGTGCGGCTGCGCCTGTCGGACCATGAGGTCGACATCATGCGCGAAGGCATCGACGTCGCCTTCCGCCTCGGCGTGCTGGAGGATTCCAGCCTCACCATGCGCGGCATCCTCGATTGCGAGCGGGTGCTGGTGGCGTCGCCGAAATATCTGGAGGCGCGCGGCGAACCGGCGACGCCGCAGGACCTGCTCGGCCGCGCGCATGCCTGCCTGATGCTGCGCTATCCCGGCCTGAGGGAGCATTTCTGGGCGTTGCGCACCCCCGCCGGCATCGTCAAGCTGGAGGTCGGCGGCCCGTTCGATTCCGACGACGGCGACGTGCTGACGGGCTGGGCGCTGGCCGGGCGCGGCATCGTCAACAAGCCGCGCTTCGAGGTCGAGCCCTTCATCCGCGACCGCCGCCTGAAGGTCGTGCTGGCCGACACGCCGCCGACGCCGATCAAGCTCGCCGCCATCTACCCGCACAGGAAATTCCAGGACCCGAAGATGCGCGTCCTGCTCGACTTCATGACCGAGCGCTGCCAGCGTCTGATCGGCGACATCCTCGCCGGAAAATAGTTTCGGAGCGCATCTCGCATGCGAACGCCCGATGCCTATCTTCCTGAGGCCGAATATCTTTTCGAGGGAGAAAGACGATGAAACTGCACGACACGCGCAACGACCTGAAATCGAATGCCCGCAAGGTGTCGATCGAGCTGCTCAACGGGCGGCTCGCCGACGCGATCGACCTCGCGCTCATCACCAAGCAGGCGCACTGGAACGTGAAGGGTCCGCAATTCATCGCCGTGCACGAGATGCTGGACGGCTTCCGCAAGGAGCTGGACGGCCATGTCGACACCATCGCCGAACGGGCGGTGCAGCTCGGCGGCACCGCCCTGGGCACGGCGCAGGTGGTTGCCAAGGAGACGCCGCTGGCGCCCTATCCGACCGACATTTCTTCCATCAAGGACCATCTCGCGGCGCTGATCGACCGCTATGCCGACACCGCGAAGCTGGCGCGCGAGGCGATCGACCAGGCCGACGAGGCGGGCGACGCCGATGCCGCCGACATCTTCACCGCCTATTCCCGCTCGCTCGACAAGATGCTGTGGTTCCTGGAATCGCACATGCAGGGCTAACAACGGGTCCGAACAGGAAAAGGGCCGTTCGCACGGCCCTTTCTCTTGGTTCAGACGATTTGGATCGTCGCGGCGGTCACCAAGGCCTGTACCAGCCCTCGACCACGGTCTGCTTGTCGCGATGGTTGCCGCCCATGGCCGCCGCGAAATAGGACACCGCCGCGCCGATCGCCAGCGCCGCCGCCGTCAGGAAGGCCGCGATGATCGAGGCGCGCCGGGCGCTTTCCGCCGCGTCGCGGGCCGTCGCCTCGAGTTCCCGCGCCTGGGTCACGACCTGATCGATGCGGGCCTGCGCCTCTTCCGGAGGGATGCCGGCGCGCGCCGCCACCACGCCGGCCAGGTAGTCGCGGTCCGACTGGTCGATGCCGGTTTCGCTCGTCGCGGCCGACACGAGGATGCGCCCGATGGCGTCGCGCTCGGCGTCGCTGACGGCCGGCGCATCGGGCCGTCCGCGCAGCGTGCGGTCGACCAGCATCGCGGCCGGCTCGGATGCCGCCTGACCCGCGGCGCTGGCGACGGCGCCCGCCGCCTGTCCGGCGACATTGGCCGCGCCGACGACGCCCGACCAGGCGATCACGGCCGCCACAAGCGTCGCCAGGCCCCAGGTCACGACGCCGTTCGAACCGTCGCGAACGTCCGATTCATATTCGGTCGCGTCGCCGATGCGCCGGCGCATGCGCCCGGTGAGATAGCCGCCCGCGAAGGAGGCCACGAGATGCACCCAGAGTATCCACAGGCCGCCGACCACCGCGATCCAGAACAGCGACGCGGATTGGCCTTCCCGCGCCGACGTCATCGACAGGCCGATGGCCGAACCGAAGGTGAGCAGGATGAAGGAGATGGCGCTGGCCACGACCACGCCGGCGAAGATCGCCGGCCAGTCCACATAGGAAGCGCGCCCCTCTCCGGCCGCGGTTTCGTCCACGATAACGGCCGAGCGGCCGGCAGAGCTTTCAGCGATCGACATGGGTTGCCTCCTTGTCTAGCGCAGCCCGAGGGCGGACAGGATGAACAGGACGACGACGACGAGGCCGACGAGGTAGATGATGCCATGCATGACGGATACTCCCCAGTTGCAATGACCGGGTAACGGCGGTGTGATGCCAAAGTTCCGCCACAGTGTGACCAATTGCGCCTGCCGCCTCAGCGCGCCAGCGCCGTGACGATCTCGGCGGCGGCCAGCGCGGCGATGACGGCCGGGCGCTTGTCCTTCACGGCGTCGCCGCCGATCGGCGAGACAAGCCGCGCGAAGGCCGCCTCCGTGCCGCCCGCGGTCCTGAGATACCAGCTTCGGAAGGTCGCCTTCTTGGTCTTCGATCCGATCATGCCGACATAGGCGGCGTCGTCACGCTTCAGCGCTTCCGCCACGATCAGGAAGTCCAGCGCATGGTCGTGCGTCAGCACCACGACGGCCGAGCCGGCGGGCGCGGCCCGCACCATGTCTTCCGGCACGGCCGTCAGCCGCGTCTCGACCGCCGGCGCGAACCCCGCCAGCGCCTCGGCGCGCGTCTCCACGACGATGACGCGCAGCGGCAGCAGCGCGAAGGCGGCCGCCATCGCATGCCCGACATGCCCGCCGCCGAACAGCAGGACGTGCGGACGCCGCGCCTCCTCCGCCTCGGCCCGGCGCCACAGCGCCGCCCGCGACGCGGCGTCGGCCAGCGCGATGTCGATCTTGACCCGCCCCCCGCAGCACTGGCCGATCTCGGGGCCGAGCGGCACGTCGAGCCGGTCGCCGGCGATGTCCGCCTCGATCATGGCGCGGGCGCGCTCGATCGCCAGGAATTCGAGCTGTCCGCCGCCGATCGTGCCGAGAATGGCGTTAGGCGAGACGAGCATCCACGCATCGGTCTCGCGCGGGGTGGAGCCGAGCGCCTCGCGGATCTCCACGATGGCGAGACGCGGCGCGGCGGCAAGGAAGGCGCGAAGCGCTGCCAGCGGCGCGCTCACGGCGTTTGTCCTGCCTCCGCCCTCAGCCGCTCCACGGCCATCAGCACGCGCTCCGGCGTCGCCGGCGCGTCGAGGCGCGGACAGACGCGATGCTCCGCCACGCTCGCCACCGCGTCCGACAGCGCGTGCAGCACGCACATTCCCAGCATGAAGGGCGGCTCCCCGACCGCCTTGGAGCGGTGCACGGTGGGCTCGCGGTTCTTCGACCAGTCCGCCAGCTTCACGTTGAAGACCTTGGGGCGATCCGAGGCCAGCGGAATCTTGTAGGTCGACGGCGCATGCGTGCGCAGCCGGCCCTTCTCGTCCCACCACAGCTCCTCGGTGGTCAGCCAGCCCATGCCCTGCACGAAGCCGCCCTCCACCTGGCCGAGATCGATGGCCGGGTTCAGCGAGCGGCCGACCTCGTGCAGCACGTCGACCCGCTCGACCATGTATTCGCCGGTCAGCGTGTCGATGGATACTTCCGCACAGGCCGCGCCGTAGGCGAAATAATAGAAGGGATGGCCCTCGCCCGTGTCGCGGTTCCAGTGGATCTTCGGCGTCTTGTAGAAGCCCGCCGCCGAAAGCTGGATGCGCGCCATGTAGGCCTGCTTCACCAGGTCTGCGAAAGCGATCTCCTGGTTGCCGATACGGACCCGGTTGGGCAGGAACTTCACCTGCTCGACCGGCACGCTGTATGTGTCCGCGGCGAAATCGGCCAGCCGCGTCTTGATCTGCCGCGCGCCGTCCTGCGCGGCCATGCCGTTCAGATCCGCGCCGGACGAGGCCGCCGTCGCCGAGGTGTTGGGCACCTTGCCTGTGGTCGTCGCGGTGATCTTCACCTGGTCGATGTCGATCTGGAACTCTTCCGCCACCACCTGCGCGACCTTGACATAGAGCCCCTGCCCCATCTCGGTGCCGCCATGGTTCAGGTGCACCGAGCCGTCCGTGTAGACATGCACCAGCGCGCCGGCCTGGTTGTAGTGCGTGGCGGTAAAGGAGATGCCAAACTTCACCGGCGTCAGCGCCAGCCCGCGCTTGACGATTCGGCTGTTGGCGTTGAAGGCGGCGATCTCGCGCCGCCGCCGCGCATAGGCCGCGTCCGCCTCCAGCTCGGCGACGATCTGGTGGACGATGTTGTCCTCGACCCGCTGGTGATAGGGCGTCACGTCCCGCTCGCCCGCCTTGTCGCCAGACTGCCCGTAGAAATTGCGTTTGCGGATGTCGAGCGGGTCCTTTCCGACCGCGAAGGCAATTTCCTCGATCACGCGCTCCGCGCCGACCATGCCCTGCGGTCCGCCGAAGCCGCGAAACGCCGTGTTCGACACCGTGTTGGTGTAAAGCGGCGCCGAGCGCGCCTGGACGGCCGGGTAGAAATAGGCGTTGTCGCAATGGAACAGCGCGCGGTCCGTCACCGGACCGGAGAGGTCGGAGGAATAGCCGCAGCGCGCGGCATAGACATAGTCCACGCCGAGGATGGCGCCTTCGTCGTCGAAACCGACCTCGTAGTCGATCAGGAAATCGTGCCGCTTGCCGGTCGCGATCATGTCGTCGTCGCGGTCGGGCCGGATTTTCACGGCGCGCCCGAGTTTCTTGGCCGCGATCGCGGCCAGCGCGGCGAACTGGTTGCCCTGCGTCTCCTTGCCGCCGAAGCCGCCGCCCATGCGGCGTATCTCCACCGTCACCGCATGCGAGGGCACGCCCAGCGCATGCGCCACCATGTGCTGCACCTCGCTCGGATGCTGCGTCGAGGAATGGACGGTGACGTCGTCGTCCTCGCCCGGAACGGCGAGGGCGATCTGCCCTTCGAGATAGAAATGGTCCTGCCCGCCGACCCGCATCCGGCCTTTGACGCGGCGCGGCGCGGCGTCGATGGCCGCGCGCGCGTCGCCGCGTTTCAGCGTCAGCGGCGGCGTGACCAGTTTGTGGGACAGCGGATCGAGCTCGCCGATATCGGTCACGAACGGCTTCTCGCAATACTCGATCTTCGCCAGCCTGCAGGCGCGGCGCGCCTGCTCGCGCGTCTCGGCGATGACGCAGAACACCGGCTGGCCGTGGAACTGGACCAGACCGTCCGCCAGCACCGGTTCGTCATGGCGGCCGGTCGGCGAGATGTCGTTCTCGCCGGGAATGTCCTGGGCGGTCAGCACCTCGACCACGCCGGGCGCGGCCCGCACCGCCGTCAGGTCCATGGACACGATCTCGGCATGCGCGCTGGCCGACAGGCCGAGGCAGCCGTGCAGCGTGCCCGCCGGCTCCGGCATATCGTCGATATAGACCGCCTCGCCCGCGACATGCTTGTGCGCCGAATCGTGCCGCTGCCCGGTCGACACGCCTCCGGCGATTGTCTTCGCGGCGAGGTTGGGCGCGTGGGAGGTCATGGGGCGAGCCTTTCACAGGTCGGCGCTTGCGCCCCCTCCGGCCCTTCGGGCCACCTCCCCCGTAAACGGGGGAGGATTACCGGTCGCGGCCGGCATCTCCCCTGCGAAGCGGGGGAGGTGGCCCGCAGGGCCGGAGGGGGCGCTGCCACGACATCCATCACGCCGCCTCGTGCTGTTTCACGGTGATCGGGGCTTTCGTTCCCGTCGTCTCCAGCCAGAACCGCATCAGGAGGTTGCGCGCCGCCAGCGCGCGGTATTGCGCCGTCGCGCGCATGTCGGTCAGCGGCGAATAGTCCTGCGGATAGGCGTCCATCGCCTCCCTCACGGCCGCCTCGGTCCAGGCCTTGCCGAGCAGCGCCGCCTCGACGGCATGCGCGCGCTTCGGCGTCGCCGCCATGCCGCCATAGGCGATGCGGATCTTTTCGACCGTGCCGTCGCCGGACAGCTTCAGCAGGAACGCGCCGAGCGTCGCGGTGATGTCCTCGTCGCGCCGCTTGGTCACCTTGTGCACGGCGAAGATCTCGTCCGCAACCGGCAGCGGCACATGCACGGCTTCCACGAACTCGCCAGGCCGGCGATCCTGCTTGCCGTAGGCGATGAAGAACGCTTCCAGCGGGATGGTGCGCCGCGCCGTCCCCTTGCGCAGCGTGAGCCGTGCTCCCAGCGCGATCAGCGGCGGCGGCGTGTCGCCGATGGGCGAGCCGTTGGCGATGTTGCCGCCGATCGTGCCCATGTTGCGCACCTGCTCGCCGCCGATGCGCGCGACCAGCGGCCCCAGCGCCGGAATCTTTTCCGCCAGCAGCGAGGACGCTTCCGAATAGGTGACGCCCGCGCCGATGCTCAGCACGCCGTCGCGCTCGGATACGCCTTTCAGCCCGTCCAGCCCGCCGATGAACACGGCTGGCGCGATGGCGCGCATGTGCTTCGTCACCCACAGCCCGACATCGGTCGAGCCGGCGACGACCGTGGCCTTCGGCTCGGCCTCCAGCAGGGCGGCGAGATCGTCCACATCCGCCGGCACGACCAGCCGCCCGGCGCCTATGCCGATCTCCACCCGCGCGCCGTCCTTCAGGGCCTGGAGCCGGGCCGTCACCGCCTGCCGTTCGACGCTCAGCACATCCCTGCCTGCCTTGCCATAGGACGAGATCGCCCTGGCCGCGCGCAGGATGGCCTCGTAGCCGGTGCAGCGGCAGAGATTGCCCTGCAGCGCCGTCTCGATTTCGGCGTCGGACGGCTCGGGCGCGCGCATCCACAGCGCGTAGAGCGACATGACGAAGCCCGGCGTGCAGAAGCCGCATTGCGAGCCATGGAAATCGACCATCGCCTGCTGCACGGGATGCAGCCGGCCGTCCGCGCCCTTCAGATGCTCCACCGTCACGACATGGGTCGCATCGAGCGAGCCGAGGAAGCGGATGCAGGCGTTGACGCTCTCATAGACCAGCCGGCCGCCATGCAGCCGCCCCACCAGCACCGTGCAGGCCCCGCAATCGCCCTCCGCGCAGCCTTCCTTCGTGCCGCGCAGCGAGCGGCGCAGGCGCAGGAAATCCAGCAGCGTCTCGTCGGGCCGCACATCCGCCAGCGCGACATACTCGCCATTGAGGATGAAGCGGATTTCGTGACGGACCGTCCGCGACCCCATCTCAGCTCCCCCGATAGGTCGAATAGCCGAAGGGCGAGATCAGCAGCGGCACATGATAGTGCGCCGCCTCCGCCATGCCGAAGCGGATCGGGATCTGGTCGAGGAACAGCGGTTCCGGCAAGGCGGCAGCGCCGGCGCGCAGATAGTCGCCGGCGAAGAAGACGAGCTCGTACTGCCCGGCCCGGAAATCCCTGCCCTCCAGCAGCGGCGCGTCGCACCGTCCGTCGGCATTGGTGACGACGTCCTTGATCTTGCGATGCGAATTCCCCTTCACCGAATAGAGCGCGATCCGGAGCCCGGCCGCGGGCCTGCCAAGCGCCGTGTCGAGCACATGCGTGGTCAGCCGCCCGCCTTCCGCCTTCGCCTCCCCCGGTTCCATCCGCTCTGCCTTCGCCATAGACATCCTCTTGCCCGCAGCGTGGGTGCTTGCGTCCAGTGTGAACGAATTGTGCGCCAATTCAAGGCGACGCATAAGGGCCCAAAGAAGCCGGCGCCGGCCAAAAGACTTTCAAAAATTTTCGAGGCAATCTTTGCCTGCCCTTTGTCTATCCTGGCCATGGAGGACTTTTCCGTCGATGCGATACGTTCGAGACATGCGCGGCTACGGCGCCAATCCGCCCGACCCGAAATGGCCCGGCGGCGCGTTCGTCGCGGTGCAGTTCGTCGTCAACTACGAGGAAGGCGGCGAGAACTGCGTGCTGCATGGCGACGCCGCGTCCGAAGCCTTCCTGTCCGAGATCGTCGGCGCGCAGCCCTGGGCGGGCCTGCGCCACTGGAACATGGAATCCATCTATGAATATGGCGCGCGCGCCGGCTTCTGGCGGCTGCTTCGGCTGTTTCGCGAAGCCGGCATCGCGCCGACCTGCTACGGCGTGGCGACCGCGCTGGCCCGCTCGCCCGACCAGCTCGCCGCCATGCAGGAGGCAGGCTGGGAGATCGCCTCGCACGGGCTGAGATGGATCGACTATCGCGAGCACGGCATGGAGGCCGAGCGCGCCGACATGATCGAGGCCATCCGCCTGCATGAGGAAGTCACCGGCCAGCGCCCGCAGGGATGGTACACGGGCCGCACCTCGGTGAACACCGTGCGTCTCGCCGCCGAACACGGCTTCGCCTACATCTCCGACACCTATGACGACGACCTGCCCTACTGGCTCGACCATGACGGTCACGGCGGTCCGATCGCGC
Organism: Mesorhizobium sp.; assembly: GCA_027492275.1. Classification (GTDB taxonomy): domain Bacteria; phylum Pseudomonadota; class Alphaproteobacteria; order Rhizobiales; family Rhizobiaceae; genus JAPUFC01. The sequence continues at coordinate 14,593 of JAPUFC010000044.1, read as the reverse complement.
CGCAACTGATCGTCCCCTATACGCTCGACGCCAACGACATGCGCTTCGCCACCCCGCAGGGGTTCAGTTCGGGCGACCAGTTCTTCACCTATCTGAAGGACAGCTTCGACGCCCTCTATCGCGAGGGCGAGGCGGGCGCGCCCAAGATGATGAGCGTCGGCCTGCATTGCCGGCTCGTCGGCCGGCCCGGCCGCGTCGAGGCCCTGCGCCGCTTCGTCGACTACGTGCGATCGCACGACCGTGCCTGGACGCCGCGCCGCATCGACATCGCCAACCACTGGCGCGAGCGGCACCCCTATCGCGCGCCGGCGCTGCGCCCGTCGCGGATGGGGCGGCAGGAATTCGTGGAAAGATTCGGCGGCGTCTTCGAGCATTCGCCCTGGATCGCCGAGCGCGCCTTCGCGCTGGAGCTGGGCCCCGCCCACGACAGCGCCGGCGGGCTGCACAACGCGCTGGCGCGCGTCTTCCGTTCGGCCTCGCAAGACGAGCGGCTCGGCGTGCTCAACGCCCATCCCGACCTGGCCGGAAAGCTGGCCGCCGCCCGGCGGCTGACGCCGGATTCGGCGCGCGAGCAGGCATCGGCCGGGCTGGACGCCCTGACCGACGCCGAGCGCGAGACCTTCTCGCGGCTCAACGACGCCTATGTGGAAAAATTCGGCTTCCCCTTCATCATCGCGGTGAAGGGGCGGAGCAAGGCCGAGATCCTGTCGGCCTTCGAGGCGCGCATCGGCAACGACAGCACCACCGAATTCGACACCGCCTGCCGCCAGGTCGAGCGCATCGCGCTGCTGCGGCTGACGGACATGCTGCCCTCGTAGGGAACGACGATGCCGCACTATCAGGCGCCGCATGGCGGCCATCCACCCCAGAGCGACCTGCTGACCGGCCGCGCCGTCTTCACCGAGGCCTATGCGGTCATCCCGAAGGGCGTCATGCGCGACATCGTCACCAGCGCGCTGCCCTTCTGGGAGAAGACAAGAGCCTGGATCATCGCCCGGCCCCTGTCCGGCTTCGCCGAGACCTTTTCGCAATACATCATGGAAGTGCAGCCGGGCGGCGGGTCGGACAGGCCGGAGCCCGACGCCGAAGCCGAAGGCGTGCTGTTCCTGATGGAGGGCGAGGCAACGGTCTCGGTCGGCGGCGAAAGCCACCGCCTGCAGCCGGGCGGCTACGCCTACCTGCCGCCGTCGAGCGGCTGGACGTTGCGCAACGGCGGCGCGGAACCGGCGCGCTTCCACTGGATCAGGAAACGCTACGAGCGCGTCGAGGGCATCGACGTGCCGCCGCCGCTGTTCCGCAACGAGCAGGACGTGACGCCGCTTTCCATGCCGGGGACGGCCGGACGCTGGGCGACGACGCGCTTCGTCGATCCCGACGACATGCGCCACGACATGCATGTCACCATCGTCACGCTGGAGCCCGGCGCGGTCATTCCCTTCGCCGAGACACATGTGATGGAGCATGGGCTCTACGTGCTGGAGGGCAAGGCGGTCTACCGGCTGAACCAGGACTGGGTGGAGGTCGAGGCCGGCGATTTCATGTGGCTGCGCGCCTTCTGCCCGCAGGCCTGCTATGCCGGCGGGCCGGCAACGTTCCGCTATCTGCTCTACAAGGACGTGAACCGCCATGCGAAGCTCGGCGGAGTGTGGGGTTGAGCTCGTGACGCCCCCTCCGTCGCTTCGCGCCAGCTCCCCCGCTTCGCAGTGGAGGAGATGCCGGCCGCGACGCCATATCCTCCCCCGTTCACGGGGGAGGTGGCCCGAAGGGACGGAGGGGGCGCGATGACGAGGACGATCACGGCAACCTCTCTGACGGCCCCCTCTTTCGCTGCCTTCGGCGACGTGATCGGGACCGACGGTGCCGACCACTTCCCGATCAACGGCGGAAAATGCATGCGCTACCACGACCTCGCGCGGGTGGAGGCCGAGGGGCCGAACGCGCGCGTGCTGGTCAGCATCTTCCGCGGCACGCCCTATGATTTCCCGCTGAGGCTCGCCATGGTGGAGCGCCACCCGCTGGGCAGCCAGGCCTTCATACCGCTGGCGCCGCGCCCGTTCGTGGTGATCGTCTGCCCGGACACGCCCGAAGGCCCCGGCGAGCCGCAAGCTTTCCTCACCGCGCCGGGACAAGGGGTGAACTACCGTCGCAACACATGGCACGCCGTCTTGACCCCCATCGGCGAGCCGCAGGATTTCGTGGTGGTCGATCGCGGCGGCGACGGCTCCAACGTGGAGGAGTTCCATTTCTCGCACGCCTACGACATCCGCCTGCCGGAGCCGATCTGAGATGGCCGGCGCCGCGCTGATCCACCGGCTGTTCGACGTTATCGAGCGCGATATCCTGCCGAAGACGGAAGCGGGCACCGCCGCCGGCAACAAGCTGTTCGGCGCCGCCATCCTGCGCAAGGACGATCTCTCGCTTGTCGTGGCCGAGACCAACAACGAGATCGAGAACCCGCTCTGGCACGGCGAGGTGCATTGCCTGAAGCGGTTCTACGAGATGCCGAAGGCCGACCGACCGGACACGAAGGACTGCGTCTTCCTGGCCACCCACGAGCCGTGCTCGCTCTGCCTGTCGGCGATCACCTGGACCGGCTTCGACAATTTCTACTACCTCTTCAGCCACGAGGATTCGCGCGACAGCTTCGCCATCCCGCACGACCTGAAGATCCTGAAGGAGGTCTTTCGCCTCGATCCCGGCGGCTACCGGGCCGAGAACGCCTACTGGAAGAGCAATCCGCTGCGCCGGCTGGTGCGCGCGCTGCCGCCGGCCGAACGCGATCCGCTGGAGCTGCGCATGGCGGACATCGCCGCGCGCTACGACGACCTGTCGGCGCGATACCAGGCGGGCAAGGGCGGCAACGACATCCCGCTCGGCTGACGCTCTACGCCGTGCGCTTTTCGGGAGCGTCACGAAGCGCGGCGCGCATCATGTCGGCGATGCTGCGTTCGAGCCGCCGCGAGACGGCCGCATCCCATTCCGGAATCTCGGTCTCTTCGACGGGCATGTCGAACAGGCGGTCCACGATGGAACCCGCCGCCGGATGCTGGGCCTGTCGGTCGGACATGGGAAAGTCCTCGCCGGATGGATTGTTCATGCCCGCAACCATACTCCCGTTCCATGACAGGCCGAAGGCACCCGCATGTCGGGAATAAGACGTCTGCGAAAATCGGTTTTTCGCGATCCGCCCGGGTTTTGGAAAGCGTGGCCCGGGTTTTCGGGAATCGTCAGGCTACGCCTTTGACGGCGGGATAGAGCGCGCGGTATCGCCGGTAGGCATCGGCATAGGCCGCTTCCAGCGCGCGGTCCGGATCGATCGTCTCGGCGACGGCGGGCGGCGCGCAGACGGCCGGCGGATCGACCTTCTCCGACGCGATCAGCCCCAGGCGGGCCGCGCCGAACGCTGCGCCGAAATCGCCCTCGGCCGGAACGTCGACGGGAATCTCCAAGGCCGTGGCGATGGCTTCCAGCCAGTAGCGCGACCGCGAGCCGCCGCCGGCCGCGAGCGCGCGCGTCGGCTGCGTGCCGGCGGCCTTCAAGGCCTCGAGGCAATCGCGGAACGCGAACGCGACGCCCTCCATCACCCCCTGCGCCAGGCCGGCCAGCTCCGTCTCCCGCGACAGGCCGGCAAACACCCCGCGTATGTCGGCATCGTTGTGCGGTGTGCGCTCGCCGGAGATATAGGGCAGGAAGGTCACGCCCGACGGGGCTTTCAGCCGCCCGCCGACCAGCGCGTCGAGCTCGTGCGCGCTCTTGCCCGAGATGCCCGACAGCCAGTTGAGCGAATCGGTGGCCGACAGGATGACGCCCATCTGGTGCCACGCGTCGGGCATGGCGTGGCAGAACGTATGCACCGCGCTTTGCGGGTTCGGCATGTAGGAGGCGTTGGCCGCGAACAGCACGCCCGACGTGCCGAGCGACACGAAGGCATCACCGGGCCGCGTCACGCCGAGCCCGCAGGCGGTGGCGGCGTTGTCGCCCGCCCCGCCGGCCACCACGACGCCGGAGCCCAGCCCCCAGCGCGCCGCGAGATCGGCGCGCAGCACGCCGGAGGGCTCGGTGCCTTCCACCAGCCTGGGCATCTGCCGCTCGGACAGGTCGGTCGCGGCGAGCAGCTCGGCAGACCAGCGCCGCGCGGAAACGTCCAGCCAGGAGGTGCCCGATGCGTCGGACATGTCCGAGGCATGCTCGCCGGTCAGCCACAGGCGCAGGAAATCCTTGGGCAGGAGCACCCGGCGCACCGCCGAAAACACCGAAGGCTCGTGCCTCTTCACCCAGAGGAGCTTGGGCGCGGTGAAGCCTGGGAAGACGATGTTGCCGGTCACCTGGCGGAAGCGGGGATCGGCGTCCAGCGCCGCCGCCTCCTCATGCGCGCGCGTGTCGTTCCACAGGATGCACGGCCGCAGCACCTCGTCGCGATCGCCGAGCAGCGTCGCACCGTGCATCTGGCCGGACAGGCCGATGCCGCGCACCGCCGACAGGGCGGCCGCATGGTCGCGCTTCAGCGCGTCCAGCGCCTGACCGGCGGCGGCGATCCAGTCGGCGGGGTCCTGCTCCGACCATCCGTGCCGCGGCCGCGATACGGAAAGCGGCGCCGACACCGAGCCGCGCACCGCCTGATCGCCGTCGATCAGCAGGGCCTTGATGCTGGAGGTGCCGATGTCGATGCCGAGATACATGCGCCGTCCTCAGCCGTTGGTCCGGATGGCGACGCTCGCCACGCCGGCGCCCACCAGCAGCGTGCCGCCGGTGCGGTTGAAGGCGCGGATCGCGCGCGGACTGCCCACCAGCGCGCGCGCCCGCGCCGCCGCCAGCGCGTAGCCGAAGGCGTTGAGGAAGGCCAGCGCCAGGAAGGTCGCCTCGAAGATCGCCATCTGCGTCCAGAAATCGCCGTGGCGGTCGATGAACTGCGGCAGAAAGGCCACGAAGAAGGTGATGCTCTTCGGATTCAGCGCCGTCACCAGCCAGGCATGCGCCACCATCGTCACGGCGGTGCTGCGCTCGGTGCGCGGAGGCGCTTCGAGCGTCCCCCCGGCCCGGAAGAGCTTGATGCCGAGATAGACGAGATAGGCTGCGCCGATCCATTTGAGCACGGTAAAAATCGTGGCCGAGGTGGCGAGCAGCGCGCCGATGCCCAGCATGGACAGCGTCATCGCCGTGAAGTCGCCGAGCGCGACGCCGGCGGCCATGGGCAGCGCCGTGCGCCAGCCCTGCCCCAGCGCGTAGGATACGACGAGCAGGATCGTCGGTCCGGGTATGACCAGCAGCACCGTCGAGGCGGCGGCAAAGGCTAACCAGCTTTCGAATGACATCGGCGACGGGCTCCTGACGAGGCGACATCAATCGCTTCGTCGCGCCGTTTGTAAAGGGGGCTGGCGCCGGCTGCGGCTCAGCGATCGAGCGGCCGGCGCGTCGGCCCCATGGTCACCGGCTCCGAGCGCCGGCAGGGCGCAAAAAACTCGCCGGCCAGAAGACGGCGCGGCAGGGCCCGCTGAACGCGGTCGGGCCGGACGAGATGCAACTGGTGATGGATCATGGCATGCCTGCTGGATTGTTTGCGCGCACAAGGGCCGCGAAGGTTCAATGGGCGCGCAGCACCGTGTTCATCACTTCGGCGAAGCTCACATTGGCGCCCAGCACCATCGCCGTGGCGATGATGGCCGCCGAAAACAGCGCCAGATCCGTCTTCCAGGTCGACCGCATGATCCCTCTCCAGTTGGCCGTGTCGCATCCGATGACAGCCCAGATAGGCAGCGCTCGTGCAAAGATTGTGGCCGCCGAAAGGTGTTTGTGTGCCGCCGCCTTCCGCGCCGCCGGCCGTGGCCGGGAAGCCACGATTTCCGACCGCGACAATCCGCCTTTTCGAAAGAAAAGAAACAAAATCAATAATTTGAGTCGTTCACCCTTCTTCAACCATGATTGTTGAAAATTGCAGACAACGGCAATCCGCCGGTCGCGATCTCAGGTGTCTCGTGTCCGCGTCCAAATCAGTCTCCGCCTTTCCTCGCTCCCTGTCGCGCCGCGCCCTTCTGGGGCTCGGCGCGGTCTCGCTGGCCGCCGGCTGTTCGCGCAGCTTCGATTTCGAGCCGCTCGAACTGGACAATATCAGCACGGGCACGGTGCGCCCGCGCATCAGCGTCGACAAGGCCGTCACCAGCCCCGACGTGATGTATGCGTCCTTCACCGACGAGGGTTTCGTGCTGCCCGAAATCCCCTATCAGAAACTGGAGCCCAGATGGCGGCGCCAGATCGTGGTCGACCCCACCGGCGAGGCGCCGGGCACCATCGTCGTGCGCCTGCAGGAACGGTTCCTCTATCTGGTCCAGCCGGGCGGCGAGGCGATCCGCTACGGGGTCGGGATCGGCCGCGACGGGTTCCTGTGGTCCGGCCGCGCCAACATCCAGTACGGCAGGAAATGGCCGACCTGGACGCCGCCGAGGGAAATGATCGCCCGCAAGCCGGAGCTGGTGAAATATGCCGGCGGACAGCCCGGCGGCCTGGACAACCCGCTCGGCGCGCGGGCGCTCTACATCTACAAGGACAACCAGGACACCGGCTATCGCGTGCATGGCTCGCCGGAATGGTGGACCATCGGCCAGGCCATGTCGTCCGGCTGCGTGCGCATGATCAATCAGGACGTGATCGACCTCTACAGCCGCGTGTCCGGGAAATCGCCGATCGTCGTCTCGTGACCTACTTCGCCAGCACCAGCGCCCAGTAGCGGTCTCCGTCGGCGGCGGTCGCCGAGGCCAGTCCGAACTTTCCGAAGCGCGGGTCGAGCATGTTGCGCCGGTGCCCGGCCGAATTCATCCACATGTCGAACAGCCGGTCGAGGTCCATGCGCCCATGGGCGACGTTTTCCGCCGCCGGCCCGGCGATTCGGTTACGATCCATGCGCGTGGCGAAATCCCGCCGCCAGCCCGTTGTGTGGCTCATCCTGCCCGCGCCGGCCATGTAGCCCGCCTGCTGCGCCGCCGCCGTCTCGAGCCCGGAATCGGCCGCCAGAGCCGGCAATCCATGCTCGGAGCGGATCCGTGACAGATAGGCGGCGCCGGAAACGGATTCGCCTTTCGTCCGGGCGTCATGGGGCGAAAGAACGCCCTGGCAGGCGGCGAGCGGCAGCACGGCCAGCAGCGCCGTGGCGTGGAGGAAGAGGCGTCTGTTCAAGGGCGTTCCATTCCGGCGGTCGGGGCGCAGTATCGTCCACGCATGGCCGAAGCATGGCGAAGCGACAGCCGCGCCGCTCAGACGAACGGCAGCACCAGATCGTATTTGCGCGGCACGAGCCGCTCGAAATAGGCCATGCCGGCTGGCGAAAGGTCGGTTCCCGCCGCGTCCAGAAAGTCCGCCGGCATGTGCCGCGTCTTGCCCGCCACCGCCGCCAGCGGCACGGCCCGGAAGACGGTTTTGCCGCCCTCGAACTGCAGCGCCACCGAGGCGCTGCCCTGCTCCGCCGTTTCCACCGCCTTGACGCCCGCCGACCAGGCTTCCTGCCGGTCGACAGGGCTGATGGAGGCGACGTGGCTGCGCGGCATGTAGCCCAAGGCGTCGACACGCGCCCGCTTGCCCGGCAGCCGCTCGTGCAGGGCGCGCTCGAAGGCCTGGCCGAGATCGCCGCCCGCGAGCTTGACGTTGCCATGAGCGTCGCGCTCCAGCCGGTCGGGCGGCACGAGGTGCTCCACCAGCGAGCGCCCATCCTCCTCCGCGACGCCTTCGGAGACGGCGACGACGCAGCGCCGGTGACGGTCGAGCGTGCGCCGCATGTCGTCCACGAAGCGGTCGATGGAAAACGCCCGTTCCGGCACGTAGATCAGATGCGGCCCGGTGTCGGCATCGATGCGCCAGGCGGCCGAGGCGGCCGTGAGGAAGCCCGCATGGCGCCCCATGACGATGCCGACATAGATGCCTGGCAGCGAGCGGAAATCGAGGTCCACCCCGGCGAAGGTACCCGCCACATACTCCGCCGCCGATATGAAGCCCGGCGTATGATCGTTCTCGACCAGATCGTTGTCGATGGTCTTCGGCGCGTGGACCATCGCGATCGACCCGCCGGCCGCCTGGTGCAGGATGTCCTGCGTGCCGGCCGTGTCGTTGCCGCCGATATAGATGAAGGCGTCCGCGCCGGCCCGCTTCAGCCCCGCCAGCACCTGCTCGCAATAGGCCCCGTCGGGCTTGTCCCGCGTCGAGCCGAGTGCCGCTCCCGGGATGCCCGCGACGCGGCGCAAGCGCTGCTCGTCCATGTCGGACAAGATGACGAAATCGCCGTCGCGCACGCCGCGCACGCCATGCCGCGCGCCGAGCACCCGCGCGGCCGGGTAGAGGCGGCGAATCTCGATCGCCGCTCCCACCAGCGTCTGGTTGATCACAGTGGTGGGGCCTCCGCCCTGCGCGATCACGAATGTCTCGGCCATGCCCTGTCTCCTGACTGGCTCCAGAATCGCCGCTGTCGCGCAAAAGCGCAATACGAATCGGTTTATATTCGTCAGGCGGCGGCGCCGCTCAGGCTGCGTCCCGCGGCTTCGATATCGATATGCGCCTTGATGGGCAGGTGATCGGACGCGATCTGCGCCAGCGGCGTGTCGTGCACCTCGAGCGACGTCAGCAGCCCGGGCGAGCCGATCGCCCGGTCGAGCGCCATGACCGGGAAATAGGACGGGAAACTGAGCAGCCCGCCCGGCAGCCTGCCGAACATGGGCTGCAGCGCGTGCAGCGACGAACGCCGTCCGGGCCGCCATTCGTTGAGATCGCCGACCAGGAGGGTCGGCATGCGCGGCCCCTCCTCGATCGCGTCCATGATGGTTCGCAGCTGCCAGCGGCGGCTCTGCCGCAACAGGCCGAGATGCGCGGCCACGAGGCGCAATTCGCCCGACGGCAATTCGAGGTCTGCGACCAACGCCCCCCGCGGCTCCGCGCCCGGCAAGGCAAGGCGGCGAACGGTCCGCGCGCGCCCCTTGCGCAGCAGCAATGCGTTGCCGTGCCAGCCATGGCCCTGCTCGGCCAGCGACGCCTGCAGGAGCCGCAGGCCCGTGTGCTTCTCCAGCGCGGGCAGGTCGAGCAGGCCCCGGCGGCGGCCGAAGCGCTCGTCGGCCTCCTGGATCGCCACCACGTCGGCGTCCATTTCGGCGATCACATGGATGATCCGCATCGGATCGAAGCGCCGGTCCATGCCGACGCATTTGTGGATGTTGTAGGAGGCGACCACCAGCTCGTGCTGCTCCGCCGGCCGGCCGCGCTGGGCCACCACGAGGTGATCGCTCCGGTGGATCGTCAGCAGCCGGTCCTGCAACCGCGCCTTGAGATCGTTCAGGCGATCGGAGGTTCGCCTGAAACGGCGGACGAACGGCGAGTCGGGGGAGGACGAACGGTCCTTGCTCATGGAGTCCCGTCAGATTCGGATGCCCACAGATAGCTTTGCCCGCACCTTCTGGAAAGATGCTTCCGACGGCAACACACCGGCGCGATCTTGGTTCCCGAACGTCCGGCACGCCGCCGCGCGTCAGCCGCTGCATGCCCGGCCCCAGGACCCTGGCGCCGGCTTCCTCATACGAGCCGACAATCTGCCGCCGCTCCCAACCCGGACTGCTCCTGTCCCAAAACTATTCCTGTCCGAGGTACGAGTGGACGATGCTCTCGTCGGAACTCAGGCTCGACCCGGTGCCTTTGTGGCTCACCCGGCCGGTTTCCAGCACATAGGCGTAGTCGGCTTTCTTCAGGACCAGCTTGGTGTTCTGCTCGACACAAAGAACGCCTGTCCCGCTGCGAGGCAGATCGGCCACGACATCCAGCAGTTGCCGCGTCAGCTGCGAGGCCAGACCGAGGGACATCTCGTCGACCATCAGCAGACGCGGCGCCGCCAGAAGCGCTCGCGACAGGGACAGCATCTGCTGCTCCCTGCCTGAAAGGAGGGACGCCCTCTGCGACATCTTGCCCTTCAGCACAGGAAAATACTCGAAAACCCGCTCGTAGTCGCGGGACAGATCGGTCTTGTCCGACCGGTATGCGGCACCCAGCCTCAGGTTCTCGGCGACCGTCAGGCTTGGCAGCATGCCCCGGCTTCGGGAACATGCGCCATGCCGCGCCGGGCGATCTCATGCGGCGCGAGCCTGGCGATCGGCTGGCCATCCAGCTCGATGGATGCCGGACGACGGGCGGACCAATCCCGACACGGCCCGCAGCAAGGTCGTTTTGCCCGCGCCGTTCGCCCCCAAGATCGCCACGAACTGTCCCGGCGACACGCTCAACGAGATGTTGGCGATCGCCTGCATGCGCCCGTAGTGGACGCTGATGTTCCTGACTTCAAGCTGCATCGTCTTCGCCAAGATAACAGGCAACAACAGCAGGGTTGCGGAAGACGCCTCGCGGATCCTCCACCGCGACAAGCTGCCCGAAATTCAGAACGGCTATCCTGTGACAGAGCGGCATCACGAAGTTCATGTCGTGGTCGATCAAGACGATCGTCAGTTGGGGGTTGGATTTCGCGATCTGCATCAATCCCTTCTGCAGCTCGCGACTTTCCATGTCGTTCGGCCCGCCGGCTGGTTCGTCGAGAAACAGGAGATTGAGGCTGCACACCAGGGCACGAACCATCTCGATCTTCTTTTGCAGACCGAGCGACAGCGCCGAAACCTTCGAATCCAGAACAGCCTGCGACAAGCCGAGGTCGGAAGCGATCCGATCGATCTTTTCCGTCGCCCTGCCCTCCTTCTCCCGTATGCGACCATTGGGAAAGAAAGCGCGAAGCGGATTGTAGTCGAGTGCGAGCTGCATGCCGGCGAGGATGTTTTCGCGCGCCGTCCGCCCTTCGTCCAGCGAGATTCTGGAATGTCCTGGCAACTCCCATGCCGGCTATCTGATTGACGGTCTTGTCAAGGATAAGCTCCCCGTTGAGAAGTATGTCCCCTCCCCGATCGGGGAGCAGAAAGCCGGTTATGCAATTGAACAGCGTCGTCTTGCCGGCCCCGTTGGGACCGATGATGCCGAACGTGCTCCCCCGCTCGATGCCGAAGCTGACCGCCTGCAGGGCCTGAACGCCGCCAAACCTGATCGAGACGTTCCGCACCTCCACCGCCGGTCTGTTTTCCATCATCCACCTCCCCGACCGGACGGACCCGAGCGCTCTTCCCGCGCCATTTCGAATACGGATGGCTGGATCGGATACGCTCGCCTATCGAAAGAACCCCGTATGGAAAGAAAACGATGATGAGCATCGGAAGTATTCCCATCACTGCATCCGCGGATTCTTTCAGATCACGCGGCAATTCGGGCAGTATCACAATGATGCCCGCGCCGACCACCGCTTCATTGACGGACCGCATGCCACCGAGAACAATCATTATGAAGAAATAGATGGACATCCAGACCGTGAAGCTCTCGACGGCTATGCAGCTCATCAAATTGGCGTAAAGGGCTCCGGCGACGCGCGATATTGCCAGCTCGACGTGACGTCGCCACATGATTGGGCGCAGGTGGTGGCGGACTGCAAGAAGCGTGAAGGATATCTGACCAACCTGGTCAACAATGCCGGCATCGTCAACCGGACCGGGATCGTGGAGACACCGCCGGAAAGCTGGCAGCGTGTTCTCGATGTCAATATTACCGGAACCTTCCTCGGCATGCAGGCCGCGGCTCCCCTGAGCGGAGATTCGGGCGGAGGCGCGATCGTGAACATCTCGTCGATGGCTGCCTTCACTGCCCACATCGACCCGGCATATGCAGCGTCGAAAGCCGCGATACTGGGGCTGACACGAACGGCAGCCCTTGAGTTCGTGGACCGGAAGATCAGGGTCAATGCCGTTTGTCCCGGCGTCATGGCGACCGACATCAATGCCGGCAATCCGAAACGGGAGTCGTGGCGCCTGGCGACACCGCTCGGTCGCTACGGCAAGCTTGAGGAAACCGCGAATGCGGTGAAGTTCCTTCTGGGCAAGGATGCATCCTTCATCACCGGAACCGAACTCGCGGTGGACGGCGGCATCATCTTCGGGTGGGTTACTCGGCTGATCGCCTTGAGGGAAAATGACTAGTTGTCTGGTCCCGAGGTCAAATGGACGGGATCCGAAAGCGGTCTGGCTGGTTGGCTCATGCCGTACAGATAGCTTCGTATGGTGTAAGACCGCGCAAGGTCTTGAGCTGCCTTGCGAAGTTGTGGCCGTCGAGGAACGCGGTGAGATGTTCTTCGAGTTGGCGGTGAGTTTCGTCGTGATATCGCTGAACGGTTACCTCCTTTAATATTCTGCTCATCCGTTCGATCTGACCGTTGGGTCCAGGGGTGGTTAGGTTTGATGAGGCGGTGCTCTATGGCGTGTCCCCAGCAGGCCCGGTCGAAGGGATGGCCGCGCCAGCGCGCGGTGGAGGCGTGTCCCAGTTTTTGGGGAGGTCGGCTAACTGGATGCCGTTGTCGGTGTGGACTTGTAGGGGACGGCTTCGACCAGTTCGTCGAGGAAAGTTCTCGCGGCGACGGTGGTTGCCTTCTGTATCAGCCGCGCGAAGGCGAACTTCGAGATCCGGTCGTCCTGTCGCGCAAGCGGGACGAAAACCATCATTGGGCTAATTCTTCCATGAATAGCGTCGGGTTTCGACGTTGTCCGCACCGGATTTCATAAGTTTTCTCCACTCAAAATCCGCCGGACGCCATTTTTTTGGCCGCCCATAGGTGCCATCCGCTGGTCGGCGGACTCTCAGCGGCAATCAGTTCCGCACGCTGGATTCAGCCCGAAGTCCCACCTCGTTCACGTCAATTTGCGTTTGCCCTTGACGGTCATATTTTATTCCAATATCCGATTTTAATTCATCAATATGAATAAAATGGCGGAGCATGACCGAAACTTTCGTTGTCTTGGGAAACGGCGCCGCCGGGCAGACCGCAGCTGAACGAATTCGCGCCCTGAAGGCGGAAAGCAAGATCGTCCTCATCTCTGCAGAACGTCATCCCCACTACAGCAGGGTAGCTCTTCCCCGCTATGTCCGCGGACAGATTGCCGAGGACAAGGTTTTCATGCGCAGCATGAAAACCTATGCCGAATATGACATCGATTTCAGGCCGGGTCTGACGGCAACCGCCATCGACGCGCGTGAACGGTTTGTGCAAACGAGCGACGGGCATTCAACGCGGTACGACAAGCTGCTGATCGCGACTGGCGGACGCCCGAAGCGCAGCCCGTGGGAGATCGAGGAACTTCCAGAAAGCAGCATGGCGTTCCAAACCGTGGACGACGCACGCCGCATTATCGCGCGCAGCGACGAGGCCCGCAACGTGCTGGTCGTCGGCGGCGGCTTCATCGGCTACGAACTTGCCGAGGGCATCGCTTTTCGCAACAAGGCCAAGGTTACGTGGCTGATGCGGGGACCGTGGTTCCTGTCCAACATCCTCGATCAGCAGGCAGGGGCGATCTGCAAGGATCTCGGCGAGCAGGCCGGGGTCAATATGATTGATTCCGACCAGATCCGCTCAGTCGAAAAAGTCGGCGAGGTTTTCAGGGTTTCCACTATGACCGGCCATCGCTTCGAGGTCGACTTGATCGCCCAGGGGATCGGCATCGACTACCATATCGAAGCAGCCATCAGCGCCGGGCTGGTCGGCGAACCAGGCATCCGGACGAACTCTCGCCTGCGAACCAAAATACCGGACATTTTTGCAGCGGGCGACATCGCGTTGTTCGAGGACGAGGGCGCCCGCCGGTACCGGCAGACGGGAACCTGGGACAGCGCGATGGCGCAGGGCAAGATAGCCGCCGACAACATGGCCGGCGGCAACCAGCCTTTCCAAGAGGTTGCGACCTACACCACGACAATGTTCGGCTCCACGATCGCCGTGCTGGGCGATGTCGGGCGCGATGCCGCAGGCGCGGAGACGATCACCGTCGTCGGCGAAGATGGACGGCAGTATCGAAAACTTTGCTTTCATGACAGGCGCCTCGTGGGCGCAGTGATCATCGGTCCGCCCAAGGGCCGCAAGAAGCTGCTGGAGATGATACGCTCGCGCGAGGAACTGGAGGGCAAGCCGGAATCCGTGCTGGCCTCCCTGCCCGCTTAGCCATGGCGCGGCGCTTCCGTTTTGCAAAAAATTCATTTGTCCCGACGAACGGACTGGCGGCGCAACCTCAGTGGGCCATTTACGGTCATATACTGCTGACACTTGTCATCGGCCTCGCTGGAGCCCTCGTCTTCCGATACCTGCATGTACCGTTGCCCTGGCTGCTCGGGCCGATCGTCTTCTGCCTCACGGCTGCCGTAGCCGGCATGCCGGTCCGTCTTTCGGGGAAAGTCCGGCCCGTGATGACGACAGTCATCGGAACCATGCTTGGCTCTACCTTCACCTGGGAGCTGCTGGCGCATGTCACACAATGGTACCCCACGGTGCTCGTCCTCTGGCTCAATCTTGCCGTGGCAGGCGCGGTTTGCGTCGCCTATTTCCGCGCCGTGGTCGGTCTCGACACCAAAACGGCCTTCTTCTCGGGCATGCCCGCGGGCGTAACGGAAATGACCGCGCTCAGTGACGAACATGACGCGGACACGGCAGTCGTCGCGCTGATCCAGTCGACGCGGATTCTTCTCGTCGTCTGCGCGCTGCCGTTCATCATACGGATGGTCAGCG